>NZ_JBHUXS010000013.1:0-228286 GCF_042669245.1 Streptomyces sp. NPDC057249 | reverse complement strand
AGTCGACGTGCTCTGGGCGATGCTGCGTGACAAGAGGCTGTTCACCTCCGCCCCACCGGTCACGCAGACGGCTTGACTTCATCATTGAGATTCCTGGCGGTCCCGCAGGCCGTGCCGGAGGTACGGCAGATACTGCGGGAACGGTTCGACGGCGACGAGGCGGGCGATCTCCTGCTGTGCGTCAGCGAGTTGCTGGCCAACGTGATCACCCACGTGGGGGAGCGCACGCCGGTGTCGCTACGAGTGAGCGCGACGCCCTCGGGCCGCGTACGGATCGCGGTGAGCGACCCCGCGGCGGCGATCTGGCCGGTCCTCCGGGAGACCGGCCCGGAGGGCACGTCGGGCCGAGGCCTCCAACTGCTGGACGCGCTCGCCCTGCGGTGGGGCGTGGAGCAGGCCCCGTACCGCAAGACGGTCTGGTGCGAACTGCGTGCCCCGGGAAGCCGGGCGGGCCTCCGGCCCGACCGGGCGGCGGCACCGGCATATGGACGCTCAGGACGCCTGTGAGGCACGGTCATGGCCCTGCGCGGGGACTCGGTGCCGACTCTCCCGTTGCTCACCCGCCTGGCCAAGGCCCTGGACGCGTCCTTGACGATCGACCTCGACCACGACACCTCGGCCTTCACCTTCACTCCGCACGGAAGCCGCGAGCCGGAAGCGGGGCGCGGCAGCGAATGGGGATCGGAGGCCTGAGGGACCGCTCCGGCCCCTGCCGGAGCTGCGGTAGAGGCCAGGACCGTGCCGCCCTTGTAGCCCGCGACCGTGACCGACTCCGAGGCGTCGCCGGGCTCGCGCATCAGTCCGTTTGCTGCGCAGCCCTGGACCACCAAGAACCACATCTGGGCGTCCTGGTCGTCATCGCCCGGACGCGGCGTGCCCGGGTATTCCGGTGAATTCGTGCGAACCCTCAGCCCGTGCCTGTTCCGGGACGCACCCTTGACGAGGGGCTCGGCCTGCGGGACGGTCTGTGCAACTAAGCGCAACCAACTCAAGGGGAGCACGTGATGACGTTACGGTTCGTCGGGATCGACCCGAACACTGGCGGCGAGGGGTCACCGACGGTGTGGGTGGAAGAGGAGAGCGCGGACCTGGTCCTCCAGAGTGAGGAAGCCGACGTACTCCTCAAGGCCCTGGTCGGCTCAACCGAGTGGGTGGCCGGCCACAAGACCGGGATCCCGCCGCATGAGCGGGTGATTCGGTTCCCGTTCCGCATGGTGCAGATTCTGAGGGAGGCGTGCGATGCCGCTGAACGCGCAGCAGCTGAACACCGCGACGTTCGCTGAGCTGCTCGCCGACACCCGCCGCACGGCTTTCCACCTGGAGATGCGCGACGTGTACGCCGTCGGCGACGAGGCGGACGACTACGCCGCTTTCCTGCGTACCGGCGTCCCGAATCTTGACCCGGCTCGGTCGTTCTGGCCCCAGTGGATGCCGCTCGTGAAGGACGCGGTCGCCCGCGGCGTGGTCATGCGCCGCGCACGGATCGTCTCCGAGCCGGTCACCGACTACATCCGCTACGAGCACGCCATCACCCCGCTCAACCTCCGGACCGGAGAAGACGTGCGCTGGCTGCCCCGCCGCAGCGCGAGCGACATCGCGCTGCCCGGCAACGACTTCTGGCTCCTGGACGGCCGACTCGTGCAGTTCCACCACTTCACCGGCACCGGCGACTGGGCATCGGACGGCAAGGAGCGCACCACCGACCCGGCCGCCGTCGCGCTGTGCCAGGCCGCCTTCGAGGCAGTCTGGGAGCGCGGCATCCCGCACGCGAAGTACACCGTCCGGGCCCACTGAGTAGAGCATCGTGAGCGTATCCCCCTCGTCCAGTGCACAGGCGGCCCGTCAGGCGCTGGCCTTGCGCTTGCAGCACCTGCGCAAGGACGCCGGCCTCACCGGAAAGGACCTCTCCGCCCAGTGCGGCTGGCACCCTGCGAAGACCACCCGCATCCAGAAGGGCGATGCCTCGCCCTCCGACGCGGACATCCGCGCCTGGTGCGCCGCGTGCGACGCGGACGACCAGGCCGACGACCTCATCGCCACCGCCCGCGCCGTCGATTCCATGTACCTGGAGTGGCGCCGCCTGCACAAGGACGGGATGCGCAAGGTTCAGCAGGACTGGAACGCTCTGCACGAACAGACCCGCGTCTGCCGGGTCTACGTTTCCAACGTCCCGCCCGGCTTCTTCCAGACACCTGGCTTCGCCACCGCCCTCATGGAGCAGATCACCGCCTTCCAAGGCACCCCCAACGACGTGGCCGAAGCCGTCGCCGCCCGCGTCGCGCGCTCCCGGTTCCTCTACGAGGGCGGCCACCGCTACGTCGTCCTCATCGAGGAATCCGTCCTGCGCTACCGCACCGCCGACCCCGACGCGATGCGCGGGCAACTGCGCCACCTCCTGGCGGTCATGCCGCTCGCCTCCGTCTCGCTCGGGATCATTCCGTTCACCGCGCAACGCACCGTGTGGCCGCTGGAGGCGTTCTACCTCCACGACGACACCACCGTCGTGGTGGAGACGTTGACGGCGGAGATCAAGGTCAAACAGCCGCGCGAGCTCGCCGATTACGCCAAGGCGTTCACCGGCCTGGCGAAGATGGCCGTCCACGGCGACGCGGCCCGCAACCTCATCCGGGCTGCGATTGATGCCCTGGAGTGAAGCTCCGCAATTACCTGCAATCTTGTTGGCCTGGACCGGTGGCATCCGTAGCGTCGAAGCACTGCACCCGTTCCCATCCGAGATGGGGCGAGCACCGCTCGACACCGAGAGGGGCACCACCATGAGCAATGCAACGACCGAACTGCGCCGGTTCCTGACCATCACCGGCCAACGTTTCAAGAACGGCCAGAGTGCACCCGAGATGTTCTCCCCGGCTGTGGACAAGGCGTGGCACGACCTGCTCGGTACCCCGGACTACGAGGCCCTGTGCCTGGAGAGCGCAGGCCGGCCGATCCGCCACGTCGCGAACAACGGCCACGGGCCGATCGCCTGGGTCACCGCGTACGAGGAGGCGTACGGGCCGTTGCCGGCGATCTGGTTCACCGACGTCGACGGCAACGTCGATCAGGCCGCCATCGCCCGTTACCGGGAGAGCGGCATCGTGGTCGCGGAGTGGGACTGCGGTCCCGCCGGCGGCGACGGCGACATCGCGCCAGACCAGCCGGAGATCGCCCGCCGGTGATCGCCAGCCGCAGCGCAGCGACCCGGCCCACCGCCGGGGCGCTGCGCCTCGTCGAGGCCGGCACCACCCGACCCCGCTCCGTGGATATCGGTGCCTACTCACGCCAAATGACCGCCCACTGCCCCTACCTGGCGCCCTCCCTCCAGCGGGGCCTGACGACCTGGACGGTTTACCGCGCCGACGGCGACGCCGAAGCCGTCCAGGCGGAGCTCTTCCACGCGGGCGCCCAGGCAGCGGAGCGGCTGCGGCCTTTGCTCAACAGGCGCCACGGCCTTTTGCGGTGCGAGAACACCGTCATGCTGGGGGAGGTTCCCGGCGCTGGGCACCGTGATCTGCTGGCCTGGCCGCACTGGGTTCTGAAGAACCTCTACGGGCCCGTCGGGGTGATGTTCGGCAAGTTCCACGCGGGAGAAGAGGAAGTCACCGGGGCGGGCCGCCGGATCCCAGCCGCCCCCGTCTCGTTTCTCCCCGTGCGGGCCGCTGTCCGCCGCCGCGACCCATGCTTCCTGAGTGCGACACCCGACCTGGCCGCCGCACTTGCAGGGGCCGATGACGACGGCCGCGACGTGTTCGAGCACGTCCCCACCCAGTGGAAGGACATCCGCACATGGGCCAGGACCCACCTCTCCCCGCCGAAGCCGTCGCCCTCCTCACCGGACACACAGGTACCCCCACCGCGATCCAGCTCCTGAGCGACCGGCGCGGCTCCCGGGTCTGGAAGGTCCAGGGCCCCGGAGGAGCGGTCGCGGTGAAGGCCAACAACCCCGACGCCGACAACGACCACGACAAGGCCGCAGAGATGGCCCAGGAAGACGACCACCTGCTCCGACTCACAGCTGCGGGAGCCCTCAGCCTCGACTACCGGGTGGGCGCCGGGACGTGGGAGGGCGGCCGGTGGCTGGCCGTCAACTGGATCGACGGCGCACCCCTGTGGCAGGCCTTCGCCCCGGCCCGCAGCCCAGAAGGAGACCGCGCCGCGGTCCGGTCCTGGCTCACGGGCATCGCCCGCAAGTGGACACAGCACCTCGCCCGGATGCACGCCGCCGGATGGGCGCACGCCGACGTTCAGCCCACCAACACCCTCGTCACGAACGACGGCCGGGCGGCGGTCATCGACTACGCCCTCGCCTGCGGACCCAACGACCGCCGCTCCGTTCCGTACCGGGGAGCCCTCACCCACACCACCGCCCCCGAGATTGCCACCGCGATCCTCTCCACCCCCGCCGACACCCACGTCCAGGCGCGTCCGGCCGCTGACGTCTGGAGCCTGGGCGCCTCCCTGTTCTGGTGCTGGACCGGTCACCGACCCGTCCCCTACGACGAAACCACCGACCGACCGGAGAAGCTGGCCGCCATCGCCAAGGGCGCCACCACCGCGCTGCGCGATGTCCGCCCGTGGCCGTTCCCCGCGTTCGAGGACACCGTCACCGCCTGCCTGGCCCCCGCCCCCTCCGACCGGCCCGCCGCGAAGGAACTGACCATCGCATGGTGACCCTGCGCGCCCTGCGCCCCGACGACGCGCGCGCACTCACCCGCGTCTACAGCGGCGCCTCCATCCGGCATACCACCGGCAAACCTCTTACGCTCGACCAGGCACGCGAGAAGATCCGCGCAGCCCTCGACCGAGCCGTCGAAACCCCGTGTGCGCAGTGGAGCTGGGGCATTCTCGCCGCACACGAGGTGATCGGCCTGCTCTCCCTGCGGCGACGAACCCCCGCCATGGGCACCATCAGCTACATCCTGAGAGAAGACACCTGGGGCCACGGCTACGCCACCCAGGCCGTGCGCCAGGCCGTCTCCATAGCTTTCACCACCGCCGGTCTCAACCGGCTGGAGGCCATGCACCACCCCGACAACCCCGCGTCCGGCCGCGTCCTGGCCAAAGCCGGATTCACCCGCGTCGGCACATCCGACCGGCAGACCGACCACGGAGCCGTGCCTTACGAGCTGTACGCCCTGGAGTACGACAGCGCCGAATCAGGCCCCCGATCCGCTGCGTCTGCGGCGGCTAGAAGCTGTCGTACGCAGGCCGCCCCGCAGGCCGGTAGACCGCCAGGACCGTGCCGCCCTTCGTCCCCGTGACCGTGACCGGCTCCAGGGCCGTCGGGATCGTGCCGTCCGCGAAGAGGCGTTTGCCGGTGCCGAGGATCACCGGGTGGATGGTGAGGCGGTACTCGTCCACCAGGTCCTCGCGCATCAGGGTCTGGACGAGGTCGCCGCTGCCGATGACGTTGATGTTGCGGCCCTCGGTCGCCTTGAGGCGGCGTACCGCGTCGGCGGTGTCGCCGGTCAGGAGGGTGGAGTTCTGCCAGTCCACGGACGTCAGGGTGCGGGACGCCACGTACTTGTGCATGGAGTTCATCCGTTCGGTGAACGGGTTGTCCGGGTCGGCGGTCGGCCAGTACGAGGCGAAGATGTCGTACGTCTTGCGGCCGAGGAGCATCGCGTCGGTGTCCTCGTACCAGCCGGCGATCGCCTCGCCGACGCCCTCGTCGGACGTGGGCTTCTGCCAGCCGCCGTGCGCGAAGCTGCTCTCGGGGTCCTCGTCGGGGGCGCCGGGGGCCTGCATCACGCCGTCGAGGGTCAGGAACGTGGAGACGATGATCTTGCGCATGGTGTGTGCTTCTCTCGTTGTGGGGTGGAGCGGTCGGCGCGGCGGCCTCAGCGGACGACGTCGAAGACGTTCTTCTGGATGCCGTTCGGGAACGCCTCGTGCTCCACGAGCTTCAGGTGCTGGGTGTCCTTGTCCGCCGCGCTGAACAGGCGCTTTCCGGCGCCGAGGAGCAGCGGGAAGACCAGGAGGTGGTAGCGGTCGATCAGGCCGGCGTCAGAGAGCGCGTGGTTGAGGGTGGCGCTGCCGTGGACGATGACCGGGCGCCCGTCGGTCTCCTTGAGCGCGGCGACCTCGTCCAGGGAGCGCAGGATGTGCGTCTCGCCCCAGGTGTCCACGAGGCCGTCCTCGGTGAGCGTGGTGGACACGACGTACTTGGGCATCGCCTTGTAGCCGGCGAACTCCGCCATGCCCGGCCACACCGGGCTGAACGCCTCGTAGCTGACCCGCCCCATCATGAGCGCCCCGGCCTCCTCCTGCTCCCGGCCCTTGATCTCGTACGCCTCGGGGAGGAAGTCGACGCCCTTGAAGGTCCAGCCGGAGTTCCGGTATCCGGGCTCGCCGCCGGGGGCCTCCATGACACCGTCGAGGGAGACGAAGGCGGTGCTGATGAGTGTGCGCATGATGTCCTCGGGGTAAGGGCGGCGGGTTCTACAGGGGTTCAGACTGCGCTCGGCGGGAAAAGTCATCGGTCCGGCGTTCCGGTCGGGTCCCTCCGATGGCAGAGTCGGTACGCATGATCGATGACGCGGCGAAAGACCGTCTCCACGACAACCTGCGCACCGCGCGCGAAGCCATGGTCTGGAAGCTCGACGGGCTCGGGGAGTACGACATCCGGCGTCCGCTGACCTGGACCGGGACCAATCTGCTGGGGCTCGTCAAGCACCTGTCGTTCTGGGAGGCCCGGTACTTCGGTGATGTCTTCGGCCGGCCGTTCCCCGAGTCGCTTCCCCGGTGGGACGACGACAACGAGCCGGGCAGCCGGGACATGTGGGCCGCCGAGGGGGAGACACGGGACGAGATCGTCGGCCTGTACCGCCGGGTGTGGGCGCACACCGACGCGACCATCGCCGCGCTGCCGCTGGACGCGCCCGGCCGGGTGGAGTGGTGGCGGCAGCCCGAGGTGCGGCTGTTCGACGTCATGGTGCACATGCACGGCGAGACCGCCCGGCACGCGGGCCACGCCGACATCCTGCGCGAACAGCTCGACCACGCGACGGGCCGGGTGGCCGCGTACGCCGAACCGCAGCAGGACGCGGCGTACTGGGAGGCGCACCGCGCGAAGGTGGAACGCGCGGCGAGGGCCGCCGAAGGCGCGTAACGGGGCAGCCCGGACCCGAGGGGCTGCGGCGGCCTCGAAATCGGGTTGTTCGGCCGGCCGGGCGCGGGCGAGGATCTGCCCATGACCACGACCACTGCTTCCGTGCTGCCGCTGCCCTCCTCCGCTGCCGCGGGGCGGGGTCAGCAGCAGCCCGGCCGTACGCGGAGGCCGACACCGCACCGTGCGTGAGCGCGGCCCTGGTCGCGGGGCTCCTGGCCGGCTATGGCATCGCCATGCCCGTGGGAGCGGTCGCGACCTATCTCGTGGCCCTCACCGCGCGGACCTCGTTGCGGGTCGGGATGTGTGCCGCTCTGGGGGTCGCGACCGCTGACGGCCTGTACGCACTCGTCGCCGTGATCGGCGGCTCGGCGCTGGCGCCCGTCATCCAGCCGATCACGCTGCCGCTGCGCTGGGCCTCGGCCGTGGTGCTCGTGGCGCTGGCAGGTCGGAGCGCCGTGACGGCCATCGTCCAGTACCGCAGACAGGAGCGCGTGGACCGGGACGGCCGAAGGCCGATGAGCCCGGTGCGGGCGTATGCGCAGTTGCTGGGGATCACGCTGATGAACCCGATCACCGTGATCTACTTCGCGGCGCTGGTGCTCGCCGGTCAGGGCACCACCGCGCCGGATCGCTGGAGCGAGGCCGTGTTCGTCCTGGCGGCCTTCGTGGCCTCCGCCAGTTGGCAACTCCTGCTCGCCGCGGGCGGAGCCCTGCTGGGCCGGGTCCTGACGGGCCCTCGTGGCCGTCTGGCCACCTCTCTGGTGTCCAGCGCCGTGATCGTCGGACTTGCCACCCACCTACTGGTCGCCCAGTGACGGCCGACGGGGATTTGGGCACAGAGGCCGTGCGGAGCCGCGCGGCCTCACTCGGCATGAGAGGCCCGCCTGCGCAGCGCCTTCACCTCGCGGTCCGCCTCCCACGCGTCCGCCACCGGCCCCAGGTGGCCGAGCTTGTCCGGGTTGATCACCGAGCGGACCGTCTGGATCCGCCCGTTCAGCACCTCCAGGGACAGGATGTGGAGCACGCCGCCGTCGCGCACCCGGAACAGCGCGCCCGGGCGGCCGTTGACCTCGCGGGGCTCGCAGGTGATGCCCGCCTCGGCCATGAGCGGGTAGACCGTGGCGAGCAGCCGGGCCGCGTTCTCCGCGCCCACGACGGTCCTGGCCAGCTGCGGGGCCTTGCCGCCGCCGTCGCCGACGAGCTGGACGTCGGCGGAGAGCAAACTCCGCAGCCCGTCCACGTCGCCCCGGGACAGCGCGTCGAAGAACCGGCCCGCCAGCTCCCGCTGCTCCGCGCGGTCCGCCTCGAAGCGGGGCCGCCCCTCGTGCATGTGGCGGCGGGCCCGTACGAGCAGCTGGCGGCAGGCCGCCTCGGAGCGGCCCACCGCCGCCGCGATGTCGTCGAAGCCGAAGGCGAAGACCTCCCGCAGCACGAACACCGAGCGCTCCAGCGGGCTCAGCCGTTCCAGGAGGAGCAGCGACGCCATCGACACCGAGTCCGCCAGCTCGGCGGCGCGCGCCGGGTCCGCGTACGGGTCGTCCAGCAGCGGTTCGGGCAGCCACGGGCCGACGTACTCCTCCCGTCGCACCCGGGCCGACCGCAGGACGTCGATCGCGATCCGGGTCACCGTGGTGGAGAGGAACGCCTTGACCGAATCCGGCCGGGTGGCCGAGGCGTCGTAGCGGAGCCAGGTCTCCTGGACGGCGTCCTCCGCCTCGGCGACGCTGCCCAGGATGCGGTACGCGATCGAGAACAGCAGCCCGCGCAGCTCCTCGAACTCCTCGGCCCTGCCCATGCGCGTTCCTCTCCCTCGCCGCTACCGCTCAGTGGAACTGTCCGGGCTCGTAGTCGCCCGCCGGCTGCTGCGTGATGATGTTCAGCCGGTTCACCGCGTTCATGAACGAGACCAGCATGACGAGCGCGGTCAGCTGCTCCTCGTCGTACAGCTCGGCCGCCCTCGCCCACGTCTCGTCGTCCACGCCGGTCCCGGCGTCGGCCGTGCGCGTGCCCTGCTCGGCGAAGGCGAGGGCCGCGCGCTCGGCGTCGGTGAAGACGGTGGCCTCCCGCCAGACCGCGACGAGATTCAGCCGCACCGCGCTCTCCCCGGCCGCGACGGCGTCCTTGGTGTGCATGTCGACGCAGGCCGCGCAGCCGTTGATCTGGCTGACGCGGAGGGCGACGAGCTCCTGTGTGGCGTCGGGCAGCGGCAGGTCCTTCACCTCCCGGCCGCACGCCATGAAGTACTTGAGCGCCTTGCCGGCGACCGGGTTGGTGAAGTAGTTGAGGCGAGCGTTCACGGTGTGCTCCTCGGGATCGCTGTGGTGCGTTCATTCCCGGGACGAGACGGCGGACGGGGCTGTGACATAGGGGTGCACGGTGTGATGCACGTCTCGTGCGCTACTCCAGTCGTACGCGTATGGCCTCGGCGGCCCAGTAGAGCGCGGGCCCAGGCTCTCCGGGGCGAACCAGCCGTTGATCACCGCAAGCAGCTGTACGTACCGCTCACGGCAGGGGGCGTCGAGGCGCCGGAGCCGGGGAGGAGCCCGTCGACACGGGCGTGCTCGGCGGTGAAGCCGCATCGGGGATCCCAGCTGTTGATCGCTGCGCGGCATGACTTGCCTCCACCTCACGTCGCTCAGGCCAGTGGGCTGCAAGGTTCCGTGTGCAAACGAAGGTGTAGTGCTGCGGATCAGCCAGGGTGGCCGAAAAAGCCATCATTTACGGGCGCGACAACGCTGTCTTTGGCGGATCACCTCAGGTTCAGCTCAATTGGATCGCATGGGTGTGCCGAGCTGTGCTCTGATCGCTGTCAGCTCCGAACGGGGTTCAACATCATTCCAGGGGGGACATGATGAGATCTGCACGGGCGATAGGCCTTATCGCGGCAATGATCGTTGTCGGAAGCGCGGCGCCTGCCATTGCCGACGACAGTGGTCCGTCTCTTCGGATAGCTCCGGGGGCGCAAACCGAATCGGTCACGGTGTCTGGTCCGGGTGAGGCTCAAGGACCGGATCCCGAAATTATTGAAGGTGTGGAAGAAGACGTGCCTCTGGAAGAGGACTTGCCCCTTCCGGGTGAGGTCGATGGACCGCAACTAGACGACAACGAGGCGTCCGAGGTGTCTGCGTCCGGAGGTGACCGATGTGTGGCGCGAGGCTTTTTCCACATCAGTAGGAACCTCAAGAACACCATGGCCGTCAAGTACCACGTGGTTGCACGAAACAAGAAGGACTACTCCATCTCCTTCAAGTTCACTTCGAAGAAATCGGGCACGACGACCATCGGTGCTTCGGTGACGGTCAGCGGAGAAACCAAGGTCATGCTGCTCGGAGCCATCAAGGTAGAGGTAAACGCCAGTGTGGAGAAGTCCTGGACCTCTGAGTTGGGGGTAGAGGTTTCCGGAAAGGTGAAGGCGCACTCGGCGGTGTTCGGTGACTACGGAATCATGAAAGAAAATATTTCCGGGTACACGGCCTACCGTTACAGCAATTGTACGGTGGGCCAGAAGAAGAACATGACGGTTTGGGCGCCCTATCGTGAGGGTTGGACCATCAGTTGATCACGCATCAACGGGCCCAGCCCTTCGGGCTGGGCCCGTTTCACCTCGACCGACCTCGTGGAGGCTGCTATGAATCGAATTTCCCCGGCCTTGACCGTCGCTGCAGCCGTTCTCCTCGCGGCCGGGTGCAGCAGCAGCGGGCAGGATGAGTCCGCAGTGCGCAAGTACCCGTCCGGTGGCGCGTCCGACAGCCGGAGCAGTGAGGGGAAGCGGGTCGCTCCGAGCGAGGGCGGTCTGAAGGTACCAGCGCATGCTGAGGTGCTGGTACCTGAGACGTCCGGGTCCTCGGACCTCGATCTGAAGCGCTTTACGCCGAAGCCGGGCACCTACACGATCTACGCTCGTTGCACTGGCAAGGGAAAGGTGACCATCGTCGACCTCGACCGGCCCAAGGAAGTTCCGACCCGCGTAGCCTGTGATGGTGTTGTCACAGTGGGTTGGGTCTACAGCGAGGTGGAGGCCCAGTCTCTTCGTATGCGGGTGCGGGATGGGGCCGCCACGTGGACAGTGGCAATCGTGGCCGGCGAGCATAACGTCTGAGCGAGGGGATCAGATCCTTACTTGGGCCTCGCCGGTGGCGCCGGTGAGGCCCAGCCAACCCCCGGCCGCGCCTGCACGGCCCCGCCTGGCACCATGCGCCCATGACCGCCCAGGACACATAAACTCGGGGCGAGGCCGACGGCGCGGCCGCCGGCCCAGCGGCAGCTCGGCATGACCTGGCGGGCCGTCGAGCAGTTCGCCGACGCAGCGAGGCCGGAGGACCGCGCTCAGCACGGGTGCCGTCTACGCGATCGAGTACATTCCGTTCCTGCTCCTGTCCCTGCCGGGCGGGGTGTTCGCGGACCGCTTCGACCGGCGCAGGCTGCTCGTCGGCGGTGACGTCGCCGCCGCCGCCATCGCCACGGTGCTGGCCGTCGTGGTCTCCACCGGCAGCCGTGAGCTGTGGCCGATCTACCTCGCCGCATTCCTGCTGGCCTGTGTGGAGCCGGTCTACCACCCGGCTTTCCAGAGCTTCCTGCCCGAGATCGTCCCCGAGAACCGGCTCGGACCAGCCAACAGCTGGATGCAGTCGGGCGACAACATCATGAGCATGATCGGCCCGGCCGTGGCCGGCAGCCTGGTGATGTTCCTCGGTTTCGAGACGACGATCTACGTCAACGCCGCCACCTTCGTCGTCTCGGCCGTGGCCATCCTCCTGATCCGCCCCGCGGCACCGGCCGCCGAGAAGGCCGAGCCGCGCAAGGTCCACTTCGTCGAGGACGTGAAGGTGGCGCTGCGGTACGTCTTCAGGCGCAACCGTGTCATGGCCGCCGGTTCGCTCATGTTCACCGGGACGAATCTGGCCATCTGGCTGATCCAGGCCAACTTCCTCTTCTATTTGACGACGTACCGGGACATGAGCCCGCGCGTGATCGGCTTTGTGCTGGCCGCGCAGGGTGTCGGCGCGGTCATCGGCGCGGCCGTCGCGGGGCGCCTGGTGCAGAAGTACGCCCCCGGCCGCATCCTGATCACCACCACCGCCCTGGCCGGCGTCGGCACCCTGCTGCTCATTCCCCTGCGCAGTCCGGTGTCCATCGGCGTCGTCTGGGGCCTGCTCTACGCGCTCGGCTCCGTCAACCCGGTCGCCTGGTTCACCCTGCGCCAGAAGATCGTCCCGCGCAAACTGCTCGGCCGGGTCGTCGCCACCACCCGCATGCTGGCCTTCTCGTCCATCCCCGTGGCCGCCTTCCTGGCCGGCGCGTTGGAGTCCTCGTTCCACAACATGTACGTGATCATCGCGATCGGCGGACTGTTCCGCCTGGCCATCGCGGGCCTGGCCTTTCTCTCGCCGCTGCGGACCCCCGTGGAGGGGGTGGTCGAGGACGCCGTGGCGCCGGGTCCGGCACCGGCACCCGAACAGGCCGGGCCGTGACGGTCCGGCGCTACCTCGGCGGTAGCGGGGGCCGCCTGAGGTCCGGGGCCGTGTCGTACGTGGGCGGGGTCGCCGGGGGATGGGCCGCCAGGAGGTCCAGGGCGGTGCGGACCGCGTCGTCCAGGACCGCGTAGCGGCCCTCCGCCCAGTCCAGGGGGGTGCGCAGCGCCTCCAGGTCCGGTTCGACGCCGTGGTTCTCGACGGACCAGCCGTACGTGTCGAACCAGGCGGCGTTCATCGGCACCGTGATCACCGTGCCGTCGCCCAGGCGGTGGCGGCCGGTCATGCCGACGACGCCGCCCCACGTGCGCTGGCCGACGACCGGGCCCAGCTTCAGCAGGCGGAACGCGGCCGTGATCATGTCGCCGTCGGAGGAGGTCGCCTCGTCGGCCAGGGCGACGACGGGCCCCCGGGGGGCGTTGGAGGCGTAGCTCACCGGCTGGGCGTTGCGGGTCAGGTCCCAGCCCAGGATCGTCCGGGTGAGCTTCTCCACGACCAGCTCGCTGATGTGGCCGCCGGCGTTGCCGCGTACGTCCACGATCAGCGCGGGGCGGGACACCTCCATGCGCAGGTCGCGGTTGAACTGCGCCCAGCCGGAACCGCCCATGTCGGGGATGTGGAGGTAGCCGCACCGCCCCCCGCTCAGCTCCCGGACCACCTCGCGGCGCTTGGCGACCCAGTCCTGGTAGCGCAGGGGGCGTTCGTCGACGAGGGGCACGATCGCGATGCGGCGCGACCGGCCCCCGCCCTCCGCCGGGCGGAAGGTCAGCTCGACCGTCGTGCCGCCCGCCGCCGCCAGCAGCGGGTACGGCCCGGCGACCGGGTCCACCGGGCGGCCGTCCACATGGGTCAGCACCGCCCCCTCGCGGATTCCCGTACCGGCCAGCGGGGAACGCGCCTTGGAGTCCGAGGAGTCGCCGGGCAGGATGCGCAGCAGGGTCCAGTCGCCGTCCCGGCACGCGAAGTTGGCGCCGAGCAGACCGATCGCGCGCTGGTAGTGCGGCGGGCCCTCGTTGCGGCGCGCGGGCGACACGTACGCGTGGGAGGTGCCCAGCTCGCCCAGCACCTCGCGCAGCAGGTCCGCGAACTCGTCGGGCGTGGCGACGCGTTCGACCAGGGGGCGGTACTGGTCCAGGACCGCCTGCCAGTCGATGCCGCACATGTCCGGCTCCCAGAAGTACGAGCGGGTGATGCGGCCCGCCTCGTCGTACGCCTGGCGCCACTCCGCCGCCGGGTCCACCTCGTGCAGGATGCGGCGCAGGTCCAGATAGACGGTCGAGTCGTTGTCGCCGGGCTCCGTGGCGGGGACCGCGCGCAGCTCGCCGTCGTCCATCACGACCAGCCGGGAGGAGTCGCCGCTGACCTCGAACCAGTCGAGGTGGGACACGAGTTCGGTCTTCTTCGCCTTGGCGATGTTGAAGTGCTCCAGGGTCGGCCGGCCCGACATGTCCGCCGGGTTGGCGAAGGTCTCGCCGAGCGCCCCGGAGATCGGCCAGCGCAGCCACACCAGCCCGCCGCCGCTGACCGGCGCCAGCGCGGAGTACTTCGAGGCGGAGACCGGGAACGGCGTGACCCGGCTCTCCAGGCCCTCGAACTCGACCGTGACCGTGGACCCCTCCGCCATCCCCGCCTCGGCCGAGTCGACCGGGTCCAGACCGCCCGCCGCCGGCCGGCCGTCGGGGAGCAGCGCGAAGGGGGACGGGGTCGCCGAGGAGAGCGGGACCAGGTAGGGGCGGCAGCCGAGCGGGAAGGACAGGTCGCCGGTGTGGACGTCGTACACCGGGTCGAAGCCGCGCCAGGACAGGAACGCCAGATAGCGGCCGTCGCCGGTGAAGACCGGGTTCTCGTCCTCGAAGCGGCCGTTGGTGACGTCCACGATCACCGGCTCGCCCGGGCCGCCGATCCGGGCCAGCTTGATCTTGCGCAGCGAGCGGCCGATGCCCGGGTGCGACCAGGTCAGCCAGGCGCCGTCCGGGGAGAACGCCAGATCGCGGACGGGCCCGTTGACGGACCGGATCAGTTCGGCCGGCTCGCCGGTGGACGTGTCCTCGCCGGTGTCCAGGAGCAGCAGGCGGCCGTCGTGCGCGGCGATGGCGAGGCGTTCGCCGTCCGGGTCGGAGACCATCTCCTGGACCCGGCCGATCCGGCCCCAGGCCAGGCGGCGGGTGGGGCGGTCGCCGCTGGCGCGCGGCAGCTGGGCGATCTCGACCGCGTCCTCGCCCTCCGCGTCGGTGACGTAGGCGACCTGGCCCCCGCTGCCCAGCATCTCCGGCAGCCGCACCCGTACGCCCGGGGTGTCCGAGATGGTGCGGGCGGGCCCGTCGCGGTGCGTGAGCCAGTACAGGCTGCCGCGCACCGACACGGCGCTCGCCCGGCCCGTCTCGTCCACGGACACCGCGTCCACATGGCTCGCCGCCGGCACCTGGTACGTACGCCGTCCGGAGCGCGGGCCGCCGAGCCGGACCTCCAGCTTCCGGGGCACGGCGTCGGGCGTCTCCAGGTCGTCCACGAGCCACAGCTCGCCCGCGCACTGGTAGACCACGCGGCGCCCGTCGCTCGCCGCGTGCCGGGCGTAGAACGCGTCGTGGTCGGTGTGGCGGCGCAGGTCCGTGCCGTCGGGGCGGCAGGAGTAGAGGTTGCCGACGCCCTCGTGGTCGGAGAGGAACGCGATCCGGCCGCCCACGAACATCGGGGTGTCGAGGTGGCCGCCGATGTCCGGGAGCAGCCGCTCGCCGTGCAGCCACAGCCGGCCCATGGCCCCGCCCCGGTAGCGCTTCCAGGCCGCCGGTTCGTGCGGCGGGGTGCCGGTGAGCAGCAGGGTGCGGCGCTCGCCCCCGGAGTCGGCGACCGCGATGTCGGTGACCGGGCCCCACGGGAGCTTGCCGCCGGGGCTGCCGTCGGTGGGGACGCTGTAGGCCCAGGAGAAGTAGGAGAACGGCTGGTTGTGCGAGGAGACGGCGAGGATCTGCGCCGCGTCGCCGGGGTCGGGCGTCCAGCCGCAGACCCGGGTGTCGGTGGAGCCCCAGTAGGTGAGCCGGCGGGACGGTCCGCCGGCGACCGGGGCGAGGTGGATCTCCGGGTCGAGGCTGCGCCACGACGTGTACGCGATCCGGGTCCCGTCGGGCGAGAACCGGGGATGGCCGACTCTGGTCCGGTCGACGGTGACCCGCCAGGCCCGGCCGGGGCGCTCGCCCTCGGCGGCGAGCGGGGCGACCCAGAGGTCGTCCTCGGCCGCGAAGCAGAGCAGATCCTCGTGGAGATGCGGGAACCGGAGATACGAGACATCGTCACTCACCCCCCAATGCTTTCCGCGCGCGGGGGGTGCGGCAACTCAGAGAGGCCGCTTTCTGTGGTGCGGACCACAAGCGAAACCGTTTCGTTTCGCTCGGCGCACGAGGTACCGTTCTGCTGTACGAAACGGTTTCGTTCGATGACTCATCGGACAGGAGGTCGAACCATGGCACGCACACGGCTCACGCCCGAGCGTGAGAGCGAGCTGTACGCCGCCGTGCTCGACCTGCTCCGCGAAGTCGGTTACGACGCCCTCACGATGGACGCCGTCGCCGCCCGTACGCATTCCAGCAAGGCCACCCTCTACCGCCAGTGGGGGAGCAAGCCGGCGCTCGTCGTCACGGCCCTCCGGCACAACAAACCCGGCACCCTCGGCGACGTCGACACCGGCTCGCTGCGCGGTGACTTCCACGCCGTACTCAGCCGCAGTGACGACTGTCAGATGGAGAAGGACGCCGCGCTGATGCGGGGTCTGAGCCATGCCGTCCACAACAACCCCGACCTCCTGCAGGCCCTGCGCGAACTGTTCGTCGCACCGGAGATGACCGGTCTCGACACGCTGCTGCGCCGGGCCGTGGACCGGGGAGAGGTGAGCCCGGACAACCCGGCGCTCAGATACGTACCGCACATGCTGATCGGCGCCTTCGCCACTCGGCAGCTGGTCGAGGACCGCCCCGTCGACCACGCATTCCTCCTCGACTACGTCGACTCCGTGATCCTCCCCGCTCTCGGAGCCTGACCTTCTCGGTCCCCGCGCTTTTCCGTACGGCCCCCTCCCCAAGCCCCACCTGACACGCCGCTCTCGTCGTCGGGCTGGTTCCTCACGCCCATTTCCACTCAACGACCTGACCGGGAGTACGCCTCCGTGGCCACATTCCTCTACAAGCTCGGACGGCTCGCCTTCCGGCGCCGCCGCTATGTCGCCCTGATCTGGGTGGCACTGCTGGCGCTCGCCGGGTTCGGCGCGTCCTCCGCAGCCACCGCGACCTCCAGCTCCTTCTCCATCCCCGGTACGGAAGCCCAGAAGGCATTCGACCTGCTGGAACAGCGCTTCCCGTCGTCCAGTGCCGACGGCGCCACCGCGCGCATCGTCTTCAAGGCCCCCGAGCACGAGAAGATGACCGACGCGGCCAACAAGGCCGAGGTCGACAAGATCACCCGGGAGCTGAAGGAAGGCTCCGACCAGATCGCCTCGGTCACCGACCCGTACACCGGCGACGCCGTCTCCAAGAACGGCTCCACCGCGTACATCTCGGTGTCGTACAAGGTCAACTCGATGGAGCTGACCGACGCGACCCGGGACGCGCTGGAGGACGCGGGCACCCACGCCCAGAAGAGCGGGATGACCGTGGAGATCGGTGGTGACGCGCTCCAGGTGATGCCGGAGACCGGCGCCACCGAGGTCATCGGCATCGCGCTGGCCGCCGTGGTGCTCGTCATCACCTTCGGCTCGCTCATCGCGGCCGGGCTGCCGCTGCTCACCGCCCTGATCGGGGTCGGCATCGGCGTCTCCACGATCACCGCCCTGGCCAACGTGCTCGACCTGGGCAGCACGACCTCCACGCTCGCGATGATGATCGGCCTCGCCGTCGGCATCGACTACGCGCTGTTCATCGTCTCCCGCTACCGCGCCGAGCTGGCCGAGGGCCGGGAACGCGAGGAGGCGGCGGGCCGGGCGGTCGGCACCGCCGGGTCCGCGGTCGTCTTCGCCGGGCTCACCGTGATCATCGCCCTCGTCGGCCTGGCCGTCGTCAACATCCCGATGCTCTCCAAGATGGGCTTCGCCGCGGCCGGCACGGTCGCCATCGCGGTCCTCATCGCCCTCACCCTCGTCCCGGCCATGCTCGGCTTCGTGGGCAAGCGCATCGTGGGGCGCAAGGCGCGCAAGGCCGCCGAGGCGGCGGACCAGCCCGAGGCGAAGCCGAACATGGGCACCCGCTGGGCCCGGTTCGTGCTGCGCAAGCCGGTCTGGGTGCTGCTCGTCGGCGTCCTGGGCCTCGGTGCCATCGCCGTACCGGCCGCCTCGCTGGAGATGGGCCTGCCGGACGACGGCTCCCAGCCCACCAGCACCACCCAGCGCCGCGCCTACGACCTGCTGTCCGAGGGCTTCGGTCCCGGCTTCAACGGGCCGCTGCTCGTCGTCGTGGACACCGAGGACAGTGCGGACGGCAAGGCCGCGGCCCAGCAGGTCGGCGACGAGATCGCCGGGATCAAGGGCGTCGTCGCCGTCACCCCGGCCACGTTCAACAAGGCCGGCGACGCGGCGATGATCACCGTCGTCCCGAAGGACCGCCCCAGCTCCGTCGAGACGGAGAACGTGGTCCACGCGATCCGCGACGCGGGCGAGGACATCAAGTCCGACACCGGCGCCGAGGTGCTGGTCACCGGCTCCACCGCGATGAACATCGACTTCTCGCAGAAGATGAACGACGCGCTGCTGCCGTACCTGGCGCTCGTCGTCGGCCTCGCCTTCCTGCTGCTGATGGTGGTCTTCCGGTCGGTGCTGGTGCCGCTGAAGGCGGCGCTCGGCTTCCTGCTCTCGGTCGTCGCGGCCCTGGGCGCGGTCGTCGCGGTCTTCCAGTGGGGCTGGCTCGGCTCGCTCTTCGGGGTCGAGCAGACCGGTCCGATCATGTCGATGATGCCGATCTTCATGGTGGGCGTGGTCTTCGGCCTCGCGATGGACTACGAGGTCTTCCTCGTCACGCGGATGCGTGAGGCGTACGTCCACGGCGAGAAGCCCGGCCAGGCCATCGTCACCGGCTTCAAGCACGGGGCGCGGGTCGTCACGGCCGCCGCCGTGATCATGATCGCGGTGTTCTCCGGGTTCATCGGCTCCAGCGAGCAGATGATCAAGATGATCGGCTTCTCGCTGGCGATCGCCGTCTTCTTCGACGCATTCATCGTGCGCATGGCGATCGTGCCGGCCGTCCTGGCGCTGCTCGGCAAGCGTGCCTGGTGGCTGCCGCGCTGGCTGGACCGCGCGCTGCCCAACGTGGACGTCGAGGGCGAGGGCCTGCGCAAGGAGCTGGACGAGCCGTCGGCCGGCGACGGCGGTCCGGAGTCCGGCGGCGAGCGCGAGCTGATCCGGGTCTGATCCCGATCCGCGGGTGAGCCGCGCGGACCGACTCCGGGGCCGCGTCCGAGCGGTGCGCGGCCCCGGGAGCCCGGGTTGCCTGTGGGGACGGGGGGCCGGGGCGGCGAGAGCCCCCGTGCACGGTGCACGGGGGCTCTCGCCGTGTCAGGCGCGGGCGGTCTCCGGCCTCGGCGCCTCGTGGTGCGGCGCCTCCTGATGCGTGCGCCGCAGGAAGCGGACCAGCGGGGCGCAGTCGAACTGGACGACATCGACGCCGGCCGCCTCGTGCCGCTCCATGATCACCTGGACCCTGCCGCACGGCCATATCCGCCAGCCGTCCTGCTCGACCGGATAGCGCAGCCCGCGCTCCAGGAGCTCGCGCTCGACGGTCCACTCCGTGCCGCCCGGGTAGGCGATGCGGACCGTCGCGGGGGAGTCCGCGGCGTCGAACCGCAGCTCGACCGGGACGACGGGCAGGTCGCGGGCGTCGGTGACGAGCCGGGCGCGTGCATGGTCATGGATCACGGAGGACATGGGCCGACTCTCCATCCTGCTTCTGCAACTCTGTTATCTAATGTCCCATATTTTACGTAAAGGGCACTATGGAGGGCCTCTGCAGTTGTGAGGGACGCGCTCTTGCGAACGCTTCGCAACAAGGTCCTATCATTGAGAGGTTCACGACCCCGCGCACCCGGCGCAGCCACGCGAGAACGCAGGAAGCGGAGCCTCCCCCATGCATGTACCCGACGGATTCATCAACGCACCTGTCTCCGCCGTCACAGGCGTCGTCGCCGCCGGAGCCGTCGCCGTCAGCCTGAAGGGGGCCCGCCGGGAGCTGGATGAGCGGACCGCGCCGCTGGCCGGGCTCGTCGCCGCCTTCATCTTCGCCGTGCAGATGCTGAACTTCCCGGTCGCCGCCGGCACCAGCGGCCACCTGCTCGGCGGGGCACTCGCGGCGATCCTCGTCGGGCCGTACACGGGCGTGCTCTGCATATCCGTCGTCCTGCTGATGCAGGGCATCCTCTTCGCCGACGGCGGCCTCACCGCGCTCGGCGTCAACATCCTCGACATGGGCGTCGTCACCACCGTCGTCGCGTACGCCCTCTTCCGCGGCCTGCTCGGCGTGCTGCCGCGCACCCGGCGCTCCGTCACCGCCGCCTCGTTCGTCGCCGCACTGGTCTCCGTACCGGCCGCCGCCTGCGCCTTCACGCTGATCTACTGGATCGGCGGGACCACCGACATCCCGATCGGCAAGGTCTTCACCGCCATGGGCGGCGTCCACGTCCTCATCGGCATCGGCGAGGCCCTGATCACCGCGCTCACCGTCGGCGCCGTCGTCGCCGTCCGCCCCGACCTGGTCCACGGCGCGAAGGGCCTCGCCGCCCCGCTCAAGCTCCGCGTCGACGGCGAACTGGTCGACGCCCCGGAGCCCGCCCGCGAGCCCGCCCCCGCCGCGCACCGCCCGACCCGCGGCCTCTGGGTCACCGGCCTGGTCACCGCCCTCGTGCTGGCCGGATTCGTCTCCTTCTACGCCTCCGCCGACCCGGACGGCCTGGAGAAGGTCGCCGCCGACAAGGGCATCGACCGGGAGGCCAAGGAGCACGCCACCGCGGACTCCCCGCTCGCCGACTACGGCGTCAAGGACGTCTCCGACGCCCGGCTGTCCGGCGGCCTCGCCGGTGTGATCGGCGTCGGCGCCACCCTGGTCGCGGGCAGCGGCGCCTTCTACGTGGTCTCGCGCCGCCGCCGTACGCAGGGCGAGGCCGGCACCCGTACCGAGGAGAAGGTCTGACATGGGCGCGGGCCACGCGCACAAGCTCTACCGGCACGGGCACTCACCGGTCCACGACCTGCCGCCGCACTGCAAGCTCGCCGCCGTGTTCTGCTTCGTCGTGGTCGTCGTCTCCACCCCGCGCGAGGCCGTCTGGGCCTTCGGGCTGTACGCGCTGCTCATCGCGGGCGTCACCGCGCTCGCCCGCATCCCGGCCGGCTTCCTGCTCAAGCGGCTGCTGATCGAGGTGCCGTTCGTCGCGTTCGCCCTGCTCATGCCGTTCGTCGTGCCCGGCGAGCAGACCCACGTCCTCGGCCTCTCCGTCAGCGTCCCCGGCCTCTGGGGCGCCTGGAACGTGCTGGCCAAGGGCACGCTCGGGGTCGCCGCCTCCGTGCTGCTCGCCTCCACCACCGAACTGCGCGAACTGCTGCTCGGCCTCCAGCGCCTCAAGCTGCCGCCGCTGCTCGTCCAGATCGCCTCCTTCATGATCCGGTACGGCGACGTGATCACCGACGAGATGCGCCGCATGTCCGTCGCCCGCCGTTCCCGGGGCTTCGAGGCCCGTGGCGTACGGCACTGGGGCGTCCTCGCCAAGTCGGCCGGGGCCCTGTTCATCCGCTCCTACGAGCGCGGCGAACGCGTCCACCTCGCGATGGTCAGCCGGGGCTACGCGGGCACCATGCCCGTCATCGACCAGGTGACCGCCTCGCGCACCCAGTGGGCGTACGCCTCGGCCCTCCCGCTGCTCGCCCTCGCGGTGTGTCTGGTGGGATGGACCGTATGAGCCCCGACCCCGCCCCCGTACCGCCCTCCCTGGAGGTCAGCGGCCTCGCGTACGCGTATCCCGACGGCCACCAGGCGCTCTTCGGCGTCGACCTGACCGTCGGACGCGGCGAACGCGTCGCGCTCCTCGGCCCGAACGGCGCCGGCAAGACCACCCTCGTCCTCCACCTCAACGGCATCCTGGACGCGGGCGCCGGGTCGGTGCGCGTCGCCGGACTGCCGGTGGACAAGCGCAACATGGCCGAGATCCGCCGCCGCGTCGGCATCGTCTTCCAGGACCCCGACGACCAGCTCTTCATGCCCACCGTCCGCGAGGACGTCGCCTTCGGGCCCGCCGCCGGGGGACTGCGCGGCGCGGAGCTGGAGGAGCGGGTCATGGAGGCGCTGACCCGGGTCGGCATGGAGGAGTACGCGGGCCGGCCGCCGCACCACCTCTCCTTCGGCCAGCGCCGCCGCGTCGCCGTCGCCACCGTCCTCGCCATGCGCCCGGAGATCCTGGTCCTGGACGAGCCCTCCTCCAACCTCGACCCGGCCTCCCGGCGCGAACTCGCCGACATCCTGCGCTCCCTGGACGTCACCGTCCTGATGGTCACGCACGACCTGCCGTACGCGCTGGAGCTCTGCCCCCGCGCGGTGATCCTCAGCGAAGGGGTCATCGCCGCCGACGACCGCACCCAGGACCTCCTCTGCGACGAGCCCCTGATGCGCGCCCACCGCCTGGAGCTGCCCTTCGGCTTCGATCCGCGTTCCGTGACGGTGAATTCGGGGTGACCCGCCCCACCCCTCACCTGCGGTGCCGTGCACCATGGGGGGATGAGCGGCAGTGCGGCAGCAGGCGTGGACGTACGGGGCACGGCGGCGCCCGGATTCGAAGCGGTCCGGGACGCGTTCGTCCGTAACTTCGAGCAGCGCGGGGACCGGGGGGCGGCGGTCGCCGTCTACCGGCACGGGCGCAAGGTGGTCGACCTGTGGGCCGGCACCAGAGACGTGGACGGCACCGAGCCCTGGGCCGTCGACACCGTCCAGGTCGTCCGCTCGGCCGGCAAGGGCATCGCCGCCGCCGTCCCGCTGCTGCTCCACCAGCGCGGCCAGATCGACCTGCACGCCCCGGTCTCCACGTACTGGCCGGAGTTCAAGGCGAACGGCAAGGAACGCGTCCTCGTCCGCCACCTCCTCGCCCACCGGGCCGGCGTCCCGGCCCTGGACCGGCCGCTGACCCCGGAGGAGGCCGCGGACGGGGTGAGCGGGGCGCACGCCGTCGCCGCCCAGGCCCCGGCCTGGGAGCCCGGCGAGGCGCACGGCTACCACGCGCAGACCTTCAGCTGGCTCCTCGGCGAACTCGTGCGGCGCGTCACCGGCCGCACCGTCGGACGCTGGGTCGCCGAGGAGATCGCCCGCCCGCTCGGCCTCGACTTCTGGTTCGGCATCCCCGGCGACGAGGCCCACCGGGTCGGCCGGATCGGGCCCGTCGAGCCGCCGGCCACCGAGAACACCGGGGCGCTGCGGATGCGCCCGAAGCGGTCCGTCGTGGACGCCTACCGCGACCCGGAGTCGCTGACCCGGCGGGCGTTCGGCGCGATCGACCCGCTGCCCGACGAGAACGACGCGGCGTACCGGGCGGCCGAGCTCCCCGCGTCCAACGGCACCGCGACCGCCCGCGGCCTGGCCCGCTGCTACGCCGCGATGATCGGCCCGGTCGACGGCCAGCGGCTGTTCGCCCCGGCGACCCTGACGCTCGCCCGCACCGAGGAGTCGGCGGGCCCGGACCAGGTCCTCGTCGTCAACACCCGCTTCGGCCTCGGCTACATGCTCCACGGCCCGGCGAGCCCGCTCCTCGCGCCCGGCTCCTTCGGGCACCCCGGCCGGGGCGGCTCGCTGGGCTTCGCGGACCCCGAGTCGGGGATCGCCTTCGGGTACGTGACGAACGGCCTCCAGAAGGGAGTCACCGCCGACCCCCGGGCCCAGGCCCTGGTGCGGGCGGTCCGGTCGGCGCTGTGACCGGTGGGCGCTCCGGGGGAGTCGCGGCCGGCCGCCCCCGGGGCCCGGGTCCGGGGGCGCGCGGTACGGTCGGCGTCATGACTCCTGCGCGCTTCGACGGATACGGCGTCCTCATCACCGGTGCGGGCCGGGGCATCGGCGCCGCCACCGCCCGCCTGATGGCCGCGGAGGGCGCCCGCGTCCTCGTCACCGACCTCGACGGCGAGCGGGCGGAGACCGTGGCGGCGGAGATCCGGGCGGGCGGCGGCACGGCCGAGGCGCTCGCCTGCGACGTGGCGGACCGGGCGGCGATCGAGGCGGCGGTGGCGCACGCCGTGGCGGCGTTCGGCGGGCTCGACGTCCTCGTCAACAACGCGTACTCCTGCAACGTCGACAGCACGCTCTTCGAGGACGAGCCGGACGAGATCTGGGACCGCGACCTCGACATCACGCTGGGCGGCGCGTACCGCTGCGCGCGGGCCGCGATGCCGCACCTCGCCGCGTCCGGGCGGGGCGCGATCGTCTCCGTCGGCTCCGTCAACGGCCTGCAGGACTTCGGCAACCACGCCTACAGCGCCGCGAAGGCGGGCCTCGCGAGCCTCACCCGCACCCTCGCCGGCCACGCGGGCCCGCGCGGGGTCCGGGCCAACCTCGTCGTCCCGGGCACCATCCGCACCGACGCCTGGGCGGGCCGCGAGGCCGAACTGGACCGGATCACCCCGCTCTACCCGCTGGGCCGGGTCGGCGAACCGGAGGACATCGCGAAGGCCGTCGCGTTCCTCGCCTCCTCGGACGCGGAGTGGATCACCGGCACGTCGCTGTGCGTGGACGGCGGGCTCACGGCGGTCAACACGGGGTTCCGGGCGGCGGTTTCGGAGTAGCCCGAGCCGCCCGCGAACGCTCGGGGCACTCCTGTGCAAGTACGGGGTGAGACCGCCGCCCGGCGGTCCCGGACAGGAGACCCATGGACCCGGACGAGGATCTGCTCACTCGTTCCGCACGTGAACCCACGGCCTTCGAGCCGCTGGTCGCCCGGCACTCCGCCGCCCTGCACGGCTACCTCGTACGCCGTGCCCCGGCCGCCGCGGACGACCTGCTCTCCGAGGTGTGGCTCCAGGCGTACGCCCACCGCGCGACGTTCGACGCCGCGCGCGGCTCCGCCCGGGGCTGGCTGTTCGGCGTCGCCCGCAACGTGCTGTCCCGCCACCGGCAGACCGCGGCGCGCGCCGCGGCCCACGCCGAGCCGGGGCCCGACGCCGACGCCGCGACGGCCGACCCCTGGCAGGCCGTCGACCAGCGCCTGGACGCGGCCTCGGTGGCTCCGGAGCTGCGCCGCGGACTCGCCGGACTCCCCGCCTCGGAGCGCGAACTGCTGCTGCTCGTGGCCTGGGAGCAGCTGACCCCCGCCGAGGCGGCCACCGCCGTCGGCATTCCCGCCGGAACCGCCCGTTCCCGCCTGCACCGGGCCCGTGCCCGCCTGCGCGACGGACTGACCGGCCCCGCCCGTACGACCCTGACGGGAGATTTCGCATGACGCACGAGAACCGCCCCACGGACCTGATGGACTTCCCCGGCGCCGCCGCCCTGGAACGCGCCGGCCGCACCGAACCCCTCGACCCGGCGGTCCAGGCACGGGCCCACTCCCTGGTCCTGGAGGCGATCGCGGCGGACGCCTCGGCCCCGGCCGCCGTCGCCGCGCCCCGCTTCGGACGCCGCCGGGTGCTCGCCCTCGCGGCGGCCGTCGCGGCGGTGGCGGTGGGCGCGGCGGTCCTCCCGGTCACCGACTTCGGCGGCGACGGCCCGGCGGCGAGCGCGTCGGCGTCGGAGGTGTTCACGAGCATGGCGGACCGGGTGGCGGGAGGACCGGCCGCTTCGGCCCCGTACTGGAAGACGACCGTCCGGACGTGGACCGAGGGGCACCGGGCCCACACCGACGACATCTACCTGGCCCGCGACGGGGTCGTCGTCAAGTCGGAGGACGGCCGCACGACCACCAAGAAGAGCTTGAACCTGGCCACGTGGCAGGTCGGTGCGAGGCGGATCGGCTGGGACGACCTGGACACCGTCCCCACCCGCCCCGACGCGCTTCGCGCCGCGCTCTCGGCCGGCGCGAAGGACTCCGCCGCCGCACAGACCGTCCTCCAGGCCGGCGACCTGCTCACCGACGCCCCCATCTCGCCGAAGCTGAGGGCAGCGCTCTACCGCGTCCTGGCGGACACGCAGGGCGCGGAGGTGACGGAGGGCGTCAAGGACGCCACGGGCCGCACGGGCACCCGTATCTCCTGGAAGTGGAAGGAGAGGCCCGGCTACAAGATCTACAACCCGAGCTGGATCGTGCAACCGTCCACCGGCCGCCTTCTGGAACGCGACTACGCCCCCGCCGGCAAGGACGGCCACATCACCGACCGCGACACCTACCTGTACGCGGGCCCGGCGAAGACCACGGGGTGAGTTCCCCCGCCGCCCACGGCCGCACGGCGGACGGCCGCCGGGTCGTGGGCGGCGGCGCGGTCCACACCCGGTCCACCGGGCCGGCCCGGTCACCGGAGGAGCCCCCTGCTTCATCGTGGAGTGGCCCGGCTCCTCGTCCGGCCCTTCCCGCTCACCGTTTCCGGCCCGGCCGGACGTCAACTGCGGGCAGTGAAAAGCCGGTTGTGCACTTCCGAGACGGTGAAGCTCCAGCCGACCAGGCGCGGTCCGCTCCAGTTGACGCCGATCACGAGCCCGTCCCGTGCCGCGTCGGGCAGAACGTGCTCGCACCAGGTGTCCAAAGGCATGGATTCGACCCGTAGCTCGTTCCCCCAGATCGCCGCTGCTCGACGAGCGCGTGCCGAGGTCGACCAGAAGGGAAGGCTCCGCGTGCCGTCCGCGGAGAGGTGGGTCGGACTCCCGTCGTCATTCTGGACAAGCCAGACCACTCGGTTCCGGCGAACGTCGCGGAAGAACGCAGCCGCTTGCGAACCGCTCTGACTCATGGGCGCCGAGCCTACTGGCCCCCGTGGAGACGGGTCGGAGCGTGTGCCAGGATCGCGGGATGCTGCGACTCACCGATTTCATCATCGACTGCCCGGACACGATGAAGCTGGCTTCCTTCTACTCCGAGGTGACAGGCCGCCCGGTGAAGGAACGCAGCTCCGAGGACTGGGCCGGCATCCGGTTCGGCGAGATCGAGCTGGCGTTCATCCGGGTGGACGACTACCGCGCTCCTCAGTGGCCCGACAGCGAGCACCCCAAGCAGTTCCACCTCGACTTCGAAGTGGACGACATCGAGTCGGAGCAGCGCCGCGTCCTCGACCTCGGCGCGACGCTGAGGCAGGACTTCATCGGCCCCAACGGCTACGGCTGGCGGGTCTACACCGACCCGGTCGGCCACCCCTTCTGCCTGTGCCGCAACAAGGGCGTCATCTGGACCGACGAGGGCCCGGTCTGGCCCGAGCGCGGCTAGCCCTTCGGCTCGTAGCGGTTGGTCAGCGCGTCTCAGCCCCTTCGGCAGGCACCCTCGGGCCATACGACCTCAACCGGCAGCCCGATCGTCCGGGCCTCCGCCACCGTGTCGGCGGTGCCGCCACGGCCGTTGCCCGGCTGACCGTCCCACACGGCGACGCCCCTGTCCGCCCGGCGGAGAAGTGCGCTGTTCGCGGCCTCGTACGCTTCCCGGTTCGCCTCGTCGTACGGCATCACGGCCACTTCGGCGGCGGCCTGGTGAAGGCGGTCGAACTCGGCCACGTAGTCGGGCTTGACCTTGGCCTCTCGATAGTCCTGGGACGGCACGACGACGATCAACCGACCGCCGAGAGACAGAACCGCGTCGGCGAACAGAGCATCCGCCCCCTTCGCGATGCAGGAGACCCCGGTCAGCCCCTCCTCGACGTAACGACCGAGCAGCGCCACTAGCGCCTCACGGACCAGCGGCACGCTCTCTTCAGCGAGGTCCATGTGTCCGGTCACCGCGATTACGGTCATCCCGTCCCCCTTCGGGTCAGTTCGCCAGTAGCTCGCGGATGCTATCGCGGGCCTCTCGTACGGCCCTGCTCTCCGAGCGGCCAACGGTGTACTGGTACAAGCCCCCAAGCCGTGTCCGGACTCGGCTGGACTGGGTGAGCGACGCGGCCGCGACTGCCTGTTGGGTCTTCCGCGCCGACGGAGCGACGTACGAGGGGCCTCCGACCGAGAAGAACGAGCCGGACCGGATCGAGTGGGTCCCGCTGGCGGATGTGCGGCGCATGATCGACCGCCGCGAGATCGTCAGCAGCGGCTCCCTGGTCGGGCTGCTCCACGTACTCATGGACGAGGCGATCTGACCTCACCGGCAGACGAGCATGCCGCCGAGGCAGGTGACACGGAAGACACCCTCAGCCCAAATGACCTCGTCGACCCGCTCCCGCGCGCGCTCGATCGTCTCCTGGAACGGGACGCCCATCCTGTCCGCCCAGGCTTCGTACGAGGTCAGGTGCGCGACGACCGGTTCTGCGTCGGTCACCTCAATCACCCCAGGGAGGGGGATCGTGCGGATTTCGCCGAAGGCCGCACCGAGGATCGCCGGTGCATCCTCCAGCGTGAATCGAGCGGACAACTGCACTCGGTCCGGACCCTCCTGACAACCCAGCACATCGCCTGCGGCCCGGCGCCAAAGGTGTTCAAGCTCCCGCTTGTCGGTCCGGCTGTTCGTGGAGACGATCGCGATGCCGCCCGGTGCCAGTACGCGCGCCAACTCCCTTACAGCCTGGGCCTGGTCTTCGACGTGGTAGAGCATGTGAAGCGCCAGAACCGCCCCCAGGCATCCATCCGCGATGGGCAACTGCTGGACGTCCGCGACGACCGCTCCGGGGATCGCGCCGACGATGCCGGGTGAGACATCCACGGGCAGCACGTCCAGGTCGGGCCGGTCGTCCCGCACCCGGGCAACGAACTTCCCGTTGCCGCAACCCACGTCAGCGACCACACCGCGCACGTCCGTCAGTTCGTCAACGACGATGCCCGGAAGGTCGTAGCGCGGGGTCTGCCACTTGTAGAGGGACTGACGTGCGGCCAAGTGCTGACCCGTCCCGTACGCCTTGGTGGCAAGAAGGCCGCGATCGGTCACCAGACGGTCAGGCGTGGGTTGGTCGGTCATCGGGGCTCCGTAGGATTGCCGGCGAGACTGGGCCGGACTGTCACCTCGTGAATGTGCGCGCGGAGATCGACTGCCGACCGTGCGCCACGGTACGGCTCGCTGCCGAGGAGCGCGGCCAGATTACGAAGCCTGATGGTGATGCTTGCCGTGTATGTCTCGGCGCCGAACACCTCCGAGAGTTTCGCTCCGGCTCCTTCGACGTCTCCGCCGGCTAGGTAGGCAGTGGCCAGGTCCAGATGGGCGGCCTGTAGATCGCCGGGGGAGCGGTCGCCTTCCGGCCCGCCCCGGTACAGCTCAACTGCACGGTTGGAAGCGTTTATGGCTTGCCGAATCTGCTCGCCACCCCCGACGGCCAGCAGCGTGGTCCCGGCGTACGCCCACTGCTTGGCCTTGGGAAACGAGAAGACCCCGGGAAACTCGTCGGGTCCCGCAGTACCACGCGCCTCGTGGGCCAGTGCCAGTGTCCGCAGAGCGTTGCGATTGTCCCCTGAGGCTGCACGTGCACGAGCCTCCAGACTCAGTAGCCGAGCCTTGACTGTTCCCGTGCCCAGGCCCTCACGCTGACCGGCCTGCGCAAGGTCTCCTGCTCTCCGGTAGTCCCCCGCCCAGTAGGCGATCAGGGACTGAAAAGACCGTGCCCAAGCGCGTAATGGTGAGTGCTCCGAGATCTCCGCACACTGCACCACAGTGCGGACATGCGTAGCCGCCGCGGAGCGGTTGCCCAGGTCGAACGATGCGTGGGCTGCGAGTCCGGAAAGCCACCCCGCAATCACGTAGAGGCGACGGGTCTGGCTGGGGTGCTGACGCCCCTCCAGTAACTGGAACACGCCACTCTGAGCTGTGCGAATCTCCGGGATCAGAAGAGGCACTGGCCGACTGACGAAGTCCCGGGCGAGCCGTTCGACATCAGCATCGAACTGCTCCAGCACGAGCGTGTTGACGTTGGTCTCCGCCGCGTGACGAGCGAGCCTCGCGGAGAGCCCCGTATCCGCAGCTAGGGAGCGCGCACCCTCGCGCGCGCCTGGTAGTCCGGCGATGAGGGGTTCGATGACTGAGGCCGGCGCTTCGGCCGGTTTCCTGGGCTTGGTCGTCAGGCTCGGTGGAGCTTCCCAGGAGCGCCGGGCAAGGCCGAGCATGTGTCCGGGGATGCGGAGGCCGTCTGAGATCCGCTCGATCACGTCCATGTGCAGCAACTGCCGCCGTCCGGCGATCACCTCGCCCACACGGCTCGGGGTCAGGTCGCAGCGACGCGCGACCATCGACGGATAGATGCCTGCTCGCGCTTTTACCAGCTGAAAGATACGGCCGAAGTCCCGGGCCTGGCATGCCTCGATCATCACCGGGTCCGTGAGCAGGCTGACCGGGAGTTCCTTCGAGCGGGATGGCTCGGGCATCGGGCACGCTCCAGCATGAGGATTACGAACTGCTGCGACTGGCCTACTGAGGGTGATGTTACCCAGGTTGGGTAATCCGCTTGGCCTTTCTGGCGGGGGCCGTGGATCGAGATGCTCCTGGTCATGGCGAACGGACAGAACGAGGTACGGATGACGTTGCGGGTTTCCCGCGACTCCGGCCGGACGTGGGGGCCTCTCACGGCGGTACGCGTGGGCGAGGACACGGTGGTCCCGGAGAATTCGGGCCGCTACCCGCCGTGCGTCTGCTCGCGGTGCTCGCGGCAGGCCAACAATGCCATCGGCTCCTTCCGGATGGTGTCGTAATGCGTTGCGCGCACTGGCGCCGGGTGCCCCTCGACCTGGCACGGGAAGCGTGCGAGAAGTCGGCCGCCCTGTACGTGGACACGGCGGTGCAGTGCCAGTTGTCCTCGCATGACGAGGGTGAACACTTCGGCCTCCTCACCGACAACGGCGCGTGCGGAACAGCGCTGTGGCTCCGCTGGCACGGGATGGGCGAGGCGGAGCTCGTCGTGCTGCCGGACTGTCCGGTCGCTGCCCCGGGCCCCGCCGGTGACGGCTGCTGTCTGTTCACCGACCACGCCAAGCAGCACACCTGGGAAGACACCCCGGAGGAGGTCCCGTGCACCAGCTGATCGCGAGCCCGTACAACGGAACGTTCCTGATCGCCCGTCCCGGTTTCAAGGGGGGCATGCGCATTCCTCGGACGCTGTACGAGGAGCTGGCCTCGATCGCCGAGAGCAGCAGCCCTCTACCTGCCTGGCTCCTCGACCACTCCCGTACGGCCTGGAACGTGGACCTGGCCGACTATGCGATGAGGGACGCCGTTCTCGTACGTCCAGAGACCCGTCTCGGGTACGGCAGGGCCACGTACGAGATCAACAAGGGCTGCAACTTCAACTGCGAGCACTGCTACCTCGCGGAGCGGAAGTTCGAGGGGCTGCCCTGGCCGGACAAGGTCCGGCTCCTGCGCCTCCTGCGAGACGCCGGAGTGCTGTGGCTTCAGTTCACCGGCGGCGAGCCACTGATCGACCGGGACTTCGTGGACGCGTACATACTCGCCCACAGCTGCGGAATGCTGATCGAGATCCTGACCAACGGCTCCCGGCTCCACCGCCCCGAGATCATCGATCTCCTGCACGACCTGCCGCCGCACAAGGTGACCGTCTCCCTGTATGGGGCGACCCCGGACAGCTTCGACTCGCTCACCCGTAAACCGGGGGCGTTCAAGTTGGTCGAGAAGGGGATCGTCGCGGCGCGCGAGGCCGGCATCGCGCTCGAACTGGCGCTGATCATCACCCGCCACAATGCCCACGAGCTGGACGCTATGCGCGCTCTTGCCGAGCGGTACGGGGCGAGCCGCCAGGAGTACGGCACGATCTCCCCGACGTACACAGGCACACCGGAACCGCTGGCCGCGCAGGCGCCCGGATTCCTGGACAAGACCAGCGTGTTCGAGGGCTGCCCCGCCGGCCACACCTTCTTCCACGTCGACCCGCATGGCCTGGCGACGATGTGCAAGGTCGGCCGCGAGAACCCCATCGACCTCATGTCCGACGGCCTGGACGGACTTCTCCGTCTGCCCGGCATCGCCGATGCCCAAATGCTTCGCACCGGTGGCTGCGGCGGCTGTCAGCTCTCCGGCACCTGCCGGGTCTGCCGACCGCTCGCCAAGGCGTACCAGGAGGCGAAGGCACCACTGAACACCTACTGCCAACACGGAAGCGAGGAAGCGTCATGACCGCTGTCATGGTGGAGATCAGCCCCCGACCGCCGAGCCTGGAGGAGCCCGAGGGAGTGATCCTCCTGGATGACCTGGAGGTGCTGTCCGAAGGCGCAATTCCGGGCTGCAACGACGACAACCCTTACCGGTAGACAACCGGTAACACAGAACCGCGAGGGCTCCGAACGTTCTTCAGTCCGGAGCCCTCGCACGACCACCTTCTGGAAGAGTGAAGCCCCATGGCGACCACCCGCATCGGTCTCGACCAGCTGCCGCCCGCCGCCCGTGCCGCCGTAGAGGAGCACACCGGCCTCCTCCTCACGGTCGAGGAGGTGCCGGAGGGCTTCAACAGCGAGATCGCGGCCCGCGTCACCTCCGCCACGGGCACGTGGCACATCAAGGGCCTGCGCACCGACCACCCCCGCGCGTGGACCCAGCGCCGGGAAGCCGCCGTCGCCCCCTTCCTCACCGGCCTGGCCCCTGCCCTCCTCTGGCACGTCGAGACGGACGGCTGGGACCTCCTCGGTTTCGAGGGTCTCACCGGCCACCACGCCGACTACGCCCCCGACTCGTCGGACCTTCCCGAAGTCGCGTCCGTCCTGCGCCGCCTCGGCGAAACCCTCTGCCCCGGCATCGAACTCCGCCGCGCCGAACAGCGCCTGGAACGCTACGCCGCCCACCCGGACGACCTCCGTTTTTTCGCCGGGACCCACCTGCTCCACACCGACCTGAACAACACCAACGTCCTCGTGGACGACGACGCCCCGGCGGGCGACCGGGCCCGGCTGGTCGACTGGGCCTGGGTAACCCGGGGAGCGGCCTGGCTCGACGCCGGCTACTGGGTCGTCTGGCTCATCGCCTCCGGCCACACCCCCGCCTCCGCCGAGCGCTGGGCCGCCAAGATCCCCTCCTGGCACATCGCCCCCGCCGAAGGCATCACCGCCTTCGCCGCCGCTGGCGCCAACCTCTGGTCCGAGATCAGCACCGCCGACCCCGACCCGTGGACCCGGCGCCTCGCAACTGCTGCCACCACTTGGCACGTGCATCGTCAGTGACTCGCCCCCACGACGGTTTTCAAGACCGTGCCACCCGCCTGACTGGCGCCACGCTGACCTGCTCCTCAAAGCCTGCGCAAGCCTTGATGCGCTATGCCCGGCCCGCGTATGGCCCACGGTCAGGCCGGTAGGTCAGGGCCATGGCGTTCGTAGAGCTGCTTCACTTGCTTGACCCAAAAGTCGAACTTCGCATCTGCCGATGCGCTCGTGGGAAGAAGCTGGAGCTCCTTGGCCAACTGATAGAAGCCAGAGCCAGCGTCGTTGGCACCCAGGTAGTTCACCAGGGCCGAGAGCATGAGAAGCGGCTCTGAGGGGGTGATCTCATGGTCTCGTTCCACGATCAGTCCGAGCAGATGTCCCATCGCTGCCCGCTCGTCAGCACGCTCGAAGTCGAAGGGAGGGCAACCCGTTCGCCTGGCCAGAGTCACGTTGAGCTCGGTGTACGAGGTGAGCTTGCCCAGCTTTGCTCGCTCGACGAGAAAGCCATGACCGGCATGTACCAGCTCGTCCCACTCGCTGTCCGTGCGACCGTATCCAGACATCCCGCCCCCTGAGCCACATCGATCCGTGAGCGGGAACGTACAGTGCTGGCGCAGTGCCCACAATCGCTCGATGGGCTAATCACTGCTGCTCCGGCTCATGGCAAGAAGCACCCCACCTTGCCTGACGGCCAGCCCTGGACGGAAATGGGTACCTCAGGGGCCCATGACCTTCCCCGCATCCGGACACGGGCGGCTCCGTCGCGGTGGTTGGTGGCCGTCGTCGGTCACCCGCTGACGGCCCACAGACGGCCCGGCGGGGCCCTAGGTGGCCCCCCGTGTCTCGCTGCTGGGGGACGTCGGAGGAATCTCGGTCTGCTCTCCCACCCTTCGCGCGACGGCTGGGCCCCGAGCGGCGTGCGGTAGGCGTACGAGATCACCGTCAGGTTTTCGTCCGCCACGACCCGCGGACTGGTGCAGTGGAGGGCCGACCTCTAGGGGGTCCGACTGCTCGCCCCAGGCGCGCAGTAGCAACGAGTCCGAGACAGCGCTGCCGCTCATGCTGCATCATGTGACCCAACCTTCGATCAACTGGAATCCATCAGATCCCCAATTAGGGACAAGCATGCGACTCGACAGCTTGCGAATTAAGCGATTCAAGTCTCTGTATGACGTAAGTCTAGACTTCAGCAACTTTCGCGTTCTCACCGGCCCTAATGGTTCCGGAAAAAGCAACCTGGTAGACGCCATTGGCTTCCTTGGGGAGGTCTATCGTTTTGGGATTGACTACGCGGTTGGGCGATCGGGGGGAATCGATTCGCTTGCCTTCAGAGCCCAACGTCGGACTACCATCGGCGTCCAGTTCGTAGTTAAAGCCTCGCTCAACCTGTCCGAACTCCCCATGCATAGGGGACGCCACCGAACAAGAAGGGGAGCAATGCCCAATCTCGCCTTCTCGATCGAGCATTCCTTTACCATCAAGCCCGCTTCCGGCAGTAGTGCGTCCGACTACGCGGTGAGCCGAGAGACTTTCAAAGTACATTCAGAACACGAAGATGGCTGGAAGGAAATTCTGAGCCTGACAGGCGACGCTTCCAGTGAGCCTCAGGTAAGCATGATCTCGACTACGGGCCTTGCCGACGATGTCATGGAAGCCTACCGTGACGCATTGGGGTACCTGTGGAGGGAACGAGAGTCAAGCACTCAAGATGAGCTCTTTAGCCTTCCGGCAACGCAACCGGCTTCCGGCCTCGACTCACTTTCGATTCCCTTCCCAATCTTTCGCGAGTTCCGGAATCGAATGTCTTTCATTCAGGCATACAGACTGAACCCCTCCTCTTGCCGAAAGCCTGGAGCGCTGACTCCTAATGCGTCGCTGGATAGCGGCGGAAGAAACCTACCCGCAGTGGTAGCACGAATGGCTCTTAGGCAGCCAGACGTCTGGCAACGCGTCATGGCAGGCATGCGACACATTATGTCTGGCCTTGAGGACATCTCAACGGAACCGAGCCCCGATAGCGGAGGGCTGGTCCTGAAATTCCATGAAAAGGGCGGAGGTCGCCCTTGGTTTGCCCGCGAAGTATCAGACGGCACTATTCAAGCACTTGCGCTCCTTATCGCATTGCACGACAAGAGGCGACCGATCGTTCTTATCGAGGAGCCAGAAAACGCAATCCATCCATGGGTTCTCCGCCGATTCCTCGAAGATTGCCGGGAGGTCGGGGACCGTCAGGTCGTACTGACTACTCACAGCCCTATTCTGCTCAAACTACTTCGCCCCGAAGAGGTAGTCCTTCTATGGCGAGCCTCCGGAAAATCACATATCAAGCCTCTCGTTAAGGCCATGCCTGAAGCACATGACCTTTACTACGAGAAAGGCTTCGATGTTTTTGACGTCTACGATAGCGGCCTGATCCCGCAGTCATTGCCCGGCAATGAAGCCGAAGGGTGAATTAATGCGTAAAGTGGGGGTAGTAACTGAGGGCGAATCGGAAGTCAGGGGCCTTCCGATGCTTTATCCACAGCTTGAGCGAAGGTTGGGCTTGCAGATATTGCGTCCGGTACGCGCTTCGGTTGACCCCTTGGCCCCAGTTGCAGTAATTGCTCGTGGCGCACGCACTGGGATTCAGATGTCTTTTGCGCGGGGCGCCCAACTCGTAGTATTTCTCATAGATCGCGAGATGAGCCAGACCCTGGCCTCAGTAAGGGCAGCGGAAATTGAGGCAAGGTTGCGCAGCGACATCGACGACAGAGTTAGAGTTGTCGTAAAGGACCGCTCTTTTGAAAATTGGCTTATCGCCAGCCCTGAAGGATTTCGAGCACAAAGAGCGCGTTACTCACGGCCTGAAAGAATTGAAAAGGCGGCGACGCCAGATAAAGCCGACAAGGTTACCGATCCGTGCGCAGTGATCAATTCTTCAATAACCAGAGGTCAGTATGACAAGACGGGTGATGCACCTAAAATTCTGGCCGCTGCGAGTATCGAATCGCTGGCCGCTAATAGTCGAAGTTTCAGGAGGTTTCTAGCCGTTCTGGGCGATCCAGTATTTTCCTCGGGAAGCAAGAGGCCTGTGAAGCCGTAGACTAACAATGGATTCTACTGACGAGGGGCTGCACGGCCTTGCGCAGCGCTACTACGTCAAAGCACTGGAACTGGCGGGCACCGCCGAGGACCACCTGACCTACTGCACCACTCTGCGCGGCATGAGCGTCCAGGCCATCGACCTCCGCCATGGAACTGGCAGACGCCTCCCCCAAAGCAGGACCTCGCATGCTGGCCATCCTCGCCGGCCAGCAAGCACACGCCGCCGCACAGACCGGCGACCGAACCCGGGCGCTGCGGTATATCCGGGAGGCCGAGACGGCCATGGACCGTGCCGAGTCGCGCGGCAAGGCGTTCGGATCGTACGACCCGGCCTCGCTCAATTACCACATCAGCCAGGTTCGTTACGAGCTCGGCGACGTCTCCGGCGCCATCGAAGCCATGCAGCAGTCCGACAAGGTGCGCTACAGCGTCTATCGCCGTGCTCGTGTCCGCCACCGCGCCATATTGGGCGAACGGCAACTGGAGGTCGGCCACTTGGAAGCGGCCTGTGACATCTGGCATCAGGCGCTCGACGACTACCCCATGGTGCAGTTCGGCCGAGCCGACGACAGGGTCAGAACCATGTTCGGCCTTCTGTGGCCGCATCTGAAGAACGCCACCGCGCGGGACCTCTACGACCGCGCACGAACGATCGCGCCGCCTTCCCTGGTCAGCTGACCCGTGCCGTGCGTTGCGGTGCGTCACGGATGGGTTCCTAGCGCCAGGGATCGAGGGCGTGCTTGCGGTGGTGCCGTCCTCGAGTTGTGTCAGCACCTTGACCCCTTCGGCCAGAGGGTGGACCCGGGAAGTACCCGGCAGGTAGATGCCGTTGGTGACGAGCGCCTCGATCTCGGTGAGCAGCGACTGGTACATGGACGGGGCCTCGGTTGCGAGTGCGCCGACATGCTGGCCCTTGATCGCTGCGTGGTGGGTGAAGACCAGGTCGTGCGTGGTGACGGCGGCATTGCCGGAGGCGGCGCCGAAGACGACGAGGCGGCCGGGGGAGGGTTTGGCGACCGCAAGGCTGGTGGGGAAGGTGGCCTTGCCCACCGATTCCAGAACCAGGTCGACCGGTTGACGGACGTCGAAGTACGCGAAGGCCATGAACGAGATCGCCACCGCCGACCCCGCTCCCTGGACCCGGCGCCTCGCCGCCGCTGCCGCTGCCTGGCACGCGTACCGTCCCGGGCGGTGACCGGCGGGGCGCCTACGCTGGTGGGCATGACCTCAGTGGAGGAGGAGCGTCCGCGCGCGCTGCTCGCGGGTGCTTCGCGGTGGTGGGTGCGGGCGCTGCCGTGGGCCGTGGCGTTCGTGCTGTGCGTGGCGCTGCTGCCCACCACGATCCGGGTCCTCACCGCCGACTACGGCCTGAACGGGGGCGTGGCCGGTGCGCTGGCCGTCGCGCAGGCGGCCCCGCTGCTGCTCGCCGTCGTACAGCCGCTGCGGGCCTGGTACGTGATCTTCGCCGCCGACGTGGCGGGGGCGCTCCTCCTGCTCACCGTCGACTTCGAGGACCGCCTGCTGTGGCCGTTCCCGCCCATGCAGATCGTCGGGTACGTCGGGCTCTGCCTCGCCCTGGGGCTGCGGGAGCGGCGCCGGACGCTGATCCGGGTGTGGCTGGTCACGGCGGTGGCGAACGTGGCCCTGGGGTTCGCCGCACGCCACGGCTTCGGCGCCGGGGACCTGCTGCTCACCATCCTCGGGGGCATCGCGCTCCTGCTGGGCGGTGCGCTCCGCGAGCGGTCCGACGCGCAGCGGAGGCTGGTCGAGCAGGAGACGATCAGCGAGGCCGAGCGCGGCCGGCGCACGCTGCTGGAGGAGCGCGCCCGGATCGCCCGCGAACTGCACGACGTGGTGGCCCACCACATGTCCGTCATCACGGTGCAGGCCGACACGGCGGAGTACCGGCACGACGGGCTGCCGCCCCAGCTGCGGGAAGAGTTCACGACCATCGCGGCCACCGCGCGCCAATCGCTCGGCGAGATGCGCAGGCTCCTCGGCGTGCTGCGCAACGAGGACGCGCACGGCGAACTCGTGCCCCAGCCGGGCCTCGCGCAGATCGGGCCCCTGGTGGAGGCGACGGAGCGGGCGAGCGGGCGGGTGGACTTCACCCCCTGCGACGCCGAGGTCCCCGAAGCGGTGGGCCTGTCCGCCTACCGGATCGTCCAGGAGGCCCTGGCGAACGTCGTGCGGCACGCGCCGGGCGCGCACACGCGGGTGTCGCTGTCCGTGTCGGACCCCGCCGCCCCGGGCGCCCCGCAGCTCACCGTCCTCGTCGTCAACGGCCCGCCGCCGGGGGCCTCCGGAGGACCGCTCGAAGCGAGCGGCACCGGGCACGGGCTCGTCGGCATGCGCGAGCGGGTCAGGATCATCGGTGGCACCCTCGACGCGGGGCCGCTCCCGGACGGCGGCTTCCGGGTCGCCGCCCTCCTCCCCCTCACCGGAACGGACCCCACGTGACGACACGCGTCCTCATCGTCGACGACCAGGCCATGGTGCGGGCGGGCTTCGCCGCGCTGCTGGCCGCCCAGAGCGACATCGACGTGGTGGGCGAGGCCGCCGACGGAGAGCGAGGGGTCGAGCTGAGCCGGCAGACCCGCCCCGACGTCGTGCTGATGGACGTCCGGATGCCCGGGATGAACGGCCTGGCGGCCGCACGCGAGCTCCTGCACCCGCCGTCGGGCGTGACCCACCGGCCGCGGGTGCTGATGCTCACCACCTTCGACGTCGACGACTACGTGTACGAAGCGCTGCGGGCCGGCGCGAGCGGATTCCTCCTCAAGGACGCGCCGCCGGCCGACCTGATCGCGGCGGTCCGCGTCGTGGCCTCGGGCGAGGCGCTTCTCGCCCACTCCGTGACCCGCCGCCTCATCGCGGACTTCGTCAAGCAGCGCCCCGCCGCCCGGGGCAAGCCCGCGCAGCGGCTGGGGGGCCTCACGGAGCGTGAGACCGAAGTCCTCTCCCTGGTGGCCCGCGGCCTGTCGAACGCGGAGATCGCGCAGACCCTGGTGCTGGCCGAGCAGACGGTGAAGACCCACGTCAGCCGCGTCCTCACCAAGCTCGACCTGCGCGACCGCGCCCAGGCGGTGGTCTTCGCCTACGAATCGGGGCTGGTGACCCCGGGCGAGTAGGACGCGGCCACCCCCCACGCCCGTGCGGGTGCCCGCCCGCACGGGTTCGCCCCTGCTCTCCGCCACCCCCTACCGCCGTAGCACTGCCACGTTGGCTCCCGGGTATGACGCTCCGCCCACAGCCTTCCGCGCACTCTTCACCCGTAGACGAAACGCACGTGTGAGGGAGACCGGAAGATGAGGCTACGCAGGAGCAAGCGGGGGAAGGCGGAGGTCCGGCCGGAGGCGGGCCACGCGTCCGGGGGCCCGGCCGCCACGCCCGGTCTCGCGGTCGAACTGCGCGACGTCCGGCGGCACTACGGACGCGGTGCGGGCACGGTGCACGCCCTCGCGGGCATCGACCTGGCCCTGCCCAGCGGCACGTTCACCGCGGTCATGGGCCCGTCCGGGTCCGGCAAGTCCACGTTCCTCCAGTGCGCCGCCGGGCTCGACCGGCCGTCGGCGGGCTCGGTGCGCGTCGGCGGCACGGAGATCACCGGCATGGGCGAGAACGAGCTCACCGAGCTGCGTCGCAGCCGCCTCGGCTTCGTCTTCCAGGCGTTCAACCTGCTGCCGTCGCTGACCGTGGAGCAGAACGTGCTGCTGCCCATGCGCCTGGCCGGGCGCCACCAGGACCGGCACCGGGCGCACGCGGTGCTCGCCCAGGTCGGACTCGCGGACAAGGCACGGCGCCGGCCCGCCGAGCTCTCCGGCGGCCAGCAGCAGCGCGTGGCCGTCGCCCGCGCCCTGGTCACCGGCCCCGACGTGATCTTCGCGGACGAGCCCACCGGCGCCCTCGACACCGGCACCGCCGCCGAGGTCCTCGGCCTCCTGCGCGACGCGGTGGACTCGCTCGGGGCCACCGTCGTCATGGTCACCCACGACCCCGTGGCGGCCGCCTGGGCCGACCGGGTGCTGTTCCTCGCCGACGGCTCCTTCGCCGACCACGTCGAGCGCGGATCGGCCGAGCAGATCGCGGCCCGGATGGCCGCGCTCACCTCGCGCACGGCCCGTGCCGGGGCGACCGCCGGGGTGGCGGCATGAGGCGCCCCAACGGACTCGCACGTGAGGCCGTCCGCTTCAAGCCCGCGTCCTTCGCGGGCACCTTCCTCGCGCTGCTGATGTCCGCGCTGATCGTCTCGGCCTGCGGCATCCTGCTGGAGACCGGCCTGCGCGCCTCCGTGCCGCCGGAGCGGTACGCCGGCGCGCCGGTCGTCGTGGCGGCCGACCAGAACGAGTACGTCGTCACCGGCAGCGGCGAGGACCTGGAGAAGGAGGCGACGCCGCTGCCGGACACCGCCCGGATGGACGCCGGACTGGCCGCGAAGGCCGCCGGGGCGCCGGGCACGGCCACCGCCGTCGCGGACTTCACCTTCCCGGTGCACGCGCGGGGCGGTGCGCTCACCGCGCACGGCTGGGGCGCCCACAGCTTCACCGGCACCGCGCTGACCGCCGGCTCCGCGCCCCGCGAGGGCGAGGTCGTGCTCGACGCCGGGGCGGCCCGCGCCGCCCGGGCCTCCCTGGGCGACACCGTCGCGCTGGAGACCGCCGCCGGACAGCGGGACTTCCGCGTGGCCGGCGTGGCCGAGGCGGGTCCCGCGGAGATCGCCCGGGACTCCGACGACGCGGGCGGCACGGCCTGGTTCGCCGACGCCCAGGCCCCCGCCCTCGCCGGGCACCCCGGCAAGGCCGACGCCGTCGTCGTGCTGGCGGAGAAGGGCACCGGCGCCGGCACCCTCGGCGACGCCGTGCAGCGGGCCCTGGCCGGGTCCGGCGTCCAGGTCCACACCGGCGACGACCGCGGAGCCGTCGAGGACCCGGGCCTCGCGTCCGCCAAGCTGACGCTCTTCGGCATCGGCGGCTCCTTCGGCGGCATCGCCGCGATCGTCGCCGTCTTCACCGCGGCCGGAACCGTGGCGCTCTCGGTCGGCCAGCGCGCCCGCTCCTTCGCCCTGTTGAGGGCCATCGGCGCCACCCCGCGACAGGTGCGCCGTGCGGTCGCCTCCGAAGCGCTGCTCGTCGCACCGCTCGCCGGGATCGCCGGCTGCCTGCCCGGCATCGGGCTCGCGCACTGGTGGTTCGGGCAGCTCCAGGACCGCGGTGCCGTCCCGCGCGCCGTGGACCTGCACGTCTCCGTGCTCCCGCTGCTCGCCGCCGTCGTCCTGGGCCTGCTCACCGCGCTCGGCGCGGGCTGGATCGCCGGGCGCCGGCCGGCCCGGATCGCGCCGGGGCAGGCGCTGTCGGAGGCGTCGGTGGAACGGCTGCGGCCCGGCCCGGTCCGCACGCTCCTCGGCGTCGCCGCCCTCGTCGGGGGTTCGATCCTCACGGGTGTGTCCGCCCGCTCCGCGGGGGACGACGCGGCCGGTGCCGCCCTCGGCGTCGTCATGCTCTTCATGCTCGCCGTCGGGCTGCTCGGCCCGCTGGTGGCGCGGCTGTGCGCGGGCCTGTTCGGCCTGCCGCTGCGCGGCGCGGGCCCGGCGGCCGGACTCGCGGCAGCCAACTCCCGCGCCAACGCCCGCCGCCTCGCCTCCGCGATCACCCCGATCGTGCTCGCCGTGGCGTTCTCCTCGACCCTCGTGTTCATGCACACGAGCGAGAACCACGCCGCCGACAAACAGCTGCGCGCGGGGATCACCGCGGACCACGTGGTGACGGACCCGGCCGGGCTCCCGGCGGACGCGGTGGCCCGCGCGGCCCGTACGCCGGGGGTGGAGACGTCCGTGGGGCTGCTGAACACCCAGGTGCTGGTGCCGACCGGCTCGGGCGAGTTCAAGTCGTTGCAGGGGGCGGCCACCCAGGGCGTCACCGGCTCCGGCGCCGCCCTCGCGAAGGTGCAGGACCTGGACGTACGCGAGGGCAGCCTCGACCGGCTCGGCGCGGGCCGCATCGCCATCGACCGGACGCTGGCGGACTCGGCGGACGCCGGCGTCGGCGACCGGCTGCCGCTCTACCTCCCGGACGGGACCGAGGCCGCTCCCGAGATCGTCGCGGTCTACGGCCGGGGCCTCGGCCTGGCGACGGTGACCATGGACCGGGCGTCCCTGGCCGGGCACGTCACCTCGGGCTTCGACAGCACGCTGCTGGTACGGGGCGGCTCCGCGAAGGCGCTCGCCGCCCTGGGGCAGGTCACCGACGCCTCCGGCTACGCCACCGAGCGGAACGCGGAGGCGGAGCTGGGCGCCTGGATGAACTCCACCATGGCGGCGGTGCTCGGCGGCTTCGCGGCCGTCGCCGCGGTCAACACCCTGGTGATGACGGTGCGGGACCGGCGTCCCGAACTGGGCGCGCTGCGCCTCGTCGGCGCCACCCGCCGGCAGGTGATGACGATGCTGCGCTGGGAGGCCCTGCTGGTCGCGGGGGCGGGCCTGGTCCTCGGCTCCGCGATCGCCGCGGCCACGCTGATCCCGATGATGAACGGCGTGACCGGCGACGCGCCGTACGTGCCCCCGTTGATGTACGGGGCCCTCGCGGCGGCTGTCGGCGGCCTGGCCCTGCTCGCGGTCACGCTGCCGGCCGGGACCGGGCCGCGCCGCCGGGCGTAGGGCGGCGGGCGAGGCGGGGGGGCCGGGCGGGGCCGGCTCCCGCCTTCTCCGCGCTGTGGGGCCGCATGCCTTGGGGCGCCGCCGGCCCCCCGGGCGCAGTCCCGGGGGGCCGGTCGCGGCGCGGCCGTTCCCTCAAACGGGCGCCGAGGCGGTGGTGGTGCCGCTCCTTCCGCGGTCGGGGCGGCCCGTCAGCTGGGGGCGCCGAACTCGTGGAGCGAGGAGCCCCAGTCCGTGCCGCGCGCGTGGTCCGGGGCCTCCGCGATCTTGGAGAGCGCTCTCCGGCGGGGGCCGAAAAAAGGCCCCGGACCTGTGGGGGCGCGCGGTGCCGGCTACGGCAGCTCGTAGTTCCCGTCGAGCACCGCACCCTTGTCGGGGTGGTTCTCGTCGTAGCCGTGCGGGTCGCACTGGAGGCCGCCCTTGATGCAGTGGGTGACCATCGCGTCCAGCGTGGCGGTGTCCCAGGCGTTCATGAAGTCGTAGTGGAACGAGTAGCCCGCTCCGCTCGCCAGCCTCACCTGCGACATGTCACCGTTGACCGGCCATGCCATCTTGAACTCGATCATCGGCAGCGCGACCGGGTGGTCCGCCGGGCAGGAGTTGTAGTTGGCTCCGCCCGCGACCGGGTACGCCATGTGGCTCTTGTGGTCCGGCGTGTCCAGGTGGATGCCGTCCCAGCAACTCGGCGCCTGGAGGCGCAGATTGAGCTGGACGTCCCGGCGGTCGGGGCAGGACGCCGGGAAGTCGTAGTTCTTGAAGGAGTCACCGCACTCCCAGCCCTCCACGGTGCCCTTGAGGTTCTTGAACTCCTCCTTGCTCTGCATCGGACTGCCGACGACGAACCGCAGGCCCTTGGGGAAGGGGCGGACGCTGCGGTAGTCGGTGACGCCCGCCTTGTAGTAGATGGTCTGGACGCCGTCGGGGAGGATCTTCTGGTCCCCCTTGAACAGGCTCGGCATCCAGTACGCCGACTTGTCACCGGGCGCCAGGCACGTGGTGTTGCCGGTCTCCAGCGAGGCGGCCGTGGTGTCGGCGTTGGTCGTGGTGTTGCCCATGAACGTGTGGTCGTGGGACTTGCCGGGCTGGCCCGGGTAGACGATCGGGTCGTCCGGCGCGGTGTGCGTGGGGGCGCACTTGGCCTGGAACTCGTGGAAGTACGCCTGCGGCGGGACGTCCATCGAGGGGGTGACCCCGGTGACCGGCGGGTCGGCCATGATGTAGCCGTCCCCGTCCGGGTCGTCGCCCGACGCCTGGGTGGACGCCGGCATGCCGGGCATCCCCGGCATCGAGTACGCCGTGTGCCCGCTGTGCGCGGCGGCGCTCGTCTCGGGGGCCGCGTTCGCCGTCGTGGCGATCCCGGCGATCCCGGCCGTGGTCAGGCTCAACGAGGTGAACAAGAGCAGTCCGGTGAGGGTTCTGGACCTCCGTGGCATGGAGGGACCTCCTGCGCGTCGTGGGGGAGTACGGAGTGGCGGAGAGCGCCCGGCCGGGGAGGACGGAGGCGCTGTGGCCGGGCTTGGAGAGCGCTCTCCCGTGGAGTGTTCCGTCCCTGACAAGAGCGTGTCAATACGTCGTGCCGTCACTTCACGACCCCTCCCCGGCCGTCACGGGGATGCCGAGCGCCCCCAGGAACGCCGTCGCGGCCGGGGTGCGGCCGGACCGGCTCCAGGTGGCGTGCTGGACGCGGACCGGGGCGTCGGAGACCTCGATCGCCACCACGCCGGTCAGCCGCGCGGCGTACGCGGGCGGCAGCATCGCCACCGCCAGGCCGGGGGCGACGAGGCTCGCGATGTAGTCCGCGGTGGTGACCTCGAAGGCCACGTCCCGGGCGAGTCCGGCGGCGGCGAACGCCTGGTCGGTCTGGGCGCGTCCGGCCGTGCCCGCCGGGAAGTCCGCGAACACCTCCGAGGCGAGTCTCCGCAGGTCGGCGGAGGGCGCCCCGGCCAGTGGATGGTCCGGGGCGACCACGGCGACGAGCCGGTCGCGGGCCAGCTCGTGGCGGCCGACGCCCCGGGGCACGGCGGTCGCGGGCAGCCCGAGGAAGGCCACGTCGAGGGTGCCCTCGCGGACCTGCTCGGCCAGCTCGTCGCTGGCGCCCACGCGCAGGCTGACGCGGACGTGCGGGTGGCGCCGGCGGAAGGCGCCCAGGGCGGCCGGGATGTCGACGGCGGTGACCGTCGGGATCAGGCCCACCGCGAGCCGGCCGCGCACCTCCCCGACCGCCGCCGCGACCTCGGCGGCGGCCCGCTCGGCGGCCTCCAGGCACTGGCGGGCGGCCGGCAGGAACGCCTCGCCGGCCGGGGTGAGCCGCACCCGGCGGGTGGTCCGCTCGAAGAGCCGCCCGCCCAGCTCCCGCTCCAGGCGGGCGATCTGGTGGCTCAGGGCCGACTGCACGACCAGGCACCGCTCGGCGGCCCGGGTGAAGCTGCCGGTCTCGGCCACGGCGACCACGTAACGCATCTGCTGAAGTTCCACGGGGGCATCGTCCATTCATCGCGGATCGAGATCAATGCGGTGACGGACATGTGTTGGACTCATCAATGAGCCGGGGCCGAGACTTCGAGGCATGACAAGCCGACCCGTGCGGGGGGCTGCCGGGGCGCTGCCCCGTACCGCCCTGACCGCACTCGCCCCGGCGGTGTGGGGCACGACCTACATCGTCACCACGGAGTTCCTGCCGGCCGGGCACCCGCTGTTCGCCGGTCTCCTGCGCGCCCTGCCCGCCGGGCTGATCGCCCTCGCCGTCACCCGCACGCTGCCGCGCGGCGCCTGGTGGGGGAAGGCGGCGGTGCTCGGGGTGCTCAACATCGGGCTCTTCCTGCCGCTGCTGTTCATCGCGGCGGAACGGCTCCCGGGCGGCGTCGCCGCCACGCTGGGCGCCGCGCAACCGCTCGTCGTCGCCGTCCTCGCGATGGCCGTCCTGCGCCAGCCCTTCTCCGCCCGGCCCCTGGTGTGGGGCGTGACGGGGGTGCTCGGCGTCGGCCTCGTGGTCATCGGGCCGGGCGCGGAGCTGGACGCCGCCGGAGTGGCGGCCGGTCTCGCCGGGGCCGCCACGATGGGGCTCGGGGTGACGCTCACCAAGCGGTGGGGGAGGCCCGAAGGGGTCGGCCCGCTCGCCTTCACCGGCTGGCAGCTCACCGCCGGGGGCCTCTTCCTGGCGCCGGTCACCTTCCTCGCCGAGGGAGCCCCGCCCGCGATCGACGGCCGTGCCGCGCTCGGCTACCTCTGGCTGGGCCTGGTCGGCGGACTGCTGACGTACGCGCTGTGGTTCCGGGGGATCGGCGCGCTGCCGGTGACCTCGGTCGCCGTCCTCGGCCTGCTCTCGCCGCTCGTCGCGGCCGGCCTGGGCGCGCTCGTCCTCGGCCAGACGCTCGGTCCGGTCCAGCTCACGGGCTTCGCGCTCGCCCTCGCCTCGATCGTCGGGGGCCAGCTTCCCGGGCGCGCCGCCCGTACCCCCGTCCTCCCCTCAACTCCCCTACCCGAAAGGACCCCTCGATGAGGATCGCCGTTCTCGGAGCCGCAGGCATGACCGGCTCCCGCGTCGTCACCGAAGCCGCGCACCGGGGCCACGCGCTCCTCGCGGTGTACCGCACCACCCGCCCGGACACCCTGCCGCCCGGCGTCACCCCGGTGGCGGGCGACGCGGACGACACCGACGCGATGTGCGCCCTGTTCGAGGGCGTCGACGCGGTGGTGGCCGCGACCCGTCCGCCCGTGGGGCGCGAGCACACGATCGCGGCGACCACGACCGCGCTGCTCGACGCGGCGGCGAAGACCGGGACGCGCATCCTGGTGGTCGGCGGCGCGGGCCCGCTGGCGGTCCCCGGGCACCCCGGGCGGCTGGTGGTGGACGACCCCGCGTACGTACCGCCGCAGTGGCGCACGGTGGCCGCCGCGAGCTCCGCCCAGCTGGCCGCCTGCCAGGCGCACGAGGCCGACTGGACCTACCTGAGCCCGCCGGCCGTCCTGGAGCCGGGCCCCCGCACGGGTGCGTACCGCCGGGGCACGACGACCCTCCTCACCACGGAGGACGGTACATCCCGCATCTCGGCGGAGGACCTGGCGTCGGCGGTCCTGGACGAGCTGGAACACCCGCGCGGGGAGCGGCACTTCACGGTGGGCTACTGAGCGCCGGAGACCCGCAGCGCGGCGGCGATCCTGTCGTGGATCAGGAGGTCGGCGGGGTCGCGGTTCTCCTTGAGCCGGTTCAGGTCTCCGGGGCCGAACCAGCCGTGATCGCTGATCTTGGTCCACTCCAGGGCGGGGTGGGCCAGGTCGCCGTCGACCTCCACGAGGTAGTCCGCCTCATGGCGCAGCCCGCCGCCGTCGTCGCCGGTCCAGGTGGTGACGCCGAGCAGGGTCCGGAGCCGGCGCAGGCGCCATCCCGTCTCCTCGCCCACTTCCCGGGCGAGGGCGGTCAACAGGGTTTCGCCGGGCTCCACATGGCCGCCCACGATGTCCCAGCAGCCGGGGAACAGCCGCTGGCGGGGGCCGCGCTTCTGCGCGAAGGCGCGGCCCCGACCGTCGAGGATCACCGCGCCGACGGCCCACGTCTCGCCCTCGGCGGGGACCGGTACGTCGACGCCGGGGTCGACCAGCACCGGCCGGTCCGCCGCCGCCCCGGGCCCCTGGTCCGCCGGGCTCACGGCCCCGCCCGCAGGACCTCCGCGACGACCGGGCCCGCCGCGTCGCCGCCGTGGCCGCCGGACTGGACCAGGGCGGCGGCCGCCAGGTCGTTGCTGAAGCCGGTGAACCAGCTGTCGGAGGTGGCGTGGCCGTCGACCTCCGCCGAGCCCGTCTTGGCACCCTTGTCACCGCCGACGCTCGCCATGGCCTGTGTGCCGGTGCCCTCGGGGGCGGTCGCGGTGTAGCGCAGCATCTCCTTGAGCTGGCCGGAGACGCCGGGCGGTAGCGGGGTCGCGGTGGCGAAGGTCCGGTTGTCCAGCGACTGCGGCACGATGAACGGCTGGCGGAAGCGGCCGTTGACGGCGGTGGCGGTCACGGAGGCCATGTTGAGCGGGTTCATCTGGATCTTGCCCTGGCCGATGAACGAGGCGGCGGTCTCCGCGCCGGAGGACTCGGGGACCTTGCCGTCGACCGTGACGATGCCCGTCTGCCAGTTCTTGCCGATTCCGAAGTACTGCTCGGCCTCCACGGCCAGGGCGGTGTCCCGCTTGTCCTTTAGGGGCGCGACCGGCTTGATGAAGGCGGTGTTGCAGGACCGTGCGAAGGCCGTCTTCAGGGTCGCGCTCGGCATCGAGAAGTTGTCGAGGTTGTGGAAGGTGACCCCCTCCCAGCGCACCTGCGACGGGCACTCCACGGGGGCGTTCGCGCTGCCGAGACCGTTCTGGATGATCATCGCGGAGGTGATGATCTTCATCGTCGAGCCGGGCGCCACCGCACCGCTGCGGGACGTCTCGAAGCCGGTCGGCGGGTTGTTGGCGATCGCCCGGATCGCGCCCGTCGACGGTTCCACGGCGGCGACCGACGCCTTCTCGAACTTCTTCACGCCCCGCTCGGCCGCCGCCTGCACCTTCGCGTCCAGCGTCGTCGGCACCCGGCCCGGCTTGCCCTTGACCAGGGTCAGCAGCGTCTTGTCCACGCCGTCGGCGCTCGCGCTGTTGATCCAGGTCTCGATGCCCGTCGTGCCGCCGGCCTTCTCGCCGTACTTCTTGCGCAGCTCGTCCAGGATGCCGCCGAGCGACGGGTACTTCTCCTTGGTGAGCACCTGCCCGTTGCGGTCGACCGCCTCGATCGACGCGCTGGAGGACTCGCCGGTCTCCAGCGACTCGCCCTTCTCCAGTTCCGGGTGGATGACGGAGGGCTCCCAGTCGACCAGCGGGCGGCCCGTGGTCAGTCCGCGTACGACGGTGAGCTTCGAGGCGTACGACCAGGACTTCGTCGTGCCCTTGTACGAGACCTTCGCCTTCACGGTGTACGGGACCGTCGAACCCGTCGCCTTGCCCGGGGTGATCACGGCCCCCGTGACATGCGCCGTGTCGCTGTAACCGGTCAACGCGGTCTCCGCGTCGGCCTTGTTGTTGGTGAGCGCCGCCGCGACCGCCGCCTCGCCCTTCGCCCACGCGGCGAGGAACTTCTTCGACGTGTCGGCGATCTCGTCCTTGGTGACCGGCCCCGACCTCACCTCGGAGGAGTCGGCGGCCGTGCTCGTGTTGCCACCGACACCGCTGTCCCCGAGGCCGTCCAGGATGTTGTACGCCCCGTAGCCCACCCCGCCCAGGACGAGCGCGAACACCCCGCCGACTATGCCTACCTTCGCTCCACTACGCATTCCGTGCTGTCCCCATCCCCCGGAGCTTCCCTTCTTGAACGCGTTCAAGAAGGTTGTACGGGGCACCTTACGGGACGGTAGTGACGGGAGTAACGGTTGTTATCGGAATGCGACGCGGACACGGCGTGAATGGCGGGACGGGGCCGCTCAGATCCAGGTGTCCAGCCACATCCGGTCCCGCCACGAGCCCTCCGGGATCGGCGTCCCCGTGAACAGCGGCCAGAAGTAGATGAAGTTCCAGATGATGAGCAGCACCAGCACACCGGCCGCCACCGCCCCCAGCGTCCGCCGCCGCTCCCCGGAGGGATCGGGCCTGGCGAGCCCGAGTTCGTACCGTGGCCCCGTCCCCGCCGCCGGCCCCAGCATCGCGCCGATCATCATCGACACCGCCAGGCACAGGAACGGTACGAACACGACCGCGTAGAACAGGAAGATCGTGCGCTCCTGGTACAGGAACCACGGCACCCACCCCGCGGCCACCCCGCAGGCGATCGCGCCCGCCCGCCAGTCGCGGCGGAACACCCAGCGCCACAGCACGTACACCAGGGCGAAGCAGGCCGCCCACCACAGCAGCGGCGTCCCGATCGCCAGCACCTCGCGGGAGCACTTCCCGGTCACCGAGTCGGCGCAGCCGTTCTGCTCCTCGTAGAAGTACGAGACGGGCCGGCCCAGCACGATCCAGCTCCACGGATTGGACTGGTACGTGTGCCCGGACGTCAGGTTCACGTGGAAGTCGTAGACCTGGTGCTCGTAGTGCCACAGGCTGCGCAGCCAGTCCGGCAGCCAGGTCCAGTTCCCGCCCTTGCCGTCGGTCGTGGCCCAGTCCCGGAAGTAGCCGTGCCGGTCCGGCGAGTTCCGGACGATCCAGCCCGTCCAGGACGCGAGATACGTGACCAGCGCGACCGGGACCACCGAGACGAACGCCGGGAGTACGTCCCGCAGCAGCACCGCCGTGTACGGGCGGACGGCCCCGGCGGTGCGGCGCGCGCCCACGTCCCACAACACGGTCATCAGGCCGAACGCGACCATGATGTACAGGCCGTTCCACTTCGTCGCGGCGGCCAGGCCCAGCGAGACACCGGCGGCGATGCGCCACGGCCGCCACCCCAGGCGCAGGGTCTCCGCGACCTTCGCGTCCGGGCGCAGCACGCCCTCCTCGTTCACCGGCAGCGCCGCCGCGAGCCGGGCCCTGGCCCAGTCGCGGTCGATGAGCAGGCAGCCGAACGCGGCCACCACGAAGAACATCAGCACCAGGTCGAGCAGCGCGGTGCGGCTCATCACGAAGTGCAGCCCGTCCACCGCGAGCAGCGCGCCCGCCAGGCAGCCGAGGAACGTCGAGCGGAACAGCCGGCGGCCGATCCGGCACAGCATCAGCACCGACAGCGTGCCGAGCACGGCGACCATGAACCGCCAGCCGAACGGCGTGAACCCGAACATCTGCTCGCCGAGGCCGATGATCCACTTGCCCACGGGCGGGTGCACCACGTACCCGGGATCGGTCGGCACCGGCACCTGGGAGGGGTCGTTCAGGATCAGCTTGTCGACGTCCTTGGGCCACGCGCCCTCGTACCCCTGGTTGATCAGCGCCCAGGAGTCCTTCGCGTAGTACGTCTCGTCGAATATCACCGCGTGCGGGCTGCCCAGCTTCCAGAAGCGCAGCACCCCCGCCACCGCCGCGACCAGCAGCGGACCGCCCCACGCCGACCAGCGCACCAGCCGGTCCGCGAGCAGCGGCGGCACGCCGAGCACCGCCCACAGCTGGTTCCCGGGCCGGGTGTACGGCGGGATCAGCCGCTCCCGCAGCCCGATTCCCGGGCGCGGGGAATGGCCGAAGCGGCGCAGCCGCCGCTGCCAGGAGGTCGGCTCAGGGCCGTGCTGTTCCCCGGCGTCTTCGCCCTGCCGGGCTTCGGGCGCAGTACTCGTCACCGCGCCATCGTAGGGAACACGTCTGTGGGAGAGGTGTTCCCCGTGCGGGAGGATGGGGCTTGTGACTGGAACGACTGGAACGCTCGTGCTCGCAGGGACCCCCATCGGCGACCTGGCGGACGCCCCGCCCCGCCTCGCCGCCGAACTGGAGGCGGCCGACGTCATCGCCGCCGAGGACACCCGCAGGCTGCGCCGGCTCACCCAGGGGCTCGGCGTTCACACCACGGGCCGGGTCGTCTCGTACTTCGAGGGCAACGAGTCCGCCCGTACCCCCGAACTCGTGGAGGCGCTGGCCGGCGGGGCCCGGGTGCTGCTGGTCACGGACGCCGGGATGCCGTCCGTCTCCGACCCGGGCTACCGGCTGGTCGCCGCCGCCGTGGAGCAGGACATCAGGGTCACCGCCGTGCCGGGCCCGTCCGCCGTGCTCACCGCGCTCGCCCTGTCCGCGCTGCCGGTGGACCGGTTCTGCTTCGAGGGGTTCCTGCCGCGCAAGGGCGGCGAACGCCTCTCCAAGCTCCGCGAGGTCGCCCGCGAGCCCCGCACGATGGTCTTCTTCGAGGCCCCGCACCGCCTGGACGACACCCTCGCCGCGATGGCCGAGGTCTTCGGCGCCGAGCGGCGGGGCGCGGTGTGCCGCGAGCTGACCAAGACGTACGAGGAGGTCAAGCGCGGTCCGCTGGGCGAACTCGCCGCCTGGTCGGCCGCCGAGCAGGTACGCGGGGAGATCACCGTCGTGGTCGAGGGCGCGCCCTCCGGCGGGGAGGACCTGGACGCCGACGAGCTGGTGCGCAGGGTGCGGGTGCGCGAGGAGGCGGGGGAGCGGCGCAAGGAGGCGATCGCCGCCGTCGCCGCCGAGGCGGGCCTGCCCAAACGCGAGGTGTTCGACGCCGTCGTCGCGGCAAAGAATGCCGCCCGGACCGGCCATGCGGACGGCAAAGGACTAACCTGAAAAGCAAAGCGGGAGCCGCGTACCGGCCCCTTTGACCACGAGAAGCCCAAAACCGCTCCAATACTCGACAGGGCCCGGTGCGCTCCCGCCGGTGAAGGCGTCCACTGGAAGGCAGGGCGCATTCCCCGGAGTGCTTGTCCGACGGACAAGAGGAGCAGGCATGAGCGACATCACAGCAGCCACCGCACACGAGGCATACGCGTTCGCCTGCATGAGGTGCGGCCACGGGTGGGAGCAGGCGTACGAGATAGAGCACCACGTCGACGCGTCCGGCCACGCCTACGTGGTCTACAAGGCGGACGGCGAACGGGTGCCCTCGCCCCTGTCCACCCCGACCTGCGCCAACTGCGGCGGGCACGTCGTGCGGATCATGCGGGCCGGGCGGGTCTCCAACATCCAGCGCTTCCTGTACAACCAGAACCGCTCGCAGCCCGCGGCCGGGCCGCTGATGCCCGAGGAGCCGGCCGAGGAGCCGGTGGCCGCGACCGCCGCCCCGTCCGCCGGCCACCACTGGCACCTCTCCGACCTCCTGCACCCGTTCCGGAAGTGACGCCGTAGCCGCCTCGTAGGGCGGACCGCCCCGGTCCTCGTACGATCGTGGCCATGAGCCGCAGCGAAGCCCCGCCCCTGCCGGAACCCCTCCGGGTGCCGGTCGCCGATTCGCACACCCACCTGGACATGCAGGACGGCACCGTCGAGGAGGGCCTGGCCAGGGCCGCCGCGGTGAACGTGACGACCGTGGTCCAGGTGGGCTGCGACGTGAAGGGGTCCCGCTGGGCCGCCGAGACCGCCGCCGCCCACCCGAACGTGCACGCGGCGGTGGCCCTCCACCCCAACGAGGCGCCGCGCATCGTGCACGGCGATCCGGATGGCTGGTCACGGCAGGGTGCCCGGGAGGCCGGAGGCACCGCCGCGCTGCACGAGGCCCTCGCCGAGATCGACGCGCTGGCCGCGCTGCCGCACGTACGCGGGGTTGGCGAGACCGGGCTCGACCACTTCCGGACCGGCCCCGAGGGCATGGCCGCCCAGGAGGAGTCCTTCCGGGCCCACATCGAGATCGCCAAGCGGCACGGCAAGGCCCTCGTCATCCACGACCGCGAGGCCCACGCGGACGTCCTGCGCATCCTCGCGGACGCGGGCGCGCCCGAGCGGACCGTCTTCCACTGCTACTCCGGCGACGCGGACATGGCCCGGGTCTGCGCGGAGGCCGGCTACTTCATGTCGTTCGCCGGGAACATGACCTTCAAGAACGCCCAGCCGCTGCGCGACGCACTGGCGGTCGCCCCGCTGGAACTGGTCCTGGTCGAGACGGACGCCCCGTTCCTGACCCCGGCGCCGTACCGGGGCCGGCCCAACGCGCCGTACCTGATCCCGGTGACGCTGCGGGCGATGGCGGCGGTGAAGGGGCTGGACGAGGACACGCTCGCGGAGGCGATCGCGGAGAACACGGCGAGGGCGTTCGACTACTGAGCGGGGGCCCGCCCAGGGCCCCGTACGCTTGACAGGTGAGCACCACTGAGCCCGACGCCCTCCTGGGCCCCGCAGACATCCGCGAACTCGCCGACACCCTCGGCGTACGCCCCACCAAGCAGCGCGGGCAGAACTTCGTCATCGACGCCAACACGGTCCGGCGGATCGTGCGCACGGCGGAGGTCCGGCCGGACGACGTGGTGGTCGAGATCGGCCCGGGCCTCGGCTCGCTGACCCTCGCGCTCCTCGAGGTCGCCGACCGGGTCGTCGCCGTCGAGATCGACGACGTACTCGCCGCGGCCCTGCCCGCCACCGTGGCCGCCCGGATGCCCGCCCGCGCCGACCGCTTCGCGCTGGTGCACTCGGACGCCATGCTCGTACGCGAGCTGCCGGGCCCGCCGCCCACGGCGCTGGTCGCCAACCTCCCGTACAACGTCGCCGTGCCGGTGCTGCTCACCGTGCTCGACCGCTTCCCCAGCATCGAGCGCACCCTCGTCATGGTGCAGGCGGAGGTCGCGGACCGGCTGGCCGCCCGGCCGGGCAACAAGGTCTACGGCGTGCCGTCGGTGAAGGCCAACTGGTACACGGACGTCAAGCGCGCCGGGTCCATCGGCCGCAAGGTCTTCTGGCCCGCGCCGAACGTGGACTCCGGGCTCGTCTCGCTGGTGCGCCGCCGTGAACCGGTGGCGACGACCGCGAGCAAGGAAGAGGTCTTCGCGGTGGTGGACGCGGCGTTCGCCCAGCGCCGCAAGACGCTGCGCGCGGCACTCGCGGGCTGGGCCGGTTCCGCGCCGGCCGCCGAGGCCGCCCTGGTCGCGGCGGGCATCTCGCCGCAGGCGCGCGGCGAGTCCCTGACGATCGAGGAGTTCGCCGCCGTGGCCGAGAACAAGCCCGCCGACGGGACCGGGAGCGCGCAGTGAGTGTCACCGTACGGGTCCCCGCCAAGGTCAACGTCCAGCTCGCGGTCGGCGCCGCGCGCCCGGACGGCTTCCACGACCTGGCCAACGTCTTCCTCGCCGTCGGCCTGTACGACGAGGTCACCGCCACCCCCGCCGACAGCCTCCGCATCACCTGCTCCGGGCCCGACGCGGCGCAGGTCCCGCTGGACGCGTCGAACCTGGCCGCGCGGGCGGCGTCCGCCCTGGCCGCGCTGCACGGCATCGCGCCGGACGTGCACCTCCACATCGACAAGGACATCCCGGTCGCCGGCGGCATGGCCGGCGGCAGCGCGGACGGGGCCGGCGCCCTGCTGGCCTGCGACGCACTCTGGGGGACCGGCACGCCCCGCGAGGACCTGCTCGCCCTCTGCGCCGAGCTGGGCAGCGATGTGCCGTTCAGCCTGGTCGGCGGCGCCGCGCTCGGCACCGGCCGGGGCGAGCGGCTGACCCCGGTCGAGGTCGGCGGCACCTTCCACTGGGTGTTCGCGGTGGCCGACGGCGGGCTCTCCACCCCGGCGGTGTACCGCGAGTTCGACCGCCTCACGGAGGGCACCCGCGTCCCGGAGCCGGTGGCGTCGGAGGCCCTCCTGGACGCCCTGCGGTCCGGCGACGCCAAGGCCCTGGCCGCCGCCCTGAGCAACGACCTCCAGGCCCCCGCGCTCTCCCTGCGCCCGTCCCTCGCCGCGACCCTGGCGGCGGGCACGGAGGCGGGCGCGCTGGCGGCCCTGGTCTCCGGCTCGGGCCCGACGACCGCGTTCCTCACCGAGGACGAGGCGACGGCCCGCGAGGTGGCCGCCGCCCTCACCGCCTCGGGGACCTGCCGCACGGCACGCACGGCGGCCTCCCCGGCCCGGGGGGCCACGGTCGTCTAGGCGGCCGGTCAGCCCACCCGTACCGACTTCTTCGCCAGCTCGTACGCCGGCAGCATCTCCTCGTGCTCGTCCGCGTCCAGGCCGCCCAGGTGGACCACGACCGGGCCCTCGGGGGTGGCGAGGGCGAAGGCGTGGGCGGGGCGGTCCTCGTCCATGAGTTCGCTGTGGGCCGTGTAGGCCACCTCGGTCAGCGGCTGCCCGCCGCTCGTGACCTCCTTGTACGCGGCCCCGGAGGCGTTCTCGTCCGCCCCGACGAAGCCCTTCAGCGCCTCGCGCGGGGTGACCGTCGTGGCCTTCGCCCGCCACACCCGCAGGAAGCCGATCTGACCGGCCGGCTTCGCGTCGATCTCGCAGACCATGGTGACCGGACCCTGCGTCCCGAGTTCGGCCAGCTCCGAGTCCGGGTCGATCTCGACGGCCTTCGGCTTCCAGTCCTCCGCCAGGTCGAACGTCACCGGCAGCTCGCAGCCGGAGCCGGCGCCGCCGACCGTGCCGCCCTTGGCCGCGGCCTTCACCGCGGGCGCCGCGGACTTCCCCGGCTTCGCGTCCGCGCCGGAATCCGCGTCCGACGAGCAGCCGGCCAGCGCGGACGCGGCCAGCAGGACGGGCACCAGCCCGCGAACCGTACGACGTGTCATGACAACCCCACCCCTTGATCGATGCGCGCAACGTACACCGGGGCGGGCGGGCACTCGTACGGAGGTCCGTGCGGCGGCGACTACGCTGGAAGGCCGGAGTCTTCCTCGTAGCTGGAGCGTTCGTGGCGGTCAACCTCATCAATGTCGAGCAGGTCAGCAAGGTGTACGGCACCCGTGCCCTGCTCGACGGTGTCTCCCTCGGCGTCTCGGAGGGCGACCGGATCGGTGTCGTCGGCCGCAACGGCGACGGCAAGACGACGCTGATCCGGATGCTCGCCCGGCTGGAGGAGGCCGACACCGGCCGCGTCACGCACAGCGGCGGGCTGCGCCTGGGCGTCCTCACCCAGCACGACTCGCTCGACCCCGAGGCCACCATCCGCCACGAGGTCATCGGTGACCTCGCCGACCACGAGTGGGCGGGCAGCGCCAAGATCCGCGACGTGCTGACCGGCCTCTTCGGCGGGCTCGACCTGCCGGGCTTCGCCAACGGCCTGGACACGGTCATCGCCCCGCTCTCCGGTGGCGAGCGGCGCCGGATCGCGCTGGCCAAGCTGCTCATCGCCGAGCAGGACCTGATCGTCCTCGACGAGCCGACCAACCACCTCGACGTTGAGGGCATCACCTGGCTCGCCGGCCATCTGCGCGCCCGCCGCTCCGCGCTGGTCTGCGTCACCCACGACCGCTGGTTCCTGGACCAGGTCTGCACCCGCATGTGGGACGTGCAGCGCGGCACGGTCCACGAGTACGAGGGCGGCTACAGCGACTACGTGTTCGCCCGCGCCGAGCGGGAGCGGATCGCCGCGACCGAGGAGACCAAGCGGCAGAACCTGATGCGCAAGGAGCTGGCCTGGCTGCGGCGCGGCGCCCCCGCCCGCACCGCGAAGCCCCGCTACCGCATCGAGGCCGCCAACGAGCTGATCGCGGACGTGCCGCCGCCGCGCGACACCAGCGAGCTGATGAAGTTCGCCAACGCCCGGCTCGGCAAGACCGTGTTCGACCTGGAGGACGTCACCGTCCAGGCCGGCCCCAAGACCCTGCTCCAGCACCTCACCTGGCAGCTCGGCCCGGGCGACCGCATCGGCCTGGTCGGGGTCAACGGCGCCGGCAAGACCTCGCTGCTGCGGGCGCTCGCCGAGGCCGCCCGCACCGAGGGCGAGGTCCAGCCCGCCGCCGGGAAGATCGTCGTCGGCAAGACCGTCCGGCTCGCCTACCTCTCCCAGGAGGTCCACGAGCTGAACCCGGACCTGCGGGTGCTGGAGGCCGTCCAGCAGGTGCGGGACCGGGTGGACCTGGGCAAGGGGCGCGAGATGACCGCCGGACAGCTCTGCGAGCAGTTCGGCTTCGCCAAGGAGAAGCAGTGGACGCCCGTCGGCGACCTCTCCGGCGGCGAGCGGCGCCGGCTCCAGATCCTGCGCCTCCTGATGGACGAGCCCAACGTGCTCTTCCTGGACGAGCCGACCAACGACCTCGACATCGAGACCCTGACCCAGCTGGAGGACCTGCTCGACGGCTGGCCCGGCTCCATGATCGTGATCTCCCACGACCGGTTCTTCGTCGAGCGCACCACGGACCGGGTCATGGCCCTGCTCGGCGACAAGACGCTGCGGATGCTGCCGCGCGGCATCGACGAGTACCTGGAGCGCAGGCAGCGCCAGGCCGAGACGGCCGCCCCGGCCGCCGCCCCCGCCGCCCAGACCGCCGCACCGGCGCCCGCGGTCTCCGCGCAGGCGGCCCGCGCGGCCAAGAAGGAGCTCCAGAAGGTCGAGCGGCAGCTGGAGAAGATGTCGACCCGCGAGACGACGCTGCACGCCCTGATCGCCGAGAACGCCACGGACTTCGAGAAGGTGGCGAAGCTGGACGCGGAGCTGCGCGAACTGGTCGCGGAACGCGACGTGCTGGAGATGCGCTGGCTGGAACTGGCCGAGGACGCCTGAGCGTCGTCACGCGTGGGGCGGGTGGTACAAAGAAGCCCTGGCCGGTGCGGGCCACGACCGTGCCACTTTCACCACAGGGGGACGGGTCCGATGAGCCAGCCGCCCGAACAGCAGCCGCCGCAGGGCGGGTTCGGAGCACCGTACGATCCGGCGACCGGTCCGTACACCCAGCCACCCGCCCAGCCCGGCTACGGCTATCCGCCGCAGGGTCACGGACAGCCCCAGCCGGGTCCGTACACCCAGCCCGGTCCGTACACCCAGCCCGGCCCGTACGCCCAGCCCGGCCCGTACACATCGCCGGGGCTGCACCAGATGCCCACCCAGCAGCAGTACGCGGCCCCCGGGCCCGGCGGGCCGCGGGGCGGGGGCGGGCCGTTCCGGGGCCGGATCGCGAAGATCGTCGGGGCCGCGGTCGCCGTGGCGCTCCTCGCGGGCGGCGGGATCTGGTTCGCCACCGGCGACGGGGACGACGACAAGCCGCTGGCCGGGCCGACCCACTCCGCGAAGCCCACCGTCACGCCCTCGCCGACCAAGGGCGGGGCCACCGGGGAACCGGTGGTCAGCCCGGAGGAGGAGGCGCGGACCATCAACGCCGGCGTCAAGCCCGGCGAGGTGAAGGTGAGCTGGATACAGAAGGGCGGCGTCGACCTGCCGCGCGACGGCGAGGACCAGTTCGGCCCCTGGTTCGCCGGGGACCTCGTCGTCAGGGCCCTGTTCAACACGGTCTCCGGCTACTCGCTCTCCGACGGCACCCCGCGGTGGAACCTCCGGCTGCCGACCAAGATGTGCGCGGCGCCCTCGCAGCCCACCGCCGACGGCAAGATCGTTCTCGGGATCAGGCACGACTCCGCCGCCGACGCCCAGTGCGACACGCTCCAGATGGTCGACCTGAAGACCGGCAAGGCCGGCTGGCGCAAGTCGTACGTCCGTGAAGGAGCCTGGGACGGGCTCTCCGACCTCGTGATGTCCACCAACGGCGGCACCGTCACCGTAGGACGCACCGGCCGGACCGAGGGCTTCCGGATCAGCGACGGCAAGCAGCTCTTCGGTGAACGGCCCGGGAAGTGCCAGCCGTTCGGCCTCGTCAGCGGACCGGTGGCCATCGCGGCGGTCAGCTGCCACACCGCCGACGACCAGTACAAGGACCAGCAGGTGCAGCGGATCGACCCCGCCACCGGCAAGGCTCTGTGGACGTACAAGCTCAAGAAGGACTGGGAGGTCTCCCAGATCCTCTCCGTCAACCCGCTCGTCGTCTCGCTGAAGCAGCCGGAGAAGTGGGGGGTCCTCGTCCTCAACGCCGACGGCACCTACCGCACCCAGCTTTCCGGCGGACCGAGCGACCTCCGGGTCAAGTGCGAGCGGGACATGATGTCGCTCGGCCGGAACCTGGACAACTGCGTGGGCGTGGCCGCCGACGCGAAGACCTTCTACATGAGCACCGCGTACGGCGAGTTCGGGGAGTTCCACGCCAACAAGGTCGTGGCGTTCGACCTGGACACCGGGAAGTTCCGCTGGTCGGCCGATGCACCGAAGGGCCAGGCCGTCACCCCGCTGCGCACCGAGGGCGGCAAGCTGCTGATGTACGTCCACCCGGCCGAGGGCAAGGGCGGCGGGATCGCCACTCTCCCCTCCACCGGTGGCACTCCGCAGTTCGTCCAGCGCCACCCGGTGTCCGGCGTCGAGCTGGAGCGCGGCATCTACGAACCGCGCATCGCGTACACCGGAGGACGCACCCTGCTGACGCCGTCACGGCTCAGCGGCATCGACGGCGACGACGAGGTGGACGCGCCCTCCATCGTGGTCTACGGCGGCTGACGGTCCGAAGCATCACGACGGCATCACGGCCCGGTCCTCCCTTGGGAACAGGGGCGGACCGAACCGGAGGACGCCCTCGGACGGGTGGTACAAAGAAGTCCCGCTCGACTGACGTGACACTGCGGAATCCATGCCCGATTCGCTCCATTTCGCCGTGCTCCAGGGGGCCTTGCCCCCGGTGCCGGCGAGATCGCGGGGGAGTCCGGAACGGGCACCGGACCGCACGAAGGGGGACGCGCTGATGACCCAGCCGCCCGGACAGCAACCGCCGCAGGGAGGCTTCGGCGCTCCGCAGGAGCCGCCGCACGGGGTACCGCAGCCGCCCCAGGGCCCGCCGCAGACTCCGCCGCCCGCCGCGCCGCCCCAGGCCCCCGCCGCGCCGCCGACCCCGCCGCCCACGCAGCCGGGCTACGGCTACCCGCAGCAGCCCGGCCCCTACGACAAGCCGCAGCAGCCGGGCCCGTACGGCCAGCAGCCCGGCCCCTACGGACAGCCGCAGCCCGGCCCGTACGGCCAGCAGCCCGGCCCGTACGGGCAGCCGCAGCCGGGTCCGTACGCCCAGCAGCCGCAGGCCGGTTACGGCTTCCCGCCGCAGCAGCACCCCGGCGCGCCCGTGCCGCCCGGTCCGAACGGCCCCGGCGGCGGCAGCCCGTTCAAGCGCAAGCCGACCATGATCATCGGCGCCGCGGTCGCCGCGCTCCTGGTCATCGGCGGCGGCGTGTACTTCGCGACGAGCGGGGGCGACGGCGACGACGACAAGCCGGTCGCCAAGAAGAGCGAGCAGGTCACCAAGCCGTCCGGGTCGCCCTCCGTCGACCAGGGCGACGGGAACGGCACCGGCCGGGAGGAGGACGACGACCTCAACAGCGGCCGCAAGGACGGCGAGGCCAAGGTCCTCTGGCTCCAGAAGAACGACGTCGACCTCCCGCGCAACGGCGCGGACGTCTACGGACCCTGGATCGTCGGCGACACCATCGTCAAGGGCATGTACCGCACGGTCTCCGGCTACTCGGTCGCCGACGGCAAGCAGGCCTGGACGCTGAAGCTGCCGGCCGACATCTGCTCCGCGCCCGAGCAGACCACCTCCGACGGCAAGATCGTCATCGCGATCAAGAACGGCACCACCGACAAGGCCGACTGCTCCGCCCTCCAGCAGATCGACCTCAACACGGGCAAGGCCGGATGGAAGAAGGAGGTCAAGAAGAGCGGCCTCTTCGACATGATGTCCGACCTCTCCATGGCCATCAGCGGCGACACCGTCACAGCCGGCCGCACCGGCGCCTCCGACGCCTTCCGGGTCAGCGACGGCAAGGAGGTCTTCGGCAAGCGGAGCGGCAACTGCCAGCCGTTCGCCTTCGCCGGCGGCCCCAAGCTCATCGCCGCGGTCAACTGCCGCACCGACGACGTCAACAACCCGCAGCAGGAGATCGAGGAACTCGACCCCGCCACCGGCAAGGCGAAGTGGACCTACAAGCCCCCGCGCGGCTGGGAGGTGGAGAAGGTCTACTCGGTGACCCCCCTCGTCGTCTCCCTCACCAAGGGCAATACCAGCGACGACAAGGAGTGGAGCATCCTCGCGCTCCGCGAGAACGGCACGCTGCGCTCCCAGATGAAGAGCGACAAGGGCGACAAGTTCTCCCCGGACTGCGGTGGCGGCTTCACCATCTTCGGCCAGCGGCTCCAGGGCTGCGTCGGCGTGGCCGCCGACGCCAACACCTTCTACATGTCCACCACGGACGACTCCAGCGGCTCCGACCGCACCAACAAGGTCGTCGCGTTCAACCTGAACACCGGCAAGACGAAGTGGAAGGCGAACTCCCCCGCCGAGCAGACCATGCAGCCGCTCGGCATGGAGGGCGGCAACGTCCTGCTCTACATCGACGGCGGCTACAGCAAGGGCGGCGGCATCGCGACCCTCTCCCCGACCGGCGGCAGCCCGAAGATGGTGCTCCAGCACCCGGACTCGACCTCGGAGATCGAGCGCTCCTTCTACAACCCGAAGATCCAGTACGTGGATGGGCGTTCGTTCATCACGAGCGGGCGGGTCAGCGCGGGCAACGACAAGGAAGAGCTGGAGACGAACACCATGATGGCCTTCGGCAACTGACGGCTCCCCCCACCCGGACGAACCCGACCGATCCCCTTTCCCCGAGGTACGCAACGCCATGACCCAGCCGCCCCAGCAGCCGCCCAACGACCCGCCCCAGGGCGGTTTCGGTGCGCCGCAGGACCCGCCGCCCGGCGGTTTCGGCGCGCCGCAGGACCCGCCCCCCGGTGGCTTCGGCGCCCCGACCCCGCCGCCCGGCCCGCCCCAGCAGCAGCCGGGCTACGGCTACCCGCAGCCGCCCACGCAGCCGGGCTACGGCTTCCCGCAGGGCCAGCCGCCCCAGCCGCCCACCCAGCCCGGCTACGGCTTCCCGCAGCAGGGCCAGCAGCAGCCGTACGGCTACCCGACCGCACCGATGCAGCCGGCCTACCAGCCGCCGCAGCAGGGCGGCGGCGGGAAGAAGTTCTCCACCCAGGCCCAGATCATCGTCGCCGCCGTGGTCGCGGTCGCCCTGATCGTCGGCGGCGGCATCTGGTACGCCTCCAGCGGCGGGGACGACAAGAAGGACGAGGCGGGCTCCTCCGCCGGCACCTCCGGCGAGAACAAGGGCGGCAAGGGCGACGACGGCGGGAAGGGCGGTGGCACCGGCGGCAAGGAGAAGGCCCCGGCGAACGTCGACTCGGCCGTCGGCTTCCAGCTCCCGCAGCCCAAGGTCACCGACGTCACCACCGTCGACGGCTCCTGGATCACCGACAAGGCGTACGTGAAGACGGGCGTCAACGAGGTCGTCGGCTATGACCTGGACAAGGGCACCAAGCTCTGGTCGGTGCCGCTGGACGGCCAGGTGTGCGCCGCGTCCCGGCACATGAGCAAGGACTACAAGACCGCCATCCTCTTCGAGGAGGCCAAGCGGACCAAGGCCAAGAGCTACCAGAGCTGCAACAAGGTCGGTGCCCTCGACCTGGCCACCGGCAAGCTGCTGTGGAGCAAGTCGATCACCGCCGCCACCGGCGGCGACCGCCCGATCCGCTTCGCCGAGGTCACCCTCAGCGGCAACACGGTCGCCGCGGGCGGCACCGACGGCGGCGCCGCCTTCAAGCTGGACACCGGCGCCGAGCTCTGGAAGCCGAAGGCCAGCACCGACGGCTGCTACGACGCCGGGTACGGCGGCGGCGAGGCCCTGGCCGTCGTCCGCAAGTGCGGTACGTACGACGACCCGCAGCTGGTCATCCAGGCGCTGAACCCGACGACGGGCGCCCCGCTCTCCTCGTACAAGATGCCGGCCGGCGTCGACTACGCGAGCATCGTCTCCACCAAGCCGCTCGTGGTCGCCGCCGACGTCGGCGACACCGCCGGCGACGGCAGCAGCATCTCGGACTTCTTCTCGATCGACGAGGCCACCGGCAAGCTGAAGATCCGTATCTCCGCCGACGCCGAGAAGTACGCGGCCCGGTGCGGCTCCACCGAGGTCGAGCAGTGCCAGCACCTCGCCGTCGGCAACAACCGCATCTACCTGCCGACCGAGGAGCACGAGGGCACCGGCGAGAGCTTCAGCCGGACCAACGAGATCGTCTCCTTCGACCTCACCACCGGCAAGCAGACCGGCGACCGGGCCGACGCGGGCGAGAAGTTCACGATGTTCCCGCTGCGCATGGACGGCGACAACATCATCGCGTACCGGGAACCCCCGTACGACAAGGGCGGTGAGGTCGTCTCGATCGACGGCAGCACCTTCGAGCAGACGGTCCTGATGCGCAACCCGTCCGACGAGGCCGTCCGGGACGCGGAGACCAGCTTCTCCTCGGACTACGCGGAGTTCCGCTACGCGCAGGGACGCTTCTTCATCTCCGAGACGATGATCAGCGCACCGCGCAAGAGCTCCCTGGATGACAAGGAGTACCTGGTGGTGTCCTTCCGCACCAGCTGAGTGCGGATCACGGATGTGGGGGTGGAACCGGCCGGTTCCACCCCCACTCGCGTACCCGGCCGTGTAACTTGCAGGCCCTGGAGGGGCCGGGGGGTCCGTGCCGCGGTGACGGGGGGAATGGGCGATGGGTGTCCGGCTGATGGTGGTGGACGACCACCGGCTGCTCGCCGAGGCGCTGGCGTCGGCGCTGAAGCTGCGCGGCCACCGGGTGCTGGCCGCCGCCGCGCCCACCACCGGGGCGGCGGACCTCGTCGTCGGCCGGGCCCCGGAGGTCTGCCTGTTCGGCACCGCGTCGCCCGCCGTGCCCGGCACGTTCGACCCCGTCGTCCGCATCCGGCGCGAGCGCCCGCAGACCGCGGTGGTCGTGCTCGGCCCGGTCCCCAGTCCGCGCGGGATCGCCGCCGCGTTCGCGGCCGGGGCCGCCGGGTACGTCCGGCACGACGAGCGGATCGAGGGCGTGGAGCGCGCCATGGCCAAGGCCCGGTCCGGGGAGGTGGCCATCGCGCCCCAGCTCCTCCAGGGCGCCTTCGCCGAACTGCTCGACCCGGTGGCCCAGCCGGACGACGAGGGCCGCCGGCTGCTGCGGCTGCTCACCCCGCGCGAGGTCGAGGTGCTGGTCCGGGTCGCGGAGGGCGAGGACACCCGGCTGATCGCGGCCGGGATGCGGATCGCGCCGAGCACCGCCCGTACGCACGTCCAGCGGGTCCTGATGAAGCTCGGCGTCGGCTCCCGCCTCGAGGCCGCCGCGCTGGCCGCCCGGACCGGGCTGCTGGACCGGGCGGCGGTGACACGCCAGGGGCCGGACCCCGTCGGCTGACGGTGTCCGGCCCCTGTCACGCAAGGTCCTAGCTCCCCGGGGTGTCCTCCGGGGCGGGCTCCGGGGCCTGGGCCGGGCGCAGCTTCATCCAGACCAGGAAGAACAGGCCGAGCGCCAGCATGGCGAGGCCGGTCCACAGGTTGATGTGGACGCCCTGGGCCTTCTCCAGGTCCTCGTCGGACGGGCTGATCCCGGCGATCGTCACGATGATCCCGTAGACCACGAAGAGGCCGCCGATGATCCGCCGGATGTCGAAGAGGCGGGCCGCCGTGGCGGACTTCTGCTCCAGGTCGGAGACTTCCTTGTGCAGGTCGGACATGGTGGGGTGCTCCGATCAGAACGAGTAGGGGACGTAGCACAGGGCGGCGAGCACGATGGCTCCCCAGCCCAGGAGTGCGGGCCTGCGGTACCAGGCGCTGTCGCCCTCCTCGGGCACCTCGGGGGCGCCCGGGGACTCGGTTCCGTAGACGAGGCCGGCGAGTTCGGCCTCGGGCTTGGGAGCGGTGAAGAGCGTGACCGCGATCATGACGACCGCTCCGGCGACGAAGCCGACGATCGCCGAGACGAAGTTGGCGCCCTGGTCGCTCGGGATGTCGATGACGCCCTGCTTGTAGATGACGAAGTAGTTGACCATCGCGGCCGTGGTGCCCGCGAGCAGGCCCCAGACACCGGACTTCATCGAGGCGCGCTTCCAGAACATGCCGATGATGAAGACGACGAAGAGCGGCACGTTGAAGAACGAGAAGAGCGTCTGGAGGTAGCTCATGATGTTCGAGAAGCTGGCGGCGATGAACGCGGTGCCGATGGAGGCCAGCACGCCGAGCGCCGTGATCAGCCGGCCGAAGCGCAGGTAGTACGCGTCCGACTGGTCCTTCTTCACGTACCGCGCCCAGATGTCCGTGGTGAACACGGTGTTGAACGAGGAGACGTTGGCGGCCATGCCCGCCATGAACGCGGCCAGCAGACCGGTCACCGCGATGCCGAGCACACCGTTCGGCAGCAGCTCGCGCATCAGCAGCGGGATCGCGTCGTTGTACGTGGTGCCGGAGCCGGCGGTGCCGATGTTGGGCACGACCACGGCGGCGACCAGACCCGGGATCATCACGGCGAAGACGATGAACATCTTCGGGAAGGCCGCGATCAGCGGGGTGCGCTGGGCGGCCGAGAGGTTCTTCGCGGACAGGGCGCGCTGCACCTCGGCGAAGTTCGTCGTCCAGTAGCCGAAGGAGAGCACGAAGCCGAGGCCGAGGACGATCGTCAGCCAGTTGGCGCCGAGCGGGTTGGCGTCACCGATGCCCGTGCCGCCCCAGGCCGACATGAAGTTGGAGCCGTGCTGCGACGTCAGTGAATCGCTCAGCCCGTCCCAGCCGCCGACGCGCTTGAGGCCCAGCAGGGTCAGCGGGATCAGCGCGGCGAGGATGACGAAGAACTGGAGCACCTCGTTGTAGATCGCGGAGGAGAGCCCGCCGATCGTGATGTAGACGAGGACGAAGAGGCCCGCGACGACGATCGCGACCCACTGCGGCCAGCCGAGGAGCGCCTCCACGACGATCGACAGGGCGTACAGGTTGACGCCCGCGATCAGGATCGCCGAGAAGGCGAAGAGTATGGAGCTCAGCAGGTGCGCGGACTTGTCGAAGCGCTGGAGCAGGAACTCCGGCACCGAGCGCACCTTCGAGCGGTAGTAGAACGGCATCATCACGAGGCCGAGGAAGACCATCGCGGGGATGGCGCCGATCCAGTACCAGTGCACCACCGCGACGCCGTACTGCGCGCCCGTGGCCGCCATGCCGAGGATCTCGGTGGCGCCCAGGTTGGCCGCGACGAAGGCCAGACCGGTCACCCACGCGGGCAGTGACCGTCCGGAGAGGAAGAAGTCGAGGCTGGTCTTGACACTCGCCCGGGCGGCGAAGCCGATGCCGAGCACCACGACGAAGTAGATCGCCAGGATCGTGTAGTCGAGCCCGTTCGTGGGGAGCCGGAGCCCTGCTGCCAGATATTGCATGTGGGGGTCTCGCTTCGTTGCGCGAACTGAACCCGAAGGAAACTACGCTCTTGTGTTCAGAAAGTGAACAGTTCCCAAGAGGTTCTTTGTTTGTTTGTGATCGTATCGACGGAATCACCGCCTTCAACCAGCCGTGAGCCCGCTCGCATCGCCCGTATGCCCCCGCCGTCGACTCATTGACGCATCTGTTGACTTGTGGTTCATTGTGTTTGCTTATGTTTGGTGGGAGGAGTCTGGTGAAGAAGACGGTTACGACGCTCGCCGACGGCCGGGAGCTGATCTACTACGACAGCCGCGACGACCTCGTGCGCGAGGCCGTCGACACACGGCCCCTCGACGCCGTCTCCACCTCGTCCGAGATCCGGCGCGACCCCCTCCTCGGCGACAGCGTGGCCGTCGCCTCGCACCGCCAGGGCCGGACCTACCACCCGCCCGCCGACGAGTGCCCGCTGTGTCCCTCGCGCGAGGGCCGGCAGAGCGAGATCCCGGAGCCCGACTACGACGTCGCCGTCTTCGAGAACCGCTTCCCCTCGCTCGCCGGCGACTCCGGCCGCTGCGAGGTCGTCTGCTTCACCTCCGACCACGACGCCTCGTTCGCCGACCTGACCGAGGAGCAGGCGCGGCTCGTGCTGGACGCCTGGACCGACCGCACCGCGGCCCTGGCCCGGCTCCCGCAGGTCACGCAGGTGTTCTGCTTCGAGAACCGGGGCGCCGAGATCGGCGTCACGCTCGGCCACCCGCACGGCCAGATCTACGGCTACCCCTTCGTCACCCCGCGCACCGAGCTGATGCTCCGCTCGATGGCCGCCCACCACGCGAAGACCGGCCGCAACCTCTTCGACGACGTGATCGCCCGCGAGGAGGAGGACGGCTCCCGGATCGTGCTCGCCGCCGAGCACTGGATCGCCTTCGTCCCGTACGCGGCCCACTGGCCGTACGAGGTCCACCTCCACCCGCGCCGCCGCGTCGCCGACCTGCGGGAGCTGGACGAGGAGGCGCGCACGGAGTTCCCACAGGTCTATCTGGAACTGTTGCGGCGATTCGACCGGATCTTCGGACCCGGAGAGCCGCCGACCCCGTACATCTCCGCCTGGCACCAGGCCCCGTTCGGGGTCCCCGGGCGTGAGGACTTCGGGCTCCACCTCGAGCTTTTCACCATCCGACGGACCTCCGGCAAGCTGAAGTTCCTCGCGGGTTCCGAATCCGGCATGAGCGTGTTCATCAACGACGTGCCGCCGGAGACCGCGGCCCAGCGACTGCGAGAGGTAGCGAGCCAGTGAGCAAGACCCCGAAGAAGTACCTGGTCACCGGTGGTGCCGGTTACGTGGGCAGTGTCGTCGCCCAGCACCTCCTGGAGGCCGGCCACACCGTCACCGTCCTGGACGACCTCTCCACCGGCTTCCGCGAGGGCGTCCCGGCCGGGGCCGACTTCATCGAGGGCCGCGTCCAGGACGCCGCGAAGTGGCTCGACCCCTCCTACGACGGGGTGCTCCACTTCGCCGCGTACTCCCAGGTCGGCGAGTCCGTCACCGACCCCGAGAAGTACTGGCTCAACAACGTCGGCGGCTCCACCGCCCTGCTCGCCGCCATGCGCGACGCCGGGGTGCGCACCCTGGTCTTCTCCTCCACCGCCGCGACCTACGGCGAGCCGGTCTCCAGCCCCATCACGGAGACCGACCCCACCGCGCCGACCAGCCCGTACGGCGCGACCAAGCTCGCCGTCGACCACATGATCACCGGGGAGGCCGCCGCCCACGGCCTGGCCGCCGTCTCGCTGCGCTACTTCAACGTGGCCGGGGCCTACGGCGCCTGCGGCGAGCGGCACAGCCCCGAGTCCCACCTCATCCCGCTCGTGCTCCAGGTCGCCCTCGGACAGCGGGAGTCGATCTCCGTCTACGGCGACGACTACCCGACCCCGGACGGCACCTGCGTCCGCGACTACATCCACGTCGCGGACCTGGCCGAGGCGCACCTCCTCGCGCTCGACGCGGCGGTCCCGGGCGAGCACCTGATCTGCAACCTCGGCAACGGCAACGGCTTCTCGGTCCGCGAGGTCATCGAGACGGTCCGCGAGGTCACCGGCCACCCCGTCCCCGAGACCGCGGCCCCGCGCCGCGCCGGCGACCCGGCCGTCCTCGTCGCCTCCGCGGCCACCGCCAGGGAACGGCTCGGCTGGCAGCCGTCCCGCGCCGACCTGACCGGAATCGTCTCCGACGCCTGGACGTTCGCCCGCCGAGAGGAGCCCACCGCACCATGACCGAGGACCACGCAGAGCTCGCCGCTTCCTTCACCGCGCTGTACGGAAGCGAGCCCGAGGGGATCTGGGCCGCCCCCGGCCGGGTCAACCTGATCGGCGAGTACACCGACTTCAACGACGGCTTCGTCATGCCGCTCGCCCTCCCGCACACCGCGCGCGCCGCGGTCTCCCGCCGCACCGACGGCGAGCTGCGGCTGCACTCCACCGACGTGCCCGGCGGCGTCGTCCGGCTCCGCGTGGACGGGCTGACCCCGAACGAGGGCCACGGCTGGGCCGCCTACCCGGCCGGCGTCGTCTGGGCGCTGCGCGAGGCGGGCCACCAGGTCACCGGCGCCGACATCCAGCTGACCTCCACCGTCCCCACGGGCGCCGGGCTCTCCTCGTCCGCCGCCCTCGAAGTGGTCACCGCCCTCGCCCTCAACGACCTCTTCGGCCTCGGGCTCGACGCGGCGGAGCTCGCGGTCCTCGCCCAGCGCGCCGAGAACGCCTTCGTCGGCGTCCCCTGCGGGGTCATGGACCAGATGGCGTCCGCCTGCTGCACCGAGGGCCACGCCCTGCACCTGGACACCCGGGACCTCGGCCGCCGCCAGGTGCCCTTCGACCTGGCCGCGCACGGGCTGCGGCTCCTGGTGGTCGACACCCGCGTCAAGCACGCGCTCGGCGACGGGGCCTACGCGGAGCGCCGGGCCGGCTGCGAGGAGGGCGCCCGCCTGCTCGGCATACCCACCCTGCGCGACCTGCCGTACGAGGAGCTGGGCGCCGCCCTGGACCGGCTCGCGGAGTCCGGCGCGGACGAGTCCGTGGTGCGGTACGTGCGCCATGTGGTCGGCGACAACCAGCGCGTCGAGCAGGTCATCGCGCTGCTCGACGCGGGCGACGTGCGCGCGGCGGGCCCGGTCCTCACGGCGGGGCACGTCTCGCTCCGCGACGACCTGCGGGTCTCCTGCGTGGAGCTCGACCTGGTGGTCGAGGCGGCCAACGCGGCCGGGGCGCTCGGGGCGCGGATGACCGGGGGCGGCTTCGGCGGCTCGGCGATCGTGCTGGTCGAGGAGGAGCGGGCGGACGCGGTCACCACGTCCGTCCTGGAGGCGTTCACCGCGGCCGGCTACGGCAACCCGGGCGTCTTCCCGGCGGTGCCGTCGGCCGGGGCGCACCGGCTGGTCTGACCGGAGCCCGCCGAGTCCGGCGCGGTGTCGCCGTCCCGCGGCAACCGGTGCGGCTGTGCACGCCGTTCCCTGTCCACTTCTGTCTCACGATGCAACATGCGCCCCACTCCAGGGCGCACCCCTGGACAACTTCCGCCAATTCCCCTCCCCCCAGGCCCCCCGCCCGTACGCTGATGCTCAGCGCCGGCGGGGGGCCTGCGCCGTATTCAGGGGTACGAGACAGCCGGGCGCAGCACCGTGCGGGTCCGGCCCCGCCGGGGGACGCACGCGTGGGGCGCCCCGTCATTCACAGCATGGGGGTGCCTGTGGCCCGTATCCGGGTTCTCGTGGTGGACGACCACCGGATCTTCGCCGAGTCGCTGGCCGCCGCGCTCGCGGCCGAACCGGACGTCGAGGTGGCCGCGGCCGGCAGCGGCCCGGCGGCGCTGCGCTGTCTGGAGCGCGCGGCGGCCGAGGGCCGGGAGTACGACGTGCTGCTGGCCGACGCGGAGCTGGGCGCCCTCGCCGCGCCGGCCCGCACCGGCGCGGGCCCGGTGCCCGCCCCGCGCTCCGGACCGGTCAAGGCCGGTCCGGTCGACGGGATCGCCCTGGTCGGCGCGGTCCGCCTGGCGCGGCCCTCGGTGCGTACGGTGGTGCTCGCCGAGAAGGACGATCCGGCCCGGGCCGCGCTCGCCCTCCAGGCCGGGGCCTGCGGCTGGGTCGCCAAGGACAGCTCGCTGCAACGGCTGCTTGCGGTGATCCGGGGGGTGCTGCGCGACGAGACGCATCTGCCCGCCGCCCTGCTGACGGGGGTGCTGCGCGAGCTGCTGGCCGACCGGAAGCACCGCACCGAGAGCGAGAAGCTGGTCGAGTCGCTGACCCCGCGCGAGCGCGAGGTGCTGCGGTGCATGGTGGCGGGGCTGGGCCGCAAGGCGGTCGCGGAGCGGCTGTTCCTCTCCCCGCACACCGTGCGGACGCACATGCAGAACGTGCTGGGGAAGCTGGGCGTCCACTCGACGCTGGCCGCCGTGGCGCTGGCCCGGCGCGCGGGCGTCGGCCCGGTCGAGCTGGAGGAGCCGGCGCTAACCGGGGATGTTGTCGAACGGGGCAGTCAACTGGCGTAGCAGACCGGCCAGTTCGGCGCGCTGCTGGCGGGAGAGCTCGCCGAGGATGGCGCGCTCCTGGGCGAGGAGGCCCGCCAGGGACTGGTCGGCCTTGTCGCGGCCCTCGGCGGTGAGCCGGACCAGGACGCCGCGCCGGTCGCTGGGGTCGGGCAGCCGCTCGACCAGGTTCTTCTTGGTGAGGCGGTCGATGCGGTTGGTCATCGTGCCCGAGGTGACCAGGGTCTGGGTGAGCAGCTGGCCGGGGGAGAGCTGGTAGGGGGCGCCGGCCCGGCGGAGCGACGTGAGGACGTCGAACTCCCACGGTTCGAGCTGGTGCTCGGCGAAGGCGATGCGGCGGGCCCGGTCGAGGTGCCGGGCCAGGCGGGAGACGCGGCTGAGGACCTCGAGCGGTTCCACGTCGAGGTCGGGGCGCTCGCGGCGCCATGCAGCGACCAGACGGTCGACCTCGTCCTCCATGTGGATCAGTGTAGATGGTCTGTCGACATGAAGTCTCTTGAATTCGAGTGTCTTGACATCAAGATACCGTCGGCCGACCCTGGAACCCATGACCACACCCCTCTGGGACCCGCGGCAGTACCTGCGCCACGCGGACCACCGCACCCGCCCCTTCCACGACCTCCTGGCCCGCGTCCCCGACCCGCCGGACAGCCCCGGAGACACCCCCGCGCCCCGCATCGCCGACCTCGGCTGCGGCGCCGGCAACGCCACCGCCCTGCTCGCCCGGCGCTGGCCGCACGCCCGGATCACCGGCTACGACAACTCCCCGCAGATGCTGGAGCGGGCCCGCGCCCACACCACGGAGCTGCTCGACTTCGCCGAGGCCGACGCGGCCGTCTGGACGCCCCCGGAGCCGTACGGCCTGATCGTCTCCAACGCCCTGCTCCCATGGGTCCCCGGCCACGCCGCCCGCCTGCCGCTCTGGCTGGACGCCCTGCTCCCCGGCGGCACTTTCGCCCTTCAGGTCCCCGGCAACTTCGACCAGCCCTCGCACGTCCTGATGCGCGAACTCGCGGAGTCCCCGCGCTGGCGTCCCCGCCTCGGCGGCCTGCTGCGCCACGCGGACGCCGTGCTGAGCCCCGCCGGATACCTGGACGCGCTGACCGGGCCCGGCACCGCCGCCGACGTCTGGGAGACCACCTACCTCCACCTGCTGCCGGGCGAGGACCCCGTCCTGGACTGGGTCAAGGGCACCGGACTGCGCCCCGTGCTCACCGCACTCGCCGAGGACGAGGAGGCCCGGGACGCCTTCCTCGCCGACTACCGCGACCGCCTGCGCACGGCCTACCCGCGCGGCCCGCACGGCACGGTCTTCCCCTTCCGCCGCATCTTCGCCGTCGCCCACCGGGAGCCTTGATGATCGCCTTGCTCGACCACGTCCAGCTCGCCGCGCCCGCCGGCAGCGAGGAAGCCCTGCGCGCGTACTACCGGGACGCCCTCGGCATGACGGAGATCCCGAAGCCGCCGGTGCTCGCGGCCCGGGGCGGCTGCTGGTTCGCCGCCGGACCGGTCCAGCTGCACCTGGGCATCGAGGCCGACTTCCGCCCGGCCCGCAAGGCCCACCCGGGCCTGCGCGTCACGGACATCGAGGCGTACGCGGCCCGGCTGGCCGGGCACGGCGCCGAAGTGGTCTGGGACGACGCCCTGCCGGGCCACCGCCGCTTCTACAGCCACGACCCGGTGGGCAACCGGCTGGAGTTCCTGGAGCCGGTGACCGGCTGAGCCCCGGCACACGGCAGCGCCCCGCCCCCGCGGGTGCGGGAACGGGGCGCCGTACGCCACGCCGGCCTAGTACAGACCGTTGTAGATGTCCCAGCCGTAGCCGATCTTTACGCGCTTCTCGATGTCGCCGGTGCCGGTGGACGAGTAGCGGTACACGTCGCCCGCGCCGTCGACGCCGACCAGGTCGGCGAAGCCGTCGCCGTCGAGGTCGCCCGGGGCGGCGAACAGCTCGTACGTGTTGTAGCCGTAGCCGATCTTGACGCGGGCCGACAGCGGCTTCGCGGCGTCGCCGGTCCCCTTGTACAGGTAAAGGTCGCCCTTGGTGTCGCGGGCCACGACGTCCGCGATGCCGTCGCCGCTGAGGTCGCCGGCGCCGACGATCTTGTTGTACGTGTCGTAGCCGTAGCCGACCTTGACCTTGGCCGCGAACTTCGTGGCGGACCCGTCGCCCTGGTACAGGTACAGGTCGCCGCTGGTGTCGCGGGCCAGCAGGTCGCCCTTGCCGTCGCCGCTCAGGTCGCCGGGGCCGGTCAGGCTGTTGTAGACCTGCCAGCCGGAGCCGATCTGCTCGGCGCCGACCCAGAGGGTGCCCTTGTAGACCTGGAGGAGCTCGGCCCAGCCGTCGTTGTCCAGCGAGGAGGCCAGCGACAGGCTCACCTGGTTCCAGCCGGTGTCCGAGCTGTCCAGGTAGCGCGGGAAGAACTTCTCGTTGTTCCGGCTCTGGTACCAGTACAGGCTGCCGCCGGTGGTCCGCGCCTCCAGCTCCTGCTTGCCCCAGTGCGGGTTGCCGCCGGCGCCGGCGAACAGCGCGGCGGCGTTCCAGCCCTTGCCCGCCTCGACGCGCGCCTCGAACGTGCCGTCGCCCTTGGAGAGGTACGTGTACAGGTCGCCGCCCGGCTTACGGGTGACGATGTCGCCCAGGCCGTCGCCGTCGAGGTCGTCGAAGCTGACCAGCTGGTTGTAGATGTCCCAGCCGTAGCCCACCTTCACGCGCGCCGCGAAGGGCTTCGCCGCGTCACCGGTGCCGGCGTAGAAGTACACGTCACCGGCCGGCGTACGGGCGATGACGTCGCCCAGGCCGTCGCCGTTGACATCGCCGGCGCCGACGATCTGGTCGTACGTGTCCCAGCCGTAGCCCACCTTGGCACCGGCCTGGAAGGGCTCGCCGCTCACGTCGCCGGTGGAGATGTAGACGTAGATGTCACCCGCGGGCGTACGCGCGATCAGGTCCCCGCGGCCGTCGCCGTCCAGGTCGCCGGGGGCGGAGACCTTGTTGTACCTCTGCCAGCCGTTGCCCGACCAGGAGACGGGGCCGGTGCCGTCCGCGCCCTGGCTCCGGTGGAGCGAGAGCGTGCCCGTCGCCGAGAGCGTCAGGACCTCGGCCATGCCGTCGCCGTCGAGGTCGCCCGGCGTGATGATGTCCTTGGCCATCTCGAACGCGTCGGCACTGTCGATCGTGTACGTGTGCGAGTCGCCCCCCGAGTCCGTGACGGCGTACAGATTGCCGTCGAGGCCCCGGTACAGCATGTCGCCGGCGCCGTCGCCGTCGAGGTCCGCGCGCGGCTTGGCCGGGACGACGGAGGACGGGGACTGGGCCCCCGCCACGCCCGACGCGCCGGACTTCTTCTCCGCGGTGCGCTTCGGCAGGCCGAGCGTCGGCTGCCCGCCGAGCGCGGGAGTGGACTGCGCGGTGGCGCCGACCGGGGCGGGCGCGGAGTCATCGGCCGAGGCCGGGGCCGCCAGCAGCATGCCGGCGGAGAGAACGAGTGCGGTGCAGGCCGCGATCCGGCTCGCGCGCTTCGGGCGCGCGACGAAACGGCCGGGTTCCACAGAAGTCAAAGCCCCCCCAGGGGTGAAGTGGTGGAACCGGGAGAGACGCCTTCACGGGCACGCTACGTGCAAGGTGAAGCATTCCCGGGATGTGCCCAGACTCTACAGCGCCCCGCCCCCGCGCGTGCGGGAACGGGGCGTCATGGTCCGACTGTCGGACGGGCCTAGTACAGGCCGTTGTAGATGTCCCAGCCGTAGCCGATCTTGACGGGCTCGGAGAGCGGCTCGGAGGGCACGCCGGTGGACGTGTGGAGGTAGGCGTCGCCCTTGCTGTCGACGCCGATCAGGTCGGCCTTGCCGTCACCGCTGATGTCGCCCGGTGCGACCCACTGGCGGTAGATGTCGAAGTTGACGCCGATCACGGTGCGGTACTTCGTGAACGGTGCGGAGGCGTTGCCCGTGCTTCGGTACATGTAGAGCGTGCCGCTCGGCGTACGGCCCACCACGTCGCTCAGACCGTCGCCGTCGAGGTCGCCCGCGCCGATGATCTTGTCGTAGATGCCGTAGTTGAAGCCGACCTTGATCCGGGCCGCGAATCCGGTGCCCGATCCGTTGCCCCGGTAGAGGTACAGGTCGCCGGACTTGGTGCGGGCGAGCAGGTCGCCCTTGCCGTCGCCGCTCAGGTCGCCGGGGCCGATCAGGGCGTCGTAGTCGCCCCAGCCACCGCCGAGGCTCGAACCCTGGTTGTAGAGGGTGCCGCCGGAAATCTCCAGCAGGTCGGCGTAGCCGTCGTTGTCGAGCGACGAGGCGAGGCTGATGGCCGCGCCGGCCCAGCCGCCGTCGTCGCTCGCCTTCGTACGGGCGCTGAGCTTGGCGTTGTTCAGCCCGTAATACCAGTAGAGGGTGCCGCCGGTGGTCCGCGCCATCAGTCCGCTCTTGCCGAAGAAGGGGTTGCCGCCCTGGCCCGCGAAATGAGAGGAAACGTTCCAGCCGGTGCCGCCGGCCGTCCGCTTGAGGAAGGTGCCGTCGCCGGTGGACTCGTAGAAGTACAGCGTGCCGCCCGGGGTGCGCCCCAGCAGGTCGCCGAGGCCGTCGCCGGTGGCGTCGTCGACCGGGACGATCTGGTTGTAGACGTCCCAGCCGTAGCCCACCTTGACGCGCGCCTTGTACGGTGCGGCCGCGTCGCCGGTCCCCGCGTAGTAGTACACGTCACCGGTGAACGTACGGGTGTAGATGTCGCCGATCCCGTCGCCGTTGACGTCGTTGGCGCCGACGATCTGGTCGTAGACGCCCCAGCCGTATCCCACCTTGACGCCGGCCTTGAAGGGGGCGCCGGTGACGTTGCCGGTGGCGGCGTACAGGTAGAGGTCGCCGGACGGCGTACGGGCGAGCAGGTCGCCGCGGCCGTCGCCGGTCAGGTCGCCGGGGGCGGCGACCTTGTTGTACTTCTGCCAGCCCCTGCCGGACCAGTCGGCGTGACCGGAGGTGCTGGGGTCCAGGAGCTGGTGGATCGAGAGCGTGCCGTCCGCCGTCAGGGTGAACAGCTCGGGCGCGCCGTCGCCGTTCAGGTCGCCCGGCGTGATCACGTCCTTGAGCTGCTCGTCGGGGTCACCGGTGTGCACGGCGAACGCGTACGGGCCCGCCCCGTCGGCCGGAACGAGGGAGTAGTGACCGTCGATCCCGCGGTACAGCATGTCGCTGTAGCCGTCACCGTCCACGTCGAAACGCGGCGCGGCGGGAGCGGCAGCCTTCGCACTGTCGGAGGCCGCTGCCGAGGGCTTCTTCTTCGCCGGGTGCTTCGGCAGCGTCAGCGTGGGCTGCGCGTCGAGGGCGGGGACGCGGGGCTGGGTGGCGCGGTGCGGCGCGGGTGTCACGTCATCGGCCGAGGCCGGGGCGGCCAGCAGCATACCGGCCGAGAGAACGAGTGCGGTGCAGGCGGCAAGCCGACGCGCGCGCTTCGCGCGTGCAGGCATGGCACGGCCGGATTCCACAGAAGACAAGGCCCCCCCCAGGGGTTCGTGGTGGAACCGGGAGAAACGCCTTCACACGTGCGTCACGCGCAGCGTGAGGCACTCCCGGATGCTCGCGGACTCTACAGCGCCCCGCTCCCGTGAAACCCGGGAACGGGGCGCTGTGGCAACGCGGTTGTGGCCTAGTAAAGGCCGTTGTAGATGTCCCAGCCGTAGCCGATCTTCACGCGCTTCTCGACCTTGCCGGTGCCGGTGGACGAGTAGCGGTACACGTTGCCCTTGCCGTCGACGCCGACCAGGTCGGCGAAGCCGTCGCCGTCGAGGTCGCCCGTGGCGGCGAACTGCTTGTACGTGTTGTAGCCGTAGCCGATCTTGACGCGGGCCTTGAGCGGCTTGGTGGCGCTGCCCGTGCCCTTGTACAGGTACAGGTTGCCCTTGGTGTCGCGGGCCACGACGTCCGCGATGCCGTCGCCGCTGAGGTCGCCGGCGCCGACGATCTTGTTGTACGTGTTGAAGCCGTAGCCGACCTTGATCCGGGAGGCGAGCTTGGTGCCGTACCCGTTGCCCTTGAACAGGTACAGGTCACCGGACTTGGTACGGCCGAGCAGGTCGCCCCTGCCGTCGGCGTTCAGGTCGCCGGGGCCCACGATGGCGGTGTAGCCGCTCCAGCCGCCGCCGAGGCTCGAACCCTCGTTGTAGAGCGTGCCGTTGTACGTCTCCATCAGGTCGGCCATGCCGTCGTTGTCGAGCGACGACGGGAAGTTGATGGTCGCCCCGGCCCAGCCGCCGCTGTCGCTCGCCTTGATGCGGGCGCTGAGCTTGCCGTTGTTCTTCGCGTAGTACCAGTAGAGCGTGCCGCCCTTGGTGCGCGCCATCAGCTCGTTCTTGCCGAAGTCGGGGTTGCCGCCCTGGCCCGCGAAGAGGGACGCGACGTTCCAGCCGGTGCCGCCGGCCGTCCGCTTGAGGAAGGTGCCGTAGCCGGTGGACTCGTAGAAGTAGAGCGTGCCGCCGGGCGTACGGGCCATCAGGTCGCTGAGGCCGTCGCCGGTGAAGTCGTCCGTGGCGATGACCTGGTTGTACGTGTCGTACCCGTAGCCGACCTTGACGCGCGCCTTGTACGGCGACGCGGCGTTCCCGGTGCCCGCGTAGTAGTACAGGTCACCGGCGGGCGTACGGGCGTAGATGTCGCCGATCCCGTCACCGTTGACGTCGTTGGCGCCGACGATCTGGTCGTACGAGCTCCAGCCGTAGCCCACCTTGACGCCGGCCTTGAAGGGCCCGCTGCTCAGGTTGCCCGTGGCGGTGTACAGGTAGATGTCGCCCGACGGGGTGCGGGCGAGGAGGTCGCCGCGGCCGTCGCCGTTCAGGTCGCCCGCCGAGACGACCTTGTTGTACCGCTGCCAGCCGGCGCCGCTCCAGTAGGAGTAGGACGCCCCGGTGGAGCCCTGGCCCGAGTGGAGCGAGAGCGTGCCGGACGCGGACAGCGTGAGGATCTCGGGGCTGCCGTCGCCGTTCAGGTCGCCCGGCGTGATGACGTCCTTGAGGCGCTCCTCGTAGTCACCGGCGGTCACGGTGAACTCGTACGGGCTCGCCCCGTTCGCCGGAATGAGGTAGTAGCGGCCATTGATCCCGCGGTACAGCGTGTCGCTCCAGCCGTCGCCGTCCACGTCGAAGCGCGGCGCGGCGGGAACCACCGCCGCCTTCTCACCCTCGACGCCCGCGGCCGGCGACTTCTTCTTCTTCGCGGTGGGCGCGGGCAGCGTCAGCGTGGGCTGCGCGTCGAGCGCGGGGACGCGGGGCTGGGCGGCGCGGTGCGGCGCGGGGGTGGTGTCATCGGCCGAGGCCGGGGCGGCCAGCAGCATGCCGGCCGAGAGAACGAGTGCGGTGCCGGCGGCGAGCCGACGCGCACGCTTGGTGCGCGCGGGCGTGGCGCGGCCGGGTTCCACAGAAGTCAAAGTCCCCCCAGAGGTAAGTGGTGGAACCGGGAGAAAATCTTCACAGGTGCATTACATGCAGGGTGAAGCGTTCCCGGGATGCCCACAGACTCTACAACTGTGACCCCTGGGACTGAAGTGGTTTACCGATTAATCACTGAGCGGCCCGGCCGCGCCACGGCCGCCCGCACCGTCAGCTCTTCCGGTGCCCTATCAGCCGCGGTTTCGACTCCAGGTTCTCCAGACCGTGCCAGGCCAGGTTCACCAGATGGGCCGCGACCTCCGCCTTCTTCGGCTTGCGCGCGTTCACCCACCACTGGCCGGTCAGCGCCACCATGCCCACCAGCGCCTGCGCGTACAGCGGGGCCAGCTTCGGGTCGAAGCCGCGGGCCTTGAACTCCAGCCCCAGGATGTCCTCGACCTGGGTCGCGATATCGCTGATCAGGGAGGCGAACGTACCCGTCGACTGGGCGACCGGAGAGTCCCGGACCAGGATGCGGAACCCGTCGGTGTACGTCTCGATGTAGTCCAGCAGCGCGAACGCCGCCTGCTCCAGGAGCTCCCGCGGGTGCCCCGCGGTCAGCGCACCGGTCACCATGTCCAGCAGCTGGCGCATCTCCCGGTCCACCACGACCGCGTACAGCCCCTCCTTGCCGCCGAAGTGCTCGTAGACGACCGGCTTCGACACCCCGGCCCGGGCCGCGATCTCCTCGACCGACGTGCCCTCGAAGCCCTTGTCGGCGAACAGGGTGCGACCGATGTCCAGCAACTGCTCGCGGCGTTCCTTCCCGGTCATCCGCACCCGGCGGGCCCGCCGGGACGAAGGTGCACGGGTGTTCTCGCTGCCTGCGCTGGAGTCGGTCGCCACGTCGTCCATCATGCCGCGTCGGCCGCCGCGCGGTTGCGCCGGGACTCGATACGGGCGTCGTCCGGCCAGCGCACGTCGTACGCCCAGCCGGCCTGCTCGAACCAGCGGATGAGGCGCGCGCTCGAATCGATCTGACCGCGCATCACACCGTGCCGCGCGCTCGTCGGGTCCGCGTGGTGCAGGTTGTGCCAGGACTCACCGCAGGACAGGACCGCCAGCCACCACACGTTGCCCGACTTGTCCCGGGACTTGAAGGGGCGCTTGCCGACCGCGTGGCAGATCGAGTTGATCGACCACGTCACGTGGTGCAGCAGCGCCACCCGCACCAGCGAGCCCCAGAAGAACGCCGTCGCCGCACCCCACCACGACATCGTCACGAGACCGCCGACCAGCGGGGGGATCGCCAGCGAGATGATCGTGAAGGTCATGAAGTGACGCGAGATCCGGCGGATCGCCGGGTCCTTGATCAGGTCCGGCGCGTACTTCTGCTGCGGGGTCTGCTCCTCGTCGAACATCCATGCGATGTGGGCCCACCACAGACCCTTCAGCAGCGCCGGCAGCGTCTCGCCGAACCGCCACGGCGAATGCGGGTCGCCCTCCGCGTCCGAGAACCGGTGGTGCTTGCGGTGATCGGCCACCCAGCGCACCAGGGGACCCTCCACCGCCAGCGACCCGGCCACCGCCAGGGCGATACGGAGCGGACGCTTCGCCTTGAACGAGCCGTGCGTGAAGTACCGGTGGAAGCCGATCGTGATGCCGTGGCAGCCGATGAAGTACATCGCCACCAGCAGACCCAGATCGAGCCAGCTCACACCGCGGCCCCAGGCCAGCGGCACCGCCGCCACCAGGGCCACGAACGGCAGGATGATGAACAGCAGGAGCGCGATCTGCTCGATCGACCGCTTGTTGTCCCCGCCGAGCGTGGCGGAGGGAAGAGCCTGATCACCGGCCGCCGGGGCGGCGGCCTCGATCACATCGGGGCTGGTCTTCATGGGGAGTCCCCTGAGGGTGAGAACGGGACGGACAACCGTGGTTACGCACCCGTAACCTACGGCCTCGTAAGTATGGCAGCGCGGAGGCCCGCCCACGAGAGGGCGAAACACCGCGCACAGACGCACGAATTACGGGTAGACACACACCGCGTACCCCGCCCGGGCCCTCCGTCCACATCGATGTCCGTACGGGGCGCGAACAGCACCGAAAGCACGGACACCTATTCTGGAGAGGTCGGACAGCGCGGTCCGCACCCTGCTTTCCGGGGTGGCGTCGGCATTCGCCGACCGCGGTCCCGGGTCCCGTGCACAACCACTGCAAGGAGCCGCACACTGTGAGCAGTGCCGACCAGACCCCCGCCGCCAGCCCCGAGCTGCGCGCCGACATCCGCCGCCTCGGCGACCTCCTGGGCGAGACCCTGGTACGCCAGGAGGGTCAGGAACTCCTCGACCTCGTCGAGCGCGTACGCGCCCTGACCCGCACCGACGGCGAGGCCGCGGCCGAGCTCCTCGGCGACACCGGGCTGGAGACCGCCGCCAAGCTCGTCCGCGCCTTCTCCACCTACTTCCACCTGGCCAACGTGACCGAGCAGGTCCACCGCGCCCACGAGATGCGCGACCGCCGGTCCGCCGAGGGCGGCCTCCTCGCCCGCACCGCCGACCGGCTCAAGGACGCCGACCCCGAGCACCTGCGCGCCACCGTCAAGAACCTCAACGTGCGCCCCGTCTTCACCGCGCACCCCACCGAGGCCGCCCGGCGCTCCGTCCTCAACAAGCTCCGCCGCATCGCCGCCCTCCTGGAGACCCCGGTCATCGAGGCCGACCGCCGCCGCCAGGACCTCCGGCTCGCCGAGAACATCGACCTCATCTGGCAGACCGACGAGCTCCGCGTCGTACGCCCCGAGCCCACCGACGAGGCCCGGAACGCGATCTACTACCTGGACGAGCTGCACGCCAACGCCGTCGGAGACGTCCTGGAGGACCTGGCCGCCGAGCTGGAGCGCGTCGGCGTCGAACTCCCCGCCGGCACCCGCCCCCTCACCTTCGGCACCTGGATCGGCGGCGACCGCGACGGCAACCCCAACGTGACCCCCGCGGTCACCTGGGACGTCCTCATCCTCCAGCACGAGCACGGCATCACCGACGCCCTCGAACTGGTCGACCAGCTCCGCGGACTCCTCTCCAACTCCATCCGCTACACCGGCGCCACCGACGAACTCCTCGCCTCCCTCCAGGCCGACCTGGACCTCCTCCCCGAGATCAGCCCCCGCTACAAGCGGCTGAACGCCGAGGAGCCCTACCGGCTCAAGGCCACCTGCATCCGCCAGAAGCTCGTCAACACCCGCGAACGCCTCGCCAGCGGACGCCCCCACCGCCCCGGCTGCGACTACCTCGGCACCGCCGAGCTGGTCAGCGACCTGGCCCTCATCCAGGACTCCCTGCGTCGCCACAAGGCCGGGATCGTCGCCGACGGCCGCATGGACCGCACCATCCGCACGCTCTCCGCGTTCGGACTCCAGCTCGCCACCATGGACGTCCGCGAACACGCCGACGCCCACCACCACGCCCTCGGCCAGCTCTTCGACCGGCTCGGCGAGGAGTCCTGGCGCTACGCCGACATGCCCCGCGACTACCGGCAGAAGCTCCTCGCCAAGGAACTGCGCTCCCGCCGCCCCCTCGCACCCACCCCCGCCCCGCTCGACGCCGCCGGCGAGAAGACCCTCGGCGTCTTCCACACCATCAAGGAAGCGTTCGAGCGCTTCGGCCCCGAGGTCATCGAGTCCTACATCATCTCGATGTGCCAGGGCGCCGACGACGTCTTCGCCGCCGCCGTCCTCGCCCGCGAGGCCGGCCTCGTCGACCTGCACGCCGGCTGGGCCAAGATCGGCATCGTCCCGCTCCTGGAGACCACCGACGAACTGCGCGCCGCCGACGTCATCCTGGACGAGATGCTCGCCGACCCCTCCTACCGGCGCCTGGTCTCCCTGCGCGGCGACGTCCAGGAGGTCATGCTCGGCTACTCCGACTCCTCCAAGTTCGGCGGCATCACCACCTCCCAGTGGGAGATCCACCGCGCCCAGCGCCGACTGCGCGACGTCGCCCACCGCTACGGCGTACGGCTGCGCCTCTTCCACGGCCGCGGCGGCACCGTCGGCCGCGGCGGCGGTCCCTCGCACGACGCGATCCTCGCCCAGCCCTGGGGCACCCTGGAGGGCGAGATCAAGGTCACCGAACAGGGCGAGGTCATCTCCGACAAGTACCTCATCCCGGCGCTCGCCCGGGAGAACCTGGAGCTGACCGTCGCCGCCACCCTCCAGGCGTCCGCCCTGCACACCGCCCCCCGCCAGTCCGACGAGGCCCTGGCCCGCTGGGACGCGGCCATGGACACCGTCTCGGACGCCGCCCACGCCGCGTACCGCAAGCTGGTCGAGGACCCCGACCTGCCGTCGTACTTCCTCGCCTCCACCCCGGTGGACCAGCTCGGCAACCTCCACCTGGGCTCGCGGCCCTCCCGCCGCCCCGGCTCCGGCGTCTCGCTCGACGGACTCCGCGCCATCCCGTGGGTCTTCGGCTGGACCCAGTCCCGCCAGATCATCCCCGGCTGGTTCGGCGTCGGCTCCGGCCTCAAGGCCCTGCGCGAAGCCGGTCTCGACACGGTCCTGGAAGAGATGCACGAGCAGTGGCACTTCTTCCGCAACTTCCTCTCCAACGTCGAGATGACCCTCGCCAAGACCGACCTGCGCATCGCCCGGCACTACGTCGACACCCTGGTCCCCGACGAGCTCAAGCACGTCTTCGACGCCATCGAGGCCGAACACGCCCTCACCGTGCAGGAGGTCCTGCGCGTCACCGGCGGCGAGAAGCTGCTCGACACCAACCCCGTGCTCCAGCAGACCTTCGCCATCCGCGACGCCTACCTGGACCCGATCTCCTACCTCCAGGTCTCCCTGCTCGCCCGCCAGCGCCAGGCCGCCGAAGCCGGCGAGGAGGAGGACCCGCTCCTCGCCCGCGCCCTGCTGCTCACCGTCAACGGTGTCGCCGCCGGCCTCCGCAACACCGGCTGACCCGGCACCGCACGACGACGGGGCGCGGGGAACACCTCCCCGCGCCCCGTCGCACGTTCACAGCGCGATGAACGCCGCCAGCAGCAACGCCCCGCCCGCGGCCCCCGCACCCCACGCCGTACGCGTCAGCCGCAGGCCCCCGCCGATGACCACGGCCGCCAGCACCAGCGCCCCGCCCAGCGGCACCCACGCGTGCAGGAACCCCGGCACCCCCGTCCGCACCACGACATCCGTCCCCGGCTTCACCACCACCGGGAAACGGTCACCCCTCCGCGCCGCGACCGAACTGTCCACCGACACCCGCGCCCGCGCCCCGGCCCCGTCCCGCCCCGGCACGAACGGCCCCGTACAGACGTCGTCACCGCACCCCGTCACCGTCATCGTCCCGTGCTCCCGGCCCTTGGCCAGCACGATGTGGTGCGCCGCGTCCCACGACGTCAGCACACCCGCCACCAGCAGCACCACGACGACGAGGCCGCACACCGCACTGCGGCCGTACGACAGGGCACGGTGGGAGGGGTTCCGCTTCATGGGCCCAGATCCTTGGCCAGAGCCGTGCGACCGGTCAAGCCGGGCCCGTACCCCTCAGGAGTTGTACGCGGACTGCGCCCGCTCCAGACCCTCCGCCAGCAGGCACTCCACCGCGTCCGCCGCCCGGTCCACCTCGAACGCCAGCTCCTTGCGCTCCGTGGACGAGAAGTCCTTCAGCACGAAGTCCGCGACCTGCATCCGCCCCGGCGGCCGGCCGATCCCGAACCGCACCCGGTGATAGTCCGCACCCATCGCCTTCGTCATCGACTTCAGCCCGTTGTGCCCGTTGTCGCCGCCGCCCAGCTTCACCCGCAGCGTCCCGTAGTCGATGTCCAGCTCGTCGTGGACCGCCACCACATGGCCCAGCGGCACCTTGTAGAAGTCCCGCAGCGCCGCCACCGGGCCCCCGGACAGATTCATGTACGACATCGGCTTCGCGACCACGACCCGGCGGCTCAGCGGCCCGGGCGGCCCGATCCGCCCCTCCAGCACCTGCGCCTGGGCCTTGGGGGCGCGCTTGAACCTGCCGCCGATCCGCTCGGCGAGCAGGTCGGCGACCATGAAACCGACGTTGTGCCGGTTCGCCGCGTACTCGGGGCCGGGATTGCCCAGCCCCACGATCAGCCAGGGGTCGGTGGCGTCGGACATCGCGCGAAGTCTCCTCGTTCGTACGCGTACAGCGGCGTGGACAGGAAAACGGGGCGGCGGCTCCCGGAAAGGGAGACCACCGCCCCGTCAGTCAAGCAGGCGGGACGGGACTCAGCCCTCCTCGCCCTCACCCTCGGCGGAGTCGGCGGCCGGCTCCTCGGCCTGCGCGGCGACGACCTGGAGCACGATGGCGTCCTCGTCACCGGCGAGCACGGAGCCCTTGGGCAGCGGGATGTCCTTCGCGAGCACCGAGGCGCCGGCGTCCAGACCCTGCACGGAGACCGTGACGGACTCGGGGATGTGAGTGGCCTCGGCCTCGACGAGGAGGGTGTTCTGCACGTACTCCAGCAGGTTGCCGCCGGGGGCCAGGTCGCCCTCGACCTGCACCGCGATCTCGACGTTGACCTTCTCGCCGCGCTTCACGGTCAGCAGGTCCACGTGCTCGATGTCGCCCTTGAGCGGGTTGCGCTGCACGGCCTTGGGGATGACCAGGGCGTCCTTGCCGTCGATCTCCAGACCGATCAGGACGTTGGCGGTACGGAGCGCGAGCAGCAGCTCGTGGCCGGGAAGGGTGATGTGGACCGGCTCGGCACCGTGGCCGTAGACGACCGCGGGGACCTGGTGGGCACGGCGCGCGCGGCGGGCGGCACCCTTGCCGAACTCGGTACGGACCTGGGCGGCGAGCTTGATCTCGGCCATGGTGGCACTCCTCGTGGGGTGACGGAACAACGGACGGTCACCCGGCCATCAACTGGCCTGCTACGAAGAGCGCGCCGATAACGGATCGCCGTACATGAGTACGGCCTCCCTCGCCGAGCAACTCACTGAGTCTACCCGGCGGGGAGGCCGCACCCCAAAGTGGATCAACGGCGGCGCACCCGCCGCCCCGCTCCTACTGCTCCTCGAACAGGCTCGTGACCGAGCCGTCCTCGAAGACCTCGCGCACCGCGCGGGCGATCGTCGGGGCGATCGACAGCACCTTGATCTTGTCGAGCTCCAGCTCACCCGGCGTCGGCAGGGTGTCCGTGAACACGAACTCGCTGACCTTCGAGTTCTTCAGGCGGTCCGCCGCGGGGCCCGAGAGCACACCGTGCGTTGCCGTCACGATGACGTCCTCGGCGCCGTGCGCGAACAGGGCGTCGGCGGCGGCGCAGATCGTGCCGCCCGTGTCGATCATGTCGTCGACCAGGACACAGACCCGGCCCTTCACATTGCCGACGACCTCGTGCACGGTCACCTGGTTGGCGACGTCCTTGTCACGGCGCTTGTGCACGATCGCCAGCGGGGCGTCGAGCCGGTCGCACCAGCGGTCGGCGACGCGCACCCGGCCGGCGTCCGGCGAGACGATCGTCAGCTTCGAGCGGTCCACCTTGGCGCCCACGTAGTCCGCCAGGATCGGCAGCGCGAAGAGGTGGTCCACCGGGCCGTCGAAGAAGCCCTGGATCTGGTCCGTGTGCAGGTCGACGGTCAGTATCCGGTCCGCGCCCGCCGTCTTCATCAGGTCCGCGATCAGACGGGCCGAGATCGGCTCGCGGCCGCGGTGCTTCTTGTCCTGGCGGGCGTAGCCGTAGAACGGCACGATCACCGTGATCGAACGCGCCGACGCGCGCTTCAGCGCGTCGATCATGATCAGCTGCTCCATGATCCACTTGTTGATCGGAGCCGTGTGGCTCTGGATCAGGAAGCAGTCCGCGCCACGTGCCGACTCCTGGAAGCGGACGTAGATCTCACCGTTGGCGAAATCGAAGGCCTTCGTCGGCACGAGGCCCACACCCAGCTGGTGCGCGACCTCCTCGGCCAGCTCGGGGTGGGCGCGGCCGGAGAAGAGCATCAGTTTCTTCTCGCCGGTCGTCTTGATCCCGGTCACAGCACAGTCTCCTCAGACGTGTTCCTGGCGCCGCACGCAGATGTCCCGATGTGCAACGAGCCAGCCGAAATGGGGTGAGCATCTATCACGGTACGCGGTGCTGGACGCACCTGTTTCCGGTCAGCTTTCGCCGGCCGGCCTCTCCTCCGCCGCCTGAGCCGCCTGCGCGGCGGCGCTCCCGGGACGCTTGCGCGCCACCCAACCCTCGATATTCCTTTGCTGGCCCCGGGCCACGGCCAGCGAACCGGACGGCACGTCCTTCGTGATGACCGAACCGGCGGCGGTGTAAACACCGTCCCCGACCGTGACAGGCGCCACAAACATATTGTCCGACCCGGTACGGCAGTGCGACCCGATCGTCGTGTGGTGCTTGGCCACCCCGTCGTAGTTCACGAACACGCTCGCGGCGCCGATGTTGGTGTGGTCACCGATGGTGGCGTCGCCCACGTACGACAGGTGCGGGACCTTGGTCCCCTCGCCGATCGTCGCGTTCTTCATCTCGACGTACGTCCCGGCCTTGGCCTTCGGGCCCAGCTTGGTGCCCGGCCGCAGGTAGGCGTACGGGCCCACCAGCGCGCCCGGGCCCACCTCGGCGCCGTCCGCCACCGTGTTGTCCACCCGCGCGCCCGCGTGCACGACGGTGTCCGTCAGCCGCGAGTTCGGGCCGACCTCGGCGTCCTCCGCGAGGTGCGTGGTGCCCAGCAGCTGCGTCCCCGGGTGCACGATCGCGTCCCGCTCGAACGTCACCGTGACGTCGATCAGCGTCGAGCCGGGGTCGACCACGGTCACACCGGCCGTCATGGCGCGCTCCAGCAGCCGCTGGTTCAGCAGCCGGCGGGCCTCCGCCAGCTGGACGCGGTTGTTGATGCCCAGGATCTCCCGGTGGTCGCCCGCCACGCACGCGCCGACCCGGTGCCCGGCCTCGCGCAGGATCGACAACACGTCGGTGAGGTACTCCTCGCCCTGGCTGTTGTCCGTCCGCACCTGCCCCAGCGCCTCGGCTAGCAGCTTCCCGTCGAACGCGAACACCCCGGAGTTGATCTCCCGGATCGCCCGCTGCTCGTCGCTCGCGTCCTTGTGCTCCACGATCTCGGTGACCGCACCGCTCGCCGCGTCGCGCACGATCCGCCCGTAGCCGGTGGAGTCGGGGACCTCGGCGCTGAGCACGGTGACCGCGTTGCCGTCGGCGGCGTGCGTGCCGGCGAGCGCGCCCAGCGTCTCGCCGGACAGCAGCGGGGTGTCCCCGCACACGACGACGACGGTGCCCTCGACGGCCCCGCCCAGCTCGTCGAGCGCGACCCGCACCGCGTTCCCGGTGCCCTTCTGCTCGGCCTGGTAGGCGGTGCGCACCTGCGCGTCGGCGCCGCTGAGGTGGGCGGTGACCTGCTCGTGCGCGTGGCCCACGACGACGACGAGGTGCTGGGGGTCCAGCTCGCGGGAGGCGGCGACGACATGACCGACGAGCGAGCGCCCGGAGATCTGGTGCAGAACCTTGGGGGTCTTCGACTTCATGCGGGTGCCCTCACCCGCTGCGAGGACGACGACGGCTGCCGGGCGTACGGAGCTCACGGATAGGCCCTTCGGCTTCGGGTGGTGGACATCCGCAGGATACCGGGGGGTGCCGGGCCGGACATGGGCGCGGGCCCCGACCGAGGTGGTCGGGGCCCGTGTAAGTTGCTCCCCCACCAGGATTTGAACCTGGACATACGAGACCAAAACTCGCAGTGCTGCCTGATTACACCATGGGGGAGTAAACCCGGCTGAATCGGACATTGCGTCAGCTCGCCGGATCGGCACCCAACACTATGCCGTACCAAGCGCCCTCGACGCGACGATAAAGCTCGGCGCTCTTGGTTACGTAGACGATGAGGCACCCGTGATAGGCGGCGCCCGTGTTCTTGCGGTTGGTCTTCGGTTGGTGCTTCTTGAGGGTGGCCCTCTGGAATTCGGCGCGGGGCACGCCTGTCAGGTCCGCCCAAAACTCCTCGGCGGCGGCTACATCGGCTGTTTCGTGAATGCTGACGCGAAGGCGCAGGCGGTCCTGTGTGACATCGAGTAGGGCGAGCCACTTCAGGTACACCTTGATCACGTTGGGATCGCTGTTGATGAAGACCAGGTTCTCTCGACGGCTATACGGCTTGTCTTTGGCGCCCTCGGCCCAGTAGAGCGTCACCCCTGCCAGGAAAAGCTCCCGGTCGGAGAGCTGGCCCACTGACTCACGTGCGACCCGCTTGGTCTCCTGGCGCACCTCGTCCCGTGCGGCGCGCAGGTTGGCCAGGCCGGCGTTCATGAGCGCAAGGCGCTCTTCCTCTGTGTAGCGGGGCTCAGGCTTCGGCAGATCCCGCACCCACAACGAGATCGAACTCTTCGAACACCCCAGCTCCAGCTGGATCTGGTCATACGTCTTTCCCTCAAGGCGCAGCTCCCGCGCCTTCGCCCGCAGGTCGTCCTTCGCGCGTGGGCGCTTGGTCCACTCCGGCGGGGGCTCGCCCTGCAGCAGGCGGTGGAGGGTGTCGTTGTTGCAGACCTTCAGGCGGTCCCGGATCTGGCGCACGCTCAGCCCCTCCCGCCGCAACGCCACCGCCCGCTCGCGCAGGCCCTCGAAATCCGCGTACTTGCTCGTGATGTCCGTCATGTGCCAAGCGTTGTCCGGAATGCGGACGTCCGGGTCGAATGGGCGGTCGATTCGCTATATCGGGCGGTTGTTCCCCAATCGGCCTCCGGTCGAACGTACGACGTGCTGTGCAGGTCACCCGAAAATGGGATGCGGGCGCCCGTACGCTGGATGCCATGACCGCAACGGGGGAAGACCGGGAAGCGGCGGGTCCGACCACCCGTGGCTACTGGTGGTGGGAACGGCGACGGAGTGTCGCGCTGGATGTGGGGCTCGCGCTCGTTTCGGCGGTGGAGTGCGGGTTCGAAGGGGTGGACTTCGCGGGGGACACCGGGCTTCCGGTGCCCTTCGGCGTGGTGTTCGGGGTGATCGCGGGGACCGTGCTGCTGGTGCGGCGGCGGTGGCCGATCGCCGTGGTGCTGGTCTCGATCGCGACGACGCCCGCCGAGATGGGCTACCTGATGGGCTTCGTCGGCCTGTACACGCTGGCCGCGTCCGAGGTGCCCCGGCGGATCACCGCGGTGCTGATGAGCATGTCCCTGGTGGGGACGTTCATCGTGACGTACGTACGGCTGCGCCAGGGCGTCGACGAGAACGCCGACTTCGGGCCCGGCGACGCGTATGTGCCGTTGCTGTCCCTCTTCATGGCCGTCGGGCTGGCCGCCCCGCCCGTGCTGTTCGGGCTGTACATAGGGGCCCGGCGCCGGCTGATGGAGAGCCTGCGGGAGCGCGCGGACTCGCTGGAGCGGGAGCTGTCCCTGCTCGCGGACCGGGCCGAGGAGCGGGCCGAGTGGGCCCGTACGGAGGAGCGGACCCGGATCGCCCGCGAGATGCACGACGTGGTCGCCCACCGGGTGAGCCTGATGGTCGTGCACGCGGCGGCGCTCCAGGCCGTGGCGCCCAAGGACCCCGCGAAGGCCGTGCGCAACGCGGCCCTGGTCGGCGACATGGGCCGCCAGGCGCTCACCGAGCTGCGCGAGATGCTGGGCGTCCTGCGCACCGGCGAGCCGATGCGGGCGCCGGTGGACCGGGTGCCGCTGGCCTCCGTGGGCCGGGCGGCGCAGGCCGCGGCGGAGGACGGGCCGCGGCTGGACGAGGTGGAGGCGCTGGTCGGCCAGTCGCGGGCGGCGGGCATGACCGTGGAGCTGTCGGTCGAGGGCTCCGCCCGCGCGTACGCGCCCGAGGTCGAGCAGACGGCGTACCGGGTGGTCCAGGAGGCCCTGACCAACGTCCACAAGCACGCGGCGGGCGCGCGGACGTGGGTGCGGCTGGCGCACCGGGGCGCCGAGGTCGCCATGCAGGTGGAGAACGGCCCGACGGACGCGGCGACCGCCGACGCGGGCCTGCCCAGTGGCGGCAACGGCCTGGTGGGCATGCGTGAACGAGTCCTCGCCCTGGGCGGTGTCTTCGTCTCGGGCCCTACGGACGCGGGCGGCTTCCGGGTCTCGGCGGTCCTCCCGGACGAGGGCGAGGGCATTTAGCCCGTCCGGCGTTTGAGGACGGAACCCCCGCGGTGGTGGCCGCGCACCCGGCGTGAGCCGGCGACCCGAGGGACCTGCGGCGACCGCGCACCGCACCCGGCGTGCTCCGGCGCGCCGGAGACCCGGGCTCAGCCCGAGACCAACCGTTCCGGCTGCAATCCCGTCACCAGCGTCGCCAGCGCCGTGTCGATGTCCTGGCCGAGGTACCAGTCGCCGGTGTGGTCGATGGAGTAGACCCGCCCGGTCAGGTCGATCGCGAGGACGGCCTGCCCGTCCCCCTCCTCGCCGAGCGGCGCGACCTCGGTCGCCAGCGCGCGGCCGAGGTCGCCGAGGGTGCGGGCCAGGTGCAGTCCGCTCAGCGGGTCGATGCGGACGGCCGGCGGTGCGATCTGGCGGCCCGGCGCCGTCGCGGTGATCCGGAGGCCGCCGAATTCGGCCCACGCCTCGACCGCGGCCGGGAAGACCGCGTGCTGGTGCCCGGCGGGGGAGGCGTGCGCGCGTAGGGCGTCGGCCCACTCCTCGGCCTGGCGGATGTCCCAGCGGCCGGGTGCCCAGCCGGCGGCGCGCAGGGCGGCGTCGACGGCGACGGGGAAGCGGGTGGCGGACTGGCGGTCGGGGCCGGTCTGCCGGGGCAGGTCGGTGCGGTCGTGCATGGACGCGGTCAGCTCTTCTCTGCGGTGGTGGCCGCGCCGGTCGCGGTGAGGTCGACCGGGCGTACGCCGAAGTGGGCGAGCATGACGGCGCAGGAGCGGCAGGGTGCCGCGTAGCTGCCGTGCAGCGGGTCGCCGTCCTCGCGGATGCGGCGGGCGGTGAGCCGGGCGTGCTTGAGGGAGCGGCGGGCCTCGCCGTTGGTGAGGGGTTTGCGCTGGGCGCGCTTGGAGCGCCCGGCCTCGGCGGCGGTGAGGTGCCGGGAGAGGAGTATGGCCTCGGGGCAGCGGCCGGTGAAGCGTTCGCGCTGGGCGCTGGGGAGGGTGTCCAGGAAGTCCTGGACGAGGTGGTGGAGCACCGGTGGCTGGTCGCCCTTGCCGGCGGTGCAGGTGAGTGTTTCGCCGCGTACGGACAGGGCGGCGGCGACGGCGGGCAGGATGCCGTCGCGGCGCTGGCCGAGCCGGGGCGCGGGGCCCTTGTCGGTGCTGCTCCAGCTGAGTCGTGGGTCCCCGGTCGTGACGGTCTGTGCAGAGTGTGCGGTGTGCATGGTGCTGTGTCCCTCCCGTGCCCGCAGCGGCCGCTGCCTTCTGTGCACGCCCCCGTGTTTGCGGGTGACAGCCTGCCAAATGTGTCGGGTCCTGTGAAAGCTGGGTCGGTGAAACGTGTCTGCGTGTCGCGGATCGGTGGCGCTCCCGTCGCTCGTCCGTCACGTGGTTGTGACGTTTGGTGACGGTTGTGGCCAGGGGACGGCGGGGCCGGTTCCCGTACGGGTGACACCGCTTAGGCTGTGCCTGGACCGCCTCCTGGGCAGGTCGGTCCTCATCAGCCAGACGCAGCAGGGGGCAACCGCCATGACGACAGGTCGGCTCGGGCAGCAAGCCGCGCCACCGAACGCGGCCTACGCCGGGCAGCTCGTGCACTTCCCGGACCCGGTCCGGGCGTCCCGGCATCCCAGAGGGGTGCGGATGGACGAGAACGGCTGTCCGGACTTCTCGCCGTACGCGCGTGCCGCGGCGGAGATCGCGGAGCCTCCGCAGGGTTTCGGTGTGGACGAGCTGCGGCTCACGGACTACGTGTCCGCGAACGCGGCGCTGGCCGAGGCCGGGCACGAGCTGTGGGACACGATTCCGCCGGTGGCGACACCGCACGGCTGGACCTGGCACCACGTGCCGGGTGGCCGCCGGATGGAGCTGGTCCCGGTCGAGGTGAAGGCGCTGCTGCGCCACCACGGCGGGCTGGCGTCCACGGAGGTCGACCAGGACAAGCGGGGGACGCGCCCGCTCCAGGAGACGCGCCCCGCGCACTTCCGGCTGCCCAAGGGCGCCGTGGCGGTGAGCGAGCAGCAGATCCTGGGTGTCGAGGAGGACCTCGGTTACCGGCTGCCGGGGGCGTACCGCTCGTTCCTGAAGGCGGCCGGCGGTTCGGCCCCGGTGGGCACGGCGCTCGACGCGGAGCTGGGTCTCCTGATCGACCAGCCGTTCTTCACGGTGCGCGAGGAGGCCGCCGTGAACGATCTGGTGTACGTCAACAAGTGCCTGCGCGACCACCTGACGAAGGACTATCTCGGTGTCGCCTTCGTGCAGGGCGGTCTGCTCGCGGTGAAGGTGCGCGGCGAGCGGCTGGGTTCGGTGTGGTTCTGCGCGTACGACGACGCCCGGGACCGGGACGGCTGGACGGTGCAGGAGCGGGTGGACCGGCTGCTGCTGCCGTGCGGTGAGGACTTCGACGCGTTTCTCCAGCGGCTGGCGGGCAATCCGCCGGAGCTGGAGACGGTGGCGAACCTGATGGTGGACGGCGGCTTCGCGCAGGCCGTCCCGGTGGAGGGGTGAGCGCGATGGTGACCTTCGCTCAGGCGCAGGAGCGCGCGGACGAGTGGGTGAACGGCGACGTTCCGGCGTACCAGCACCGGGAGGTGCGCGTCCGCGAATTCGAACTCGGATTCGTGGTGTGGGCCGAGGACCGTGCGGACGGACCGGTCTCCGACGGTGGCCGGCAGCGGCTGGTGATCGCGCGGGACAGCGGTGAGGCGACGCTGTGGCCCGGGCTGCCGGTCGGCGAGGTGATCCGGCGGTACGAGGAGGAGTACGGCGTGCAGGAGGCGGAGCCGGCCGCTCCGGCGCCGCCGCCCGAGCGGGTGGACCTGAACCAGACGTCGTTCCTGCTGAGCCCGCCCGAGTGGCTTCAGGAGGCGGCGGACAAGCTGGGCATCCCGGACCGGCGTGCGGACCGGGACGACACCCCGCCGCCCGCACCGGAGGCCCCGTCGTCCTTCCCGCCGCCCGCCCCGATCCCGTCCCCTTCGACGCCCTCGCAGGGCGGTTCGGTGGCGTACGAGCCGACCGCGTCGGACGGTGTGCCGGCGTCGTCGCTCCAGCCTCCCGTCGGGGCCACGCCGTGGGCGGGGACCGATGTGAACGCGGACTCGGACGACGCGGAGGTGGCGCTTCCGGCGACGGTGTTCGCGCCGCCGCTGTCGGGCGCCGACGACGAGGAGGAGCTGCCTCCGGTCGTTCCGGCGGACGCGCCGACGGCGCTGATGTCGGGTGGCAGCCAGCTGCCGAAGACGGCGATCGCGCCGAGCCTGGGCGGCGAGCGCCCGCCGGCGGGTCCGCCGGTGCCGGGTCCGCCGGTTCCGGGGACCGCGGTGCCGGGTCCGCCGGTTCCGGGGACGAGCGTGCCGGGTCCGCCCGTGCCCGGGCAGCACACCCCGCCGCCGGCTCAGCACACCCCGCCGCCCGGTCCGCCGGTCGGGCCCGGGGCCGGGGACATCGCCGATGCCGCGACGAGCAAGGCGGCCATCCCGCCGCGCGCCCCGCGCGGGGGTACGCCTCCGCCGCCGCCCGGTGCCCCCGGGACCCCGGGTGCGCGGCCGGGTGCGCCGGTGCCGCCGCCCTCGGGGCCGGGTGCGCCCGGCGCGCCCGCGGGCGGCTATGTGCCGACGCAGCTCGTCTCCCAGCTGGGCCCGCCCGGGGCCCCGCAGCCGCCCGGTCCGCCGACCCCGCCGCCCGCCGGCGGGGTGCACCAGGCGGCCACGATGTTCGCCGACCCGAACGCGTCGTCCGGTGCGGGCGTCCCGCAGCCGCCCGGTCCGCCGGGTGTTCCGGGCGCGCCCCAGCCGCCCGGTCCGCCGGGTGCGCCCGGCGCGCCCGTCGGGCAGCAGCCGCCTCCGCCGCCGGGTGCGACGCCTCCGCCCGGCCCGGGCGGGGTGCACCACGCGGCGACGATGCTCGCGGGGCCGGCGCAGACCGGTCCGGGCGCGCCGCAGCCGCCGGGTCCGCCGGTGGGCGCGCCGCCCGCGTACGGCTATCCGCAGGCGCCGCCCGGTCAGCCGACCGTCGGGCCGGGTTACCAGGCCGTGCTGCGGTTCCGGGCGCCGGACGGCAGCGAGCAGCAGCTGATCCGCCGCTCGGCGCCGGGTACGCCGCACCCGGAGTGGCAGATGCTGCACGAGCTGCGGGCGATGAACGTGCCGCCGCAGCAGGTGATCGAGCTGCACACGGAGCTGGAGTCCTGTGAGCTGCCCGGCGGCTACTGCGCCCGGATGATCCGGGAGACCTGGCCGCAGGTGCGGATCACCTCCGTCGCCCCGTACGGCACGGACCACGCGAGCCGGCAGCAGGGCATGCAGCATCTGCTGACGCACCAGGGCGAGCTGCACCAGGTGGCGGACGGTCCCGCGCGGCCCGCGCCGGTGCGGGCTCCGCTGCCGCAGATGCAGCCCGCGCCGCCGGTGCCGCCGGAGGCGCTGGCCGAGGAGATGATGCAGACCTTCGGTCCGCAGGGCGTGCTCCGCTTCGACCAGCGCGCGGTGTCGCGTCAGGGCGTGCCGGAGATCGTGGCGCGGACCCTGGTGTGGGCGGGGCTGCCCGCCGACTTCGGGCCGTTCTTCTGGGCGCAGCCGGGCCAGCCGGTGGTGCCGACCCTGGCGGAGCTGGCGGCCCAGCGGCAGGTGCAGCCGGCGTCGGACGCGGGGTCGTACCTGGTGATGGGCTCGGACTTCGGCCGGGCGATCTGCGTGCAGTACGGGACCGCGCACATCGTGGCCGTGCCAGTGGAGGCGGGTCCGGGCGGTGCGCCGGTGCCGCCGCAGTTCGTGAACACGGGGCTGCCGGAGTTCGTGCGCTGCATGGCGTTGCTGGGCCGGATGTGGCGGCTGCGGTACGGGCTGAACCCGGAGCAGGCGGGCCGCTGGACGGTGGACTTCCAGGCGCAGCTGGTGGCGCTGGACGCGGCGGCGCTGGCGTCGCCGGAGAGCTGGTGGTCGGTGCTGCTGGAACAGATGTGGGACGGCCTCATCTGATCGTTCGGTTCGCGAGGCGGGGTGCCCGGTCCCTTTCGGGGGGCCGGGCATCCCGCCTTTCCGGCATGTGATGCCGGTCGCTTCCGTCCGGAAAGCGCCGCATCGATTCCGACTTCCCGACCAATTGCCGCATCCTTGACCTATCGCTCGTTGGCCGGAGCGGCGGAGTCGGGAAGATCGGAAAGAGGCGTCAGGGATGAGTTCTGCACCGGGGTCCGCGTACGGGTTCGTCGGTGTGCGGGGCCGTGGGTACCGCCCGGAGCAGGTGGACCGTGCGGTGGCGGCCCTGTCCGCGGAGCGCGACGAGGCCGTGGCGCGGGTGGCCCGGCTGACGGAGCTGGTGGAGGAGCTGGCGGCGGAGTCGGCCCGGCTGGACGAGGCCGTGGCGCGGCTGGCCCCGCCGGACTACGGGCCGCTGGGGGAGCGGGCGCAGCGGATTCTGGCGCTGGCGGAGGAGGAGGCGGGGGAGCTTCTGGGTGCGGCTCGGGAGGAGGCGCGGGCGCTCCGGGACGAGGCGGACGCGGCTGCCCGGGCCCTGCGGGACGCGGCGCGCTCGGACGCGGAGGCGGTCCGGGCGGCGGCGGAGAGCGCGGCCGGTGAGCTGGTGGCGGCGGCGGAGGCGGCGGCCGGTGCGGCGCTGGAGGCGGCGCGTGCCGAAGCGGCCGGGCTGCGCGAGGAGGCGGAGTCCGCGATGGCGGCGACCCGCAGCCGTACGGCGAGCGTGCTGGCGCACCAGGAGCAGGAGCACGCCGAGCGGCACAAGGCGGCGGAGCGGGAGCTCGCGGAGGCCGGGGCGGCGCAGGCGGCGGAGCACGCCGGGCTGATGGAGCGCGCGGAGGCGGAGCTCGCCGCGGCGCGCCGGGCCCGGGCGGAGGCGGAGGAGGCCGCGCGGCACGGCCAGGAGGACGCGGAGGCGCGGGCGGCCGAGCTGATCGCGCGGGCGCGGGTGCGTGAGGAGCGGGTGGTGCGGGAGACCGAGCGCGTCCTGCGGGTGCACGAGGAGGGCCGCGAGGAGGTCCAGGCCCACATGGCCCACGTGCGCAGTTCGCTGGCGGCGCTGACGGGCCGGGTGTCCCCGGCGGCGGAGCCCGCACGGGAGGAGACGGCGCGGGTGCCCGCTCAGGAGCGGGCCCGCGGCTGACGGGCCCTCAGGGTCGGGGCCAGGGGCGGCACGAGAGCTGTTCGATGCTGCTGTTGAAGCGTTTGAGGTAGCCGGCGAAGGCCGCGATGTCCTCGTCGGGCCAGTCGTGCATGACCTGGTCCAGGGAGCGCACGACGCGTTCGCGCTCCGCGTCCAGGAGCCGCGCGCCCTCGTCGGTGATGCGGAACTTGCGGGCCATGCCGCCGTCGGGGTCCGGGATGCGTTCGGCGAGTCCGGCGCGGGTGACCGCGGCGGTCTGGCGGTTGAGGGTGGAGGCGTCGAGGCCGAAGGCGTCGCTGAGTTCGCCGTTGGACATGGGGCCCTGGACGCGCAGCCGGCTCAGCAGGATGTACGCGCTCCGGTCGAGGAGGGCGTACTTGTGGCGTCCGCCGCGGTGGTCGGCGAGGCTGTGGCGGCCGAGCAGCATCTGCTCGTACTCCACCTCTTCCGTGGGCCTGGGCATGGCACGGCCTCCTGCTTCTGCTGCTCGTGGGCGGCGGTTCATTCTCGCACGGAGTGTGTACGTGGCACATAATGTGTATGACGCATTGAGCATGTACGATGCATGTCGCTGTCCCGGAAGGCGGGACCACGCCCCAAGGAGTCCCCCTCATGGATGCCCCCCAGCCGTCGGCGAGGACAGGCGCCGTCGTCGCCACCCTGGCCTTCGCCGGCACCGTGGCAGCGGTCATGCAGACCCTGGTCACGCCCCTCATCGCGGAACTGCCCAAGATCCTCGACACCTCGTCGTCCAACGCCGCCTGGGTCATCACCGTGACCCTGCTGGTCTCCGCGGTGTGCGTGCCGGTCTCCGGCCGCCTCGGCGACCTGCTGGGCAAGCGGCGCATGCTGCTCGCCTGCTCGGTGCCGCTGATCGCCGGCTCGGTGGTCTGCGCGCTCTCGTCCTCCGTCGTGCCGATGATCGTCGGCCGCGGACTCCAGGGCATGGGCATGGGCATGGTCCCGCTCGGGATCGCCCTGCTGCGCGACGTGGTGCCGCCGGAGAAGATGAGCTCGTCCATCGCGCTGGTCAGCGCCTCGCTCGGCATCGGCGGCGCGCTCGGCCTGCCGATCGCCTCCGCGGTCGCCCAGTACGCCAGCTGGCGCGTGCTGTTCTGGGGCTCGGCCGTGCTGGCCGCCGCGATCTGCGCGCTGATCTGGTTCCTGATCCCGGACGTCCCGGCGGGTGCCAAGGGGCAGCGCTTCGACGTGCCCGGCGCGCTCGGCCTCGCGGCCGGCCTGGTCTCCCTGCTCCTCGCCGTCTCCAAGGGCGCCGACTGGGGCTGGGCCTCCACGACGACCATCGGCCTGTTCGCCGCCGCCGTCGTGATCCTCCTCGCCTGGGGCTTCTGGGAGCTGCGCACCACGGACCCGCTGGTCGACCTGCGCACCACGGCCCGCCCCCGGGTGCTCATCACCAACCTCGCGTCGCTCTTCGTCGGCTTCGGCATGTACGCGGGCATGCTGATCGCGCCGCAGCTGCTCCAGTTCCCCGAGGCCACCGGCTACGGGCTCGGCCAGACGATGCTCCAGGCCGGCCTGTGGATGGCCCCCGGCGGCATCATGATGATGGTCGTCTCCCCGTTCGGCGGGAAGCTCACCGACGCCCGCGGCCCGAAGTTCACCCTGATCTGCGGCGTCCTCGTCATCGCCGCCGCCTACGGCCTGGGCGTCCTGCTGATGGGCTCCGCCTGGGGCCTGATGCTGTTCCTCATGGTCAGCAGCAGCGGCGTCGGCCTCGCGTACGGGGCGATGCCCGCCCTCATCATGAGCGCGGTACCGGCTTCCGAGACCGCCGCCGCGAACGGCTTCAACACCCTGATGCGCGCCCTCGGCACCTCGGTCGGCGCCGCCGTGATCGGCGCGGTCCTCGCCCAGATGACCACCGAGACGGCCGGCTACACCTTCACCTCGGAGTCCGGCTTCCGCACGGGCCTGCTCCTCGGCTGCGGCGTCGCCCTGATCGCGGTCGCGATCTCCGCCTTCATCCCGGCGGTACGCGGCTCCGCCACCGCCTCCGACACGGCGGACGCGCCGTCCGCCCCGGAGACGGCGGCGGCCAAGGGCTGACCCGCCACGCACCCCGGACCGCCCGGCTCACCGCCCCCGCACGGGGCACCGAGCCGGGCGGTCCGCATTCCCCCGGAGCCTCACGCCCCCAGGCCGTGCCGGGCCGCCCACGCGCTGATCGCCGAGGCCAGCTCCTCCGGACGGTCCTCCGGGGAGTGGTGGCCGGCCGGTCCGTGGCGGGAGACCTCCAGGCCCGCGATGTTCGCCTCGCACCAGGCCACGGCCGCCGCGTCGGTCATGGCGCCGGGGCCGGGCTCGAACGCGGCCAGGAGCTTGGGCACGTCCGGGCTCGCGGCCAGCCAGGCGTCGTAGCGCTCGATCCGGGCCACCACGTCGGCGGGCTCACCGTCCAGCGGCATCATGCGCGTCCACGCCAGGACCGGGCGGCGGCTGTCCGGGGTCGGGAAGGGGCGCCGGTAGACGTCCAGGTCGGCGGGGTCGAGCGGGGTGGCGAGCGTCCCCGGCAGCCCCTCGATGAACGCGTTCCGCTCCAGGACGACGTCCTCGCCCGCCCCCGGCGTCCGCAGGAGCGTGAACAGCTCGCGTCCGGCGGCCGGGAACTCGTCGCCGTACAGCGGCTTGACGATCGTCTCCGTGAAGGCCAGGCCCCGGACGGTTCCGGGGAGGCGCGCGGCCCGGTCGAAGGCGAGCGCGCCGCCCCAGTCGTGCCCGATCAGCACGGCCTCGGCCAGGCCGAGCGCGTCGAACCAGGCGTCCAGGTGCCGGGCGTGGTCCTCGAAGGAGTAGGCGAGGTCGGGCTTGCCGGAGTCGCCCATGCCGATGAGGTCGGGGGCCAGCAGCCGGCGGCCGGGCGCGGCCACCCCGGGCAGGACGTCGCGCCAGAGGTGGGACGAGGTCGGGTTGCCGTGCAGGAAGACGAACGGCAGGCCGTCGGGGTCGCCGGACTCACGGTGGTGGACGGTGGTGCCGAGGACGGGAACGGTGGGCATGGCGGAACGTCACATCGCTTTCGATTCAGGGGGCTTCAGACGTTGAGGCTCAGGTGCCGGTCGATCGTGATCTCGATGACCGCCAGGTCCGGCGGGGCGGGCGGCGCGGAGCCGTACCGGGCGGTGTAGCGGCGGACCGCCTCCGCCAGGCGCACGGGATCGGCGCCGACCGACGCCCGGCCTTCGAGGGTGATCCAGCGCGGCCCGTCCGCCTGGCAGAGGGCGACCCGGGCCGCCGGGCCGCCCGCCGCCACGTTGCGCGCCTTGCGGGCGGCGGCCCGGGTGGTCACCCGGGCGAGGCCGGTGGCCGGGTCGAAGGTGAAGCGGACCGGGGCGACGTGCGGGGTGCCGTCGGGGCGCAGCGTAGTGAGCGTGGCGGTGTGCGGGAGGGCGAGGAAGGCGCGGGCGGCGCGGGTCAGCGTGATGCTCATGACGGGGTGCTTCCTTCGTGCGGCGGCGGGACTCCCTTGACTGTGGAGATCACGCCCCGCACGCTCAACGCTGATGAATAACGCCGTGGCCGCCCCCGCCCGGCCCCGTGGCCGGCCCCGGGGCAATCCGCCGACCCGCGCCTCGCTCGTCGTGGCGGCGCGGGTGCTGTTCCTGGAGCGCGGCTACCGGGCCACCACGCTGCGCGCCGTGGCCGCCGCCGCCGGCGTCGACCCGGCTCTGATCTCGTATCACTTCGGTTCCAAGAAGAGCCTGTTCGCCGAGGTGATGCAGGTCGGATGTGCCGAGGCGCTGGCGGTGGACGAGGTGCTGGGCGGTGACCCGGCCACCCTGCCCGGACGGCTCGTCGACGCGGTGACGGGCCTGTGGGAGGACGCCGAGTTCCGCCGGCTCGCCACCCGGGGCGGGGCCGCCGACGAAGCCGTCCGCGACTACCTGGAACAGGAGCTGCTGGGGCGGCTCGTTGAATTTCTCGGCGGTCCGGACGCGACCGCCCGGGCCACCGCCGTGGTGACCGTGCTCGGCGGGATCATCTACACCCGCTATCTGAACCCGCTCCCCACCCCGGCCGCCCTCACCCCGGCCGAGACCCGCGCCGCCCTCGTTCCGGCCGTCCGCGCGGCACTCGCCCCCCGGCGTCGGTAGGGCCTCGGCTCCACCCCGAGGCGTGGACCCCTGGGTGCACTCCCTGAGACCGGGGTCCACCCGGGGGCCCAGCCCCCTAGGGGGAGCTCCTTACCGCGGGCCAGGGGCCGTTCCTCCCGGTGGAGGACGTGCGGGGGCGGGGTCTCTCCGTAGCGTTGTCGTCGTACCGCAGACGTACCGCAGACGCACCGCAGACGCACCGCAGACGCACCGCCGAAGGGCGGACCACAGGGGACGGGGTGGGGAAAACCCCACCGGAAGACTGCGCTGGGCACCAGCGCGCCGGACCCCCTCCGCACAGCAGACTTCACAGCAGACGGCGACAACCCGTCGCTGACCGACATAGGAGAAATACCGTGACAACGGCTGTAACCATTCCCAGGCACGGGGGCACTGGAGGGCGTACGGCCGTGGCTGCGCGGGCGCGGCAGGTCGTCAAGGCGTACGGGTCCGGAGAGACCCGGGTCGTCGCACTCGACCACGTGGACGTGGACATCGCCCGCGGGCAGTTCACCGCGATCATGGGCCCGTCCGGCTCCGGCAAGTCGACGCTGATGCACTGCCTGGCGGGCCTGGACACCGTGACGTCCGGCCAGATCCACGTCGCCGACACCGAGATCACCGGGCTCAAGGACAAGAAGCTCACCCAGCTCCGGCGCGACCGCATCGGGTTCATCTTCCAGGCGTTCAACCTGCTGCCGACGCTGAACGCGCTGGAGAACATCACGCTGCCGATGGACATCGCCGGCCGCAAGCCCGACGCCGCCTGGCTCGACCAGGTCGTGGAGACCGTCGGCCTGGCCGGCCGCCTCAAGCACCGGCCGACCCAGCTCTCCGGCGGCCAGCAGCAGCGCGTCGCGGTGGCGCGGGCCCTCGCCGCCAAGCCGGAGATCATCTTCGGCGACGAGCCGACCGGGAACCTGGACTCCCGGGCCGGCGCCGAGGTCCTGAGCTTCCTGCGCAGGTCCGTGGACGAGCTGGGCCAGACCATCGTCATGGTCACCCACGACCCGGTCGCCGCCTCCTACGCGGACCGGGTGCTCTACCTCGCCGACGGGCGCATCGTGGACGAGATGCACAACCCCACCGCCGACCAGGTGCTGGACCGCATGAAGGACTTCGACGCGCGTGGGCGGACGTCATGACCGTCTGGAAGACCTCGATGCGCAACTTCCTCGCGCACAAGGGACGCATGGCGCTCTCCGCCGTCGCCGTCCTGCTCTCGGTGGCGTTCGTCTGCGGCACGCTCGTCTTCACCGACACCATGAACACCACGTTCGACAAGCTCTTCGCCGCCACCTCCGCCGACGTCACCGTCAGCCCGAAGAAGGCGAAGGTGGACGACATACCGGAGAACGGGAAGCCGGAATCGCTGCCCGCCTCCCTCCTCGCGAAGGCCGCGAAGGCCGACGGGGTGAAGAAGGCCGAGGGCGGCGTCTCCAGCTCCTCCGTCACCGTCGTCGACAGCCACAACGAGAACATGGGCTCCGAGACCGGCGCCCCCACCATCGCGGGCAACTGGACGCAGAACGACCTGCGGTCCATGGAGATCACCTCCGGCCACGCCCCGCGCGGCCCGACCGAGGTCATGGTCGACGCCGACACCGCCGAGAAGCACCACCTGAAGATCGGTGACGAGCTGCGCACCATCGCGGCCACCGGCGACCTCAAGGGGAAGATCACCGGCATCGTCGCCTTCAAGGTGACCAACCCGGGCGCGGCCATCGTCTACCTGGACACCGCCACCGCCCAGCGCGCGCTGCTCGGTGCCCCCGACCGCTTCTCGCACCTCTCCATCACCGCCGAACAGGGCGTCAGCGACGCCCAGCTGAAGCGGAACGTGACCCAGGCGCTCGACGGCTCCGCCGCGTACAAGATCCGGACGCAGGCGGAGGCCGCGGCCGAGAACAAGGACTCCATGGGGTCGTTCCTCGACGTCATGAAGTACGCGATGCTCGGCTTCGCCGGGATCGCCTTCCTCGTCGGCATCTTCCTCATCGTCAACACCTTCTCGATGCTGGTCGCCCAGCGCACCCGCGAGATCGGTCTGATGCGGGCCATCGGCTCCAGCCGCAAGCAGGTCAACCGCTCGGTGCTGCTCGAAGCGGTGCTCCTGGGCATCGTCGGCTCCGTGCTCGGCGTCGGCGCCGGCATCGGCCTCGCCGTCGGGCTGATGAAGGTCATGGGCGCCATCGGCATGGAGCTGTCCACCGAGGACCTGACCATCGCCTGGACGACCCCGGTGGTCGGGCTCGCGCTCGGCATCGTCGTCACCGTCCTCGCCGCGTACATCCCGGCCCGCCGGGCCGGCAAGGTCTCCCCGATGGCCGCCCTGCGCGACGCCGGCACCCCGGCGGACGCCAAGTCCGGCTGGGTCAGGGCCGGCCTCGGCCTGGTGGTCACCGGCGCCGGCGCCGCCGCCCTCTGGGCGACGACGCGGGTGGACGAGGCGAGTGACGGCTCCGGCCTCCTCGGCCTCGGCGTGCTGCTGACGCTCGTCGGCTTCATCGTGATCGGCCCGCTGCTCGCCGGAGTCGTCGTACGGGCGCTGAGCGCCGTCCTGCTGAGGTTCTTCGGCCCGGTCGGCCGGCTCGCCGAGCGCAACGCGCTGCGCAACCCGCGCCGCACCGGTGCCACCGGCGCGGCCCTGATGATCGGCCTCGCCCTGGTGGCGTGCCTGTCCGTGGTCGGTTCGTCCATGGTCGCCTCGGCCACCGACGAACTGGACAAGTCGGTGGGCGCGGACTTCATCGTCCAGTCGGCCAACGGCCAGCTGATCGTCCCGCAGGCCGCCGAGGCCCTGGCCTCCGCCCCGGGCATCGACCACCTCACGCACTACAAGGTCCTGAGCGCGAAGCTGACCGGCCCGGACGGCAAGGCGTCCGACGAGGAGGTCACGGCGGCCGACCCGACGTACGCCGAGGACGTGCGCCGCGACGTCCTCTCCGGCGACCTGGACGAGGCGTACGGCAAGGACGCCATGTCGGTCGGCGAGGAGTACGCCACCGCGCACGGCATCGAGGTCGGCGACACGGTCACCGTCGCGTTCAAGGCCGGCGACGAGGCGAAGCTGAGGGTCGCCGCGATCACCTCGGACGAGACCAGCCTCGACCAGGGCGCGATGTACCTGAACACCACGACCGCCCAGCGGTACGTCCCCGCCGACAAGATGCCCCAGAACATGATCATGTTCGCCAAGGCGAAGGACGGCCAGGAGGACGCGGCGTACGCGGCGCTGAAGAGCGCGGTCGCGAAGTACCCGCAGTACAAGGTGCAGAATCAGGCCGACTTCAAGGAGGACCTGAAGGACCAGATCGGCCAGCTCCTGAACGTCGTGTACGGCCTGCTCGCCCTGGCGATCATCGTCGCGGTGCTCGGTGTGGTGAACACCCTGGCCCTGTCGGTGGTGGAGCGGACCCGCGAGATCGGCCTGATGCGCGCCATCGGCCTCTCCCGGCGCCAGCTGCGCCGCATGATCCGGCTGGAGTCCGTGGTCATCGCCCTCTTCGGCGCCCTGCTCGGCCTCGGCCTGGGCATGGGCTGGGGCACCTCGGCCCAGCAGCTGCTGGCCCTGGAGGGCCTGGGCGTCCTGGACATCCCGTGGCCGACCATCATCACGGTGTTCGTCGCCTCCGCCTTCGTCGGACTGTTCGCCGCCCTGGTCCCGGCCTTCCGGGCGGGCCGGATGAACGTGCTGAACGCGATCGCCACGGACGGGTGAGACGGACGGCCCCGCACGGACGGAATCCGGCCCCGGCGCGCTCCTCGGAGCGCGCCGGGGCCGGTGCGTGTGCGGTACGTGTGTGGCTTGTGGGCCGCTGTCGCGCAAGCGGCCGTCTTCCCCGGGTCGTACGCTAGTAACCCCCGGCCCGTCACCCGTGTCGGGCCCTTCGCGTTGCCCCCGGGGCGGCGCGCCCTGGCGGCAGCCGGCCGTCAGAGCCCTTCTTCTCACCCGGACGGAAGCCCTTCATGAGCCTGAACGGTCTGCTGGATGTCGTCGTACGTGATCCGGCGCTCGACGAAGCGGTGAAGGCCGCCGGTGACGGCCGCCGGATGCACATCGACCTGGTGGGCCCGCCCGCCGCGCGGCCCTTCGCCGTTGCCGCGCTGGCCCGGGACGCCGGGCGGACGGTCCTCGCGGTCACCGCGACCGGCCGGGAGGCGGAGGACCTGGCGACCGCGCTGCGCACCATGCTGCCGCCGGACACGATCGCGGAGTTCCCGTCCTGGGAGACCCTGCCGCACGAGCGCCTGTCGCCCCGCTCCGACACCGTGGGCCGCCGGCTCGCCGTGCTGCGGCGCCTGGCGCACCCGCGCGCCGACGACCCGGAGACCGGGCCGGTCTCGGTCGTCGTCGCGCCGATCCGGTCCGTGCTCCAGCCGCAGGTCAAGGGGCTCGCGGACCTGGAGCCCGTCTCGTTGCGCACCGGGCAGAGCGCCGACCTCGGCGAGACCGTGGAGGCGCTGGCGGCAGCCGCGTACGCCCGGGTCGAACTGGTCGAGAAGCGCGGCGAGTTCGCGGTGCGCGGCGGCATCCTGGACGTGTTCCCGCCCACCGAGGAGCACCCGCTCCGGGTGGAGTTCTGGGGTGACGACGTCGAGGAGATCCGCTACTTCAAGATCGCCGACCAGCGGTCCCTGGAGGTCGCCGAGCACGGCCTGTGGGCGCCGCCCTGCCGGGAGCTCCTGCTGACGGACGAGGTGCGGGAGCGGGCCGCCGCGCTCGCCGAGGCCCACCCGGAGCTGGGCGAACTCCTCGACAAGATCGCCGAGGGCATCGCGGTGGAGGGCATGGAGTCCCTGGCACCGGTCCTCGTGGACGACATGGAACTGCTGCTCGACGTGCTGCCCGAGGGCGCGATGGCCGTCGTCTGCGACCCCGAGCGGGTCCGGACCCGGGCCGCGGACCTTGTCGCGACCAGCCAGGAGTTCCTCCAGGCGTCCTGGGCGGCGTCGGCGGGTGGTGGCGAGGCCCCGATCGACGTCGGCGCGGCCTCGCTGCGCGGCATCGCGGACGTGCGCGAGCGGGCCCGTGAGCTGGACATGATGTGGTGGTCGATCTCCCCGTTCGCGGCGGACGCGGAGCTGGACGCGGACACCCTGGCGCTGGGCATGCAGGCGCCGGAGATGTACCGGGGGGACACCGCGCGGGCGTTCGCCGACACCAAGGGCCGGCTGGCCGACGGCTGGCGCACGGTGTACGTCACGGAGGGCCAGGGGCTCGCCTCGCGTACGGTCGAGATGCTGGGCGGCGAGGGGATCGCGGCCCGGCTCGACCCGGACCTGGACGAGATCACCCCGTCCGTGGTGCACGTCTCGTGCGGGGCCATCGACCACGGCTTCGTCCACCCCGGCCTGAAGCTCGCGGTGCTCACGGAGACCGACCTCACCGGGCAGCGCACCGCCACCAAGGACCTGGGCCGGATGCCGGTGCGGCGGCGCAAGACGATCGACCCGCTGACGCTGGAGGCCGGCGACTACATCGTGCACGAGCAGCACGGCGTGGGCCGCTACATCGAGATGGTGCAGCGCACCGTGCAGGGGGCGACGCGCGAGTACCTGCTGGTCGAGTACGCCCCCGCCAAGCGCGGGCAGCCCGGCGACCGGCTGTACATCCCGACCGACCAGCTGGAGCAGGTCACCAAGTACGTCGGCGGCGAGGCCCCGACCCTGCACCGGCTCGGCGGCGCGGACTGGACGAAGACGAAGGCGCGCGCCAAGAAGGCCGTCAAGGAGATCGCCGCCGACCTGATCAAGCTGTACTCGGCCCGGATGGCGGCCCCCGGCCACACCTTCGGCCCGGACACCCCCTGGCAGCGCGAGCTGGAGGACGCGTTCCCGTACGCGGAGACGCCCGACCAGCTGACGACGATCGCCGAGGTCAAGGAGGACATGGAGAAGTCGGTCCCGATGGACCGGCTGATCTGCGGCGACGTGGGGTACGGCAAGACGGAGATCGCGGTCCGCGCCGCGTTCAAGGCGGTGCAGGACGGGAAGCAGGTCGCCGTCCTCGTCCCCACCACACTGCTCGTGCAGCAGCACTACGGCACGTTCACCGAGCGCTATTCCCAGTTCCCCGTCAACGTGCGCGCGCTGAGCCGCTTCCAGTCCGAGGCCGAGTCCAAGGCGACGCTGGCCGGGCTGAAGGACGGCTCCGTCGACCTGGTCATCGGCACCCACCGCCTGTTCTCCTCGGAGACGAAGTTCAAGGACCTGGGCCTCGTGATCGTGGACGAGGAGCAGCGGTTCGGCGTCGAGCACAAGGAGCAGCTGAAGAAGCTCCGCGCCAACGTGGACGTGCTGACCATGTCCGCGACGCCCATCCCCCGTACGCTCGAAATGGCGGTCACCGGCATCCGCGAGATGTCGACCATCACCACCCCGCCCGAGGAGCGCCACCCGGTCCTGACCTTCGTCGGCCCGTACGAGGAGAAGCAGATCGGCGCCGCGATCCGGCGTGAACTGCTGCGTGAGGGCCAGGCGTTCTACATCCACAACCGGGTCGAGTCGATCGACCGGGCGGCGGCGCGGCTGCGCGAGATCGTGCCGGAGGCGCGGATCGCCACGGCGCACGGGCAGATGTCCGAACAGGCCCTGGAACAGGTCGTGGTGGACTTCTGGGAGAAGAAGTTCGACGTGCTGGTCTCCACGACGATCGTGGAGTCCGGCATCGACATCTCCAACGCGAACACGCTGATCGTGGAGCGCGGCGACAACTTCGGCCTCTCCCAGCTGCACCAGCTGCGCGGCCGGGTCGGCCGTGGCCGCGACCGGGGCTACGCGTACTTCCTCTACCCCCCGGAGAAGCCCCTGACGGAGACCGCCCACGAGCGCCTGGCCACGATCGCCCAGCACACCGAGATGGGCGCGGGCATGTACGTGGCCATGAAGGACCTGGAGATCCGCGGCGCGGGCAACCTGCTCGGCGGCGAGCAGTCCGGTCACATCGCGGGCGTCGGCTTCGACCTGTACGTACGCATGGTGGGCGAGGCGGTCGCGGACTACCGGGCGTCCCTGGAGGGCGGCGTCGAGGAGGAGCCGCCGCTGGAGGTCAAGATCGAGCTCCCGGTCGACGCGCACGTCCCGCACGACTACGCCCCCGGCGAGCGGCTGCGCCTCCAGGCGTACCGCTCGATCGCCTCGGCGTCCTCGGAGGACGACATCAAGGCGGTCCGCGAGGAGCTGACCGACCGCTACGGCAAGCTTCCGGAGCCGGTCGAGAACCTGCTCCTGGTGGCGGGCCTGCGCATGCTGGCGCGCGCCTGCGGGGTCGGCGACATCGTGCTCCAGGGGCCGAACATCCGCTTCGCGCCGGTGGAGCTGCGCGAGTCGCAGGAGCTGCGGCTGAAGCGGCTGTACCCGAAGACGGTCATCAAGCCGGCGGTCCACCAGATCCTGGTGCCGCGCCCGACGACGGGCAAGATCGGCGGCAAGCCGGTGGTGGGACGCGAACTGCTGGCGTGGACGGGCGAGTTCCTGACGACGATCCTGGGGTCGTGAGGGTCTGAGCGCGGACGCGGGTGCGGTACGCCGACGACGTACCGCACCCGCACCCGTTCCCGTTTCCGCGAAGGTGTCAGCCGATGGATCGCAGCCGCATCGCGGTGGGGCCCTGGCCGGCGGTGTTGGTGCAGCGGCGGTCGCCCGACGGCTGCTCCAGCTGGAGGGTCAGGCAGGTGCCGAGGGCCTGCTGGCCGTAGCTGTTGGGGTGCAGGGACTCCTGCTTCTGGCCCTGGCCGTAGCCGGAGGTCACGAAGCGGACCCACTCGCTGGTGTCACCGGAGGGGGAGTGGGTGGCGTCGGCGTGCCGGGTGCTGGTCGAGCACACTTCGCGGCCCTCGAACGACCGGGACAGGTCCAGGAACTCCGCGCCGCCCTCGTCGGCCGCGTCCGCCAGGACCGAACTGATCTCCGGGACCAGCTCGTCGTGCGCCCAGGTGAGGTCCTTGTCGTAGAAGGGGCAGCCGCCGGACTGGAGCCGGTCGTACTTCTCGCCGGGGTAGCGGATGCGGCCGGCGTCCGGGAGCGGGGAGGGGTACGACTGGAGGATCAGCCGGTACGAGCCGGCCGGGTGGCCCGCCCGGTCGAGCGCGGTCCGCACGTCGGCGAGGGTGTTCACGGCCGCCTGCCGCACGCCGGGCAGCCGCTCGGCGACCTGCTCGGCCGCGTCCGGTGCGCACGGTGAGCCGCCGATGACGAACTCGGTCGCGCAGCCGGTGATGATGTCGGAGAAGCCGAGGTCGTTGCCGCCGATCGACACGACGACCGCGCGCACCTCGCGGCCGATCGCCACGTCCTCCAGCTCCCTGGCCTGCGAGCGCTCGCCCTTGAACGGCGCGCCGCCGTGCTCGGGGAGGAGCACCGCCTTCGAGGTCGCCCCCGAGCAGGCGAGGTTGAGCCGGCTGACGTCGAGCGTGACGGACTGGACCTCGGCCACGTCGGAGCGGTTGCAGCCGCTGTCGTAGGACGACCCGTACACCCGGTACGGGTCGCTCTCACCGGTCGCCGGGTCCCAGGCCCGGTCGGTGCCGGAGTAACCGTTGGCGCTCACGTTGCTGTTGCCGGACCAGCGCCCGGCCTCACCGGAGATGAAGCTGTCACCGATGGACACCAGCAGCGGTGCCTCGGCGGGGGCGGCCGGCGCGGTCCGGTCGGCGGAGGCGGAGGCGGGCAGCGCGCCCGAGACGGTGAGCGCGCACAGGGTGGCGGCTGCGGCGGTGAGGGCCTTGGAGCGTGTGGAGCGGGAAGTGATCATGCTGTGGTTGTCGGCAGGCGTGCGGGGGCGGGTGAAGTGCCGCCACCCGTTTGCAGCCGAATGGGCCAGCTCACGAGGTGAGTTACGGCCCAAGAGCGACAGAAGAGGTCAGGACCGATCACGCCCTTTGCGGAATGTGAGAGCCGACTTTCACGGTGAGGTCTTGAAGATCAGCCACACGGTCTTGCCGACGACGTGGTCATCGACTCCGAAGTCGTCGGCGAGTTCCCGGACGAGGTGCAAGCCGCGTCCGGAGCAGGCATCGTCGGCGGCTTGTTGGACGCGTGGCTGCCCCGGTCCGCTGTCGCGGACCTCCAGACGTACCAGGTCCTCGGCCCGGTGGAGGCCGACGCTGAACTCCCGGCCGGGCGGCACGCCGTGCAGCAACGCGTTGGTGGCGAGTTCCGACACGCACAGCGTTATGTCCTCGATCAAGGTGTGGAGCCGCCACTCGGTGAGGACGCCGGTGACGAAGTCGCGTGAGGCACCGACGGAGGTGCGCCTGCGGGTGAAGCGTCGTTGCTGCACCAGGAACACGGTGGTTCACCGCCTTGCTTGCGGGCTGTAACGTGACGACGACTGTACTGCTATTCGCGAAAAGCGGCAAGGTAACCTTCGGGTGGGAGTGCGGCTGGGCCTCCCGTCCGGACATGAGGCACGCTGGGTGTCGTCGGTGGGAGCTACGGAGGAGAGAGACGTGGGCGGTCGTGAATGGGTCAGTACGTCGACGCCCTATCTCGCCGCGTCCTCCGGCGCTCCGGGCGACACCTGGGCGGCCGAGGCCGCTGCCGAGGGGCGGCGCGGGAGTCAGCGCATCGTCCAGGCGGGCGAGGTGGACGCCCCGGCAGCGGTCGCGGAGCTGTTCGGGGTGGAGGTCGGGGAGAGCGTCGTCGCCCGGCGCAGGATCATGTACCTCGACGCCGTCCCTTGTGAGTTGACGGACACGTACTACCCGCTGGCCATCGCCGGCGGCACCGGTCTCGCCGGTACGGCCAAGATCCCCGGCGGGGCGGTCAGGCTCCTGGCGGAGCTGGGCCACATCGGCGTGCGCGTACGCGAAGAGGTGACCGCGCGGCGGGCGACCGGGCCCGAGGCCGAGCAGCTGGGGCTGGCGGAGGGCGACCCAGTCCTCCAGCTCACCCGGCTCACTCTGGACGAGGTGGACCGGCCCATTCAGGTCGACATCATGGCCATGCCTCCGCAACGCCAGAAGCTGCGCTACGAGATCAGGATCGGATGACCGTGCCCAAACCCGAAGCCGACGCCGCCGACCGCCGTTCGCTGCATGAGCGGATCGCGGCCGATCTCAGGGACGAGATCATGGGCGGGGACCTCGCGCCCGGCGCGAACCTGCCCTCGACGGCCCACCTCAAGCAGCGGTTCGACGCCTCGAACGCGACGATCCAGAAGGCGGTGCAGCTGCTCAAGGACGAGGAACTGGTGATCAGCAGGGCGGGCGCGTCGGTGACCGTGCGCGAGCACCGCCAGCGGACTGTCCGCCCGGCCGCGTCCATGGCTCCGGCGGGCGTCGGGGAACCGTACCGCTGGCTGGCCGAAGCGGCGAAGGGCGGCTCTCGGGCCCACAGCACGCTGCTCGAAGTGGCCGAGGTCCAGCCGCCGGCGGATATCGCGGAGGCGCTGAGGCTTCCGGAGGGCGCTCCGGCCCTGCTGCGGCGCCAGTTGCTCGCGATCGACGACGAACCCGCCGAACTCGTGGCCTCCTACTACCCGCTGGACATCGTCAGCGGTACGGCGATGACGGATCGCCGCAAGATTCCGGGCGGGACCCCGACGCTGCTCGCGGGCCTGGGGTACCCTCCACGGCTCAGCGTCGACCGTGTGTCCGCACGCGTGCCCACCCAGGAGCAGTACCAGGCGCTGCGCCTGCCGGGAGGGTTGCCGGTACTGCGTACGCTGCGCGTCGTCTACAGCGACGGCGAGCGGCCCATCGAGGCGACGGTCATGGTGAAGGCCGGGCACCTGTACGAGGTGCAGTACGAGTTCACGGCCGAGTAGGCCCTATCGGCCGGGTGCGTCCTCCGCGTTGAACAGCAGCCGGCCGACAAGGCGGAAGACGTCCTCCGGGTCGCGGTCGCCCACCGCGTCGTCCAGGTTGCCGCTGAGGAGCAGTGTGGCGAAGCCGTGGGCGAGGGACCAGGCGGCCACGCCCGCGAGGCGGGGGTCGTCGGTGGGGGGCACGGTGGCGACGCCCGCGCGCAGTTCGGCCGTGGCGCGGGCCTTGGCCGTGAGCAGGTCCGGGTCGTCCGCGCGGTGGAGGTCCGGCTGGAACATCACCTGGAAGTGGGCCGGGTGCGTCGCCGCGAACCGTACGTACGCCACGCCCCGCTCGCGCAGGTCCGGGGCGGCTGCCAGGGCGTCCGCGAACAGGGCGTAGCCCTCGGCGGCGATCGCGGTGAGCAGGCCCGTGCGGTCCTTGAAGTGGTGGGCGGGCGCGGCGTGGGAGACGCCGGCCCGGCGGGCCAGGTCGCGCAGGCTGAGCGCGGCGGGGCCCTCGGTGCGGATGACGTCGAGGGCGGCGGTGAGCACGGCCCGCCGCAGGTCGCCGTGGTGGTAGGCGCGGTCGCTGGTCATGGACAGCAGGGTACGCGGGATCTAGTCGTTGACAAGTTCGCCGATCGCGCGCACCCTGGGGATCTAGGCAGTGGCTAGATGCTGGCCGGTGTGTGGCGGAAGGTGGGGACATGTCCGATGAACTGGGGCGCGTACGGCAGCTGTGGCACCTGCTGGAGCCCGTGCACGCCGTTCTGTACTACGCGCCGGAGGCGTTCGAGGAGGCCGCCGCGCTCGGGTACGCGGTCGACGAGCGGTGGCCGAGCTACTTCGCCTGGCGGGCGGCGCCGCTGGGCGAGGCGGGGGCGGACCGGGTCGCGGAGGTGTTCTACAGCTTCAGCCCGCGCATGGTCGGCGCGTACGTCCCCGCCGTCTGGGCGGTCGCCTCGCCGGACGCGGTGCTCGCCGCGCGCGGCCGGGCCGTGGACCGCGCGTACCGGAAGCTGCTCGGGGAGGCGGTCGCCGCGCCGGGGACGGCCGAGGCCGCCGCGCTGCTGCGGCGCGTCGCGGAGGCGGCCGGCCCGGCGGACCGGCCGATGGCCGCCGCGAACGCCGCGCTGCCCCGGCCGGACGAACCGCACCTCGCGGTCTGGCACGCGGCGACCGTGCTGCGCGAGCACCGGGGCGACGGCCATCTCGCCGCGCTGGCGCACGCGGAGCTGGACCCGGTCGAGGCGCTGGTCTCCTTCGCGGCGGTCGGGGCGGCCCGGCCGGAGGTCTTCGGCAGCCGGGGCTGGGACGAGGGCGAGTGGCGGGCGGCGCTCGAACGGCTGCAGAAGCGGGGGCTGGTGGCCGGTGACGGCACGGCGACCGAGGCGGGCCGGGCGCTGCGGGCGGAGGTCGAGCGGCGTACGGACGAGGCGGCGGCCGGACCGTGGCGGGTACTCGCGGCGGAGGAGCGGGAACGGCTCGCCGAACTGCTGGGGCCGCTGTGGGTGGCGGCGGTCGGCTCGGGGCTGCTGCCGTCCGAGAACACGTTGGGGATCGGGAAGGTGTGACGAGGCGCGGCGCGAGGTGTGGTCCGGCCCGCACGCGGGAACGCCTCGCGGTCATGAAATCCTCCTCGCGGGGAAGACATTCGTAGAATTCCCCGGTTGGTTCGGCTTTCTCACCGTCAGGACGGCTACGAGTGATATCCCCCCGCGTGTGTCGAGTGATGGTGCCCGCCCTGGCCGCCGCGGTCGTGCTGGCGCTGAGCGGTTGCGACCCCGATCAGCTCCCCTCGGACATCGACGCGTCCGGCCGGGGCGCGGACGGCGGCCGGTCCGCCACCGGTTTCGGCGCCAGCCCGCTGACCAACGACGACGGTACGAAGCCCGGCCTCGCGCCCCTCACGTCGGAGAAGGACCGGGCGGCGGCACGGAGGATCATCGAGAAGGTCGCCACCAAGGGGCGCGGCCCCAAGACCGGTTACGAGCGGGACAAGTTCGGGTACGCGTGGAAGGACTCGGTGGACGACGTCCCCCTGTCCCACAACGGCTGCGACACCCGCAACGACCTGCTCGCCCGGGACGGCAAGGACGTCGAGCTGCGTTCCGGTTCGAAGTGCGTGGTCGTCTCCATGACGCTCAAGGACCCGTATACCGGCAAGACCATCGAGTGGCGCAAGCAGCAGGCGACCAAGGTCCAGATCGACCACGTCATGCCGCTGTCGTACGACTGGCAGATGGGCGCCGCCCACTGGAACGAGGCCAAGCGGCAGCAGATCGCCAACGACCCGCTCAACCTCCTCCCCGTGGACGGCCCGGCCAACAACGCCAAGCGGGACGCGGGCCCCGCGACCTGGCTCCCCCCGTACAAGCCGATCCGCTGTGCGTACGTGCTCCGCTTCGCGCAGGTCTCGCTGAAGTACGACCTGCCGGTGACGAGCGCGGACAAGGACATGATGCTGAAGCAGTGCGGCGGCTGACGTACCGGCAGGGCGGGCCCCGCGGAGGGGCCCGCCCCTCCTCAGAGCGCCGTGCCGCCCGTCGCGTCGATCACCGTGCCCGTCACCCAGCGGGAGTCGTCCGAGGCGAGGAACGCCACGACGTCCGCGACGTCCTCCACCCGTCCGACCCGGCCCAGGGCGGCCAGTGAGGCGGACCGGGCCTGGGCCTCGGCGTCGCCGCGCAGCCAGCCCGCGTTGATGTCGGTGTCGATGATGCCGGGAGCCACCGAGTTGACCGTGATGCCGCGCGGGCCCAGCTCCTTGGCGAGGGTCAGCGTGAAGTTGTCCAGAGCACCCTTCGTCGCGCTGTAGGCGATGATGTCCGGCATCGCGACCCGGGCCGCGCCGCTGGATATGTTGACGACCCGGCCGCCGTCGCGCAGCCGGCCGAGCCCGTGGCGGACGATGAAGAACGGTGCCCGCACGTTGACGGCGAAGACCGCGTCGAACGCCTCCTCGGTGAGCGAGGACAGCTCGGAGAAGAGCCCGGTGCCCGCGTTGTTGACGATGATGTCGACCCCGCCGCCGGGCGCGTGCGCGGTGATCTCCTCGTCGAACGCCTCCCACAGCGCGGCCGCGTCGCCGTGGGCGCCCAGTTCGGCGCGGAGGGCGAACGCCGTGCCGCCGTTCTTCCGGATGACCTCGACGACCTCGTCGGCCGCCGCCGCGTCCCGGGCGTAGGCGACGGCGACGACGGCCCCGTCCCGCCCCAGCCGTTCCGCGATGCCCCTGCCGATGCCCCGGCTGCCGCCGGTGACCAGTGCGACCTTGCCCTCAAGTGCGCGTGCAGACATGGCTGTTACCCCTCGCGATTTATTGAGCGATCGTTCCGGAAAAAAACGTAGCACGGTTTCTTGAGCGGGCGCTCTAGAATGTGGTCATGGGTGAGACAGGTGCGGGGCGCGGACGGCCGCGCTCCTTCGACCGGGACGCCGCGCTCGCGGCGGCCGTCCGGCTGTTCTGGGAGCGGGGCTACGGGGCGACCTCGATCGGTGAGCTGACGGAGGCGATGGGCATCCGGCCCGCCAGCCTCTACGCCGCTTTCGGCGACAAGAGGTCGCTCTTCGAGGAGGCGGTCGCCGCCTACGGCAGGACGCCGGGCGGGACCTTCATACGCGACGCCCTGGAGCAGGAGCCCACCGCCTACCGCGCGTTCGCGCGCATCCTGCGAGAGGCCGCCCGGATCTACGCCGACCGCTCGCACCCGGCGGGCTGCATGGTGATCACGGCGGCCGTCAACGTCGCCCCGCAGGACGCCGAGGTGGGCGCCCGGCTGCGCGAGATGCGCAACGGCAACATCGAGGCGTGGGAGGCGCGGCTGCGGGACGCGCGGCGCACGGGCGAACTGCCGGAGCGGGTGGACCCCCGGGTCCTCGCCGGCTACTTCGCCGCCGTCGTCCAGGGCATGTCGCAGCGCTCCCGCGACGGGGTGGGCCGGGACGAGCTGGCCGAGATCGCCGAACTGGCGCTGGCCGCCTGGCCCGGGGAGCGCTCCTGAGCGTGCCCCGACGCGGAGAACCCGCCCTGGGGGCGGGTTCCACGGGCGCCGGGGTCGCTGTGCGGGTCAGAGCTTCAGGTCCCACTGCGTCGAGTCGTACGAGAAGTCGGGGTTGACCTCGACGGTCAGGAGCTTCGCGTCGGCCGGCGCGTCGAACGCGTAGAGCACCGTGACCTTCTTGCCGGGCAGGATCGTGCCGCTGAAGCCCTCGCCGACCTTGTCGTCGAAGATCTGCTCCGCGTCCACCCCGTCCGCGCCGGCCCGGGCCTCCACGGTGACCAGCGCGGAGTCGAACTTCTCCTTGCCCGCGTTCTCGATGACGACGGGGACGCGGTAGGCCTTGTTGCCCTTGGTGTGCCCGATCGCGAATTCGCTCGGCGTGTACGTCGTCGGGTCGCCGACCGTGACCGTGAGGTCGTCGTCGTACACGGCCGAGTCGCCGGCCTCCAGCGCCTCGCCGGTGGGCTTCTCCTCCTTGCCCGCCTTGTCGTCGCCCTTCGCCGCGCCGTCCTTGTCCGCCTTGTCGCCGCCCGCCTTCGGCTTCGCGGACGCCGTCGTGTCCGACACCGCCTTGTTCAGGTCGTCCACCGCGTCGTCGACCGCCTTGAAGGTGATCACCGCGCCGACCACCGACATGATCAGCGCGATCAGCGCGAGGACCGTGCCGAACGTGGCCATGTTCTTGTTCGTCGCCTCGCCCCTCTTGGCGCGGCCCCGGCCGACGAGCCCCAGGATCAGCGCGATCGTCCCGAGGATGCCCGCCAGCCAGAAGAGGAACGGGATCAGGCCGGAGACCGCGCCGATGAGCCCGAGGATCAGGGCGGCGATGCCCAGGCCGTTGCGTGCGGGGCGCAGACCGGGCGCGTGGGCGGGGCCGTACGGCTGCTGGGGCTGGGAGTGCGGAGGCTGCGGGGACTGCGGCGGCTGCGTGAACTGGGACATGGCTGTGCCCTTCGGCAAGTACGGGATGACTGGTGAGCGGTTCGACCGGGTCGCTCGTTCAGCGACAGGTCAATCACAGCATCATCTGTGAACCGAGTCAACACGGTTCACGCGAAACGGGTTCGTGCACGCCGTGAATCGGTGGCGAGTGCGCTGCTGTGAACGGGTCGGTATGCTCACCCCGACCCGCCAGCGGTACAGCACAGGGAGACAGCAAGTGCCGGAGAACGCGACAGAGGTGACCGCCGCCGGGATCGCCCGCCTGGCGGGCGTGGGGCGCGCCGCCGTCAGCAACTGGCGCCGTCGGCACGCGGACTTCCCCCAGCCCGTGGGCGGCACCGAGACCAGCCCGTCCTTCGCCCTGCCCGAGGTCGAACGGTGGCTGCGCGACCAGGGAAAGCTGGTCGAAGTCCCCCTCCGCGAACGCGTCTGGCAGCAGCTGGCCGGCCACCCGGCAGGCCCCGTCACCGCCCTCGTCCACACCGGCTGCGCCCTGCTCCTGGTGCACCGCAGCCCCGCCGCCTGGCGGGAGATCACCGGCGTCTCCGACGAACGGATGGCCGGGGTGCTCTCCCTCGCGCTGGACGACGCCCTCGCCGACCGCTTCGGACCCGCCGGGAACGGACGCGCCGTCCGCACCCCGGACCGCGCCGAACTCCTGCCGTCCGTGCCGCTGCTGCGCGGCGCCGCCGAGCTGGCCGCCGAGACCGGCGTCCGCGAGACGTACGAGTTCCTGCTCGGCCGTCAGCTCGACGCCAACCCGCGCCAGTACACGCTGACCCCGCCCGGTCTCGCCGAACTGATGGCGGAACTGGCCGGCACCGGCCGACCGGACGTGCGCACCGTGCTCGACCCGGCGGCGGGCACCGGCGCCCTGCTCACCGCGGCCCTCGGCGCGGCGGACGCCTCGGGAAGCACCGAGGCCACCGCCCCCACCGCCCTCCACGCCCAGGAGAGCGACCCCGGCCTCGCCGCCGTCACCGCACTCCGCCTCGTCCTGCGCACCGCGGACACCCCGCGCACCACCCCCGCCGGCCGCACGGTCGACGTGCGCACCGGGGACACCCTGCGCACCGACGCCTTCCCCCGGCTGGCCGCCGACGCCGTGCTCTGCCACCCGCCGTTCAACGAGCGCAACTGGGGCCACGACGAACTCGCCTACGACCCCCGCTGGGAGTACGGCTTCCCGGCCCGCACCGAGTCCGAACTCGCCTGGGTGCAGCACGCGCTGGCCCGGCTGCGCGACGGCGGCACCGCCGTCCTCCTGATGCCGCCCGCCGCCGCGTCGCGCCGCTCCGGCCGCCGCATCCGCGCCGACCTCCTGCGCCGGGGCGCCCTGCGCGCCGTCATCGCGCTCCCGGCCGGCGCCGCACCCCCGTACGGCATCCCGCTCCACCTGTGGGTGCTCCGCAGGCCCGGCGCCCAGCCGCGGCCCAACCCCGAACTGCTGCTGATCGACACCGCCGAGCCCGCCGAGCAGGCCACCGGTGGCGGCCGGGACCGCCTCGACCGGCCGGCCCTGCGCCGGGCCGTGCTCGACGCCTGGCACACGTACGACGGATCGGGCGGAGCCCGCACGGGCGAACAGCCGGAAACCCCTCCCGGCGCCGCCGCCCGCACCGTCCCCGTCATCGAACTCCTCGACGACGACGTCGACCTCGCCCCCGCCCGCCACCTCCCGTCCCCCGCCGCCACCGGCGGACCCGCCGAGCTGGCCGGCGTACGGGAGCGGCTGACCAGGACCCTCGGGCTCGCCACGGACCTCGCCCCGCCGCCCCCCGCCCCCGCCGCGCCCGTGCACCGCCCGGTCACCACCATCGGCGAACTCGCCCGGGCCGGCGCCCTCCAGCTCCGCCACGGCGGCGCGGGCACCGGGACCGGCCCCGTCCTCACCGAGCACGACGTGCTGGGCTCCGCCCCGCCCTCCGGCACCCCGGCCGCCGGCGGCACCCCCGAGGAGCCCGTCCTCGTCGCGGCGGGCGACGTCGTCGTGCCCGTGCTCGGCGGCGTCACCGTCGTCCGGGTCGTGGACGAGGCCACCGCGGGTGCCGCGCTCGGCCGCAACCTCCAGCTGCTGCGCCCCGACCCGGCCGTGCTCGACCCCTGGTTCCTCGCCGGCTTCCTGCGCGGCACCACCAACAACCGGCAGGCCAGCAGCCACGCCTCCACCGCCACCCGGCTCGACGCCCGCCGCCTCCAACTGCCGCGCCTGCCCCTGGCGGAGCAGCGGCGCTACGGCGAACGGTTCCGCGCGCTCGCCGCGTTCGAGGACGCGCTGCGCCTCGCCGGACGGCTCGGCGGACAGCTCGTCCAGGGCCTCTACGACGGCCTGACGGACGGTACGGTCACGCCGGAGTGACCGGAACCACAACGGTTCCGTACAACCCCGGGCCCTCTGTCGGTGTCGCCCCTTACGCTCGGAGCCGCACGCACGCCCGTGTGCGCGCGGACGTTTCACGACCAGGCAATCCAGGAGCAGCCATGTACGCCCAGGGTCTTCCGCCCACGGCGCCGCGCCGGGTCCCCGGCAGGGCCTGGATCGTCGCCATGCGCGTGCTGTTCCCGCTGCTCGCCGTCTGCTCCCTCGGCCTGCTCCTGTGGGCGCCGCTGCTCCGGCTGGCGTTCGTCCGCCGCCGGGCCCTCGACTGGTGGACGGCCGGCGCCGGCTTCGTGTTCGTCTGCGTGCTGCTGCCCATCCTCGGCAGGGACGACGCGAACCCGGAGCCGAACGGCGTCGACAACGTGTTCATCCCGCTGCTGCTCCTGGCGCTGGCGGGTGCCTGTGCGCACTACCTCGTCGCCGATGTGCGTTTCTACGCGCGGCTGACGGGGAAGACCGCGGGCTTCCCGCAGCCGGGCCCCGGGCACGCGTACCTGACCACCGTGCCCACACCGCCGTACGGACAGCCGCAGCCCTATCCGCCGCACCCCGGGCAGCAGCACCCCTACCCGCTCCCGCTCACGCGCTGCCCCCAGCCCGAGGACGCCCGCCCCGCCCCGCAGCACCCCGCGCCGCCCCAGCGCATCGACCAGGTCCGCGCCGAGCTGGACGAGCTGAGCGACTACCTGCGCAAGGAGGGGGGCCGGTGAGCGGCCGTCTGATCGGCGGGCGGTACGAGCTGGCGACGATCCTCGGCCAGGGCGGCATGGGCCAGGTCTGGACTGCCTACGACCAGCGCCTCGACCGCCGGGTCGCGGTCAAGCTGCTGCGCCCCGACCGGGTCACCGGACCCATCGGCAGCGAGGCCGCCGACGAGCTGCGCCGCCGCTTCGTCCGCGAGTGCCGGGTCACCGCACAGGTGGACCACCCCGGCCTGGTCACCGTGCACGACGCCGGCAGCGACGGCGACGACCTGTTCCTCGTCATGCAGTACGTGGAGGGCGCCGACCTCGGTGACCACCTCGCCGAGCACGACCCCTACCCCTGGCCCTGGGCCGTGGCGGTGGCCGCGCAGCTGTGCGCCGTCCTCAGCGCCGTGCACGCCGTGCCGATCGTCCACCGCGACCTCAAGCCCCGCAACGTGATGGTCCGTCCGGACGGCACCGTGCTCGTCCTCGACCTCGGCGTCGCCTCCGTCCTCGACACCGACACCACCCGCCTCACCAACACCGGCTCGCCCATCGGCTCCCCGGCCTACATGGCCCCCGAGCAGGCCATGGGCGGCGCGGTCGGCCCGTACACCGACCTCTACGCCCTCGGTGTCCTCCTGCACGAACTGCTCAGCGGCGACGTGCCGTTCGCCGGGTCCACCGCCCTCGGCGTGCTCCACCGGCACCTGTACGAACCGCCCCTGCCGGTCCGCCGCATCCGGCCCGACACCCCCGAGGCACTGGAAGCGCTCGTGCTGCGGCTGCTCGCCAAGGACCCCCAGCACCGCCCGGCCAGCGCCCAGGAGGTGTACGAACACCTCGCCCCGCTGCTGCCCGCGCGCGGCTCCCGGCCGCCCGCCGGGCCGCTCGACCCCACCCGCCCGTTCCTGCGCCCGCACGCCCCCTGGCCCGACCGCGCCGCGGTCCCGCCGCCGGCCGTGCCCGCCGCCCCGCCCGCCCGGACCGACGTCGCCGCCGCCGTGGACGAGGTCAAGCGGCTCCTCGGCGAGGGGCGCATCACCCAGGCCGTGGACATGCTCGGCGGGCTCCTCCCGGTCGCCGCCGAGCAGCACGGAGCCGGCTCCCCGGTGGTCCGCATCCTGCGCAAGCAGTACGCGGCGACCCTCATGGACGACGGCCAGTACCGCCGCGCCCTGCCCGAACTGCGCCGGCTCGCCGACGACCGGGCGGCCGAGGCGGGCCCCGCCGACCCGCAGACCCTCGGCCACCGCTGCGACGTCGCCCAGTGCCTGGAACAGCTCGGCGAACCCGCCGCGGCGCTCGCGGAGTACCGCGCCGTCCTGCCGTACTACGAGAACCAGTACGCCACCGGCAACGACCCGGCACGCTCGTACGAGATCCGGCACCGCATCGGACAGCTGCTGCTCGCCCTCGGCGACCACGCGAACGCGCGCGCCCAGCTCCAGTCCCTCCTGTACGACACCGAGCGCGCCTACGGCCCGCACCACCCGCTGCCCGCCGACCTGCGCCGCCGACTGGAACGGCAGATGGAGGTCCGGGGCGGCTGAGACCCGGGACGGGCCGTTCACCCGATGGCCGTCCACCGGCCACACCGGGCTCCGGAAGGCGACACATCGACCGGTTGATGTACATGGGTGCTGATCTCGCTGGTGGTGCCTTGCTACAACGAGGAAGAGATCCTCGAACGCTTCCATGAACGCGTCACGGACGAAATGTCCCGCCTGGGGCACGCGTTCGAGGTCGTGTACGTCGACGACGGAAGCGCCGACCGGACCCTGCCCCTCGTCCAGGAGCTGGCCACCGCCGACGCGCGTGTCCGCTACGTCTCCTTCAGCCGCAACTTCGGCAAGGAGGCCGCCATGCTGGCCGGTCTCCAGCACGCCGAGGGGGACGCCGTCGTCCTGATGGACGCCGACCTCCAGCACCCGCCGGAACTGGTCGGCCGCATGCTCCAGGAGCACGCCCGGGGATACGACCAGGTCATCGCCCGCCGCACCCGCGCCGGCGACCGCGTCACCCGCACCCTCACCGCCCGCGCCTACTACTGGCTGATCAACCGCCTCGTGGACGTCGAACTGGTCGACGGGGTCGGAGACTTCCGGCTCCTGTCCCGCCACGCCGCCGACGCCGTGCTCTCCCTCACCGAGTACAACCGGTTCTCCAAGGGCCTCTTCGCCTGGGTCGGCTTCCCCACCACGACGTTCAGTTACGAGAACGCCGTACGGGAACAGGGCCGCTCCGCCTGGACCTTCGGCAAGCTCCTCAACTACGGCCTGGACGGGCTGCTCTCCTTCAACAACAAGCCCCTGCGCGCAGCCCTCTACCTCGGCCTGCTCCTCACCTCCGTCGCCCTCGCCTACGCCGCCTGGATCGTCGGCGTCGCCCTCGTACGGGGCGTCGACACCCCCGGCTACGTCACCCTGCTCGTCGTCGTCACCGCGCTCGCCGGCGTCCAGATGGTGCTCGCCGGAGTCGTCGGCGAATACGTCGGCCGCATCTACTACGAGGTCAAGCGCCGCCCGCACTACCTGGTGAAGGCCACCAACACCCGGGCCCGCGAAACCGCCGAGCCGGAGCCCCGGGAGTTCGCGCGCCGATGACGGTCACCGCACAGATGGCACGGTTCGCCCTCGTCGGCGCGGTGAACACCGGCACGTACTACGGCCTCTACCTGCTCCTGCTGCACCGGCTGCCGTACATCGCCGCCCATGTGGTCGCCTTCGCGCTCAGCATGATCGGCTCGTTCTTCCTGAACTCGTACTTCACGTACCGCACCCGGCCCACCTGGCGGAAGTTCCTGCTCTTCCCGCTCACCAACGCGGCGAACTTCGTCATCACCACCGGCGGCGTCTACCTCCTGGTCGGCCTGGCCGGATTCAGCGACCGCTACGCCCCGCTGGTGGCCGCCGCGGCCGCCATCCCCATCACGTTCGTGGTCTCGCGCACGATCATGCTGCGGCCGGACGCACCCCCGAAGGCGGCCGAACGCGTCGGGTGAGCCGCCCGGCGGCAGACCACATCCCCAACTCCTCCCGAATCGTTGGTCGAATCAGTGGCCCGGACCGGTTCCACTCCCTAACATCGATCACCGCAAGGCTTTGTGCTCCGCCGCACAATCTCCTCGGGAGGCTCCTTTGCACCGCCGCCGTCGCACCGCGCTCACCGTCTCCGCCGCGCTGCTCGCCGCAGCGCCGCTCCTCACCGCCTGCGGCAGCCAGGCCCACCCCGGCGCCGCGGCCGTCGTGGGCGGCGACCGGATCACGGTGTCCACCGTGCAGGCGCAGGTGGCCGACGTACGCGAGGCGCAGGGCTCGTCCGCCCACTCCGCCCAGCTCACCGACCAGTCCGGCCAGCTCGCCCGGGCCAAGCTGCACGGGCTGATCCTGGACCGCGTCCTCGACCGGGCCGCGGCGGACGCGGGCGTCACGGTGAGCCGCGCGGAGATCCAGCAGATGCGCCAGTCGGCCGTCGCGCAGTACCGCGGCGAGAAGGGGCTCCGGCAGGCCGTCCTCCAGGAGCGCTGGCTGGCCCCGGGCCAGATCGACGCCTTCCTGCGCGAGCAGATCCAGATCACCAAGCTCGGCCAGGCCCTCGACGCCGACCCCTCCACTCCCGAGGGCACCAAGGCCATCGGCGACGCGCTGACCAAGGCGTCCAAGGCGCTGAACGTCGACGTCAACCCCCGCTACGGCACCTGGGACGACCAGCAGATCCAGCTGGCCGACTACAAGGCCCCGTGGATCTCCCAGGTCACCAAGCCCGCCGAGGCGGCAGCCGGGGCCGGGGCCTGAGCCTCCTCGGACGGCCGGGGTAGATTCGGGGCGTGAACGCTGAAGACCCCGGCCGCATCGTCCTGCTCACCGTCAGCCACCGGGTCGCGCCCGGACTGCTGTCCTGGCCCGCCTGGCAGGCGCTGCACGGCGCCGACGAGGTGCGCTGCGGCGAGCCGGAGCAGCCGCAGCTGCCGTATCTCGGCGAGGCCGGCGTCACCGTCACCCCGGGCGTCCCGGACGCCCATGAACTCGTGGACGCCTGCGCGGGCGGCCGGACCGTGGTCGTCCTCACCGGCGGCGCGGGCAACCAGCCGCTCACCGACGGCCTGGCCCGGCTGGCCGGCTCCGGACGGGTGCGGATGCCCGACCTGGAGCTGCTGCCCGGCTCGTACGACCTGCCGGGCGCCCGCCTCCTCGACCTCGTCCAGATCATGGACCGCATCCGGGCCGAGTGCCCGTGGACCTCGCAGAAGACCCACGAGGGCCTCGCCAAGTACGCCATCGAGGAGGCGTACGAGCTGGTGGAGGCGATCGAGGCCGGCGACCGCGAGGAGCTGCGCGAGGAGCTCGGGGACGTGCTGCTCCAGGTGGTCTTCCACGCGCGCATCGCGGAGGAGGATGAGGAGGAGCCGTTCTCCGTGGACGACGTCGCCGGCACGCTCATCGAGAAGCTGATCCACCGCCACCCGCACGTCTTCGGCGACGAGACCGCCGAGACGCCGGAGGACGTCCACGCCCACTGGCTGCGCACCAAGGCGATCGAGAAGCAGCGGGAATCGGTCACCGACGGCGTCCCGCTCGGCCAGCCCGCCCTCGCGCTCGCCGCGAAGCTCGCGGGCCGGGCCCGTACCGCCGGCATCGACGTGCCGCTCCCCGAGGGCGACGACATCGGCCACCGCCTCCTGGCCCTCGCCGTACGCGCCCAGGAGGAGGGCGTCGACCCGGAGGCCGCGTTGCGCGCCGCGGGACGCGCGTACCGGGACGCGATCCGGACGGCGGAGGGCACCGGATAACGTCGGGGAGTGAACGACAGCCCCGGCGGCCCTTCGCTATCCCGTCTTGGCATCCACTGCCGCGAATTCCACCGGCAGGGTCCGGAGGCCACGCATGATGAGACCGCCTCGCCACCGAAGGTCACCCGGATCCACGGCGAGCTGTATGTCGGGCAGGCGACGGAACAAGGTTTCCAGCGCGGTGCGTCCCTCAAGCCGTGCGAGCGGGGCCCCCAGGCAGTAGTGGATGCCGTGCCCGTAACCGAGATGCTGGTTGTCCCGACGGGACAGATCGAGAGAGTCCGGCTCGGGGAACCGGGCCGGATCGCGATCGGCCGCCGCCAGAACCACGAGCACGGGATCACCCTGGCCAATCCGCGTTCCTCCGATGTCAAGCGGCTCCGTGGCATAGCGCCAGGTGGCCAGCTCCACCGGCCCGTCGAAGCGCAGCAGCTCCTCGATGGCGGTGTCCAGAAGGCGGTCGTCTCCTCGCTGGACCGCGCTCTGGAACACGGCACGTTGCGAGGGGTTCCGGAAGAAAGCGTGCGCGCTGTTGCCGATCAGGTTGATGGTCGTCTCGAAACCCGCGAAGAGGATCACGAAGCACATCGCGGCGGCCTCGTTCTCGGTGAGGTGTTCTCCGTGGTCGCTCGCCCGGATCAGTGCTGAGATCAGGTCGTTGCCGGGGTTCTTCCGCTTGCGGTGGATCAGTTCCGCGAGATAGGCGCGGATCTTCTTCACGGACCGTGCGACCCCACCGCGCGGGCCGCCGCCGTGCCGGATCATCATGCCTGCCCAGTCCCGAAAGTCGTCCTGATCCTCCTCGGGTACGCCGAGCAGATCGCAGATGGCATAGATGGGAAGCGGAAAGGCGAGGTCGTGGATCAGATCCGCCTCTCCCCTTTCCGCGAAGTCATCGATAAGCCGATCCGTCAACTCCTGCACGCGGGGCCCGAAGGCGGCGATCGTCCGTGGTGTGAACGCCTTGGATACAAGCCGACGCAGTCGCGTGTGATCGGGCGGGTCGATGTTCAGCAGGTGCGTCATGAGATTGGCGCTGCGCTCGCCCGGGATGCCGGTCTTGCTCTTGCCTTGGGCATCCTCCGCGTGGTGCGCCGGATTCTTCGAGAGACGGCTGTCCGCGAGCGCCTGCCGCGCGTCTGCATAACGGGTAACGAGCCATGCCTCCACACCGCTCGGCAAGGTCGTCCTGTGTACGGGGCTGTGCTCCCTCAGCCAGCCGTAGGCGGGATACGGGTCGGTGGCGAACTCCCAGGTGAAGAGTTCGGGCGGCGGAGTGCGGTTCACATGACGACGGTATCCGGCCCCGTGGCTCCGGTCGTGACGGAGGCGACCGGGGGACTGGTCGACGATCACCCCACACGAACGAGTGATGGGGCGCCCATTTCCTCAGAAACGGTTCGTATGCGCAGCATATTCTCTTCGGAAAATGGCACCGGCCTCACAGCGCTTGGTAGAGCGCCATGAGGCCGAAACCCTTCCCGGCGGTGCGTCAACACCCCGGGGACGGAACAGTCTCGGAGGACTGAACATGCCCATTGTGGCACGCCTACGCCTGCCCGCATCAGCTGCGATCGTCGTGGCGAAGTACACACGCGTCTCCACCGGCGAGCAGGTCGACGGCTTCGGTCTGGAAGACCAGAACCAGGTCTCCTCTCGGCCAGTGAGGACATCGACACCAGCACGGAGACCGGTTGGTCCCAGTTCATGCGCCACATCACCCTTGCCGAGATGGAGTGGCGGCGTATCAGGGAACGGACATGCGCCGGCCGCGAGCTGAAGATCAGCTACGGCGGCTGGCCCGGCGGCCCCGCCCCCTACGGCTACAGGATCGCGAAGGACACGACAGCGGTAGGCGGGCGGCAGAAGACGTTCAGTGTTCTGGTCACCGATGATGACGAGTCCAGGGTGCTCTACGCTGCCACCGAGTGCATCGTCGACCGGGGCATGAACATCTCCGAGGCGTCCGAAGAGCTGAACGCGAGAGGGCTTCTCACCCGCAGCGGTCTGCCGTGGGGTGCGGCGAATCTCCGCAACCGCCTGCATAGCGGGACCATCCACCGCGGCTACGTCGTCTATCGCAAGACCGACCGAGGTGCCGGCAGGAACAACACTCGGCTCCGCGAAGACGGCAGCCCTGTCCACGGTGACCCGATCAGGATCGGTGTTCCGCCCATTCTGTCCGAGGAGCGCGCCGGGCTGCTCATGGAGACGCTCGGAAGGATCGGGTTCCAGAACGGTCGCATCGACGACCGGAGCTATCCCCTGGCCGTCGGGGTGTGGCGGCGTACCGGCATTCAATGCTGCCCCCGCTCACCGTGACTATTCAGCCGGGTGCCGGGCTTCCGCCGCAGATGCGCAGCGAGGCGTTCGACGTCAGGAAAACGCCGTGATGCCGAAGGTTTGGTGGCCTACGCGGTTTCGTGGCGACACGTGCGCACACCGAGAGAAGTGACGTCCCGTCAAATCTGTGACTTCCACGTGATCTCTGCTGCATCGACTTGTGACTCACGTTCGAGTTTCGCTAGGTTCACCGTTCGACTCACCAGTCGCTTGTCAGTCACACGGAAGGCATCTCCCATGGGCTCCGCGAACGGCAGACACCGCCGCCCTCGTCAGGCACCCGCCATCGTCGTCGCCGCAGGCGTGACCGGCTCGGCCATCGCCATCCCGCTGCTCGGCGCGGCGAGCGCACACGCGGCGGACTCCTCGACCTGGGACCGGGTGGCCGACTGCGAGAGCGGCGGGAGCTGGAGCGCCGATCTCGGCAACGGCTCGTACGGCGGCCTCCAGTTCACGCCGGAGCTGTGGAAGGCGTACGGAGGCGACGCGTACGCCGAGCGTGCCGACCTCGCCAGCCGCTCGCAGCAGATCGCGGTCGCCGAGCGGGTCCTGGCCGCCAAGGGCCCGACGGCGTGGCCGAGCTGTGCGGTGGTCTCCGGGCTCACCCGGGCCGCGGGCGCGGCGGACGTGGACCCGGGCGACGAGGACGCGGACGAGCCCGCCCGGAGCGCCGACGCGGGCCTCGACGCCGGTCTCGGCACCGACCCGGTGGACGACGCCTCCTCGGGCTCCTCGGCCACCCCCTCGGACGAGGCGGCCGACGGGGCCGCCGCGGGCAAGGAGGCCGGCAGGAGCTCCGGCAAGCACGCGGGCCGGAGCGCGGAGGAGAGCGGCAAGGGCGAGGCGTCCGCCTCCCCGACGGCCGACCCCTCCGCCGACCCGTCCGGCACTCCGTCCGCCGACCCGTCCGGCACGCCCCCGGCCGACCCGTCCGCGGACCCGTCCGGCAGCGCGACGGACGACGCGCGGGCGCAGGGCGGCAAGCACCGGGGCGCCCCGGCCGCCGACGACGCCTCCGGGGCGGCCGACGGGCGTGACACGGGCCGGCACGCCTCGCGGGGTGACGGCGACGCACGTGACAGCGCCACGCGGCCGGCTGACGACACGTACACCGTACGGCCGGGCGACAACCTCTGGGCGATCGCCGACGCGCAGGACCTGCCCGGCGGCTGGCCCGAGCTGTACGAGGCCAACAAGGACGAGGTGGGCTCCGACCCGGACCTCATCCTGCCCGGCCAGAACCTCGATCTGGGTCTGGCCGGCCAGGCCCCGGAGAAGGTCGCCGAGAGCGCCGGATGAGCCGTTAGAGGCCCCTGCGCTTTGGGTGGTTTAAGAGGCCCATGTCCCACTTTTGACCGAGTGAGACATGGGTCTCTTTGCGTGAACTGACGCTTCTTGTCCGGGAGGTCCGGTCACATCCGTTCCGACCTGCGCAAACGAGGGTTCGTCGGATGCTCTTACGGGATGATTATCCGGTATGTCCGTCTTTGAATATGACCGTTGGGTGTGATTACGGTCGGAACCGCTCGCACCGCGGGCCCCGTCGACCGTCACGCCGAATCCTGCCGTCGGTCGGAGGGAACAGACGCGAAAGCGCCGTAGGCAGGAGCGGGGGACCCAGGTAGGCGCTGGGCCTGATCGTCGGGAGACGTGACAGGACCGGCTAGGGGTGAAGTCGCGCCAGGAGCGCGGCCGGGCAACTCACTTGGCCCGAACCCGACAGCTCACCTCGCAGGCGTCGGTGAGGAGAAGACTCGATGCTGCTCAACCGCAAGGGCAACAAGCACCGCCGCCCCTCCAAGGCCGTCCGTGTCGCCACGCTCGCCGGTGTCGCCGGTGCCGCCGTCGCCGTGCCGCTGATGGGCGCCACCAACGCCTCCGCCGCCTCCGTCGCCACGTGGGACGCCGTCGCCCAGTGCGAGTCCGGTGGCAACTGGTCGATCAACACCGGCAACGGCTACTACGGCGGCCTGCAGTTCTCCCAGTCCAGCTGGGCCGCCGCCGGCGGTACGCAGTACGCGCCCCGCGCCGACCTGGCCACCAAGGCGCAGCAGATCGCCACCGCCGAGAAGCTCCTCGACATGCAGGGCCCGGGCGCCTGGGCCTGCGCCGGTGCCGGCAACCTGACCAACGACGGTGTCGACCCGGGCGTCGACACCGGCTCCGGTGCCGCGAAGCAGGAGGCCGCCCCCAAGCAGGAGGCCGCCCCGAAGAAGGCCGAGCGCACGGAGGCCCCGGCCACCAACCGCTCCGACCGCTCGGACGCCCCGAAGAAGACGGTCACCACCCCCACCGGCAAGAACGTCGCCAAGGGTGACGGCGAGTACAAGGTCGTCGCCGGTGACACGCTGAGCAAGATCGCCGCCGACCACCACGTCAAGGGTGGCTGGGAGCGGCTGTTCAAGCTGAACAAGGACATCGTCCAGGACGCCGACCTGATCTACCCGGGCCAGCAGCTCCACCTGACGAAGTAACGCGGTCCCTCCTCGCTGACCGCTCAGGCCGCCCCGGCCCGGCACGCACTCTCCCCCCGTGTGTGCCGGGCCGGGGCACGCCGGTTCCGGGGCGGGACGGCCCCCGTGATCGTTCAACTGTTGTAGTTACCGGTCAGTAAATATTTGCCCTTTCGCCCCGGTACGCCCGCCCTTGGGTCCTTTTTCGTCCCAGGGGACGGGCGGTCGGCCGACGCAGACGGCCGGGCCGGTTAGGCTCTTGTGGCAAGGCCAAAGCGACCCTGCACAACCAGCGTCATATCCCAGAAGGAGATGCCTCGTGCCGTCCATCGACGTCGTCGTAGCCCGGGAAATCCTCGACTCCCGGGGCAACCCCACGGTCGAGGTCGAGGTCGGCCTCGACGACGGCAGCACCGGTCGTGCTGCTGTTCCGTCCGGCGCCTCCACCGGCGCGTTCGAGGCCATTGAGCTTCGTGACGGCGACCCCAACCGCTACCAGGGCAAGGGCGTCGAGAAGGCCGTCCTCGCCGTGATCGAGCAGATCGGCCCGGAGCTCGTCGGCTACGACGCCACCGAGCAGCGCCTCATCGACCAGGCGATGTTCGACCTGGACGCCACGGAGAACAAGGGCTCGCTCGGCGCCAACGCCATCCTCGGCGTCTCCCTCGCCGTCGCCCACGCCGCCTCCGAGGCCAGCGACCTCCCGCTGTTCCGCTACCTCGGCGGCCCGAACGCGCACCTGCTGCCCGTTCCGATGATGAACATCCTGAACGGCGGCTCGCACGCCGACTCCAACGTGGACATCCAGGAGTTCATGATCGCGCCCATCGGCGCCGAGTCCTTCTCCGAGGCGCTGCGCTGGGGTGCCGAGGTCTACCACACGCTGAAGAAGGTCCTGAAGACCAAGGGCCTGTCCACCGGCCTCGGCGACGAGGGCGGCTTCGCGCCGAACCTGGAGTCCAACCGCGCCGCCCTCGACCTCATCATCGAGGCCATCAAGGAGGCCGGTTACGCCCCGGGCAAGGACATCGCGCTCGCGCTCGACGTCGCCGCCTCGGAGTTCTACAAGGACGGCTCGTACGAGTTCGAGGGCAAGTCCCGCTCGGCCGCCGAGATGACCGAGTACTACGAGGAGCTGGTCTCCGCGTACCCGCTGGTCTCCATCGAGGACCCGCTGTACGAGGACGACTGGGCCGGCTGGAAGGTCATCACCGACAAGCTGGGCGCCAAGGTCCAGATCGTCGGCGACGACCTCTTCGTCACCAACCCGGAGCGCCTGGCCCGCGGCATCGAGGAGGGCTCCGCCAACGCCCTGCTCGTCAAGGTCAACCAGATCGGTTCGCTGACCGAGACCCTGGACGCCGTCGAGCTGGCCCAGCGCAACGGCTTCAAGTGCATGATGTCGCACCGTTCCGGCGAGACCGAGGACGTCACCATCGCCGACCTCGCCGTCGCCGTGAACTGCGGTCAGATCAAGACCGGCGCCCCGGCCCGCTCGGACCGCGTCGCCAAGTACAACCAGCTGCTGCGCATCGAGGAGATCCTCGACGACGCCGCGGTGTACGCGGGCCGCTCGGCGTTCCCGCGGTTTCGCTCTGCGAACTGACGAACACGGCAAGGGCTGACGCCCCCCGCGGGTGTCCCCGCCTCCGTCCGTCCCCGCGTCCGGTCACGTACCGTGTGCGGGGACGGACGTCGTAATGGGGAGGCGGGAACATGGCCGTGAAGGACCGGGACCGGTTCTCCACCGCGACCCGGCTGCGGCTGCTCGGTGAGCAGACCGCGGCCCGCGTCTACCGGTCCCAGAACCGGCGCCAGGCCCGCCGCTCCCGGCTCACCGGCCGGGCCGCCTTCCTGGCCCTGGTCGTCTGCTCCCTGGTCGTCGCCCTCGCGTACCCGATGCGGCAGTACGTGTCGCAGCGCGACGAGATCGCCGACCAGCGCAGGCAGGCGAGGGAGGCCGAGGCGCGCACCGAGGAGCTGCGGGACCAGAAGGCCCGGCTCCAGGACGACGCGTACATCAAGCGGCTGGCCCGCGAGCACCTGCACTACGTTCTTCCCGGGGAGACCGGCTACACCGTGGTCGACCCCGACGCGGCCAAGGAGCGCGACGGGAAGCCGGCCGAGACGGACCGGCCCTGGCACTCCAACCTGTGGGACGGCGTGGACAGCGCCGACCGCGGCTGACGGCCGTACCCACCCCCGTACCTCTGCAGAACCCGCGGTTCGAGCAGTCCGATCAGCACCCTAGGCAGGCATGGAAACGCCCCCTCCCCAGACCGAGCCCACCGTCCCCACCGAGGCGGACATCGCCGCGTTCCGGCAGCAGCTGGGCCGCCCGCCGCGCGGGCTGCGCGCCATCGCGCACCGCTGTCCGTGCGGCAACCCGGACGTGGTCGAGACGCAGCCCCGGCTGGAGGACGGCACGCCGTTCCCGACGACGTACTACCTGACGTGCCCGCGCGCCGCGTCCGCAATCGGCACGCTGGAGGCGAACGGGGTCATGAAGGAGATGACCGAGCGCCTGGGCACCGATCCCGAGCTGGCGGCGGCCTACCGGGCGGCGCACGAGGACTACATCGCGCGGCGCGACGCCATCGAGGTGCTGGAGGGCTTCCCGAGCGCCGGCGGCATGCCGGACCGGGTGAAGTGCCTGCACGTGCTCGTCGGACACTCGCTGGCGGCCGGTCCCGGTGTCAACCCGCTGGGCGACGAGGCGATCGCGATGCTTCCGGAGTGGTGGCGCAAGGGTCCGTGCGTGTCGCCGTGCGGCGAGCAGGGCACGGACGAGGGCTGAGGGGGCGGCAGACATGACACGCGTGGCCGCCATCGACTGCGGCACCAACTCGATCCGCCTGCTGGTCGCGGACGCCGACCCGGTCACCGGGGAACTCGTCGAGTACGCCCGGTGCATGGAGGTCGTCCGGCTGGGGCAGGGCGTCGACCGGACCGGCCGGCTCGCCCCCGAGGCGCTGGAGCGCACGTTCGCCGTCTGCCGGCGGTACGCGGCGGTGATCGAGGAGCACGGTGCCGAGCGGGTGCGCTTCGTCGCCACCTCCGCCTCCCGGGACGCCGAGAACCGGGACGACTTCGTGCGCGGGGTGCTGGACATCCTGGGCGTCGAGCCGGAGGTGATCAGCGGGGACCAGGAGGCCGCGTTCTCGTTCGCCGGGGCCACCAAGGAGCTGACCGGGCGCGACGACCTCGCGAAGCCGTACCTGGTCGTGGACATCGGCGGCGGCTCCACCGAGCTCGTCGTGGGCGACGACCGGGTACGGGCCGCCCGGTCCGTGGACATCGGCTGCGTCCGGATGACCGAGCGCCACCTCGTGCGGGACGGCGTCGTGGCCGATCCCCCGCCGCCCGAGCGGATCGAGGCGGTCCGCGCCGACGTGGCCGCCGCCCTGGACCTGGCGGAGGAGACCGTCCCGCTCGCCTCGGCGGCCACGCTGGTGGGCCTGGCGGGGACGGTCACCACGGTGGCCGCGATAGCCCTGGGGCTCAAGGAGTACGACTCCGAGGCGATCCACCACTCCCGCGTCTCCCTGGAGCAGGTCCGGGAGATCACCGCCCACCTGCTGGCCTCGACCCATGCGGAGCGGGCGGCGTTCGGTGCCATGCACCCGGGCCGGGTCGACGTGATCCCGTCCGGTGCGCTGATCCTCCAGGCCGTGATGGAGCGGACCGGGGCGCGCGAGGTCGTGGTGAGCGAACACGACATTCTGGATGGAATCGCCTTCTCGCTGGCCTGAGCCGGGCGCTCATGCGTCGTCCCGCCCGCACTGTTGAGTGGGCGGGACGTGCCTGGTGGGGCGCCTTCCGGGCCGCCTCGCCACCAACTTCGTGAACTTCTTCACAAGGAATTGCCCACCCCGGGCCGGTCTTCTGCCCCGGATGGGTCGCGCCGGGGGTGAGCGGGGTCACTCGAGGGCCGGACCGAAGGGTTCCGGGAGGGGCGCGGCCGAGCGGGCCGGGAAGGCCCTCCGTCCGGGGCCGAGGGCCAAGGGCCAGCTCGCAGGCGGTGAACAACGTTCACCACGGTAACGGGGTTCCCGGTGCGGGTCATGACCTGGGTCACGTGAGCGGCGAACTATAGCAGAGGGTGGCCACAACCTTGTGAAGGGGCTCACGAGCATGCCCCCCGAGTGGGGTGGATACTCGATGGCATGAGCACCACGGAGCGTCCCAGGATCCTCGTAGTAGGCGGTGGGTACGTAGGTCTGTACGCAGCTCGGCGCATCCTCAAGAAGATGCGCTACGGCGAGGCGACCGTCACGGTCGTCGACCCCCGGTCGTACATGACCTATCAGCCCTTCCTCCCCGAAGCTGCCGCCGGCAGCATCTCGCCCCGGCATGTCGTCGTCCCGCTGCGACGCGTCCTGCCCAAGGCCGAGGTGCTCACCGGGCGGGTCACGACCATCGACCAGGACCGCAAGGTCGCCACGGTCGCGCCGCTCGTCGGCGAGGCCTACGAGCTGCCCTTCGACTACCTGGTCATCGCGCTCGGCGCGGTCTCCCGCACCTTCCCGATCCCCGGCCTCGCCGAGCAGGGCATCGGCATGAAGGGCATCGAGGAGGCCATCGGCCTGCGCAACCACGTCCTGGAGCAGCTGGACAAGGCCGACTCCACGACCGACGAGGACGTCCGCCGCCGGGCCCTCACCTTCGTCTTCGTGGGCGGCGGGTTCGCCGGTGCGGAGACCATCGGCGAGGTCGAGGACATGGCCCGCGACGCGGCGAAGTACTACACGAACGTGAAGCGCGAGGACATGCGCTTCATCCTCGTCGACGCCGCCGACAAGATCCTTCCCGAGGTCGGTCCGAAGCTCGGGACCTGGGGCCGCGAGCACCTGGAGTCCCGTGGTGTCGAGGTCTTCCTCTCGACCTCCATGGACTCCTGCGTCGACGGCCACGTGGTGCTGAAGAACGGCCTCGAGGTCGACTCCAACACCATCGTGTGGACCGCCGGTGTGAAGCCGAACCCGGCGCTGGCCCGCTTCGGCCTGCCGCTCGGCCCCCGCGGCCACGTGGACACCACCGAGAAGCTCCAGGTGCAGGGCACCGACTACATCTGGGCCGCGGGCGACAACGCCCAGGTCCCGGACATGGTCGGCCGCAAGGCGGGCAACCCCAACGCCTGGTGCCCGCCGAACGCCCAGCACGCGCTGCGTCAGGCCAAGGTCCTCGGCGACAACGTCATCTCCGGGATGCGCGGCTTCCCGCAGGGCGACTACAGCCACGCCAACAAGGGCGCGGTCGCCGGCCTCGGCCTGCACAAGGGCGTGGCGATGATCGTCATGGGCAAGATGAAGATCAAGCTCAAGGGCCGCCTCGCCTGGTACATGCACCGTGGCTACCACGGTCTGGCGATGCCCACCTGGAACCGCAAGATCCGGATCTTCGCCGACTGGACCCTCGCGATGTTCCTCAAGCGCGAGGTCGTCTCCCTCGGCGCCATGGAGACGCCGCGCGAGGAGTTCTACGAGGCCGCCAAGCCGGCCCCCGCGCCGGCCGCCGCCAAGCCCGTGGGCGAGAAGGCCAAGGCCTCCTAGCTCCGCGAGGCCGCAACGGCCGCAGTACGACGCCCGAAGGGGCCGTCCGCCATCCGTGGTGCGGGCGGCCCCTTCGGCGTATCCGGGTGCGAGCGGGCGGCGTACGGGCACGGGCCGCACCCCCGGCGGATGGGTGCGGCGTGCACCCTTTTTGCCGTTCCCTTGCCCGGTAGCGGGATGGCGGAGCCGTCGCAGACTGTTATGGGGGATGTACCACGCCGAGGCGCCCCGGGTGCCGGGGGCGTGGTCCGGGACATGTGTGGGCATGTCTGGGCACGTCGGGAAACACCGTCACGGAGGTGTGCGCCATGGCTGACGCCGCATTGCGGCTGACCGCTCTCGCCCAGCAGTTGCTGGGCCAACCCCTGCCGGTCCGCGTCCGGGCCTGGGACGGCAGCGAATCCGGACCGCCCGGGGCCCCGGTCCTCGTCATCAGGAACCGCCGGGCCCTGCGCCGGCTGCTGTGGAAGCCGGGCGAACTGGGCCTGGCCCGTGCCTGGGTGGCCGGCGAGCTCGACATCGAGGGCGACCTCTACGAGGCCCTGGACCTGATGGCCGGGCTCATCTGGGAACGCGGCCCCGACGCGCCGGGTGGTCTCCAGGCGCTGCGCGACCCGAAGGTGCGCGCCGCCGCCGCCGACCTGCTGAAGCTGTCCGGGCCCTGGCTGCCGCCCGCGCCGCCGCCCGAGGAGGTGCGCCGTCGCAGCGGCACCCTGCACACCAGACGCCGCGACAAGGAGGCCATCAGCCACCACTACGACGTGGGCAACGACTTCTACGAACTGGTTCTGGGTCCGTCCATGGTCTACTCCTGCGCCTACTGGGAGGACGCCGGAACCCTGGAGGGCGCCCAGCGCGACAAGCTCGACCTCGTCTGCCGCAAACTGGCCCTCAAGGAGGGCGACCGCCTGCTGGACGTCGGCTGCGGCTGGGGCTCCATGGCCATCCACGCCGCCCGCGAGTACGGCGCCCGCGTCACCGGCGTCACCCTCTCCACCGAACAGGCCGCCTACGCCCGCAAGCGCATCGCCGACGAGGGCCTGACCGACCGGGTGGAGATCCGGGTCCAGGACTACCGGGACGTCCGGGACGGACCCTACGACGCCATCTCGTCCATCGGCATGGCGGAGCACGTCGGCTCCGTCCGCTACCGGGAGTACGCCGACGACCTCTTCGCCCTCCTCAAGCCCGGCGGACGCCTCCTCAACCACCAGATCGGGCGCCGCCCGGAGAAGGACGAGTCGGCGTACGAGATCGACGCGTTCATCGACGCGTACGTCTTCCCGGACGGGGAACTGGCCCCGGTCGGCCGGACCCTCGCCATCCTGGAGGAAGCCGGCTTCGAGGCCCGTGACGTCGAGGCGCTGCGCGAGCACTACGCGCTGACCCTGCGCCAGTGGGTCGCCAACCTGGAGCGGGGCTGGGAGAGCGCCGTGAAGATGGTCTCGCCCGGCCGGGCCCGGGTCTGGCGGCTCTACATGGCCGCGTCCGCCCTCTCCTTCGAGCGCAACAAGATCGGGGTCAACCAGATCCTCGCGGTGCGCCCGGAGCCGGACGGCGCCTCGCGCATGCCGCTGCGCGCCCGCGCCTGGAAGGCCGACGCGACCGCCTGAGCGGCGCGGAGCACGGGAGCACGCACGGAAGGGGCCGGTGTCCGCGGACACCGGCCCCTTCCCCGTACCGCTGCGGTCACTCGGTCTTGATGGCCGTCAGCATGTTGAGCCTGGCGGCGCTGCGGGCGGGCCACAGGGCGGCGAGCACGCCCACGGCACCGGCCAGGAGCAGGAAGACCGCGATCCGACCCCAGGGGATCACCAGCACGTACTGCGGGATCTCCGCGGCGACGGTCTGCCCGATCGCCCAGCCGAGGAACAGCCCGAGCCCGATGCCGACGAGCGCGCCGAACAGCGAGATCACGACCGCTTCGAGCCGGATCATCCGCTTGACCCGGCGCCGGTCCAGGCCGATCGCCCGCAGCATCCCGATCTCCTGCTGGCGCTCGAACACCGACATGGCCAGGGTGTTGACGACCCCGAGCACCGCGATGATCAGGGCCATGCCGAGCAGGCCGTACATGATGTTCATCGCGAGGTTGACGCCGCCGCCGAACATGTCCCGGATGTCCTGACGGTCCATGATGCTCATGCCCGGGTTGTCGCCCAGCGCGTCCACCAGCGCCTGCTCGTTGGCCGCGCTCGCGCCGCCGTCCGTCTTGACCCAGACCTCCTGGATGTCGCCCTTGCCCTCGTGCGGGGCGACGGTGGCGCGGGGGACCAGGACCGGCGAGAGGAACTCGTTGTCCTCGTAGAGCGCGCCGACCTTCAGCGTCTCCTTCTGCTTGTCGTCGTACGTGACCGAGACGGTGTCCCCGGGCTTCCAACCGTGCGACTTCGCGGTCTTCTCCGCGACCGCGATCTGCCCCTTCTCCAGGGTGTCCAGTGAGCCGGCCACGGTGTCGATGGTGAGCACCTGCTGCACGTCGCCCGGGGTGACGCCGGACGCCGAGACGCCCTGCCCGCCGATCGTCAGCCAGACGGCCTGCTGGGGCGAGGCGGCGGTGACGCCGTCGGCCTTCTCCAGGGCGGTCAGCGCCGCCTCGTCGAGCGGGCCACCGCTGGCCATCGAGACCACGTAGTCGGCCTTGACGTTGTCCGTGGTCACCTTGTCGACCGCCTGGCCGAGGGTGACGCCGAGCACCGAGATCCCGGTGACGAGGGTGAGGCCGATGGCCAGCGCGGATGCGGTGGCGCCGGTGCGCCGGGGGTTGCGGACGGCGTTCTGCGCGGCCAGCTTGCCGGAGACCCCGAACAGCCGCCGCAGCAGCGGGCGCACCAGGGCGATCACCGGGCGGGACAGCAGCGGGATGAGGACGATGACGCCGATCAGCGCGACGAACGTGCCGCCCGCGATGAGCAGCTGGCCGTCCGACCCGGCCTTGGCCGCGCCGCCGACGATCGCCGCCGTGCCGAGCAGCGTGATGACGCCGCCGATGGTGTTGCGCACGACGAGGGACTTGACCGTGGCCACCGCGTGCGCGCTGTTCATCGCGGCGACCGGCGGGATCTTCGCGGCCCGGCGGGCCGGCAGCCAGGCGGCGAGGACGGTGATCAGGACGCCCACGGCGAACGCGGCGATCACCGTGACCGGGGAGATCACCAGCGGTCCGGCCGGGATCTTGCCGCCGAGCAGGCTCATCGCGGAGCGCAGCCCGGTCGCGAGGCCGAGGCCCACCGCGAAGCCGACGACGGAGGCGATGAGGCCGACCACGGCCGCCTCCAGGAGCACCGAGCGCTTGACCTGGCGGCGGGACGCGCCGACGGCGCGCATCAGGGCCAGCTCCTTGGTGCGCTGGGCGACCAGCATGGTGAAGGTGTTGGCGATCAGGAAGACGCCGACGAAGAGGGCGACACCGGCGAAGGCGAGCAGCAGCTTGTTGAGGTCGCTGAGCTCCGACTCGATGTCCTCGGCCTGCTTGTCCGCGCGGACCTTGCCGGTCTCCGCCTCGGCGTCCTTCGGCAGCAGCGGCTTCACGGCCGCCAGCAGCTTCTCGTCGGAGGCGCCGGGCGCGGCGGCGACGGAGACGTCCTTGAACTCGCCGGGGCGCAGGAACAGCTTCTGGGCGACGGGCGTGTCGAAGAGGACCAGGCTGCCGCCGGCGTTGACCGCGCCGTCCTCGGTGGTGAAGATCCCGGTCAGGGTGTATTCCTTCACCGGCCCGTTCGTGGCGACGCGTACGGTGTCGCCGACCTCGTACTCGCCCTTCCGCGCGGTGTCCTTGTCGAGCGCGACACCGCCGGGCTCCACGGGGCCCTTGCCCGAGGTGAAGTCGTACGCGGGGTCCCGGCCGTCCTCGCCGGGGGCGAAGTTGGAGCCGGTGTTGGACCAGCCGTTGCCGATGAGCTTGCCGTCGGGGTCGGCGACCCCGGCGAAGCCGTCGACCCGGCCGGTGGCGGACGCGACGCCGTCCAGGGCCCGGATCTTCTTCAGGGTGGCCTCGTCGACGGCCTCGGTCTCCTTGTCGCGCTGGTCGGCGTAGGTGGTCACGGCGACGGCGATGTCGTCGTAGCTCTTGGCCGACTGGTTGCGGAAGGCGTTGCCGAGGGTGTCGGTGAAGACCAGGGTGCCGGAGACGAAGGCTACACCGAGCATCACGGCGAGGATCGTCATCAGCAGTCTGGCCTTGTGCGCGAGCACGTTGCGCAGGGCGGTACGGAACATGTCTGTCAGTCCTGGGTGTCTGCCGGCCCCGGGAACGGAGGGCCGGAGGAAGAGGTACGAAGCGCCGGTGCGGGCCGGCTCAGCTGGTGCGGCCCTTGGCGTCGAACGCCTTCATCCGGTCCAGCACCCCGTCGGCGGTGGGGTGGATCATCTGGTCGACGATCGCGCCGTCCGCCAGGAAGATGACCCGGTCCGCGTAGGAGGCGGCGACCGGGTCGTGGGTCACCATCACGACGGTCTGGCCGAGTTCGCGCACGGAGTTGCGGAGGAAGCCCAGGACCTCGGCGCCGGAGCGGGAGTCGAGGTTGCCGGTCGGCTCGTCCCCGAAGATGATCTCGGGCTGCGAGGCCAGGGCGCGGGCCACCGCCACGCGCTGCTGCTGGCCGCCGGAGAGCTCGGTGGGGCGGTGCTTCAGCCGGTCGGCGAGGCCCACCATGTCGATGACCCGGTGCAGCCACTCCTGGTTCGGCTTGCGGCCGGCGATGTCCATGGGGAGCGTGATGTTCTCCAGGGCGGTGAGCGTCGGCAGCAGGTTGAACGCCTGGAAGATGAAGCCGATCTTGTCCCGGCGGAGCTGGGTGAGCTGCTTGTCCTTGAGCGCGCCCAGCTCCGTCTCGCCGATGCGCACCGAACCGCTGCTGAAGCTGTCGAGCCCGGCGACGCAGTGCATCAGCGTGGACTTGCCGGAGCCGGACGGGCCCATGATCGCGGTGAACTCGCCCTGCGGGAAGTCCACGGTGACCCGGTCGAGAGCGGTCACGCGGGTCTCGCCCTCGCCGTAGACCTTGGACAGTTCCGTGGCGCGGGCGGCCACCGCGGTGGCGCGGTGAGCGGTGGACATGGTGGTCACAGCAGACTCCAGGGTGGGGTGCGTACGGGAGGGGGCCCGCCCGGCGGCCCGCCGCGTCGGCGTCGGCCCCGGGTCGGGGGTACCGCTCCATCGTCCCCGCCGGACGGCCACCGGTCGTCACTCCCGGTGCCCGTTCCCGGGGCCCTCTTGAGTCGCATGATCCGCCCGCCGGCGTCCTCCTCGGGTATGACATCCGGCCCCGTGCGGTCTACGGGGTCTTCCTCGGCGCCCCCGTCGACCCGCGCGGCACCAGGCGGGCCGTCCTGTCCTCGGACCCCTCCGCGCCACCGTCCGCGACCAGGGACAGCAGGGTCCGGGCCGCGAGGCCCCCGTACGCCGGGATGTCGCGGCTCAGCGCCGTCAGCGGGGGCCGGACGACCCGGGAGAGCTGGGAGTCGTCCCAGGCGACGAGCGAGAGGTCGCCCGGCACGTCGAGCCCCATCTCCTGGGCGACCGACAGCCCGGCGACGGCCATGATGTCGTTGTCGTACACGATCGCGGTGGGCCGCCCGGGCGCGCTGACCAGGCGGCGGGTGGCGTGCGCCCCGTCGTCGCCGGAGTAGCCCGTGTGCACGACGACGGGCTCACCGAGGCCCAGTTCGGCGCAGACCTCGTGCTGGGCCCGGTCGCGCAGGGCGGTGTGGTTCAGCTCCGGCATCCCGGCGACCCGGGCGACCGAGCGGTGGCCGAGGGCGGCGAGATACGCGAAGGTGTCGCGGACCGCCGCCGCGTCGTCGGACCAGACGGCGGGCAGCGGACCGGCCGCCGAGGGATGGCCGATCGCCACGGCGGGCAGGCCGAGTCCGGCGACCCCCTCGATGCGGGGGTCGGCGCCGCGCAGATCGGTGAGGAAGACGCCGTCCACCCGGCCCTCGCCCCACCACCGGCGGTAGACCTCCAGCTCCTGGGCCGGGTCCGTGACGACCTGGAGGAGCAGGGCGCAGCCGCGCGGCGACAGCTCGGACTCGATGCCGCTGATCAGCTCCATGAAGAAGGGCTCGGCGCCGAGCAGCCGGGCGGGCCGGCACAGCGCGAGGCCCACCGCGTCGGCCCTGGCCCGGGTGAGGGCGCGGGCCGCGCTGTTGGGGCGCCAGCCGATCTCCTGCGCGATGGCCTTGATGGCGGACCGGGTCGCGGGGGAGACCCCCGGCCGGTCGTTCAGCGCGTAGGACACGGCGACCTTGGACACCCCGGCGCGGGCCGCGATGTCGGCGATCGTGGGGCGGTGCTTGGGCATGTGACCTCGCTTAACCGGTTCGTGCAGCGTGCACATCCTAGCCGCCGGGGCGGGTGCCCACGGCTTCCGGCAGCGACTGCGGCCGCTCGGCCCGTCTGTGCCTTACACGAAATGGGAGCGCTCCCGCACTCTTGACAGGGGCATGAGGCGGCCTTAACTTCACGGCACTTACCCGGTTCAGTAACTCCGCTCGGCAGGGACGGCGGGGAGAAGGAGGGACGATGGGCACGGGATTCCGGGGACGGATCGCGGCCACGCTCGCCGTGATCGCACTCGCCGCCACCGCGTGCACGGGGGGCGGCTCATCGGGTGGCTCGGGCGGCTCCGGCGGCGGGGGAGGCGGCGCCCTCCCCCGTAACGAGACGCTCTACACCACGGGCACCCAGTGGGGGCCGCCGGCCAACTACAACCCGCTGCACAACTGGGACCACGCCACCGGCACCAAGGGCCTGGTCTACGAGACCCTGTTCCACTTCGACCCCAACGCGGGCAAGCTGACGCCCTGGCTCGCCGAGTCGGGCAGCTGGACCGGGGACAAGACCTACGAGGTGAAGCTGCGCCCCGGCATCAAGTGGTCCGACGGCAAGCCCCTCACCGCGAAGGACGTCGCCTACTCCTACGAAATCGGGAAGATCGAGGCGTCCGCCTTCCACAGCCTGTGGAGCTGGCTCTCCGGCGCCGAGGCGGTGGACGCCACCACCGTCCGCTTCACCTTCAAGGAGGCCCGCTACCAGGAGTGGGACTTCACGCTCTACGGGCAGCCCATCGTCCCCGAACACATCTGGGGCGAACGCTCCGAGAAGGAGGTCCTGGACGGCGTCAACGACAAGCCCGTCGGCACCGGCGCGTACACGCTGAAGAGCCACACCCAGGACCGGGTCGTCTGGCAGCGGCGCGACGACTGGTGGGGCGTGAAGGCGCTCTCCATGAAGCCCGCGCCCCGCTACATCGTGGACGTCTCCAACCCCAGCAACGAGGTCGTCATCGGCCAGCTCGGCCAGAACCAGCTGGACCTGAGCAACAACTTCCTGCCCGGCGCCGCCTCCCTGGTCAAGAGCAAGAAGGTCGTCTCGTACTACGACGAACCGCCCTACATGCTCTCCGCCAACACCGCCTGGCTGGTGCCCAACACCACGAAGAAGCCGATGGACGACGCCGCCTTCCGCAGGGCGCTCGCCGCCTCCGTGGACACCGGGAAGATCGTCAAGGGCGTGTACGGGGGCCTGGTCAAGGGCGCCGACCCGACCGGGCTGCTCCCGCAGTGGGACACGTACATCGACAAGGGCCTCGTCGCGAGCGAGGGCTTCACCTTCGACACCGCCGAGGCCAAGCAGATCCTCGCGGACGCCGGTTACAAGGACACCGACGGCGACGGCCTGGTGGAGAACAAGGACGGCTCGAAGATCAGCCTGAAGCTGGCCGTGCCCACCGGCTGGACCGACTGGATGGAGGCGGCCAAGGTCATCGCCTCGTCCGCCAAGGCCGCCGGGATCAAGATCACCACCGAGTTCCCCGACGCCAACGCCCTCAACGAGCAGCGCGGCAAGGGCGACTTCGACCTCGTCGTCAACAACGAGCGCCAGCTCTCCAGCACCCCGTGGACGTACTACGAGTACATGTTCCAGCTGCCCGTCCAGAAGCAGCAGAACACCGTCAACTTCGGCCGCTACGAGAACGAGGAAGCCTGGAAGCTCGTCCAGGAGCTCGGCGCGGTGAAGACCGACGACACCGAGGGCATGAAGAAGGTCATCTCCCAGATCCAGGCCATCCAGCTGAAGGAGATGCCCGTCATCCCCCTCTGGTACAACGGCCTGTGGGCCCAGTCCACCACCGGCACCTGGACCAACTGGCCCTCGGACGCGCCCGGCGCGCCCAAGTCCGCCCCCGCGATGTGGCGCAACTGGCTGGAGATGGGCGGCTTTGAAACGCTCACCCAGCTGAAGCCCGCCAAGTGACACGGCAGTTCTGAGAGCGGCCGGTCCTCGGGGGCGCCCTTCCCCCGGCCGGCCGCTCCCATTCCACGACCGCCCCGCCGTGCGCGCCGACCTGACCGCAGCCCGCACGGCGGGGCTCTCCCCGGGGAGCCCTCTTGCGCCGCTACTTCGCCCGCAAACTACTCATCTACGCGCTGACCTTCGTCGTCGCCGTCACCGTCAACTGGATGATCCCGCGCTTCATGCCGGGCGATCCGGTCGCCGCCATGGTGGCCCGCGCCCGGGTCTCGCAGCCCGAGGCCGTCGAGGCCATGCGCGCCTATTACAACGACCTCTTCGGCTTCGACGAACCCGTCTGGCAGCAGTACCTGCACTTCTGGAGCGCCCTCCTCCAGGGCGACTTCGGCCTGTCCATCTGGGTGTTCCCCAAACCCGTCGCCGACGTCCTGCTCGACGCACTCCCGTACACCCTCGGGCTGATGATCCCGGCCGTCCTGCTCAGCTGGTTCGTCGGGAACTGGGCCGGGGCGCTCGCCGCCCGCCGCAAGGTGCTCGACAACACCGTGCTCCCGGCCGGCTACCTGCTCACCGCCATGCCCTACATGTGGATCGCCGTCATCCTCGCCTGGGCGCTCGGCTCCAAGGCCGGCTGGTTCCCGCTCTCCGGCGGATACAGCCTCGACATCCAGCCCACCTGGTCCTACGACTTCGCGGCGGACCTGTTCCAGCACTGGGTGCTGCCGTTCCTGTCGCTGTTCCTCGTCGCGCTCGGCGGCTGGGCCATCGGCATGCGCAACATGATCATCTACGAGCTGGAGTCGGACTACTCGAACTACCTCTCGGCCCTCGGCGCGCCCCAGCGCCTCATCCGCCGCTACGCCTTCCGCAACGCCGTCCTCCCGCAGATCACCGGACTCGCCCTCCAACTGGGCGTCCTGGTCGCCGGAGCGCTCGTCACGGAGATCGTCTTCGCGTACCCCGGACTCGGCTCGCTCATTCTCGCCGCGATCCAGAACCAGGACTTCTTCCTGCTCCAGGGCGCGTTCCTGTTCATCGTCATCGGGGTCCTGATCGCCAACTTCCTCATCGACATCGTGTACGTCGTCGTCGATCCCCGTACCCGCACCGGCATGGCAGGAGGCCAGTCATGAGCACCGCGCCCGAACCGGCCACCGCGCCCGAACCTGCCACCGAGCCCTCCGCGCCCGCCGCCCGGCCCGGCCGCGAGACGCTGCACTACGCCGTCCGCAACCCGAAGCTGCTCATCGGGTTCACCGTCGTCGTGCTGCTCCTGCTCGTCGGGATCATCGGCCCCCCGCTCCTCGACAACGCCGACCCCAACGAATACGTCGGCCCGCAGGCCGCGCCGCCCGACTCCACGTACTGGATGGGCACCACCACCTTCGGGCAGGACGTCTACGCCCAGTTCGTGCACGGGCTGCGCGCGACGTTCCTGGTCGGCGTCGTCGGCGGGGCCATCGCCGCCGTGATCGCCATGCTCGTCGGCTTCCTGGCCGGCTACCGAGGGGGTGCCGTGGACGAGATCCTCAACATGCTCACCAACGTCGTCCTGGTACTGCCCGCGCTCGCCGTGCTGCTGATCATCAACGCGTACCTCGGGGTGCGCTCGGTGCCGGTGCAGGGCCTGTTCATCGGGCTCACCTCCTGGCCGTGGGCGGCGCGGGCCATCCGGGCGCAGACCTTCTCGCTGCGGACCCGCGAGTTCGTGGACCTCGCCCGGCTCAGCGGGAGCGGCACCTGGCGGATCATCTTCCGCGAGATCGCGCCCAACATGAGCTCGTACCTCTTCATGATGTTCATCCTGCTGTTCGGCGGCTCGGTCCTGATCGCCTCCTCGCTCGACTTCATCGGGCTCGGCCCCACCGAGGGCGTCTCCCTCGGGCTGATGCTCCAGAGCGCCCAGCAGTGGAGCGCCCTCCAGCTGGGCATGTGGTGGTGGTTCGTCCCGCCCGGCGCCGGGATCACCGCGATCGTCGGAGCGCTGTACGTCGCCAACGTCGGCCTCGACGAGGTCTTCAACCCCAAGCTGCGGGAGGCCTGACCATGACCGCGACCGATCGCAGGGAGGTCTGAGCGCATGACCCTGACCGTGACCGACCTCCGGGTCCACTACCGCACCCTGCGCGGTGAGGTGCGGGCCCTGGACGGCGTCTCCTTCGACCTCGCCGACGGGGAGATCCTGGGCCTCGCCGGCGAGTCCGGGTGCGGCAAGAGCACGCTCGGCAAGTCGCTGATCCGCCTCGACGGCCGGATGCGGCACGCGGGCGGCACCGTCACGCTGGACGGCGACGACGTGCCCGTGGCCGACGACCGGGCGATGAACGCCTTCCGGTTCCACCGGATCTCGCTCGTCCCGCAGTACTCCATGAGCGCCCTCAACCCGACCCGCCGCATCGGCCGCATGATCCGCGAGCTGCTCGCGTCGCGCGGCGCGAGCGTGGACACCGCCGAACTGCACCGCAGGCTCGACCTGGTGGGCCTGGACCACGACGTCCTGGACCGCTATCCGATCGAGCTGTCCGGCGGGATGAAGCAGCGCACCGTCATGGTGATCTCCACCCTGCTCGACCCGTCCGTCCTCATCGCCGACGAGGTCACCTCCGCGCTCGACGTCTCCACCCAGCGCGCCGTCGTCGGCGCACTCACCGGGCTGCGCGACAAGGGCCTGGTCACCAGCATGATCTTCGTGACCCACGACCTCGGGCTCACCTCGCACATCGCGGACTCCATCATGGTCATGTACGCGGGCAAGCTCGCCGAGAAGGCGCCCACGAAGACCCTGACGACCGCGCCCCGCCACCCATACACCAAGCTCCTGCTCGGCGCGCTCCCCGAGGTCGGGGCCCGGCACGCCGACCGGCCCCTCACGGGCATCGCCGGAGCCCCGCCCTCGCTCCTGAACCCCCCGGCCGGCTGCCGCTTCCGCGACCGCTGCCCCGTCGCGGACGAGCGCTGCGCCGAGGAGCCCCCGGTGATCGAGATCGCCCCCCGCCACTCCGTCGCATGCTGGAAGGCCTGATGCTGACCCTCGACCACGTCACCAAGACCTACCGGGCCGGGGCGTTCGGCGGCGGCTCCGTCACCGCCGTCGACCGGGTCTCCTTCACCGCCGCGCCCGGCGAGGTCGTCTCCCTCATCGGCGAGAGCGGCAGCGGCAAGTCCACCATCGGCCGGATGATCCTCGGCCTCACCGGCGTCAGCTCCGGCACCCTCACCCTGGACGGGCAGCGGGTGCGGCCCGGCAAGGACTTCTACCGCCGCGTCCAGGGCGTCTTCCAGGACCCCTTCTCCTGCTACAACCCGGTCTTCCGCGCCGACCGCGTCTTCGACCTGGTCCGCCGCGCCTACCACCCGGGCGTCCGCGACGCGGAGTGGGCCGACCGCGTCGAGAAGGCGGTACGCGATGTGCGGCTCGACCCCGCGCAGGTCCTCGGCCGCTACCCGCACCAGCTCAGCGGCGGCCAGCTGCAACGCCTGCTCATCGCCCGCGCCCTCCTGCTCGACCTGAGCTTCCTGGTCGCCGACGAGATCACCAGCATGCTCGACGCCTCCACCCGCATCGACGTCCTCAACCTCCTGGCCGGGCTGAAGGAGCGCGGACTCGGCGTCCTCTACATCACGCACGACCTCGCGCTCGGCACCTACCTGGCGGAGAAGACGGTGGTGCTGCGCCGGGGCCGGGTGGTCGAACGCGGTGACACCCGGAAGGTGTTCGGCAATCCCCTCCACCCGTACACCCGCACCCTGCTCGCCGCCGTGCCCCGCCTCAACCAGCCGTGGGACCCGCCGGAGCCGGTGACGTCCTGCGCGTTCCACGAGGCGGGCGGCGGCCCGCCCGGGGGGCCGGAGGCGGCCACCACCGACCTGCGCGAGACCGAACCGGACCACTTCGTCGCCTGCGCCCAGCTCCCCGACTGCGGAAGGACCCCCGCGTGACCCTTCGCCACCTGCCCCTGCACGACGGCTGGACGCTCCGCCCGGCCGGACCCGTGCCTTCCGGGCTCCCCACAGGAGGCATTCCCGACGGCATCCCCGCCACCGTCCCCGGTTGCGTCCACACCGACCTGCTGGCCGCCGGGCTCATCGAGGACCCGTACTTGGACGACAACGAGACCCGGCTCGGCTGGATCGGCCGTACCGACTGGGCGTACCGCACCGCCTTCGACTGGACGCCCGACGGCCACGACCACGCCGACCTGTGCTTCGACGGCCTCGACACGGTCGCCACGATCCTGCTCAACGGCACGGAGATCGGCCGGACGGCGAACCAGCACCGGTCGTACCGCTTTCCCGTACGCGCGTCGTTGAACGAGGGCGAGAACACCCTCGACGTCATCTTCACCGCGCCCTACGCCTACGCCGAGGAACTCCGCGACCGCCTCGGCGACCGCCCCGGCGCGTACACGGAGCCGTACGCCTTCATCCGCAAGATGGCCTGCAACTTCGGCTGGGACTGGGGCCCGACGCTGGTCACCTCCGGCATCTGGCGCCCGGTCGCCCTGGAGACGTGGAGCGGTCCGCGCCTCGCGTCCGTGAAGCTGCTGCCCGATCTGGACCCGGAGGGCGTGCCGTTCCTGACCGCCGAGCTGGAGATCGAGCACGACGGCCTCGAACCGGTCTCGGGTTCGGTCGGCGTGGTCGGCGCGGCAGCCGTGTTCGTCGTCGGGGCCGACGAGCGCCGCGCGGCCGTCAGCCTCTCGGTCCCGCAGGCCGAGCCCTGGTGGCCGCACAGCCACGGCGAGCAGCCGCTGTACGAGGTGGAGGTCCGCGTCGGCGACCACGTCCGCCGCCTCCGCACGGGGTTCCGGGCCGTCGCGCTCGAACAGGAGGCGTTCCGGATCTCGGTGAACGACGAGCCGGTCTTCGTACGCGGGGTGAACTGGATTCCCGAGGACTGCTTCCCGTCCCGCCTGACGCGGCAGCAGCTCTCCGACCGCCTCGACCAGGCCGTCGCCGCCCACGTCAACCTGGTCCGGGTGTGGGGCGGCGGGCTCTACGAGAGCGACGACTTCTACGAGCTGTGCGACGAGAAGGGGCTCCTGGTCTGGCAGGACTTCCCGTTCGCCTGCGCCGCGTACCCGGAGGAGCAGCCGCTGTGGGACGAGGTGGCGGCCGAGGCACGTGAGAACGTCACCCGGCTGGCCCCGCACCCTTCCCTCGTCCTGTGGTGCGGAAACAACGAGAACCTGGAGGGACACGCCGACTGGGGCTGGCAGAAGGAGCTCGGCGACCGCACCTGGGGCCACGGCTACTACCACCGGCTGCTGCCCGGGATCGTCGCCGAGACCGACCCGACACGCCCGTACTGGCCGGGCTCGCCCTACTCCGGCAGCCCCGACGCCCACCCGCAGGACCCGGAGCGGGGCACGATCCACATCTGGGACGTGTGGAACCGCGCCGACTACCGGGCGTACGCCGACCGGGTGCCGCGCTTCGTCGCGGAGTTCGGCTTCCAGGGCCCGCCCGCCCACGCGACTCTGCGCCGCGCGATCAGCGGCCCGCTCACCCCGGACGCCCCGCTGCTGGCCCACCACCAGAAGGCCGCGGACGGTGCCGCCAAGCTGCTGCGCGGCCTGGGGGACCACCTGCCGCAGCCCGGCACGGACTTCGACGACTGGCACTGGCTCACCCAGCTCAACCAGGCCCGCGCCGTCGCGTTCGGCATCCGCCACTTCCGCTCCCACGCGCCGTACTGCATGGGGACCATCGTCTGGCAGCTCAACGACTGCTGGCCGGTCGTCTCCTGGTCGGCGGTCGACGGTGACGGCCGCCGCAAGCCGCTCTGGCACGCGCTGCGGTCGGTGTACGAGGACCGGCTGATCGCCGTCCGCGACGGCTCCGTCCACCTGGTCAACGACACGGCGGCCCCCTGGGCGGGCGCCCTCCGCCTGACCCGGCACGCCCTGGACGGCACGGTCCTGGCCGAGGAGACCCTGCCGGTCACCACGGCACCCCGCACCACGACGAGCGTCCCGCTGCCCGCCCCGCTCGCGACGCCCGCCGACCCGGCCCGCGAACTCCTGTCCGCCCGCCTGGACGACACCAGGACCCTGCACTTCTTCGAGGAGGACACGCGCCTCGCCCTGCCGCCGGCGCGCTACGGGGCGACGGTGACGGCGGAGGAGGACGGGGACGCCGGGGCCCCCGCGTACCGCGTCGAGGTGACGGCGGAGACCCTTCTCCGGGACCTCTGCCTCTTCCCCGACCGCCTCCACCCGGACGCCGGGGCCGACACCGCGCTCGTCACGCTCCTCCCCGGCGAGAGCACCACGATCCGGGTCACAGGTGCGGTGCTGGAGGACCCGTCCGCGCTGGCGACCCGCCCGGTGCTGCGGTGCGTGAACGACCGGATCGCGACCTAGAATCAGCCACCAGGTGGCGCGCCCCTGGCGATCAGTGGCGCGCCCCTGGCGAATCGACTGTGTCGGTGCGGCGACTTTCCGTCAATTCGCCAGGCACCCCCGCACTGCCGCCATCTTGCCCGGGCATGTGGGTATGCCTCCGACGTGCGCTGACGGAGACTCAAGAGATCGATAAATAAGACAACATCGAGCCACTGTTCGGCAGATCGCACCGGGCCCCCCGGATAGGGTCATGTGCCAACGCGGAGCCGCGCGCCAAGCCCGGATGGTGGAATGCAGACACGGCGAGCTTAAACCTCGCTGCCCCTCGGGGGCGTACCGGTTCGAGTCCGGTTCCGGGCACTACTATCGGCAAGTGTCCTCACCTGCGGTGATGGCTGGTTTCCCGTGCGTGTTCCCCGATTGGCGGGAACGCTGCGGGAAGACATCGCTACTGTCCGTCCACGGCGAGCGCGCACCCCCGAAAGAACAAGGCTGGTGAGGTCACCAGCTACCGGGTGAAGTGGCGGCTGGGCGGAGGGCGTGAGGCGCCCGTGCAGACAGAGCGCTTCGACGACGAGCCGGCCGCCGAGGTGTTCCGCGACGCGGTCAACGAACATGGTCAGCAGTGGCCTCCCGTTCATGGGGCCGGCCGTGTACTCCCGGACGGGACGGAGCTGGCAAGCTCGGCGGACGTCCATGGCCCGCAGGGGCGGTGGGGGTGGGACTTCGAGGAGTCCTCCCACCTCGCCTCCTACGCCGGCCTGGCCCCCGCCACCAAACAGTCCGGGACCTCGATCCACGGCGAACACGCACCCCGAGGCGGCAACCGGCAGCTCAAACGGGCGATGTTCCTGTCCGCGTTCGCCTGCATGAACGCCGACCCCGCCTCCCGCACCCACTACGACAGGCAACGAGCCCGCGGCAAGGCCCACACCCAGGCCCTCCTCCGCCTCGCCCGCCAGCGCATCGGCGTCCTGTTCGCCATGCTCCGCGACGGCACCTTCTACGAATCCAGGCCACCGAAAGACATCGAGCTCGCCGCATAACCCCAGCAAGCTCGAACCACCCCAAACCCGACAGGGTTGTTGCCTTGACGAAAGACATAGTCTCCCTGAGCCTGGCGCTGCTCTCGCCCCAGTACTTCAGAGCCTTACTGATGGCCTCCGCACACCGGCGTCGTCCTCAATGGACACCAGAGCCTCAGCGGCATTCACGCATCACCATTTCCTCTGGCTGCCGCTCTGTCACTCCTCAACTCCTCCCGGGGAGCGGAACGCGAGAGCATCCTGAGTACCTGCCTCAGGCTCCGCCGGTCCTTCCCCTGGCGACGCATCAGGCGTCGCTCGTCGCGCCGGGCCCGCAGTCGCCGGCGTTGTCGACCGGGTGAGCGCCTTCCTTGTCGGGGCGATGTCCGGCGCCCGGCTCCTTGGCAGGGCGTTCGCGGAGATCGAGGCGGCCGCCGGAAGTGTCCGGTGACCGCCCCGGTAGGTGGGATCGTCGAGGCTGGAGCGGTCGGGCAGAGCGTCGCCACCGCGCTCGTGGCCGCCGCGTCACCTGGCCGGCTCCTGGTCGGGTCCCGCCAGGACCACCAGGCGCGCGGGCTCGTCGCGGACCTCCAGGACCTCGCGGTCACCTCCAGGCCGCGGTCCCAGGTCGGGGCCGGAGCTGCGGCCCCGACCTGCCCGGCTGCGACGCCGTGGTGATCGCTCTACGGGCCCGCTTCACGAACACGGCCGCCCAGGACATCCGCCGTGGCGGGTCGGCGACGAACGCCCCGGCGCTCGGCGAGGAGCCGCGCGGGTACGGCGGGATCGCCCTCGTCGTCACGAACCCCGTGGACCTGATGGCCCGTCCCTTCGGCGAAGTGTCCGGTTGCAGCCGAGTCTTCGGCATCGGGTCGAACCTGGACTCCGCCCGCTACCGACTGACGCCGGCGCAGATCGTCAGGGTCCCGCCCTCGCTGGTGTCCGGGCACGCGGTCGGCGAGCACGGAGACCGCGCGCTCGTGTGCGCGTCGACCACGAGCATCGCCGACCAGCCGATCACGGTCCCGATGCGAACGGTCACCGAATCCCTGCGGGAACGGCCGGCACTGATCCGGGACGGCATCGGCCGTACCCGCTGCGGTCCGGCCGGGACCGTGCTCTCCACACTCCGCAAGGCCCTCGGCCTCCACTCCTCCGCAGTCGTACGGCCGGACGACGACGCGACCCTCCTCACCCTCGGCGACAAGGGGGCCGGGAAGACGATACGGCGCTGCTGCCCGCCTCGGACGGGTGGCAGCTCCTCCGCCATCAGGCAGCAGGACGCTCGCCCGAGACGATAAGGGTGGCGGCAGGCCGGGGGCCTTCGCCGGCAGGCACCTCCGTGACTCGGATCGAGGCAAAGCCGGCTTCGTCCAGAGCCTTCGTCCAGACGTGCTCTTGCAGGACCCACCGGCGCATGGTCGCGGCCTCACCGTCCGGGGTCTTCGCCGGTACGTCAGCGGCAGTGAAGTCCGGCTGTGCGGGCGCGCCGGTCAGGTAGTGGGCGAGGGTGGAGAAGACCAGCCTGCCGCCCGGCCGGAGAGCACCGGCGGCCGCCGGGAACAGCATGTGAGGGTCGGTGAAGTCCACGGCCCCGAAGACGCTGTACAGCACGTCGTAGGCGCCCGGGTTCGCGCGGAGGTGGGCGACGACGTCCTGGTGGACGAGGCGCAGGCGTGGGGTGAGCGTGGCGTAGAGGGCAGTGGCCATGCTGTGCTGCGCGGGCGAGGCGTCCACCGCGTCGATGCGCTCCGGGGCGTGGTGCACAGCCAGGTGAGCGGCGTGGCGTGCGGCGCCGGAGCCGAGGTCCGCGAGTGTTCTGCCGGTGATGTCGCCGAGGATCTCCGGGCCCGGCCCGCTGGTCTGGCCCCAGGCCCAGTGAAAGCAGTCGGGGAGGGCGTGGTCCTGTTCGGCGCGTACGCGGCCGTAGTGGTGCCATAGGTCTGTGGTCGTCACCCGGGCCATCTTGGCGGTGCCACGAGCGGGCTTCTGCCGGTTCGGATGAATGTCACCCGGGCGTGACTCGGGGGCCCGGCCGGTGAGTTCGGGCCCCCGAGGGTGAGGTGCGTATGTCAGTGCGAGTCGTTGCCCGGGTGGCAGGGGCCGCAGGTGCTGGAGTCCTCCCACAGGGGGAGGTCGACCTCCCAGCCGGCGCGGGCGACGAGGTGGGCGGTCTTCATGACCGACCCGTCGTCCTTCATCTCGACCAGCGGCACGTGGTGCAGGAAGTGCCCGCCGTTGTGCGTGGCGCACAGCTCGGCGTAGGCGACGGTGTCCAGGATGATCGTGTGAACGCCGACGTCTACGAGCTTGCTCGGGGCGAGCCCCAGACCCTCGCCCCGGTGGTGCATGGCGGTGAGCAGGTAGGCGTACCCCTGGCCGAGGACGCGGGCTGCCATGACGGAGTCGTAGGGGTAGTCCCGCATGAGCAGGCCGACCTGCTTGCCCCAAAGGTCGGCCGGCACGATGCGGCGCGGGTCGCGGGCCGGGCCGGTCACTGGGTTGGTGGCGACGGGGGTTGCGGTTGCCATGGTGCCTCCTTTGGGCGGTGCCCCACGGGGGTGCGGGGCGATGTAACGAGAACACCGCACCCGGCGCGCCGACAGTGAGCAACTAGCTCTCCTCGCAAGCCGTTTGCACATCCTGCAAGCGGTCTCGACGGGTGCCGTCCCGCGCCCGTACCGTGGTGGCCCCCGGTCGTGTAGCAGGGGAGGGGCCAGTGCCCGGTGACCCGCTCTGGAACAGCGCGAAGGTCAGGGAGTTAGTCGCTCGGCGTCAACCGGGCGGTCTCGTGCGGCTAGGCCGTGAGCACCGAGGATGGACGCTCGCGGAACTCGGCGAGCACCTGGGGTGCTCGGCGGCGACGGTCTCACGGATGGAACGCCGCACCCAGGTCACCGACCTGACGCTCATTCACCGGGCCGCGTCCACGGTCGGTATTCCTCAACACGTCCTGGTGAGTTCTCTGGCGCCCCCGGCTCGATCCGAACCGGCCAGCACTAGAGTGTCGGCCAGTCCGCACGCCGAGGAGGACCCGATGCGCCGCCGCTCGTTGCTCGCCGCCACGGCGACCGTCCCGGCCGCCATGCTGCTCGGCATGGATCGCGCCCTACCGGACACCCCGCCGCCCACGGGCCGGGGTGCCCTGGACGCCCGCGTGGCCTCCGCTCGGGACCTGTACGACAAAGGCGCCCACACGCAGCTCCTCGGGCTGCTGCCGGGCCTTCTGGCCGACGGGCACGCCGCTGCCTCCTCGCGCCGCGAGCTGGATCAGGCCCGGCTGTCCTCGGTCTACAGCCTGAGCGCCGCCCTGCTGATCAAGCTCGGTTCGTACGAGCAGGCCCGCCTCACCGCCGACCGCGCGCGTACCTGGGCTGAGGTGTCCGGGTCCCCGCTCGCCGCTGCCGCTGCCTCCCGCGAGCTCGCGATCGTGCTCCGCCACCAGGACCGGGGCGAGGAAGCCCAGACCCTCATGGAGTCGGCCGCGGCCCGGGTGGAGTCCACGGGGCTGCGGACCGACGCGGCATCCTCGGCCTACGCGCAGATGCTGTGCACACTGGCCTACACCGCCGCCCGAGGCGGCCGACGCACCGAAGCCCTGGCCATGGCCGAGGAGGCCCGGCACGCCGCACGCCGACTGCCGGTCATCGCGCCCGCCGGCCGTCTCTTCCCGATCAGCCCAGCGGCCGTGGACCTCTACACCGTCGGGGTCCACTGGGCCCTGGGGGACGCGGGCGCGGCGCTGGAGGCCGGGCGGAACCTGCGGCCCGAGCACTTCGCCACGGCGGAGCGGAAGGCGCGACTGGGGACCGACATGGCCCGCGCCTGGTGGGCCTAAGGGCGCCCGGCACAGACCGCCAGCGCTCTCCTCGACGCCCACCGTGCGAGTCCTGGTGAGGTGAGGGACCGGCCCGCCATCCGCAGCATCGTGACCGAGTTGGCGCAACGCCACCCTCGGGCCACCGGCGTACGAGAACTTCGTGCCGCCGTGTCCGCCCCACATCTGGCCGGCTGAGACCGCCCTCGCGGAGTCTGCGACGGGCCACAGGCGGGACGAGCGCGCGATGACGTATGTGAACGGTCGCTGATGGACCCGCTTGCCTGCCCTGCCGGGGCAGAGCGACGAGATTTGGGCAGCCGGGCGTTTCCGTCGAATCGCCGCCAACCACCCGTGCGCCCACGGGCGCACGGGTGCGCGGAGGAACGGGTGTGGACGGGACGGAACGGGAACGGACGGGAAGAACAGGGCAGGTCAACAGCGAAATGCCTGGTCAGAGGCTTGCGCGGGTCCGTTCGAGTCCGGTTCCGGGCACCATCGCGTACCAGATCCCGACCCCCCAGGTACCCGGAACGATCACCCCCGAACCACGGAAACGGCAACCCCCACGACGCCGGCCAGGCCCAGGGCCGCGTGCAGCGCGCCCATGATGCGCAGGTTCCGGAGTCGGTCCTGCGCGTGCACGTAGTGGTGGAACGCGGGGTGCTCGATGCCGTTGCGGCGGCGGATGCGGCGGAGCTCGCGGGGCGTGAAGTGGACCGGGTTCAGCCAGGTGTCCCGGACGTACCGCGCGAACCCGCGGTGGTTCGTGGCGAGGGCCAGCCCCAGCAGATGCAGTGCGGCGAAGGCCAGCAGGAACATGACGGCCTTCATCCGGCCCTCCCGTGTCGGTCGGTGAGCCGCTGACCGTACGAGCCGCCCCGGTGCGGCCGACAGACCCGGTACCGGCAGATCTGCGGGGCGGCTCGTTGCCGTGATGGAGCGGTGGACGTCCACGGGCTGAGAAACCCGGTCGGGCCCCGGGCCCTCCTACCGGCAGGTTGTACGCATGACGGATGCGGATCAGTTCAAGCACGACCTGCGGCTCTACCTCCAGGACGCCCGTGACGCCTTCCTCTGGAAGCTCGACGGGCTGTCGGAATACGACATACGGCGCCCCCTCACCCCCACCGGTACCAACCTGCTCGGGCTCGTCAAGCACGTGACCGGGGCCGAGGCGTTCTACCTCGGGGCCGCCTTCGGCCGACCCGTCGACGCGCCGGCCCTGTGGATCGCCGGGGGCGCCGAGCCGAACGCCGACCTGTGGGCCACGGCCGGGGAGTCCCGCGAGGAGGTCGTGGGGCGGTACCGCCGCGTGTGGGCGCACTCCGACGCGACCGTCGAGGCGTTCGGGCTGGACGCCGTGGGCGTGCTCCCCGGGGAGGACGGGCGGGACGGCCCCGGGCTGTCGCTCCACCGCATCCTCGTCCACCTCGTCGCCGAGACCCAGCGCCACGCCGGGCACGCCGACGTCGTCCGGGAGCTGATCGACGGGACGGCCGGGCTGCGGAAGGGCGGCGAGGACATGGCGCCGGGTGACGAGGCATGGTGGCGCCGTCACCGGGAACGGGTGGAGGACGCGGCCCGGGAAGCGGGCGGACGCGCCGCAGGGTGACCGCGCACGGCCGGTCCGTTCGGGGAAAGATCCTCCTTCGGCACTAGGACGATTGCTTTGCCTACCCATTACCCTTGTGGGAAGGCCACGCTGGGTGGCCATGGAGGAGTGAGATGAGGAGCAGCAACCCGGTCTTCTCGCGACGGGGCTTCAGCCGCGACAACGGTTACGCGGGCTTCAACGCGGCGCCGCAGGCCGGGGCCCCCGCAGCGGGTGCCAACCCGTACGCGCAGGGCACCGCCCCGAACCCGTACGCGACGAACCCCTACGCGCCCACGGGCGCCCCCGCGCCGGCCCGCACCGGCGCGATGACGATCGACGACGTCGTCACCCGCACCGCGATGACGCTGGGCACGGTCGTGCTCGGTGCCGCGCTCGCCTGGGCGCTGCTGCCGGTGGACGAGGCGAACCTCGGCAAGTCGTACGGCATCGCCATCGGCGCCGCGCTCATCGCGTTCGTGCTGTCGCTCGTCCAGTCGTTCAAGCGCAAGCCCGTACCCGCGCTGATCCTCGCGTACGCCGCCTTCGAGGGCGTCTTCCTCGGCGTCATCTCCAGCGCGGTCAGCACGTACATCGGGCCGGGCGTCGTGATGCAGGCGGTGATGGGCACCATGTGTGTCTTCGCCGGTGTGCTGCTCGCGTACAAGATGCGCTGGATTCGCGTCACCCGCCGGTTCTACGGCTTCGTGATGGCCGCCGCCATGGGCTTCCTGCTCCTGATGGCCGTCAACCTGCTGTTCGCCGCCTTCGGCGGCGGTGACGGCCTCGGCTTCCGCAGCGGTGGCCTCGGCATCCTCTTCGGTGTCATCGGCATCATCCTGGGCGCCTGCTTCCTGGCCCTCGACTTCAAGCAGGTCGAGGACGGCATCGCGTACGGCGCCCCGCGCGAGGAGTCCTGGCTGGCCGCCTTCGGCCTCACCATGACCCTGGTGTGGATCTACCTGGAGATGCTGCGCCTGCTCTCCATCCTCAGCGGCGACGACTGACCGGCCCTGCGGACCCGAAGCGGCCCGTGGTCTCCCTCCGGAGGCCACGGGCCGCTTCCGTGCGTACGGCGATAGGGTCGCGGGGTGCTCGATACGACCCCCCTGATCATCGCCGTGGACCGATTCGCCGACCGGCTGCGCGCCGCCCCGCAGAGCAGGCTGCAGCGGGGGGCGGCGGCCCGGGGCCTCGCCCTCGCGCGTGAGCTGTCGGCGCGGGCCCAGCGCGCCGAGGAGCCCGGCCGGGAGCCCAGGATCATGCCGGACGCCGGGGTGTTCGCCGTCGGCGACCAGCTCGCCGTCGCCGGCCGCGACCTGGCCGTGGCACTGGAAACGGCCCCGTCCGAGGAGCTGGACGAGGCCGTGCGATGCGTCGAGGAAGCGGCCGCGCGGGCTTTCGAGTAAGGCGCGCGGCACACGGGGGAGGGAGCGCTGGGGCTGCCTCCCGGGGGACCGGGGGACCGACGTCGGCGCGTGCTCAGAAGCTCGCTATGACGCGGTCGGCGAGTATGTACACGTTCTCCTTGCCGCACGAGAACGTCAGCGCGTACGCCCCCGAGACGCCGGAGCCGCCCAGCAGCACCGGGTGCTCGCCCGCGCGCAGCGACTCGGCCAGGCGCTCGGCCGTCTCGCGGTGGCCGGGGGTCATGCAGAGCGTCGTGCCGTCGGCGAACACGTACACGTCGAGCGTGCCGAGCGGGCCCGGGCGCACGTCGGACAGCTCCGTGCGGCTGTCGGCCAGCTCCTCCAGCCGGTTCACCGTGCGCTCGTGGTCGGTGACCACGGGCGTCTGCACGGGGACGAAGTCGGGGTGCGAGGGGTGGCGGCGGCGGGCCGCGGCCAGCTCGGGGGAGTCCTCGGCGAACTCCGTCTCCGGCAGCTCCGCCAGCTCGGTCAGCTCGTCCAGGGCTTCGGCCGCTTCGAGGTCCATCGCGTCGAGACCGGCGAAATCGCTCTGGCGGGGCACGAAGAACGGGGCGTCCTCGCCGAGCCCGGCCAGCCCGCCCAGCAGGGACGGGGCGTCGGCGGCGTCACGGGCCTCCTGCGAGGCCCAGAACGCGCGGGCCTCGGCGAGCTCCCGCTCGCGCTCCTCGGCCAGCGCCTCGGCGACGGCCGCGCGTATTTCTTCGGCGGAGGTGGTGTCGTTGCGGGTCTGAGCGGGTACAGCGGCTGTACGGGCGTGCCCGTCGGCCAGCTCCTTCCGGAGCGCCGAGACCTGCCTGCGCAGCCCGTGAGCGGCGTGCAGAGCGGCGGCGCCCACGGCCGTGGCAGCGGCGGTGGTCAGCAACAGGGCAATAGGCATGGCGCTCACTGACATACTCCCGGTTTCAATCGATCCCCCGACTTCCTACATCAGCTTGTGCCCTGACGGCACCGTGTGTCAGTGCATTACGTCACGAAATGGACAGGACTTTGGGCCCGGTGTGAATCACTGGTGTAGGTGTGACCTGCGCAAACGACTCTCCCCCAGGAGATAGATCACATCCTGGGGGAGATTCGGTCACGGTCGGGGCTCGGCGGCCCGCAGGGGCCCGAAACCCGCGCTGATCAGCTCAGACGCTCGATGACCATGGCCATGCCCTGGCCGCCGCCGACGCACATGGTCTCCAGGCCGAACTGCTTGTCGTGGAACTGCAGGCTGTTGATCAGCGTGCCGGTGATCCGCGCGCCGGTCATGCCGAAGGGGTGGCCGACGGCGATGGCGCCACCGTTGACGTTGACCTTCTCCAGCGGCAGACCCAGGTCGCGGTACGAGGGGATGACCTGGGCGGCGAACGCCTCGTTGATCTCCGCGAGGTCGATGTCGCCGACGGTGAGCCCGGCCCTCTTCAGCGCCTGCTTGCTGGCCTCGACGGGGCCGTAGCCCATGATCTCGGGGGAGAGGCCGGAGACGCCGGTGGAGACGATCCGGGCGAGCGGCGTCAGGCCCAGCTCGCGCGCCTTGGTGTCGGACATGATCACGAGCGCGGCGGCGCCGTCGTTGAGCGGGCAGCAGTTGCCCGCCGTGACCAGGCCGTCCGGGCGGAAGACCGGCTTCAGGCCCTGGACGCCCTCCAGCGTGACGCCCGCGCGCGGGCCGTCGTCCTTGGCCACGACCGTGCCGTCCGGCGTGGTCACCGGGGTGATCTCGCGCTCCCAGAAGCCGTTCTTCAGGGCCTCCTCGGCGAGGTTCTGCGACCGTACGCCGAACTCGTCCATGTCCTGACGCGTCACGCCCTTGAGCCGGGCCAGGTTCTCCGCGGTCTGGCCCATCGAGATGTAGGCGTCCGGGACCAGGCCGTCCTCGCGCGGGTCGTGCCAGCTCGCACCGGACTCCTCGGCGCGGGCCGCGGTACGGGCCTCGGCCTCCGCGAAGAGCGGGTTGTGCGTGTCCGGCAGGCTGTCCGAGTTGCCCTTGGCGAAGCGGGACACCATCTCGACGCCGGCCGAGATGAAGACGTCGCCCTCGCCGGCCTTGATGGCGTGCAGGGCCATGCGGCTGGTCTGCAGGGAGGACGAGCAGTAGCGGGTGACCGTGCAGCCGGGAAGGTGGTCCATCCCCATCTGCACGGCGATGATGCGGCCCAGGTTGTTGCCCTGCTCGCCGCCGGGCAGACCGCAGCCGAGCATCAGGTCGTCGATGTTCTTCGGGTCCAGCTCGGGGACCTTGGCCAGCGCGGTCTGGATGATCGACGCGGTCAGGTCGTCCGCGCGCAGGTCCTTGAGCGACCCCTTGAAGGCCCGGCCGATGGGCGAACGGGCGGCAGAGACGATCACGGCTTCGGGCATCACGCGGCTCCATGAGGGCTGAGGGCGGACAGGCTGCCTGAGGGATGCGGCAGACCCGGCGGTACGGCACGACTGCTCTGGAAATTACCCGGACGTAGCGCCCGGGTCACCCGACCCGGCATGTGATGCGGGCCTCTTTTCTAAGCGAGCGCTCAGTCAACGGACCCCTTTCCGGGGCGCCCGCTCGGCCGGTGGACCCAGGCGTGCCGCGGTGAGCCGTCCGCGCCCGGGTCCGCCCGGTGGCCGAGGCGCGTCGAACCCCCGGGCTCCGGGTGCGGATGCGGGTGCGGCTCCGTGGCGGCGGGCAGGCGCCGCCGCCTGCGGTGCTTGAGCAGGGCCCAGGGCGCCCGGGCCCCCGTGACCTCCGTACCGGCCTCCTTGGCCGCCTGGGAGGCCGCCTTGGCCACCGGCAGCATGTCCTCGCGCCGGGCGCCGTCCAGCCGGTCCGACTCCGGCCACAGACCGAGCACCGCGCACAGGGTCGGCAGCACCGCCATCGACGCGGTCGCGTACCCCTCGGCCGACGGGTGGTAGTTGTCCGGGCCGAACAGCTCCCGCGGATTCGCCTCGAACTCCGGGCCCAGCAGATCCCCCAGCGACACCGTGCGCCCGCCCTGCTCCACCGTGCCGATCGTCTGCGCCGCCGCCAGCTGCCGGCTCACCCGCCGGGCCAGCCAGCGCAGCGGCTGGTACACCGGCTCGATCGTGCCCAGATCCGGGCAGGTGCCGACCACCACCTCCGCCCCGGCCGTCCGCAGCCTGCGCACCGCCGTCGTCAGGCAGCGCACCGACTGCGTGGCGGGCATCCGGTGCGTCACGTCGTTCGCCCCGATCATGATCACGCACACGTCCGGCGTCCGCGCCGGGTCCGCGAGCATCAGCGAGACCTGCCGCTCCAGATCGTCCGAGCGGGCCCCCGGCAACGCGACATTACGCAGGTCCACCGGCCGCTCGGACACCGCCGCGAGCCCCGACGCCAGCAGCGCCCCCGGGGTCTGCCCGGCCCGCCGCACCCCCTGGCCGGCCGCCGTGGAATCCCCGAGCAGCCCGAGGCGCAAGGGCTCCGCCGGGCCCGTGAACGCCACTCCGTACCGTCCGTCCGCGCTCGGCGGGACCGGGGCGATACCGCCGCCCACCTGCCGCTTCGCCAGCTGGACCTCCGCCAGCAGGACGCCTACCGCCGCGGCGCCCAGCAGCCCGATGCTGCCCCCGCCGTAGGCCGCGCCCGCCGCGATCCGCCGTGCCACTCTCGCCGTCGACACAGTCCGGTCCACCTCCTCGTCCCACGTACCGCCGTACAGCCGTACACAGAGCTACCTGCCCGCTACCGACCGTTGTTCAATCGCGCCGCCCAATCCCGTGTCCGTGCGCATACGCTTGCCGGACCATCTCGGAGATCCCGGAGTACACGGTGCAATACCACGATTCGATGATCAGTCTCGTAGGCAATACCCCGCTGGTGAGGCTGCGCAGTGTCACGGCCGGCATCCAGGCGACGGTCCTGGCCAAGGTCGAGTACTTCAACCCCGGCGGGTCGGTCAAGGACCGCATCGCCCTGCGCATGATCGAGGCCGCCGAGCAGAGCGGCGAGCTGAAGCCCGGCGGCACGATCGTCGAGCCGACGAGCGGCAACACGGGCGTCGGCCTGGCGATCGTCGCGCAGCAGAAGGGGTACAAGTGCGTCTTCGTCTGCCCGGACAAGGTGTCCACGGACAAGATCAACGTACTGCGCGCCTACGGTGCCGAGGTCGTCGTCTGCCCCACGGCGGTCGACCCCGAGCACCCCGACTCGTACTACAACGTCTCCGACCGGCTGGTCCGTGAGACGCCGGGCGCCTGGAAGCCCGACCAGTACTCCAACCCGAACAACCCGCGCTCGCACTACGAGACCACCGGTCCGGAGCTGTGGGAGCAGACGGAGGGGAGGATCACCCACTTCGTGGCGGGCGTCGGGACGGGCGGCACGATCAGCGGCACCGGCCGCTATCTGAAGGAGGCCAGCGGCGGCCGGGTCCGGGTCGTCGGCGCCGACCCGGAGGGCTCGGTCTACTCCGGCGGCTCCGGCCGGCCGTACCTCGTGGAGGGCGTCGGCGAGGACTTCTGGCCGTCGGCGTACGACCGCGAGGTCACCGACGAGATCGTCGCCGTGTCGGACAAGGACTCCTTCCAGATGACCCGCCGGCTCGCCAAGGAGGAGGGGCTGCTCGTCGGCGGCTCCTGCGGCATGGCGGTCGTGGGCGCCCTGGAGGTCGCGAAGCGGCTCGGGCCCGACGACGTGGTCGTCGTCCTGCTCCCGGACAGCGGGCGCGGCTACCTGTCGAAGATCTTCAACGACGAGTGGATGGCGGACTACGGCTTCCTGGAGGACACCGGGCCGTCGGCGCGCGTCGCGGACGTCCTCAACCACAAGGAGGGGCCGATCCCGACCCTCGTCCACATGCACCCGGAGGAGACGGTCGGCGAGGCGATCGACGTGCTGCGCGAGTACGGCGTCTCGCAGATGCCGATCGTGAAGCCGGGCGCGGGCCACCCGGACGTGATGGCCGCCGAGGTCATCGGCTCGGTCGTGGAGCGCGAGCTGCTGAACGCCCTGTTCGCCCAGCGCGCCTCGCTCGGCGACCCGCTGGAGAAGCACATGTCGGCGCCGCTTCCGCAGGTCGGCTCCGGCGAGCCGGTCGAGGACCTGATGGCGGTGCTCGGCGGCGCCGGCGCGGCGGACGCGGCGATCGTGCTGGTGGAGGGCAAGCCCAAGGGCGTCGTCAGCCGCCAGGACCTGCTGGCGTACCTGGCGAAGGACGCTCCGGCCGCCGCGAAGTAGCCGGGTGGCTGCGCGCTTCGCGGAAACGGTACGCGCACGTCACGTGGGCGCAGCACCGGCTTAACACGGCCCGGGCACAGTGGTGGGTGTCGGCGGGGGAGACCCGCCGGCACCGGAACGGCGACAACGGACTACGGAGCGGCTCCCGGACCTCCACCGTCGCCCGGACGCGCACCCGGCCCTGACCCGGACCGCGTTCCTCGCGGGGACCGCCGTCGTCCCGCCCCCTGGGAAACCGGGGGTGCGGCGGCCCCCGCGACCACCGTTCTACGCGCGCGGCCGAGGCGCGTTTCCGTCGGCGGCCCAGCTCGCCAGCAGGGCGATGCGCTCGGCGGTCTCCGAACCCGGCTCCGGGGTGTAGACGACCAGCGAGAGATCCGGCTCACCGGGCACCGCCAGCGTCTCGTACGGCAGCGTCAGCGCGCCGACCACGGGGTGGGCCATCCGCTTCACGCCGTACGTCTTCGCCTTCACCTGGTGGTCCGCCCACAGCCGGCGGAAGTCCTCGCTCTTCAGCGACAGCTCACCCACCAGCGCCGCGAGTTCCCTGTCGTCCGGGTGCAGCCCCGCGTCCAGCCTCAGATACGCCACCGTCCCCGCCGCCACCGCCGGCCAGTCCGGGTACAGCTCCCGCGCCCCCGGGGCCAGGAACGCCTGGCGCGGCATGTTCCGCTCGGCGGCAGGCATCCGGGAGAAGCCGGAGAGGGCGTCCCCCAGCGCGTTCCACGCCAGCACGTCCATCCGGCGGCCCAGCACGAAGGCGGGCGCCCGGTCGAACGTGTCGAGCAGCAGCCGCAGCCCCGGACGCACCCGGCGCACCGAAGGGTCCTGCGCCCTGCGGCCCTTGGGGCGCGCCACCGTCCGCAGATACGCGTGCTCCGTCTCGTCGAGCCGGAGCACCCGGGCTATCGCGTCGAGCACCGCGTCCGAGACGCTGGGCCCGCGCCCCTGCTCCAGCCGGATGTAGTAGTCCACGCTCACCCCGGCGAGCTGCGCCACCTCCTCGCGCCGCAGCCCGGGGACCCGCCTGCGGCCGTACGAGGTGAGCCCCACGTCCTCCGGGCTGATGCGGGCACGCCGTGAGCGCAGGAAGTCACCGAGTTCGCCGTCCATGCCCCGATCGTAGGAGAACGGTCTCCGCCCAGCCTGGTACCGGCAGACCCAGGAACAACGCATCCCTGGGTGGGCGGCGCTCCCCGGCGCAGTGTGGAGCCCGGGCCGGAAACGCCGGCCCCGGACACCGCACCAGGGAGCACCCCATGCCGTACGAGACCCTCGCCGACCGCACCGCCGTCATCACCGGAGCCGCCAGCGGCATGGGCGCGGCGACCGCCCGGCTGCTCGCCGCGCACGGCGTACGGGTCGCCCTGCTGGCCCGCCGCGCGGAGCGGCTGGAGGAGCTGGCCGCGAAGATCGCCGCGGACGGCGGCCGGGCCCTCGCCGTCGCCGCCGACGTCACCGACCAGGCGTCCGTGGACGCGGCGGCGGACCGCGTGCACGCCGCGTTCGGCCCGGTGGACCTGGTCGTCAACGCGGCCGGGGTGATGCTGCCGAACCCCGTGGACGCGGGGCGCGCGGACGAGTGGCAGCGGATGCTCGACACCAACGTGTCCGGTGCGCTGCGCGTCATCCGGGCCTTCACCGCGGACCTGCTGGCCGTCGCCGCCGAGGGCCGCACCGCCGACCTGGTCAACATCTCCTCGATCGGCGCGCACATCACGTTTCCCAGCTACGCGGTCTACGGCGCCACGAAGGCCGCGCTCACCTACCTGTCGGCCTCGCTGCGCACCGAACTCGGCCCGCGCGACGTCCGCGTCACCAACATCGAGCCGGGCCTCACCGAATCGGAGCTGGCCGGGCACGTCGACAACGCGGGGCTCAGCGACCAGCTGGACGGCATGTTCGAGGCGCTGGGCGGCCTCTCGTCCGACGAGATCGCCGACCTCATCGCGTACACCACGAGCCGCGCCCGCCACGTCAACCTGCGTCAGCTGGTCGTGCTGCCGACCCGTCAGGCGTGAGGCATCAGTCCTCCCAGTCGGAGGCCGTCCGGCGCTCCTCACGGCCCCGGAACAGCCGCCTGCCGTGCCCGGCCTGGAACGCGTTGACGCCGACGATCCCGAGCCAGGCCACGACGAGCCCGCCGAAGCCCGCGTTCGCGACGCCGATCGCGGACAGCGGGACGGCCAGGACCAGGGAGACGATGCCGAAGCCGTAGCGCTCGCCGAAGTGGCCCGACGGCCGCTCCGGGGCCCGCGCGCCCCGCGCCACGGCGGTCCGCTCCTCGGCGAGGTGCCGCCGGACCCTGCGGTCGAGCGTGGCGTCGAGCCGCTGCTCCACCTTCTCCAGGAACGACTCCACGAGCGCGGAGTCGTAGTCGGCCCCCAGCTCGCTGCGGGCCTGCAAAGTCGCCTTGAGCTCCCTGTCGAGCTCGGTGTCGGGTGCGTCCATGGTTCTCACGGTACGGAGCGGAGGCGGCCGGGACAGTGGGGCTAGCCCCCCGGTTCCGGGTCCGACGAGGGGGCCGGCCGCCACCCGTTGCATATGGACATGCAGACACCTTGCTGGCTGAATGGATTCGTCGGCGCCGGGCCGCGGCGCGGCGGATCTACCGAGGGGACAGGATGAGCGGGAGCAGCCCGGCCGCGCGGTTGCAGGAGCTGTTCGAGGGACGCCGGCTCACGCCCACGCAGCGGCGCATCGCGCACTCGATGGTGCGCAGGGCCGGAGACGCCCCGTTCCTCTCCAGCGTCGAACTGGCCGAGCTGGCCGGGGTGAGCCAGCCGTCCGTCACCCGGTTCGCCGTCGCGCTCGGCTTCGACGGCTACCCCGCGCTGCGCAAGCACCTGCGCGAGGTCGCCCCGGCCGGGGCAGAGGCGGGCGAGGGCGCCGAGACGTACAACGAGTACCAGCAGGCGGTGCTCGGGGAGATCGAGAACCTGCGCCACCTGGCCGAACTCCTCGCCGACCCGGGCCCCGTCGAGCGGGCGGGCCGGCTGCTCGCCGCGTCCCGTCCGCTGCCGGTGCTCGGGCTGCGCGCGGCGTCCTCGCAGGCGCGCGGGTTCGGGTACTTCGCGGCGAAGGTGCACCCGGACGTGCGAGTGCTCGACGAGGGCGGCAGCATGCTGCACGACCGGATCGACGCCGCCGGGCGGGCCGGGGCGACGGCACTGATCTGCTTCGCGCTGCCCCGCCACCCGCGCGAGGTCGTGGACGCCCTGGCGTACGCGCGGGGCCGGGGGCTCACCGTGGTGTCGGTGGCCGACTCCGCGTTCGCGCCCGTGGCCCGCCACAGCGACCTGCTCATCCCGGCCGCCGTCGGCACCGGTCTCGCCTTCGACACCGCCTGCGCTCCGATGCTGCTGGGCCGGGTCCTCCTGGAGGCCATGTGCGACGCCCTGCCCGACGCCCAGGCCCGCCTGGAGGAGTTCGACGCGGGGGCGGCGGCGCGGGGGCTGTTCGTGGAGTAGCGCGCGGGGCGGAGACCGGTGCCCCGGCCCCGCCCCGGCGGCGGAGCCGCCCCTCAGACCTCCAGGTCCGCCTCGATCTTCTTCAGCTGGTGGCGGGCCATCGCCAGGTTCGCCCGGCCGCTGTCCAGGACCAGGTAGAGGAACAGGCCGTTGTTGCCACGGGTCCTGAGGAGGCGGATCAGGTGGTACTGGGTGCCCAGGGTGATGAGGATGTCCTCGATCTCGTCCTTGATGCCCAGGTGCTCCATGGTGCGGAGCTTGGCGCGTACGACGTCGGTGTTGCCGGCCGCCGCGACCTCCAGGTTGAAGTCCTTGCCGCCGCCGAGCGTGCCCAGCGCCATGCCGCTCGTGTAGTCGACGAGGGCGACACCGGTGGTGCCCTCGATGGACGACATCGCTTCCTTCAGTGACGCTTCGGTGTTCGCCATGAGTGGTGCTCCCTTTCTCTGACCGGCCACCGCGGCCGGTTCCGTTGCGTGGTGAGGGTGGTGCGAGAGACGTCAGTGGGCTCAGGTCGGGCGTTGCGGGAGGGCGCCCGGCTGCTGCGGGGCGCGCGGCGCGGGGGCCGGCTGCGGGGCCCGGGCCAGGGCGCGGTCGATCAGTTCGCCGATGCGGGAGCCGGCCCGGCGGCCCTCCAGATGGAGCCGGCCGACGTTGATCCGGTCCTCGGCGAGCAGGGTCAGGACGGCCTGGGACCCTGCCGCGTAGGTCGCGATGTAGCCCGTCTCGCCGCGTACGAGGAGCTCGCGGAAGCCGTTGCGCCCGGTCGCCTCGGTCATCCGGATCGCGACGCCGAGCGCGGCGGCGGTGAGGGCGGCGACCCCCTCGGCCTCGACGCCCGGGGTGTCGTGCGCCAGGACGAGCCCGTCGGTGCTGGCCGCCAGGGCGCCGGAGAGGAGCGGCACCCGTGCCCGTAACCGCTGGAGCTCGGCGAGGACGTCCTGCGCTTCGGCTTCGGGCACCATCAGCTGTCTCCTTCCGGCACGCTGTCTGAGCGCGCGTATCACAGGGCCTCCAACGCGTCTCGGAGCCGGCGCAGCAGGGCGACGTCGGGGTCGGCCGTGACCTCGGGGAACGCGATCCGGCCCGGGTCCGGGGTGCCCGGGGCCGCCGGAGGGACCGGCTCGACCAGACCGGCCGCCGCGAGCCGCCGCAGGTCGACCAGGACGTGGAACGCGGACCTGCCGAGCTCCTGCGCGATGCCGGTGGCCGTACGCACCCCGTCCACGCGCTCCAGCACATGGCGCCGTCCCGTCGGCACGGGCGCGTCGGACGGCCGGCCCGTCCGCGTCAGCGGGGCCGTGTCCACCGCGGCGTCCGGCCAGATCCGGTCCAGCAGTTCGCGGCGCCGCAGGGTCTCGCGCTGCACCGCGTCCACCGGTACCGGCCGCACGGGACCGATCCAGTGCGCGACCCCGTACCGGAAGCGCGCGGGCGTCCGGGTCGGCGCGAGGGCGAAGAACGCCGCGTCGTACAGGGCGCCCAGGTGGCACAGCTCCAGCGCGCCGCCGGGCACCCGGCCGCTGTCCACGAGATGCCGGCCGACCCGCTGCCCGGCCCCCGCCTCGGCCACCGCGTCCCACCAGCCCTCGCGGCGCAGCGCACCGCCCCGGGTCAGCAGGACGTCGATCCCGGGCGTCGCGGGGGACTCGGCGTGCACGACCTCGCCGTCGGCGAGGTACAGCGTGCCCCGGTCGCGCATCAGGGCGCCGGTGGCCCGCTCGGCGGCGAGGCGCTGGAGCATCGGCGAGAGCACCGGGGCGGCCGTCTCGTCCGCGAGGGCGGCGGCGGTCACGCGAGGACCAGCCGCTCGGCGATCTCGCCGAGGCGTATCCGGGCGAGCGCGAGGTTGCCCTCGGCGCGGTCCAGCCACAGGTGGAGGAAGACACTGCTGTCGAAGTCCGTCTCCACGAACCGGAGGACGTGGTAACCGGCGCGGGTGGTGACGATGACGTCCTCGACCGGGGGAGCGCTCCCGGCCGCGCCCGCCGCCGGCTCCGGCGCCCCGAGGGCGAAGGCGGGCTGTTCCGCCGCCATCCGCGCCACCTCGGCCGTCTCCGCCGCGGTGGCCTCGTGGTCGCCGTTGGGCGATTCGCCGACGGTGCCGAGGGCGAGACCGCTCGTCCAGTCGACAACGGCGGCGCCCCTGGCGCCGGGCAGTCTCATGACGTCGAGCAGGCACTCGTCGATTCCGGGCACGCGGATTCCCCTCCGACACGGCGTTCGGCTGTGACCCCGAGGTTACGCATCGTGCTCTCTCCTGGTGGAGGTTCTGGCATTTTCCATCGGTACATGCGGGCGGTTGGTGGAGAATGCCCCGCCGCGTGCCGCTTCCGGCGGACCGGTGGGTCCGCGCGGCCCCGCCTGTTGACTGGTCGTATTCAGCCGCTCAAGATGTGAATAGAAAAATCACAGTCGCGAGGAGGCACCGCCATGTCAGGACCCCGCCCCGTACGGGCGCCGCGCGGTACGGAACTGACCGCCCTGGGATGGCAGCAGGAAGCCGCCCTGCGGATGCTCCAGAACAACCTCGACCCCGAGGTCGCCGAGCACCCCGACAAGCTCGTCGTCTACGGCGGCACCGGCAAGGCGGCCCGCGACTGGCGCTCGTTCGACGCGATGGTCCGTACGCTGCGCACGCTCAAGCAGGACGAGACGATGCTCGTCCAGTCCGGGCGGCCGGTCGGCGTCATGCAGACCCATGAGTGGGCGCCGCGCGTCCTGATCGCCAACTCCAACCTGGTCGGCGACTGGGCGAACTGGGAGGAGTTCCGCCGCCTGGAGGCGCTCGGACTCACCATGTACGGCCAGATGACCGCCGGTTCCTGGATCTACATCGGCACCCAGGGCATCCTCCAGGGCACCTACGAGACCTTCGCCGCCGTCGCCGCGAAAAAGTTCGGCGGAACGCTGGCCGGCACGATCACCCTGACCGCCGGACTCGGCGGCATGGGCGGCGCCCAGCCGCTCGCCGTGACCATGAACGACGGCGTCGCGATCTGCATCGACTGCGACCCGCGCGCCATCGAGCGCCGCATCGAGCACCGCTACCTGGACGTGAAGGCCGACTCCCTGGAGCACGCGCTCCAGCTCGCCGTCGAGGCCCGGGACGCCCGCCGCCCGCTCTCCATCGGCCTCCTGGGCAACGCGGCGGAGCTGCTGCCGCGGATGCTCGCCGAGGGCGCCCCCATCGACATCGTCACCGACCAGACCAGCGCGCACGACCCGCTGGCCTACCTGCCGGCCGGCGTCGACTTCGACGACATGGCCTCGTACGCGGCCGAGAAGCCCGCCGACTTCACCGGCCGGGCCCGCGAGTCGATGGCCCGGCACGTCGAGGCGATGGTCGGCTTCATGGACGCCGGCGCGGAGGTCTTCGACTACGGCAACTCCATCCGGGGGGAGGCGCAGCTCGCCGGGTACGCGCGCGCCTTCGACTTCCCCGGCTTCGTCCCCGCCTACATCCGGCCGCTGTTCTGCGAGGGGAAGGGCCCCTTCCGCTGGGCCGCCCTGTCCGGCGAGGCGTCCGACATCCACAAGACGGACAAGGCGCTGCTCGAACTCTTCCCGGAGAACGAGTCCCTGCACCGCTGGATCAGGATGGCCGGCGAGCGCGTCCACTTCCAGGGCCTGCCCGCCCGCATCTGCTGGCTCGGCTACGGCGAACGCGACCGGGCCGGCGAGCGCTTCAACGACATGGTGGCGAGCGGCGAACTCGCGGCGCCGCTGGCGATCGGGCGCGACCACCTGGACTGCGGGTCCGTCGCCTCCCCGTACCGCGAGACCGAGGCCATGCTCGACGGCTCGGACGCGATCGCCGACTGGCCGCTGCTGAACGCCATGGTCAACGTGGCGTCGGGCGCCTCCTGGGTCTCCCTGCACCACGGCGGCGGTGTCGGCATGGGCCGGTCCATCCACGCCGGGCAGGTGACCGTCGCGGACGGCACCGGGCTGGCCGGCGAGAAGATCCGGCGGGTGCTGACGAACGACCCGGGCATGGGCGTGATCCGGCACGTCGACGCGGGCTACGAGGCCGCGGACGCGGTGGCTGCGGACAAGGGTGTGCGGGTGCCGATGCGGGAGGGCGGGGCGTGACGGCCGTGCGGCCGGGTGGGGCGGGGGGTGGTGCGGGTACGCCGCCGGGTGCGGGTTCCGTTGTGCCCACCCGTTCCGCCCTGCGGAACGATTGCCCACAACGCGGGTCCTTCCAGGAGATGTGGCGGGAGCTTGCTCCCATTGGGCGGCACGCCGACAGCGGGGGATACCGGCGGTACGCGTGGACGGCCGCCGACGCCGAGTGCCGGGCGTGGTTCCGGGCGCAGGCCGAGGCCCGGGGGCTGACGGTCGAGACCGACCGGAACGGCAACCAGTGGGCCTGGCTCGGGGACCCGCTCGCCGGGGACGCCGTCGTCACCGGCTCGCACCTCGACTCGGTGCCCGACGGCGGCGCCTTCGACGGACCGCTCGGCGTCGTCTCCTCGTTCGCCGCGCTCGATGAACTCCGCCGCAGGGGAGTGGAGTTCACCAAGCCGCTGGCCATCACCAACTTCGGGGACGAGGAGGGCGCCCGGTTCGGCCTCGCCTGCGTCGGCTCCCGGCTCGCCGCCGGACAGCTGACCGTCGAGGCGGCGCACCGGCTGCGCGACGCGGACGGCGTCACCCTCCCGCAGGCCATGTCCGCCGCCGGACACGACCCCGACGCCATCGGCCCCGACCCCGAACGGCTCGCCCGGATCGGCGCGTTCGTGGAGCTCCACGTCGAGCAGGGCCGCGCCCTCGACCTCACCGGCGACCCCGTGGGCATCGCCTCCGCGATCTGGCCGCACGGGCGCTGGCGGTTCGACTTCCGGGGCGAGGCCAACCACGCGGGCACCACCCGGCTCGCCGACCGCCGGGACCCGATGCTCACGTACGCCGAGACCGTCCTCGCCGCCCGGCGGGAGGCGGAACTCGCGGGCGCCCTCGCCACCTTCGGCAAGGTCGCCGTCGAGCCCAACGGGGTCAATGCCATCCCGTCCCTCGTGCGCGGCTGGCTCGACTCGCGCGCCGCCGACCAGGACACCCTGGACACCGTCGTCACCGCCGTCGAGCGCGCCGCCCGGGAGCACGCGGACCGGGCCGGCATCGACCTCGACGTCGTCCGCGAGTCCTTCACGCCCGTGGTCGAGTTCCGGCACGCCCTGCGCGACGAGCTGGCCACCCTGCTCAAGGGCTCCGCCCGCGGCACCGGCCGCCCGGTGCCCGTGCTCGGCACCGGCGCCGGGCACGACGCGGGTATTTTGTCCGCTTCGGTCCCGACCGCCATGCTGTTCGTACGGAACCCGACCGGCATCTCGCACTCGCCGGCCGAACACGCCGCCGAGGACGACTGCGCGGCCGGGGTCACCGCACTCGCCGACGTACTGGAAGGTCTCGCGTGCCGCTGACGACGGAGGCGACGGGCACACCCGTCACCAAGACGTACTGGCTGTCCCACGCCTGGCTCGGCACCCATGTCGAGCCGGGCGTCGCCCTGGACGTGTCCGACGGGCGGATCGCCCGCGTACGCACCGGGGTGGACACCGCACCGCCCGGCGCCACCGCGCTGCGCGGCCTCACCCTGCCCGGCCTGGCCAACACCCACTCGCACGCCTTCCACCGCGCCCTGCGCTCCACCGTCCAGGTGGGCTCGGGCACCTTCTGGACCTGGCGCGAGACCATGTACCAGGTCGCGTCCCGGCTCACGCCCGACACCTACTACGCGCTGGCCCGCGCCGTGTACGCGGAGATGGCGCTCGCGGGCATCACCGCGGTCGGCGAATTCCACTATCTGCACCACGCGCCCGGCGGCACGCCCTACGACAACCCCAACGCCATGGGCGAGGCCCTGATCGCGGCCGCCCGCGCGGCCGGCATCCGGATCACCCTGCTCGACACCGCCTACCTCTCCGCCGGATTCGGCTCCGGGCCCGACGACTACCGGGAGCCCGACCGGCACCAGGCGCGCTTCAGCGACGGGACCGCCGACGCCTGGGCCGAACGCGCCGCCCTCCTCAAGGGCGACGACCACACGGTCATCGGCGCCGCCGTCCACTCCGTGCGGGCGGTCCCGGCCGGGCAGCTCGCCACCGTCGCCCGCTGGGCCGAGGAGCGGCAGGCCCCCCTGCACGTCCACCTCTCCGAGCAGACCGCCGAGAACGACGCCTGCCTCGCCGCCCACGGACGCACCCCGGCCCGGCTCCTCGCCGACCACGGCGTCCTCGGACCCCGCACCACCGGCGTCCACAACACCCACCTCACCGACGAGGACATCGCCCTCATCGGCGCCACCTCCACCGGCACCTGCATGTGCCCGACCACCGAACGGGACCTCGCCGACGGCATCGGCCCTGCCGCCGCGCTCCAGCACGCCGGCTCCCCGCTCTCGCTCGGCAGCGACAGCCACGCGGTGATCGACCTCTTCGAGGAGGCCCGCGCGATGGAGCTGAACGAGCGCCTGCGCACCCGCAGGCGCGGCCACTGGACGGCCGCCGCCCTGCTGCGCGCCGCCTCCGCCGACGGCCACGCCGCGCTCGGCCGGCCCGGAGCGGGCGTCCTCGAACCGGGCGCCCCCGCCGACCTGGTGACCCTCGCGCTCGACTCCGTCAGGACAGCGGGACCGGTGCCACGACTGGCAGCGGAGACCGCCGTATTCGCCGCCTCCGCAGCGGACGTCCGCCACACCGTGGTGGCGGGGCGCCACCTCGTGCGCGACGGGCGGCACACCCTGGTGGACGACGTCCCCCGGGCGCTCGCCGAGGCCATCGGCGCCCTGCGTCCCTGAGCAGCGGCCCGGCGCACTTCCCCGGCTCCCACCGCCCCGGCTCCCACCGCAAGGAGAGCAGTCCCCCGATGACGACCACCGCCATCACCCACATCTCCGCACTGGTCACCAACGACCCCTCCCTCGGCGACGAGTCCCCCCTCGGACTGATCCGGGACGCGGCCCTCGTCATCGAGGGCGACCGCGTCGTCTGGACCGGCCCGTCCAGCAAAGCACCCGCCACTGACAACGCCGTCGACGCGGGCGGCCGGGCCGTGCTCCCCGGCTTCGTGGACTCCCACTCGCACCTGGTCTTCGCGGGCGACCGGACCCAGGAGTTCAACGCCCGGATGTCCGGCCGCCCCTACAGCGCGGGCGGCATCCGCACCACCGTTGCCGCCACCCGCGCCGCCACCGACGAACAGCTCTCCGCCAACGTCGCCCGCTACCTCTCCGAGGCCCTGCGCCAGGGCACCACCACCTTCGAGACCAAGTCCGGCTACGGCCTCACCGTCGAGGACGAGGCCCGCGCCCTGCGCGTCGCCGCCCGCCACACCGACGAGGTCACCTTCCTCGGCGCCCACATCGTCTCCCCGGACTACGCCGACGACCCGGCCGGTTACGTGGACCTGGTCACCGGCCCGATGCTCGACGCCTGCGCGCCGTACGCCCGCTGGATCGACGTCTTCTGCGAGCGCGGCGCCTTCGACGGGGACCAGGCGCGGGCGATCCTCACCGCGGGCCGCGCCCGGGGCCTGCACCCCCGGGTGCACGCCAACCAGCTCGGCCACGGCCCCGGCGTCCAGCTCGCCGTGGAGCTCGACGCCGCCTCCGCCGACCACTGCACCCATCTCACCGACGCGGACGTCGACGCCCTCGCCCAGTCGGACACCGTCGCGACGCTGCTGCCCGGCGCCGAGTTCTCCACACGCGCCGCCTGGCCGGACGCCCGCCGGCTGCTCGACGCGGGCGCCACCGTCGCCCTGTCCACGGACTGCAACCCGGGCTCCTCGTTCACGTCGTCCCTGCCGTTCTGCATCGCGCTCGCCGTGCGGGACATGGGCATGACCCCGGACGAGGCCCTCTGGTCCGCCACGGCGGGCGGCGCGGCGGCCCTGCGGCGCGACGACGTCGGCCGGCTCGCCCCGGGCGCCCGCGCCGACCTGGTGATCCTGGACGCGCCCAGCCACGTCCACCTCGCGTACCGGCCGGGCGTGCCGCTCGTGCACGAGGTGTGGCGGGCCGGCGCCCGCGTGGTCTGACCCCCTCAGGGCCGTCCCGGAAAGCGGAAGGACCTGCCCCGGCCGGGGCAGGTCCTTTCCGGCTGTCCGCGCGCACGGCGCGGGAGGCGGCTCACTCGTCCAGCGTCAGACCCCTGCGGAGCTTGACCAGGGTGCGCGAGAGCAGTCTCGACACGTGCATCTGGGAGATGCCCAGCTCCTCGCCGATCTCCGACTGCGTCATGTTGGCGACGAACCGGAGCGAGAGGATCTTGCGGTCCCGGCCCGGCAGCGAGGCGATGAGCGGCTTCAGGGACTCGACGTACTCGATGCCTTCGAGCCCGTGGTCCTCGTAACCGATCCGGTCGCTCAGCGCGCCCTCGTGCTCGTCCTCCTCGGGCTTGGCGTCGAGCGAGCTCGCGGTGTACGCGTTGCTGGCGGCCATGCCTTCCACGACCTCGTCGCGGGTGAGGCCGAGGCGGTCGGCGAGCTCGCCCACGGTGGGCGCCCGGTCGAGCTGCTGGGCGAGCTCGTCGCCCGCCTTGGCCAGGTCGAGCCGCAGCTCCTGCAGGCGGCGCGGGACGCGCACGGACCAGCTGGTGTCGCGGAAGAAACGCTTGATCTCGCCGACGATGGTCGGCATCGCGAAGGTCGGGAACTCGACGCCCCGGCTGAGCTCGAAGCGGTCGATCGCCTTGATCAGGCCGATCGTGCCGACCTGGACGATATCCTCCATCGGCTCGCTCCGGGAGCGGAACCGGGAGGCGGCGAACTTGACCAGGGCCAGGTTCAGCTCGACGAGCGTGTTGCGTACGTAGGAGTACTCCGGCGTGCCCTCTTCGAGGGTCTCCAGCCGGGTGAAGAGCGTCTTCGACAGGGCCCTGGCGTCAACCGCCCCCACCTCGGTGTAGGGCGGGATCTCGGGAAGTCCCTCAAGTCCGTCGAGCGCTTCGGTGTGTGATTCGGTCAGTCCCTGAGGACATGCCGACGGCGCGTTGTGGGTACGCGGTACGTCGAGCCGGGGTGACATGTGGTCTCCTCCATCGTTCTCGGCATATGGCTGCCGATGCCCATACGTGTTCCTGCGGTGAAGCGGCGCCTCCGAAGCCGGTCGCGTGTTTTTGGGGTCCCTCTACCCTTACCCGCTCGCCATGACTCGGTACAACCTCCAATTACCCGTATATGTCCGCTTTGTTGAGGTCTCTGGCTACCGCGTGGGCGAGGGAACGCGTACTGTTCCAAGAACATCAGTGACAGCTGTGCACGCATCCGCAGGACGGGGATGCGGACAGTGACGAGCGGTGAAGAGGGACGGGCATGGACCGCGGGACGGTCGGCAGTGCGAACCGGGGTCGGCTTCAGGTCGAGGTCCGGACCGAGGGGTGCAGCGAGGTGGTGACACCCGTGGGTGAGCTCGACCACCACACGGCGGATCTGCTGCGCGAGCCGCTGGAGAGCGCGGTCGAACAGGGGCGTGCGCGCCTGGTGGTCGACTGCTCGCGACTCGACTTCTGTGATTCCACCGGGCTGAACGTGCTGCTCGGTGCACGCCTCAAGGCGGAGGCAGCCGGGGGAGGGGTTCATTTGGCCGCGATGCAGCCCGTGGTGGCGCGGGTCTTCGAGATCACCGGGGCCGAGGCGGTATTCACCGTCCACGCCTCCCTCGCCGAGGCGCTGGAGACCTGACCGGGCCGCGCTCCGGCGTGCCCTGCCGCCTCGCCCGTCGCGTGAGTTACGCGATCCGCGAAGCGGTAAGGGGTGTGGTCTCGGTTCGGCCGGGCAGGAGATCTTCCGGCGAGCCCGGGCGGCCTGGCCCTCCGTGCCTGTGCGGTTCCTGTATCAGTGTCCGTATCGGTATTCAATAGTCGTATCTGTTCAATGGTTCTTATCTGTCCAATGGCGACATGGTGAATCGGTGAGGTGAAGCGCTGATGAGCACCACCCGGCAGCATCCGCCGGGCGACCTCGGCCGCGAGCCGGAGGGCGCGGGCGTTTCCTCCGCCGAGCCCGTCCGGCCGGCCGAGGCCGCCGAGCGGCAGTGGCGCACGCTGTCGTTGCGGGAGGCCACCGGCATCGTGCCGACGGCCCGTGATTTCGCCCGCCAGGCGCTCCACGACTGGGGCTGGCTGCCCGCGTCCAGCGCCGACCGCCGCGCCGCCGCGGAGGACGTCCTGCTGGTCGTCTCCGAGCTGGTCACCAACGCGTGCCTGCACGCGGGCGGTCCCGACGAGCTCCGGATCGCCCGCAGCGCCAAGGCGCTCCGCGTGGAGGTCGCCGACGGCGGCGCGGGCCAGCCCTCGCCGCGTACGCCGCACCGGGCCGGGCGCCCCGGCGGCCACGGCATGTTCATCGTGCAGCGGCTCTGCCTGGACTGGGGGGTCGTGCGCGTGCCGGGCGAGCCCGGCAAGACCGTGTGGGCGGAGCTGGCCGCCCCGGCGTAACGGCGTCCCGGGGCACCAGGCGTACGGAAGGGCCGCCGCACCGGCGAATCGGTGCGGCGGCCCTTCCGTCTTCCCGTACGGGCTACGGGATCAGTGCACGTCGCCCATGTTCCGGGAGACCTTCTTGCGGTACATCCAGATGCCCACACCGGCGATGACCGCGAGGACCGCCTCGAAGGCGACCGCTCCCGTGGTGTCCAGGTCGACCCCGATCGCCGGGGCCGTCAGCAGACCGGTCAGGGAGTCGCCCGCGGTGACCGCGAGGAACCACACGCCCATCATCTGCGCGCTGTACTTCGCCGGGGCCATCTTGGTGGTCACCGACAGGCCGACCGGCGAGAGGCACAGCTCCGCGACCGTCTGGATGAAGTAGATCGCCACCAGCCACATCGGGCTGACCCGGCCGCCGTTGGCGGCGGTGTCGATCAGCGGGATCAGGAAGACGACGAAGGAGATGCCGATCAGCACGAGGCTGGAGGCGAACTTGACGGCGGTGCTCGGCTCCTTGCCGCGCTTGTTCAGCCACAGCCAGCCCGAGGCGACCACGGGGGCGATCGCCATGATGAAGATCGGGTTCAGCGACTGGTACCAGGACGTCGGGAAGTCGAAGCCCAGCAGGTGGTTCGTGGTCGAGTTCTCGCCGAAGATCGACAGGGTCGAGCCGTTCTGGTCGTAGATCATCCAGAAGACGGCGGCGACCACGAAGAACCAGATGTACCCCGACAGCTTGGACTGCTCGGTCGACGTCAGCTCCTTGTCGCGCTTCATGCGCGTCAGGACCGCGACCGGGATGACCAGACCGGCGATGCTCAGCGGCACGGTGGCCCAGTCGGCGAAGTTGCCCGTGACGGCCATCAGGCCGTACAGGACGGCCGCGACGGCCAGCCAGATCAGGCCCTTGCGCAGGGCGGACCGCTTCTCCTGCTCGGTGGCGGGCGTCGCCACGACGTCGCTCTGCGGGCTCAGGTGGCGGGTGCCGAGCATGAACTGCGCGAGGCCCAGGGCCATGCCGAGCGCCGCGAGCGCGAAGCCGAAGTGCCAGTTGACGTTCTCGCCGACGGTGCCGATGGTCAGCGGGGCGAGGAAGGCACCCACGTTGATGCCGATGTAGAAGAGCGTGAAGCCACCGTCGCGGCGCGGGTCCTCCGGGCCGTCGTAGAGGTGGCCGACCATCGTGGAGATGTTCGCCTTCAGCAGCCCGGAACCGAGCGCCACGAGCACCAGGCCCGCGAAGAAGGTCACCGAGTTCGGCACGGCGAGCGTGATGTGGCCGAGGATGACGACGGCGCCGCCGATGGCGACCGTCTTGCGCGGCCCCCAGAAGCGGTCGGCCATCCAGCCGCCGGGCATGGCGAGCAGGTAGACCATCGCCATGTAGACCGAGTAGATCGCCGTGGCCGTGGTGGCGTTCATGTGCATGCCGCCGGGCGCGATCAGATACAGCGGGAGCAGTGCCTTCATGCCGTAGAAGCTGTAACGCTCCCACATCTCGGTCATGAAGAGCGTGGCCAGGCCCCGGGGGTGGCCGAAGAAGGTCTTCTCGCCACCAGCGGTGCTCGACGGGTCCTTCGTCAGGCTGGACGCCATGATCGATCCTTGTGTGCTCGGGACGCGGCGCCTCGATGAAGCGGGTACGCGCCCGGTGGGGGGAGGCCGGCACCGCCGCGCGTACGCCCATCCGCGGCGGGATCCACACCCGGAGCGCCTTCATCGGCGGTCCGGGCCCGGCCCACAGGTCATTCACTGAAACTTCCGGACCGGCGGGTACCGGCCCCGCACACAAAAGAGACCCTTGGCGCTCAGAGCTGCCCAAAGGTCCTTGAGTAGTGCAATAGGCGTTGAGACACCATACGACACGACAGAGCCCGATATGGAAGGACTTGAGAGATGGATCACAGGTCCAGGTGCAACCACACTCGCATATTCGAAGGTCCTCCCGGTAACGGCGCCCAGTCCCGCAGGGCTCTCGGATCACCTCCCGGGCTGTCCGCCGCGCGGACTACCATCAGTGCATGACCCGTGTACTGCTCGCCGAGGACGACGCATCCATCTCGGAGCCGCTGGCCCGCGCCCTGCGGCGGGAGGGGTACGAGGTCGAGGTGCGGGAAGACGGACCGACGGCGCTCGACGCCGGACTCCAGGGCGGCATCGACCTGGTCGTGCTCGACCTGGGGCTGCCCGGGATGGACGGTCTCGAAGTCGCCCGCCGGCTGCGTGCCGAGGGTCACACCGTGCCGGTCCTCGTCCTGACCGCCCGCGCGGACGAGGTGGACACGGTCGTCGGGCTCGACGCGGGCGCCGACGACTACGTCACCAAGCCCTTCCGCCTCGCCGAGCTCCTCGCCCGGGTCCGGGCCCTGCTGCGGCGCGGCGCCACCGAGCCCGCCCCCCAGCCCGCCACGCACGGCGTCCGCATCGACGTCGAATCGCACCGGGCCTGGATGGGCGAGGAGGAATTGCAGCTCACCGCGAAGGAGTTCGACCTCCTGCGGGTCCTCGTCCGGGACGCGGGCCGGGTCGTCACCCGCGACCAGCTGATGCGCGAGGTCTGGGACACCACGTGGTGGTCGTCCACCAAGACGCTCGACATGCACATCTCCTGGCTCCGCAAGAAGCTCGGCGACGACGCCGCCAACCCGCGCTACATCGCCACGGTCCGGGGCGTCGGCTTCCGCTTCGAGAAGAGCTAGCACCTGTAGCGTCCCCGGAGTCCGACCGCCCGAGCCGACCGACGTACAGAAGCAGGCATGCGCCGACGACTGATCAACTCGACCCTCGCCGTCGTGCTCGTGGTGATCGCCGTCTTCGGCGTCTCCCTCGTCATCGTCGAGACCCGCACCATCAGCAGCAGCGCCCAGGAGAGCGTCGACTCCGAGGCGCTGCGGCTGATCAGCGTCATCGAGAGCCGGCTCCTGGGCTCCGAGCGGATCAACCCCGGGGTGCTCGCCGAGCAGATCGACGACAGGCGCTACGCCCTCGTCAAGATGCCCGGCCGCGCCCCCATCGAGGTCGGCGAGCGCCCCGGCGGCAGCGTGATCACCGCCACGGAGACCGGCGAGCACGGTGAGACGGTCACCGTCGAGGAGTCCCGTTCCGCCGTCACCCGCGAGGTCGGCCGCACGCTGATGATCATCGGCGCGGTGGCGCTGCTGGCCATCGTCTCCGCCGTCCTCCTCGCCGTACGCCAGGCCGACAAGCTCGCCTCGCCGCTCACCGACCTCGCGGAGACCGCCGAACGCCTCGGCTCCGGCGACCCCCGCCCGCGCCACAAGCGGTACGGGGTGCCCGAGCTGGACCGCGTCGCCGACGTCCTGGACTCCTCCGCCGAACGGATCGCCCGGATGCTGACCGCCGAACGCCGGCTCGCCGCGGACGCCTCCCACCAGCTGCGTACGCCGCTCACGGCCCTGTCCATGCGGATCGAGGAGATCTCGCTGACCGACGACCCGGAGACCGTGAAGGAGGAGGCGCACATCGCCCTCGCCCAGGTCGAACGGCTCACGGACGTGGTGGAGCGGCTGCTGACCAATGCCCGCGACCCCCGGACCGGCTCGGCGGTCGTCTTCGACCTGGACGAGGTCGTCAAGCAGCAGATCGAGGAGTGGCGTCCGGCCTACCGGAGCGAGGGCCGCGCCATCGTCTGCTCCGGCAAACACGGGCTGAGCGCCGTCGGCACCCCGGGCGCGGTCGCCCAGGTCCTGGCCGCGCTGATCGAGAACTCCCTGATGCACGGCGGCGGCACGGTCGCGCTGCGCACGAGGGTCACCGGCAACCAGGCGGTCATCGAGGTCACGGACGAGGGCCCCGGCGTCCCGGCGGACCTGGGCGCCCGGATCTTCGAGCGGACCATCAGCGGCCGCAACTCCACGGGCATCGGCCTCGCGGTCGCCCGCGACCTCGCCGAGGCGGACGGCGGACGCCTGGAACTCCTCCAGCAGCAGCCCCCGGTCTTCGCCCTCTTCCTGAGCCGCATGGCCCAGAACAGAACGGAACCGGAACGCCCGGTCAGGTAGCCGCTAGCGACGCGCGGGATCGGCCTCGACCCGGGCTCCCGGGGCGGGCACGGTCACGAGGCCCCCTTTGCCGGCAGCGGCCTCCGGCTCCTCGGCGACCGGCGCGGGCAGCGCCTTGAAGACCCACGTCCGGTACGACCAGAAGCGGAACAGCGTCGCGACGCCGATCCCGACGATCTTGAAGACGTTGCTCTGGACCGGGGTGTCCCAGCCGAACCCGTACGTCGCCACGTACAGCACGCCGGTCTCGATCACCGCGCCCACCGCGCTGAACAGCAGGAACAGGGTCAGCTCACGGGTCCGGCCGGTCTTGTCGCGGTCGCGGTACGTCCAGTAGCGGAAGCCCACGTAGTTGCAGAGGATCGCGACGAACGTGGCGAGCAGACCGGCCCGCACCGTGGGGATCTCCGTGTAGCGCCACAACAGGTTGGACACGGCCATGTTGACGACCAGACCGAAGGCGCCGACCACGCCGAACTTGGCGATCTCCCGGGCCAGCAGCTCCAGCCGGGCCCGCAGTGCGCCTCGCTCGCTCATGTGATCGCTCAGTCCGTCCGTAGGTCCCGCTCCGGGTTCCGTCAACCCGGCCATGCTAACCAGGTCGCCCGCCGGACGCCTGTGCGTACGGAACGCGTGTGGCGCGGGCCCGGCACCCGCCCACGGGCGCGGGCGGGTGGTGCGGATACCCTGGGAGCGTGACGTTCCCGGTAGTCGGCATGGTCGGTGGCGGTCAGCTCGCCCGTATGACCCACGAGGCGGGCATCCCCCTCGGCATCAAGTTCAAGCTCCTCAGCGACACCGCTCAGGACTCCGCGGCCCAGGTGGCGGGTGAGGTCGTCGTCGGCGACTACCGCGACCTGGAGACGCTGAGGACCTTCGCGCGCGGCTGTGACGTGATCACCTTCGATCACGAGCACGTGCCCACCGAGCATCTGCGGGCCCTGGAGGCGGACGGCATCCCCGTGCGCCCCGGCCCCGACGCTCTGGTGCACGCCCAGGACAAGGGGGTGATGCGCGCGAAGCTCACCGAGATCGGCGCGCCCTGCCCCCGCCACCGCCTCGTGGAGAACCCGGCCGACGTCGCGGCCTTCGCGGCGGAGGGCGGTGGCTTCCCGGTCGTCCTCAAGACCGTGCGCGGCGGCTACGACGGCAAGGGCGTCTGGGTGGTCCGCTCCGAGGCGGACGCGGCCGAGCCGTTCCGGGCCGGAGTCCCGGTGCTCGCCGAGGAGAAGGTCGACTTCGTACGGGAGCTGGCGGCGAACATCGTGCGCTCCCCGCACGGCCAGGCCGTCGCCTACCCGGTCGTCGAGTCCGTCCAGGTGGACGGCGTCTGCGACACGGTCATCGCCCCGGCCCCCGAGCTGGACGAGGCACTGGCGGGCGAGGCCCAGCAGCTCGCGCTGCGCATCGCCTCCGAGCTGGGCGTCGTCGGGCACCTCGCGGTCGAGCTGTTCGAGACCCGTGACGGCCGCATCCTCGTCAACGAGCTGGCCATGCGCCCGCACAACTCCGGCCACTGGACCATGGACGGCGCGATCACCTCGCAGTTCGCCAACCACGTCCGCGCGGTCCTGGACCTCCCCCTCGGCGACCCGCGCCCCCGCGCCCCCTGGACGGTCATGTGCAACGTCCTCGGCGGCGACTACCCGGACATGTACCAGGGCTACCTGCACTGCATGGCGCGCGACCCGCAGCTCAAGATCCACATGTACGGAAAGGACGTGAAGCCCGGCCGCAAGGTCGGACACGTCAACACCTACGGCGACGATCTGGCGGACGTGCGCGAGCGCGCCCGGCACGCGGCCGACTACCTGCGAGGAACGATCACCGAATGACCTCCCCCGCCTCCGCCGCGCCCGTCGTCGGCATCGTCATGGGCTCGGACTCCGACTGGCCCGTCATGGAAGCGGCGGCCAAGGCCCTGGACGAGTTCGCGATCCCGTACGAGGTCGACGTCGTCTCGGCCCACCGCATGCCGCGCGAGATGATCGCGTACGGCGAGAACGCGGCGGGCCGCGGCCTCAGGGCGATCATCGCGGGCGCGGGCGGCGCCGCCCACCTGCCCGGCATGCTCGCCTCGGTCACCCCGCTGCCCGTCATCGGCGTACCGGTCCCGCTGAAGTACCTGGACGGCATGGACAGCCTCATGTCCATCGTCCAGATGCCCGCCGGCATCCCCGTCGCCACGGTCTCCGTCGCCGGGGCGCGCAACGCCGGACTGCTGGCCGTCCGCATCCTGGCCGCTGCCGACCCCGAGCTCCAGGGCCGGATGACGGAGTTCCTGGGCGACCTGAACGACCAGGCGACCGAGAAGGGCAAGCGGCTGCGCCAGAAGGCGGCGGGCGCGGACTCCTTCGGCTTCGGGAAGTAGGGCACCATGACGGACCGACTGGACCGGGCCCGGGCACTCCTCGCCGAGTACCCGGTGGTCGACGGCCACAACGACCTGCCGTGGGCGCTGCGCGAGCAGGTCGGCTACGACCTGGCCGTACGCGACATCGCCACCGACCAGTCGGCCCACCTGCACACCGACATCCCCCGGCTCCGCGCCGGGGGCGTCGGCGCCCAGTTCTGGTCCGTCTACGTGCGCTCCGACCTCGCGGGCGACGCCGCCGTCAGCGCGACCCTGGAACAGATCGACGTCGTCGCCGAACTGCTCGACCGCTATCCGGCCGACCTCCGGGGCGCCCTGACCGCCGACGACATGGAGGCCGCCCGCGCCGAGGGCCGGATCGCCTCCCTGATGGGCGCCGAGGGCGGCCACTCCATCGCGAACTCGCTGGGGACCCTGCGCGGCCTGCACGCCCTGGGCGTCCGTTACATGACGCTCACCCACAACGACAACATCGCCTGGGCGGACTCCGCGACCGACGAGCCCGGGGTGGGCGGCCTCTCGCCGTTCGGCCACGAGGTCGTCCGCGAGATGAACCGCACCGGCATGCTGGTCGACCTCTCGCACGTCGCGGCGACGACCATGCGGGACGCGCTCACCACCTCCGTCGCGCCGGTGATGTTCTCGCACTCCTCCGCGCGCGCCGTCTGCGACCACCCGCGCAACATCCCCGACGACGTCCTCGGCCGGCTCCCGGCCAACGGCGGCATCGCCATGGCCACCTTCGTGCCGAAGTTCGTCCTGCCCGAGGCCGTCGCCTGGACGCGGGCGGCCGACGAGAACCTGCGCGCGCACGGGCTGCACCACCTGGACACCACCGAGCGCGCGATGAAGCTGCACGCCGCGTTCGAGGCGGCGAACCCGCGCCCGGCCGCGACCGCGGCCACCATCGCCGACCACCTCGACCACATGCGCGAGGTCGCCGGCGTCGACCACATCGGCATCGGCGGCGACTACGACGGCACCGCCTTCCTCCCGCAGGGCCTGGAGAGCGTCGCCGGCTACCCGAACCTGATCGCGGAGCTGCTGCGCCGGGGCTGGTCCGCCGCCGACCTGGCCAAGCTCACCTGGCAGAACGCCGTACGGGTGCTGCGCGCCGCCGAGGACGTGGCACGGGACCTGCGCGCCCGGCGCGGCCCGTCGCACGCCACGATCGAGGAGCTGGACGCCCCGGCGGCCTGAGCCGACGGGGCGCTCGCCCGGTCAGCAGGCGCAGAGGCAGAACGGGTGCCCCGCCGGGTCGGCGTACACCCGGAAGGTGCGCTCCCGGTCGTCCGCATCCAGCACCGTCGCACCCAGCGCCAGCACCTCCCGCTCCGCCGCGTCCAGGTCGTCCACGGTCAGGTCCAGGTGGAACTGCTGCGAGGCGTCGGCACTCGGCCACTTCGGCGGTACGAAGCCGGGGGCGGCCTGGAAGGCGAGCGGGGCGCCCGCACCTCCCCTGAGGTCCACCCAGTCCTCCTGCTGTTCCACCTCGCCGCCGATCAGCGCCGCGTAGAAGTTCGCCAGAGCGACGGGGTCGGGGCAGTCCAGGACGACGGCACCCACTGCGGCCAGAGCCATGTTGCTTCCTCCTCGGGCAGACTACGGACAGGCGGTTACCGTTTGATGGGTCCAACCGGTAACCGTGACCGCATGCTCTCGCATCGGGGGTAACGTCGCAACCATGAATGAGAGGGATTCCGCGCCCGGCGGACTCGCGCTGGTCGAAGCGCTGGTCAACAGCCTGAACGTCGAGACCGGCGCGGACAGCCTCGACACGGCGGAGGGACGCGCCGCCTTCGCCCTCGCGGAGCCGGACGTGCCGGCGGCGCGCGTGCTCCGCGAGGCCCTGCGCGCGGTCTGCCTGGTCCACGCGGGCCACCGCCCGGACGACGACGACCCGTCGCGCCTGCTGGAGCGGCTGCTCGCCGAGGCGCCGCTGCGGGTCACCGTGGACGCGGCGGGCGGGGCGGCGCTCCGCCCGGTGGAGGCTCCGCCCGGGCTGACCGCACGGATCGCCGCCGCCATCGCCGCCGCGTCGGCCGACGGGACCTGGGCCAGGCTCAAGGCGTGCGAGGCGGCGGACTGCCGCTGGGCCTACTACGACCGCAGCCCGGCGGGGCGCCGCCGCTGGTGCTCGATGTCGGTGTGCGGCGCCCGCGCCAAGATGCGTACGTACCGCGCGAGGCGCGGCTGAGAAGCGGTGCGGGTCAGGCGGTCGGGCGGCCCATCGCGCGGAAGGTCCAGCCGGCCTCGCGCCACGCGGCGGGGTCGAGCGCGTTGCGCCCGTCGAGGATGATCCGGTGGCCCGCGACCGCGCCCAGCGCCGCCGCGTCCAGCTCGCGGAACTCGCGCCACTCCGTCAGGTGCAGCACGACGTCCGCGCCGCGCACCGCGTCGAGCGCGCTCTCCGCGTAACCGAGGGTGGGGAAGACGCGGCGGGCGTTCTCCATGCCCTTCGGGTCGAAGACGGTGACCTGGCCGCCCTGGAGGTGGATCTGGCCGGCCACGTTGAGCGCGGGCGAGTCGCGTACGTCGTCCGAGTCGGGCTTGAAGGTGGCGCCCAGCACGGCGACCCGCTTGCCGAGGAAGGAGCCGCCGCCCACGGCCTCGCGGGCCAGCTCGACCATGTGGCCCCGGCGGCGCATGTTGATCGAGTCGACCTCGCGCAGGAACGTCAGCGCCTGGTCGGCGCCCAGCTCACCGGCGCGGGCCATGAAGGCGCGGATGTCCTTGGGCAGGCAGCCGCCGCCGAAGCCGATGCCGGCCCGCAGGAACTTCCTTCCGATGCGCTCGTCGTGGCCGATGGCTTCGGCCAGCTTCGCGACGTCGCCGTCGGCGGCCTCGCAGACCTCGGCCATGGCGTTGATGAACGAGATCTTGGTGGCCAGGAAGGAGTTGGCGGCCGTCTTCACCAGTTCGGCGGTCGGGTAGTCCGTCACGACGAACGGGGAGCCCTCCGCGACCGGGACGGCGTACACCTCGCGCAGCACCTTCTCGGCCCGCTCGCCCGCCACGCCGACGACGATCCGGTCCGGGTGCAGCGTGTCGTCCACCGCGAAGCCCTCGCGCAGGAACTCCGGGTTCCACGCCAGCTCGGCGTCGGCGCCCACGGGGGCCAGCTCCGCGAGGCGGGCGGCGAGGCGGGCGGCGGAGCCGACGGGCACGGTGGACTTGCCGACGACGAGGACGGGGCGGGTCAGGAGCGGGGCCAGCGAGTCGAAGGCGCTCTCGACGTAGGTCATGTCGCAGGCGTACTCGCCGTGCTTCTGGGGAGTGTTGGTGCAGACGAAGTGCACGTCGCCGAAGTCGGCGACCTCTTCCCAGGAGGTGGTGAACCGCAGCCGTCCGGTGGAGCCCTCGATGCCCGCGACGTGCCGCTGGAGCATCTCCTCCAGGCCCGGTTCGTACATCGGGACCCGGCCGGCGGACAGCATCTCGATCTTCTCGGGCACCACGTCGAGGCCCAGGACCTCGAAGCCGAGTTCCGCCATGGCCGCGGCGTGCGTGGCGCCCAGATAGCCGGTGCCGATCACGGTGATCCTGAGGGCCATGCAGTCCTCCTGTGAGGTGCGGACAGAGATGCGGTGCACGAGCATAGTCCCGCCCGTGAAGGCTCCCCTTTCCGGCTGTCGCGCAGCTCACGGCCCGAGCGCGTATGCCGGGGGAGGGTCGAACACCTAAAATTGGGTTACTTAACGGTAGTTAGCACCCTGGGAGTGTGAGCGTCTTGGCGGGTTCGACCGATTTCGACCTGTACCGTCCGGCTGAGGAGCACGAGATGCTCCGTGAGACGGTGCGTGCGCTCGCCGAGGCGAAGATCGCCCCGTTCGCGGCCGCGGTCGACGAGGAGGCCCGCTTCCCGCAGGAGGCGCTGGACGCCCTCACCGCCGCCGATCTGCACGCGGTCCACGTACCGGAGGAGTACGGCGGCGCCGGCGCCGACGCGCTCGCCACGGTCATCGTGATCGAGGAGGTGGCCCGCGCCTGCGTGTCCTCCTCCCTGATCCCGGCCGTCAACAAGCTCGGCTCGCTCCCGGTCGTCCTGTCCGGCTCCGAGGCCCTGAAGAAGAAGTACCTGGGCCCGCTGGCCAAGGGCGACGGCATGTTCTCGTACTGCCTCTCCGAGCCGGACGCGGGGTCCGACGCGGCCGGCATGAAGACCCGCGCCGTGCGCGACGGCGACTTCTGGGTCCTCAACGGCGTGAAGCGCTGGATCACCAACGCGGGCGTCTCCGAGTACTACACGGTCATGGCCGTCACGGACCCGGAGAAGCGCTCCAAGGGCATCTCGGCCTTCGTCGTGGAGAAGTCCGACGAGGGCGTCTCCTTCGGTGCCCCGGAGAAGAAGCTCGGCATCAAGGGCTCCCCGACCCGCGAGGTCTACTTCGACAACGTCCGCATCCCCGCCGACCGCATGATCGGCGAGGAGGGCACCGGCTTCGCCACCGCGATGAAGACCCTGGACCACACCCGCATCACCATCGCGGCCCAGGCCCTCGGCGTCGCCCAGGGCGCGCTGGACTACGCCAAGGGGTACGTCCAGGAGCGCAAGCAGTTCGGCAAGCCGATCGCGGACTTCCAGGGCGTCCAGTTCATGCTCGCCGACATGGCCATGAAGCTGGAGGCCGCCCGCCAGCTCACGTACTCGGCCGCCGCCAAGTCCGAGCGCGTCGACGCCGACCTCACGTTCTTCGGCGCCGCCGCCAAGTGCTTCGCCTCCGACGTCGCGATGGAGATCACCACGGACGCGGTCCAGCTCCTCGGCGGCTACGGCTACACGCGGGACTACCCGGTGGAGCGGATGATGCGCGACGCCAAGATCACCCAGATTTATGAGGGCACGAACCAAGTTCAGCGGATCGTGATGGCGCGGAACCTGCCGTAACAAGGCCCCGGCGCAGCCCCCGGCCACGCCGCCGGGGGCTGTCGCATGCGTGCGCTGATCAACTCGCGTCGGGCCGTTGTTAGGCTGCGGTCGTTGGCCAGTGCATCACAGTGGGGGAGCGGGCCGATGGACGTGACGGATGTCTTCGAGCCACTTCAGGCGACCGACCCGGCCGAAGTGGCGGGCTACCGGCTCGCCGCCCGCCTCGGTGCGGGCGGCATGGGCCGGGTCTACCTCTCGCACACCGAGGACGGCCGGGCCGTGGCGGTCAAGGTCGTACGGCCGGAGCTGGCGGACGACCCGGACTTCAGGAGGCGGTTCGGCCGGGAGGTCCGGGCGGCCCGGCGGGTGCGCGGCACCTACACGGCCGAGCTGATCGACGCCGACGCGGAGGGCGCGCCGCCCTGGCTGGCCACGCTGTACGTGCCCGGTCCGTCGCTCGCCCAGGCGGTTGCCCGTCAGGGCCCCCTGCCGGCGCCCGCCCTGCTGTCGCTGATGGCGGGGATGGCGGAGGCGCTTCAGGCCATCCACGCCGAAGGCATCGTGCACCGGGACCTGAAGCCGTCCAACGTGCTGCTGGCCGCCGACGGGCCGCGCGTGATCGACTTCGGCATCGCCCTCGCCACCGACGGAACGTCGTACACCACGACGGGGCACCCGATCGGCACCCCCTCGTACATGGCCCCGGAGCAGGCTTCCGGGGAGGGCGCCACGGCGGCGAGCGACGTCTTCGCCCTGGCCCAGACGGCGGCGTTCGCGGCGCTGGGCAAGCCGCTCTACGGAGACGGCCCCGGCGTCTACGTGCTGTACCGGATCATCCACTCCGAGCCCGACCTGACCCTGCTGCCCGAGGCCCTGCGGCCGCTGTTCGCCCGGTGCCTGGCCACCGACCCGGCCGAGCGGCCCGCCCCCGCGGAGATCGCGGAATGGTGCCGGGAGCGGCTGGCCGCGGAGGCCGACGCGGACGGGGCGCACGCCGTGTGGCGGGAGATCACCGGCCCGGAAGTCACTGTTCCGGCCCCGGTGCCCGAGTCCACCCTGGTGCGGTCGGACCCGTGGGCCGCGCCGCCGCCCCGGCCCGCGGACCCGGCCGAGCGCGGGGCCCGCAGGCGACGCGTCGCGCTGGTGTCGGCCGTCGGGGTGGTGAGCGCGCTGCTGGTCCTCGGCCTGGCCTGGCGGGCGATGGGGCCCATGGGCGGGGGAGAGCACCGGAACGACGCGGGGGCGTCCGAGTCGGCCACCCCGTCGTCGGGGGCGCGGAAGACGACGCCGGAGTCGCAGGGGCCCTCGTCGGAGGGCGAGGCCGCCGAGGCGCTGACCGCGCCGAGCCCGTCGCCCTCGCCCCGGGAGCCGCAGGCGGAGCCGTACGCCCCGATCTCGGTGGACGCGAAGCACTCGATAGACCTCGCGAATCCGTACAAGAAGCTGGACGGCGACTCGGGGGACATCCGCTTCAGCTGCAAGTCGACCGGTTGCGAACTGACGAGCGACACGAGCGTCTTCATGCCGATGTCCGGCAAGGCGGGCGCCACGCTCGACGAGTGCCGCCTGTTCCTCCCGCACAGCAAGATCCGCAGCCTTCCGCTGGCCGGCTCGGCGAGCGGGAGCGAGATCTGCGTCATGAACGACTCGGGAGACATCGCGCTGTACGTGATCACGACGAAGTCGACCGCGATACCCGACCTCGCGTTCGTCATGGGCGACCTGACGGTCTGGCGCGACGCGCTCTAGCGTTACGCCTCGCCCTTGCGCCGCACCATCTCCCCGATCCACACCGGGGCGTACGGCGACGTGCACCCCCGGGGCGTCGGGTAGTCCTTGAGCACGCTCAGCCGCTCGCCGATGTCCAGCGCGCGGGCGCGGTGCTCCGGGTGCTCGATGCCGATCCGGGCGAGGCAGGTGTTCATGGCCCACTGGAGGCGGTCGGGGGCGTCCCGCATCTCCGCCTCGATGACGTCGAGCAGCGCGTCCAGGTCGAGGCCGTCGGGCTTCTTCACGACCCGGTCGGCGGTCAACGCCCACCCGGCGCTCGCGACGACCGGATCGGCATCCTCCGTCCAGGCGAGGCGCAGCTCCTCCGCGTACGGGCTCTTCTTCACCACGTAGCCCACCAGCCAGTCGTGCACCTTCGGTGCCCGCGCCTCGCGCAGCATCCGGTCCAGCTCGTCCCGCGCGTACGCCTTCGGCCGGCAGACCAGCAACGCGACGAGCCGCGCGGCGGTGTCGTCGCTCTCCCACAGCTCGACGGCCAGCTCGTGCCGCTTCCCCAGCCGCTTGGCGAGGGCGCGCAGCTTGGTGAGGTTCACCCCGTGGTCGTCGCCATGCCGCGCGTTGACGGCGCGCGCCTTGGGGTCGTCCAGCGCGGCGAGCTCGGCCATGACGTCGGTGGCGGTGGGATCGGTCACGGGGTGCGGAACACCTCTTCGGCGGAGGAGGCCGTGGTGGCGCGCTGGAGCCAACGGTGCAGGAGCTGGGGGTCGGTGCAGGTGGCGATCTTCTCGCGGTCCGCGTCGGCGAGGGCGATGCCGCGTACCCCGAGAAGCAGCAGGAGACCTTCCGCCCGGCCTTCTGCCCGGCCTTCCGCCCGGCCCTCGTCCCGGATCTCCTCCGACATGGCGGACTTGTAGAAAGAAGTGTCCACGGCCACCAGGTTCCTCCACTGTTGTGCGACCGGACGACTGCCCAGGCCTTGAGCTGTGAGTTCGACGATGGGGTCGGTGATGTCCTCGGGCGCGTCCCGCAGTGCTGCGGACAGCGTTTTCAGTATGGCACCGACGTCGGGATTGTCGGCATGTGTGATGGCTGCGAGGGTGGCCAGGGCGAGGTCTTTGCGGGCTTCCGCGACGTTCTTGATGACGGGCATGTTGTGAGGCCCGGCGACGAGTGGGCTGAGAGTGAGCGTCTGCCAGGGCTTACGGCTGTGCGTTACGGCAGTCGCGGCAGGCGCCCGGCTCCGGCGCACGGAAGGCTCTGTTGCAGTCGTCGCAGTTCTGGAGCGGGATGACGGTGGGCGGCGCGGACGGGGCCGGGAGCGGGGGTGGCAGGAGGGCCGTGATCCGGTGGCGGAGGAGGCGGGCCGGGTGGGCGAGGGGTGCCGGGAGGTCTGCGGTGAGGGCCCGGCGGATGGCGTCGGGGTGCGCGTCGCGCTCCAGCCAGGCTGCCACCCCCGGGGTGAGGGTGGCGATGTCCGCCTCGGAGAGCGTCAGCACGGGCGCGTGGCGGCGGAGGTCCGCGAGGAGCAGGGCGGCGGTCCGGTGGAGGGCGTTGGTGGGGATGGCGGGCCGGGGGAGTGGCCATGGCGCGGGTTGCGGCCGCCGGGGCGGAGGCGCTGGGGCGGCGGTGCGGTCGTCCGGCTCGGCGGGCGGCGGAGTCGTGGCGCGCGGGGCGGTGTACGGCTCCGGGGGTGCCAGGGGCGTGGCGTACGGCCGGTTGTGCGACTCCGTACGCGTGCGTACGCGGCCGTCCCGCAGGCGTACACGGATGCGGCGCAGGTAACCCGCTTCCTCCAGCTCGCGCAGCGCGGCGGCGATCCGCATCTCGCTCTCCGGGAAGCGCGCGGCGAGCACCTTGACGCCGATCTTCGCGCCCTCGGGCAGTGACTGGATGTGGACGGCGAGCCCGATCGCGAGGAGGGAGAGGTCTCCGTGCTGCGCGAGGTGGTTGCCGATGACCGTGAAGCCGGACGTGTGGCGGGCGTTGACGTGGATGACACCGGAGGTCGGTGTGACGTCGCCGGGGGAACCGGGCGGGGCGCACGGGGGCGCGATAGCCTGCTGGGCAGTCATCGGGAAGGGGCCTATCTTCCTCGGTGGTCAGGCCCTGCCCGGGATTCGCTGTCCCGGTCGGGGCCGACTCGTGTCTGGGGTGGGTGCCGCGAGCATATGCCCGACAACCGACCCCAAATCCAGCTCAGTTGGCATTTGTCACCCGCGCGAGTGATTGGCGTTCGGACGGGGTTCGGGTGGGGTGAGGTTGGGTTCTTTCCCGAGGTTCTTTCAAAGCATGTGACGTCGTGGCGCACCGGGTCGCGGAAACCCGCGACCCGGTGGGCCACGTCCCGGTGCGGTGAGTGTCCGGCGCTTGTCCGGCGTTGTCCCGGCTGTCCGGCGTGACGTATGGGGACGTCAGCGGTTGAAGAAGAACGGCACGCACGTCGGAAGTGGGGTACGGATGAGCGCCAACAACGAGACGGACGAGCACGGTTGGGACGTCGATCCCGAGGACGAGTCGGGCGCGGCGGTGGTCGCCGCCGTGGGCCGCCAGCTCAAGGCGTGGCGCGAGGCGGCGGGGATGCGGGCGGCGGAGTTCGGAGTACTGATCGGGTACGGGGAGGACCTGATCTACAAGGTCGAGGGCGGCAGGCGCATCCCCCGGCCCGAGTACCTGGACAAGTCGGATGACCTCTTGGGCGCGCACGGCAAGATCGCGGTGATGAAGCAGGACTTGGCGACGGTGCGGTACCCGAAGAAGGTTCGGGATTTGGCGAAGATGGAGGCTCGGGCCGTGGAGGTGGCGGTGTATGCCGAGCATGGCATTCATGGCCTCTTGCAGACGGAGGGGCACGCTCGGGCCCTCCTGGAGACCCGGCAGCCGTCCTATTCGTGCGATGAGGTCGAGCGCGGGGTCGCGGCCCGAATGGCGCGTCGTGCGATCTTCGATCGCACGCCGGCCCCGACGCTCAGCTTTGTCCTGGAAGAGGCTGCGCTGCGCCGGCCTATCGGCGGCAGAGCGGAATGGCGAAGGCAGTCGGAGCGCCTGCTCGTCATTGCGCACATGAGGAACGTGTCCTTGCAGATCATGCCGCTCAACTGCGAGACACATCCTGGGTTGGACGGTGGGATCGAGGTGTTGAAGTTCGGTGACGGCACGGCAGTCGGTCGCTCATGGGGCGCCTTCAACGGACGCCCAGTCACTGACCCGAAACAGCTCCGAATCCTGGAACTGAGGTATGGCATGATCCGAGCCCAGGCCCTTACGCCAGCGGAGTCACTGGCCTTGATCAAGCAAGTGCTGGGAGAGACATGACCGACAACCCCTCTGCCGGGAACGCTTCTGCGATGAACTGGTTCAAGAGCAGCTACAGCGACAGCAGCAGCGGCAACAACTGCATCGAGGTTGCCGCCACGTCCGGCACCGTCCTCGTCCGGGACTCCAAGGACATCCACCGCGCCCACCTCGCCCACGCCCCGCATGCCTGGGCCGCCTTCGTCACCTACGCCGCCCATACCGCGTGACGCACCCCCGCCTGCCCACCACCGAGGCCGCCGTCACCGCCGTACGGGAAGTCGCCCAGGCGTACGACCTGGAGGTGACGGTCACCGACGACATCGGGGCCGACCGGACCTCGCGGCGGGAGGCCGCCGGGGCGTTCGCCGTGACCGACGCCGACGGGTCCCTGCCGCACGAGGCGTTCGTGGAGCTGGGCGGGGCCCCGGCCGTCACCGTGCAGGTGTTCCCGGAGGACGACGCGCGGATCACCGTCGACGGGGTGGTCTTCGAGGACGTGCCCAGGGACTCCGTGCCCGCGTTCCTGCGGTCCGTGTACAGCGGCACGGCGTACGTGAAGGGCCGGCTGTTCCCGCCGGGGCAGTGGCTCGTCGTGCCGCTGCCCGGGGACGAGACGTACAAGGAGCTGGTGCCGCACGCCCTGCTCAGCCCCTGGCTGTCCCGCAACTTCCGCAATGGCTGAGGACATGGACCGGCTCGCCCGGCTCTTCGACGCCCTCGGGGCCGAGGACGCCGAGGGGTGGGCCGAGTCCGAGGCCGAGGAGGGGCTGCCGCAGCTGGCCCGGTACCGGTTCCTGCGCATGGTGTGGCAGGACATCGACGCCTGGAGCACCACCGCGTCCGACTGGGTCGCCGCCTACCGCGCGGCGGGCGCGGCCGGCGGTGCCGTCGAGCGCGCCGTGGCCCTCGGGCTCACCGCCGACGAGCTGGGCGAGATCGCCCGCGAGGTGGCCAGGGAGACCGCGTTCGCCCTGCTCCAGGGGCTGGACGACCCGGCACGGGGCGACGAGCCGGACGAGGTGGCGGGGCGGCTGCCCGGGTGGGCGCTCGCGGAGCTGTCCGCGCGCGCCGAGCCCACCGGGCGCGTCCTCGGCGCCCTGCACGAGGACCTGAACGAGACCGAACCGCAGACCCCGACCAGCCGCGGAACCGCGCCCCTCAGTTCTCCGTGACCGTGACCTTCTCGTCGTTCTTCAGCTGCTCCACCAGCTTCTTCACCTTCGCCTTGTCCCAGGCGAGGTTGGACCCCAGGTTGCCCGCGATCGGCATGTTCATCGACGTGCCCTCGCCGCCGGTGACGCCCTTCATCGCGAAGAACATCTTGCCGAGCGACCAGAGCGACATGTCCTTGTCCACGATCAGCGTGTCCAGGCCGGCGCCCATCGTCGGGTACAGCTTGAACGGGTTGACGATCGTGGAGAAGGTCGCCGTCTGGCTCGCCAGGGCCGCCAGGAACTTCTGCTGGTTCTTCGTGCGGTCCAGGTCCGAGGTGAAGGCGTGGCGGGTGCGGACGAAGGCCAGGGCCTCCTGGCCGTTCAGGGTCTGCTTGCCGGCCTGGAAGTCGGCGCCCGACCACTTGTCCTTGAACGCCTTCGGGATGTCCAGCTCCACCCCGCCGATCGCGTCCACGACCTTGGCGAAGCCGCCGAAGCCGATCTCGACGTAGTGGTCGATGTGCAGGCCGGTGTTGTACTCGACCGTACGGACCAGCAGCTCCGGCCCGTCCGAGGCGTACGCGGCGTTCAGCTTCGTCGTCTTGCCCGTGGCCGGGTACTTCTTACCGGACTCGGAACCGACGAACGACGGGATCTCGACGTTCGAGTCACGCGGCAGCGAGACCAGCGTCGGGCCGTTGTCGCCGGTGTGCAGGATCATCATCGAGTCGGTCCGCTTGCCGTCGGCCGAACCCGTGTGGAGCCGCTTCTTGTCCTCGGACGTCATGCCCTCGCGGCTGTCCGAGCCGACGATCAGGTAGTTCGTCCCCTTGCCCGCCTCCGGCCGCTCGATGACCTTCGACAGGTCGACGGCGCGGTTCAGCTTGGAGTCGGCCCAGAAGTACGTGCCGACGGAGACGCCGAGCAGCGCGACGACCAGGACCAGCGCGCCGATCTTGATCCGGCGGCCCCAGTTGGGCGCGGGTCTGGGGCGGCCCTGGGCCGGGCCCCGGTCGCCGCCGCCGGAGCCGGGGCCGTGGCCGCCGCTGCCGGAGCCGTAGACCTGGCCCGTGTTGTACCCGCTGTCGTAACCCTCGTCGTACTGCGGGTAGCCGCTGTCGTAGCCCGAGGGCTGCTGCGGCACCGGGCGCTGCCTCGGCGGCGCGGGGCGCTGCTGCGGCGGGGCCGGGCGGCGCTGGACGTGCGGCATCGAGCGGGCGCTCTCGGGCCGCTCGCTCGCGCTGCCCTGCCCGTAGCGGTTGCCGCTGCGGTTGTCGTCGGTCCAGCCCTCGGGCCAATCGTTCATACGGACCAGTGTGCAGGCCGGGGCCGTGCCTCTTACAGGGCGGGAGGAAAATCGCACCAGGGCTGTTGCGAAGCTGATGCATTGCGACGCCGTTCCGGCCCCCGCATAAGGTGGAGGGCATGACAGATCAGGCTCCGCGCCCGGAGAGCGACATTCCGGCCAAGCCCACCGCGGCCTCCCGTACCACCCTCAGCCACATCATGACCGGCAGCGACACCAATCTGCTGGGTACGGTGCACGGCGGCGTGATCATGAAGCTGGTCGACGACGCGGCGGGCGCCGTGGCCGGCCGGCACTCCGGCGGGCCCGCCGTCACGGCCTCGATGGACGAGATGGTCTTCCTGGAGCCGGTCCGCGTCGGCGACCTCGTGCACGTACGCGCCCAGGTCAACTGGACCGGCCGCTCCTCCATGGAGGTCGGGGTCCGGGTCATGGCCGAGCGCTGGAACGAGTCGACGCCGGCGACCCAGGTCGGCAGCGCATACCTGGTGTTCGCTGCGGTCGACGCGGACGGCCGGCCCCGCCCCGTACCGCAGGTCGTCCCGGAGACCGAGCGCGACAAGCGGCGTTACCAGGAGGCGCAGATCCGCCGTACGCACCGCCTGGCGCGGCGGCGCGCGATCAGGGAGCTCCGCGAGAAGCGGATCGCCGAGGGCATCGAGGACTGACGGCGCGAGGCGACCGGTGGGCGCGGGCTCACCCCCTGAACGGTTCCGTCCTTAAACGCCGGACGGGCTGGGATGGCCGAGCGCCGGACGGGCCGGGATCGCCCGCCTCATGCGCACGCCACCTCGTCCCCCTTCACCGCGCCGAACCTCCCGGGCTCCGGCTCCTCCGCGTGGACCCGCGCGACCGTGTGGTGGTCGGTGCCCGCGGTCACCCGCATCGTCGCCCCCTGCCCCGGCACCGCCCGCAGCTCGGCGCCCGGCAGTGCCGCCGCCAGCGTCTTCGCGGACCGGTCCCAGCGCGGGTCGTACGTGACCAGGGTGCGCTTCAGGTCGTGCTGTGGTGCGGTGAGCGGCGCCCGGGTCGTGTCGAAGCCGGTGGCGTGGAGCGCGGCGTCGACCTCGGAACCGAGGCCGTCCTTCGCGGTGCCGTTGTAGACCTGGACGCGGATCTGCCGCGGCGGGACGTCCACCTTCTTCGCGGGGGTCTTCTCGGCGGGCCGGGCGGCGGTCAGGGGTTTGTCCTCGCGCAGGGCGGTGAACAGCTGCTTCGACTTGACCGGGTCCCACTTCACCGTGGAACCGATGCCCTTGACCTGGTACGCGACATCGCCCATCGGGACCGAGGCGAATTCGGACGAGGCCGCCGAGAACCCCCGCATCGCCCGGCCGATGGAGAGCATCTGCTCCGTGTCGAAGCCCCGGTCGGCCCGTACGGACTTGAGCATGGTCGAGGCGACCTCCCGGAACTTCACCGGGTTCAGCAGCACCCCGCTGCTCGTCGCCTGCTTGATCAGCGACGCCATGAACTTCTGCTGGCGCTGCATCCGCCCCAGGTCGGCGGCCCCGTCGATGTGCCGGGACCGTACGTACTGGAGCGCCTGGCCGCCGTCGAGCGTGTGGGGGCCGGGCGCGAGGTCCAGGCCCGTGTAGGAGTCCTTCAGCGGGCGGGTCGTGCAGATCTTCACCCCGCCGAGGGTGTCGACCGTGGTCATGAAGCTGGTGAAGTCGACCTCCAGATAGTGGTCGATCTTGACGCCGGTCATGTGCTCGACGGTGCGCACGGTCAGCGCCGGCCCGCCCTCCGCGTACGCCGCGTTCAGCTTCACCGGGTGCGCCGCGTGCTCCTCGCCGGTCGTACGGTCCCGGTGCGCCGGGATCTCCGCGTAGCTGTCGCGGGGGAGGCTGACGACGCTGGCGCGCTCCTCGTCCGCCGAGAGGTGGACCAGCATGATCGTGTCCGTGCAGTGGCAGGGTTCACCGCCCAGCCGGTACTTCCGCTTCTCGTCCTCGCTGATCTTCTCGCGGCCGTCGGTGCCGACCAGCAGCAGATTCATGCCGCGCCCGCCCGCCGGCCGGTTCTTCATGTCCTTGAACGGGTCGATGCGGTCGATCCCGCTCTCCAGGTTCGTCACGACCGCGTGCCCGATCCCGCCCGCCCCGAGCACCAGGACCGAGAGCCCGGTGGCGACCCGCATGCCCCAGCGCGGCCGCCCGTCCTGCTTTCTCGGCCGCCGGCGCCGCGCGGGCGCGGGGCGGGGCCGGGCGGGACGGGGCGAGCGGTGCGGCGTGGGCACGGGGAGACACCTCCGCGGTGCGAGGGGGACCGTTCGTACGGTAGGCCCGTACGATCCTCATCCCGGGAGGCCGCCCGGCGGCGCGCGCCGCCGTCCCCCATTCGCGGTAACGTGGCGGCCGAATACCGCCTGGTGGGGTACGAGCCCCCGGCGCCCCCGAGGACCACCCGAGGACCACATGTCTGCCGCGCAGCCTCCCGCCGTCTCCGTGATCATGCCGGTGCTCAACGAGGAGCGCCATCTCCGTAACTCCGTACGCCACATCCTGGAGCAGGAGTACGCGGGCGAGATGGAGGTCGTGATCGCGCTCGGCCCCTCCACGGACCGTACGGACGAGATCGCCGCCGAACTGGTCGCGGAGGACCCCCGCGTCCACACCGTGCCGAACCCGACCGGCCGCACCCCCGCCGCCCTCAACGCCGCGATCAAGGCGTCCAGCCATCCGATAGTCGTCCGCGTCGACGGCCACGGGATGCTCTCGCCGAACTACATCGCGACCGCCGTCCGCCTCCTGGAGGAGACGGGCGCGCAGAACGTCGGCGGCATCATGCACGCCGAGGGCGAGAACGCCTGGGAGGACGCCGTCGCGGCGGCCATGACCTCGAAGATCGGCGTCGGCAACGCGGCCTTCCACACCGGCGGCCAGGCCGGCCCCGCCGAGACCGTCTACCTGGGCGTCTTCCGCCGGGAGGCGCTGGAGAAGGCCGACGGGTACAACGTCGAGTTCATCCGCGCGCAGGACTGGGAGCTGAACTTCCGCATCCGCGAGTCCGGCGGCCTGATCTGGTTCTCGCCCGAGCTGCGCGTCCAGTACCGCCCCCGCCCCTCCGTCCGGGCGCTCGCCAAGCAGTACAAGGACTACGGCCGCTGGCGCCATGTCGTCGCCCGCTACCACGCCGGCTCCATCAACCTGCGCTACCTGGCGCCCCCGACCGCCGTCGTCGCCATCGCGGCCGGCCTCGTGGTGGGCGCCGCGGTCACCCCGTGGGCGCTGGTCGTCCCCGGCGGGTACGTCGCGGCGATCGTCGCGGGCTCCCTCCCGGCGGGCAAGGGCCTGTCGCTGAAGGCCCGCGCGCAGATCCCGGTCGCGCTGGCGACCATGCACATGTCCTGGGGCTACGGCTTCCTGACAAGCCCGCGCTCGCTGGCGAGGAAGGTCATCGCGAGCCGCCGCCCGGCGATCGCCGAGCCGGGCGCGCCGGTGGCCTGACCTGCGCGGACAGCGAGAGGGGGCGCCCGGCCGGACCGGGCGCCCCCTCTCGCGTACCGCCTGTCAGCTCTTTCCGTCCCACCGGTAGACGGAGTAGATGTCCATGCACTGACCCTCGTCCGCCGCGTTGAGGTCGTCCGCGCCTTCCGGAAGATCACCCGCCTCGACCTTCGGGGCCTTGTAGACGGTCCCCTCGCGCCAGTCCGCACCGACCACCACGGTCAGCCCGCCGGCCTTCGGGTCGGCCTTGACCGCCGTGGTCGGGAGGCCCAGTGCCTTGGCGACGGACAGGGCGTCCGACTTGCCCTGGTCCCCGTCCTCCTTCGCGTACCGCACCACCGTGTCCTTGCTCGGCTCGGCCGGCTGCGAGGTCTCCGCCTCGGCGAAGCCCTTGCCGTGCAGGATGTCGGCGACCTCGCCGGCCCGCCCGTCCCTGGGGGCCTGGCCGACGCCCGTGCCGTTGAGCACCGAGACGCCCAGCGTCGCGGGGTCCGCCGCGGGGGGCCCGGAGGGCTTGTCGGACGAGGGCTTCTTCTTCTCCTTGCCGTTCTTGTCGAACGCGACGTCCTCGCGGACCAGCCGCCACAGGGCGTCCGCGGACTTCTCGACGGGGACGAGCTTGTTCCGGTCCTGCGACCACTCGGCCGTCGGCATCGTCGTCATGGTGATGCGGTTGATCGGTACGCCCTTGAGCTGCATCGCCAGATCGAACAGCTTCTTGACCGAACGGATCTCGTCGGAGACCTGGAGGGCCTTGGTGGCCGTCTCCGCGAGGTTCATCAGCCGGCCCGCGTCCGACCACAGGTTCTGCTTCTTCAGCGTGCGCAGCATGGAGTTCATGTACATGTGCTGCGCCTTGGCCCGGTTCTGGTCGTTGCCGAACGCGTGCCGGGTACGCAGCCACTTGAGCGCGTCCTCGCCCTGCACCGTGTTCTTCCCCTTCGGCAGCTTGAGACCGGAGCCGCCGGGCACGAGCCGCGTGGGCTTGTCCCACACGCCCGTCTTCACGCAGACCTCCACACCGCCGATCGCGTCCGCCATGGCCACCACGCCCGCGAAGTCGAGCATGATCCAGTGGTCGATGTAGACGCCGGTCAGCTTCTCCCAGGTGGTCAGCGTGCAGCCGGGGCCACCGCGCTGGAGGGACTCGTTGATCGGCCTGTTGTCCGTCGCGGGGTACTCCTGGCCGGTCTCCGAGTCCGTGCACTCGGGGATCGGGAGGATCGTGTCGCGCGGGATGCTGACCAGCGAGGAGTTCTTCCGGTCCGCGGAGATGTGCAGCAGCATCTGGACGTCGGCCCGGGGCTTGTCCCCGACCGTGTCCTTGCTGCCGCCGAGCTTCACGTTCTCCGCGCTGTTCCTGCTGTCCGAGCCGATCAGCAGGATGTTGAGCGGGCTCTGGCCCTCGGCGTTCGGCGCGGCCTTCTTCACACCGCTCTCGCCGCCGCTGCGGGCGCTGCTGCGGATGTTGTTGTTGAGGTGGCGGTAATAGAGGTATCCGGCGGTGGCGGTGCCCAGTATCAGCACCGCCATGGATATCGCTATCCACCGGAACACACGGCGTCTTCGGGACTTCTTCGCAGCCCGCTTACGCGGTTTGGCACGCCGGTGGCCCGCCCGGCCGCCACCCGCCTCGCCCGGCCCGGCGTCCACGGGGTGCGCGCCGTCCCGGTCGCGGACGCCCTCGTCCCCGCCTCTCCGGCGGGAGTGCGTCCGCGACCGCGTCCCCTCCTCAGGCGTGCTGCTCCGTCCCACCAGGACCCCCCTGCTGCTCAGACTCGTACGGCGCGGTGCCGCGGTGTCACTTGGAGCACCCCGCGGATTCGGCGCTGGACTTCGGAATGTCGATCTTCTTCGGCGCCGTGATCGGCGTACCGGCCGCCTGGAAGTCCTTCCCCAGCGTCAGCACCATCGCCTGCAGCCCCTCGGCGTCGGTGGTGCCCGGCTTCATCGCGGAGCTGGGAAGCCCCATCATCGCGGCGAGGGCACGGGCCTGGTCCGCCTGGTTCGGGGCGTACTCCAGCGTCGTCTTGGCGATCTTCTCGGGCGCGTTGGCCTTGTTCGTGGACTTCAGGACGCCCTTGGTGTTCTGCAGCCAGTTGACGGTCTGCTGGGCGCCGCCGCCGACCTCGCCACCGTTGTACACATCGACCCGGACGTCGGCCGGTGCGGCCTTGGTTCCCTTGAGGAGCGCGTCCTGCTTGCTCTTGGCCTTCTTCTTCTGCGCGGCCACCTCGGTGAGCGAGGTGTCGTCGCGCAGCATCGAGAACAGCTGCTCCGCCTGCGTCGGGTGCGGGACGACCGTGACGGGCTTGGGCTCGTCGGGGTTGTCGATCACCGGCATGGTGACGAACGTGATGTTCTTCGTGTCCGTCTTGGTGATCTCCTTGGCGAGCGTGCTGAGCTTCTTCACGTCGCCGATGGCCTTGTCGACGGTCAGGGCCTTGGTCGCCGCGTCAGCCACCTTGAACAGCTTCGTCGGGCTGGTCAGCGTGTCGTCCGACTTGGCCTGCTTGATCATCGAGCCCATGAACTGCTGCTGGCCCTTGATCCGGTCGAGGTCGCTCTCGTTGGAGTAGGCGTGCCGCGTCCGTACGAACGCCAGCGCGTCCTCGCCCTGGACCTTGTTCGGGCCCGCGGGCAGATCGAGGTGGGACTTGGGGTCGTTGATGGCGTGGTCGAGGCAGATGTTGACGCCGCCGACCGCCGTGGACAGGGTCTTCACCGCGTTGAAGTCGACCATCATGAAGTGGTCGATCTTCACCCCGGTCAGCTCCGTGACCGTCTTCATCGTGCAGCCGGGGTCGCGGCCGGCCTCGCCGAGGCTCCGGTTGAACCGGACGTGCTGGACGCCCGGGATGTTCTTCTTGGAGCCGTCCTCCTGCACGGAGGTGCAGTCCGGGATGTCGGTGATGAGGTCGCGCGGGATGCTCATCGCCGTGGCGTTGGTGCGGTCCTCGGAGACGTGGAACAGGATGTTCGTGTCCGCGTGGCCGACGCTGCCCTTGTCGCCGTAGCCCTCGTTGCCCTTACCGGTCCGTTTGTCCGTACCGATGATCAATATGTTGATCGGGGCGTTGGCGGTGACGACGTCCTTGTTGCCGGCGTCGCCGATGTCCACGGTGTTGATGTTGCCGTTGAGGCGCTGGTACAGCCAGTAGCCGCCGGCCGAGACACCCACGAGCACGAACGCCATCACGCCGCCCGTCCACAGCAGCGCCTTCTTCTTGCGCGACTTGGGGGCCTTGCGCTTACGGCGCCCCGGGCCGGCGTCACCGGGTGCGGGGCGCTGCTGGCCGCGCGTGCCGTTCGCCGACCGCCGCCCGCCCTGGCGCGGCACCTCGGTGGCGCGCCTCGGGGAGTCGCCCGCGGGAGTGCGGCGCGGAGGGCTCGACGGCCCGCGCTGGGCCGGAGGGACCGATGACCGGGGGGTGTTCCCTCCGGAGTGGTTCAGTCGCAGTTCGTAATCGCCGGTGTCCGGGTTGAGAACCCACTGGTCTGCGGGATCATCCATGTCTTCCGCCCGCCCACGGCTTTGCGCATCCACGGTTGCTCGAGTCCTCCGTCGGTGCCACGCGAGGCGCCTCCCCCGAAAAGGCGCTCAGTCTTTCTCTCCAGAAGTGCGCGGCCGGACGGCCGGTAGCACCGGATCGCGTCACACTATCCGTCTCATTCGGCGTCCAGCGACGCGCGTGACACATTCCACGGCCCTTACAACCGGGCATTCTTCCCATTGCGCGCGGAATGGTGGTGTCTGTTTGGCCATTGCTTTACCGCTTGCACAGGTCGGTCGCGGCATTGTTCCCCGAATACGTAGGTGTGGGCGACGGCCCCGACGCATCGGCCGGGCCAGGGTTCTTGTCGTCACTCTTGAGCTTGTCGGCGGGCACCACCGCGACCGGCTTGTCGTCGCGCAGCCGCTTGAACAGCTTGTCCGCGTCGGGCTGCACCAGTTCGTCCCGGTTCCTATTGAGGTGGTACGGCTGCCGGGGCACCGTCAGGAACTGCACCTTGTCGGTGGGCACGTCACGCATGCCCCGGACCAGGTCGTAGAGGTCCTTGAGGCTGTCCAGGCCGGGGTCGGTGGTCAGCGCCTTGGTGGCCGCGTCCAGCACCGGGTAGAGCCGCGTCGGGTTGAGCAGGACGCCGTTGCTCTGCACCTTGTTGACGAGCGCCCCCAGGAACTGCTGCTGGCGGTCCATGCGGTCGGTGTCGCTCCCGTTGCCGAGCGACTTCCGGGCGCGGACGTAGCCGAGCGCCTGCTCCCCGTTGAGCTTCTGGCGGCCCGCGTCGAGCTTGAGGTGGGCGTCCTTGTCGTCGACCGGCTCCTTGAGGCAGACCTCCACCCCGTCCACCGCGTCGACCATGTCCTTGAAGCCGTTGAAGTCGATGACCATGTGGTGGTCGATGCGGATGCCCGTCATCTTCTCGACGGTCCGGATCGTGCAGGCCGTCCCGCCCATCTCGAAGGCCCAGTTGAACTGCGCGAACTGCGCCCTGGTGGCGGTCTTGTCGGCCTTGTGGCAGGCCGGGATGTCCACCATCAGGTCGCGCGGAATCGACATCGCGGTCGCGCTCTTCCGGTCCGCCGCCAGGTGCAGCAGGATCGTCGTGTCCGAGCGCTGGCTGCCGCCGTCGTCACGGCCGTACTCGCGGTTGTCGCCGGCCCGGCTGTCCGAGCCGATCAGCAGGATGTTCTCCGCGTCGTGCACGACGGAGACCGGCCGCTCCTTCTCGTACGCCTTCAGCTCGGCCGCCGCCGAGGTGTCCGTCCGGATGTTGCCGTCCAGCTTCTTGTACAGCCACCAGCCGACGCCCGCCGCGACGAGCACGACGAACGAGGCGCCGAGCGCGGTCCAGCGCAGCCAGTGGCGCTTGCGCCGCACGGTGATGTCGAGACCCCCGCCCCCGTCCTGCGGTGGCTCCTCCGGGGCGGGCCCCGGACCGCTGCCGGACCCGCTGCGGGTCTCACCGCCGGGGGCGGCCGCCGCGCCGGGCGTTCCCTCTTTTTCGGGGTCGCCCGGGGTGCCGGCGCTATCGGTCACGTCTGCGTCCATCCTTCACGTTCGGCGGCGCGCTGGGCCGCCGGTCGCAGAAGTAGACGGCTGAACCTCACGCTTGGTTGTGCCTCGGCTGGTCTGTACGGCAGATCATGTACCGGAGTCGATCGCCGACACGGGGGACTCGGCCCACGATGGGCCGGACGGGTGCCCCTCTCGTGCCTCTTGTCATACCGGTCCCGGGTGCTGTCACACCGTCAGCGTGACCCGCTCGCTCTCCACCCGCTGCGCCAGCGCCTCCGCGCCCACCCGGTCGAGGTGGCGGCACAGGACCACCGAACCCCCGGTCGCCAGCGGCGCGTAGAGCCCGGCGCTGAGCCCGTCCCAGGTGTCGTACGGACGCCCCGACAGCAGCCGTGAACCGGCGCCCAGGCCCAGCGCCGCACCGTCCTCGCGCCCCCGCGCCACCAGTTCCGCCGCCGTGAACGCGACCCCGCCCACCGTCAGCGCCGGAGCGTCCGGGTCCACCGGGGCGAACGGCGCGAACCGGTCACCCTGCCCCGGCACCTCCACCGCGTAGTCCGCGAAGCCCTCGGGCGCCTGCGGGAACCGGCCGCCCAACGGGCGCAGCGCCAGGGCGATCCGCTCGCCCCGGCAGGCGCGCGCCGCGTCCAGCGTGTCCGGACCGGAGACGACCAGGTCGGCGGCGGCCGGGTCGCCCCCCACCTCGGCGACCACGCCGACCGAGGCGCACGCCAGCAGCCAGACCGCGGACTGCCAGTGCGCGGGCAGCAGCAGTGCGAGCCGGTCGCCGGGCTCGGCGGCCAGATCGCCCTGGAGCAGATTGGCCGTCTTGGCCACCCAGTTGGCGAAGGTGGCCACCGACAGTTCGACGCGCTCTCCGGTGGCGTCGTCGTAGAAGGTGACCAGGGGGCGGGCCGGGTCCGCGGCGAGCGCGGAACGCAGCAGGTCGGCGGGGGTGCGGTCGCTGGCGTTCATGGGCGGAAGCGTACGCGGCCGGGCCGGCCGGCGACGGGCCCGGCGACAGCCGAGCACACCCGCTCGTCGGACGCGCAACCGAATGCCGGGGAGCGCGTCTCTACAAAGAACCGGGGACCGTCGGAACGCCGTCGTCCCCGCAAGGCCGTTGAGCCCCGCCGTCGGATGGCGGCCCCTGCGGCTGCATACACTGGCCAGCCGTAATACGCCCGGCCCCAGCAGGAAGCGAAGACAGTGCTGTGACAGAGGCAAAAGAAGCGATCCTCCTGGTCGGCGGCAAGGGAACCCGGCTGCGCCCCCTCACGGTGCACACGCCCAAGCCCATGGTTCCGGCGGCGGGCGTCCCCTTCCTCACGCACCAGCTGGCGCGTGCCCGGGCCGCCGGAGTCGAGCACATCGTCCTCGCCACCTCGTACCTGGCCGAGGTCTTCGAGCCGTACTTCGGCGACGGCTCCTCGCTCGGCCTGCACATCGAGTACGTCACCGAGCGCGAACCGCTCGGCACCGGCGGCGCCATCCGCAACGTCGCCCACCGCCTCGCCTCGGGCCCGGACGAACCGGTCCTCATCTTCAACGGCGACATCCTCACCGGGCTCGACATCCGGGCCCTGGTCACCTCGCACGCCGACTCCGGCGCCGACGTCTCCCTCCATCTGACCCGGGTCGAGGACCCGCGCGCCTTCGGCCTCGTGCCGACCGACGGCACCGGCCGCGTCACCGCCTTCCTGGAGAAGCCGCAGACGCCCGAGGAGATCGTCACCGACCAGATCAACGCCGGCGCGTACATCTTCCGCCGCTCGGTCATCGACACCATCCCGGCCGGCCGGCCCGTCTCCGTCGAGCGCGAGACCTTCCCCGGCCTCCTCGCCGACGGCGCCCACCTCCAGGGCATGGTCGACTCCACGTACTGGCTGGATCTCGGCACCCCGCAGGCGTTCATCAGGGGCTCCGCCGACCTGGTGCTCGGCCGCGCGCCCTCCCCGGCCGTGCCGGGCCGCTGCGGCGACAGCCTCGTCCTGCCGAGCGCCTCGGTCGCCTCCGACGCCAAGCTCTCCGGCGGTACGGTCATCGGCGACGGCGCGGTGATCGGCGCGGGCACCCGGATCGACGGCTCCACCGTGCTCGCCGGCGCGGTCGTCGAACCCGGCGCGGTGATCACGGACTCCCTGGTCGGCGAGCGCGCCAGGATCGGCGGCCGTACGGTGCTGGCCGGCGCGGTCGTCGGCGACGGCGCGGAGGTGGGTGCCGACAACGAGCTCCGCGACGGCGTCCGCATCTGGTGCGGGGCGCGCCTGCCGGACGCCTCGGTGCGGTTCTCCTCGGACGAGTGAGCGACCCGGCGACTCCGGCCCGTACGGGGACCGGGTGGCCGAAAATCGCCGTACCCTCGACAGGCAGCCCCGACGACCGAGGACCTCATCCGTGGCAGGACGATTCGCTCCCCGCAACGCCCGGCGCGCGCCCGTCCCGCACCAGGCGGCGGCCACGCCCGTACCGGCGGCGCAGACCCGTGTCTGGACGCCGCCGGGCCCGCTCGACCTGAGGCTCGTCCTCGGCCCGCTGCGCCGGGGCCCCGCCGACCCCACGTTCCGGATGGTCGCCGACGGCTCCGTGCGCCGGGCCAGCCGCACCCCCGAGGGCCCCGGCACGCTGCACGTCGTCGCCCGCGACGGCCGGATCGAGGCGTCCGCCTGGGGGCCCGGCGCGCCCTGGCTGCTGGACCAGCTGCCCACGCTGCTCGGCGCGGGCGACGACCCGTCGGCCTTCACCCCGCGCCACCGCCTCCTCGCCCAGACCCACCACCGCCGCCCCGGACTGCGGCTGCTGCGCACGGGCCTGGTCCTGGAGTCGCTGATCCCGTCGGTCCTGGAGCAGAAGGTCACGACGGACGAGGCGTACCGCGCCTGGCGCCTCCTGGTGCGCCAGTACGGCGAGCCCGCGCCCGGCCCGCAGGAGTACGGCCTCTATGTCATGCCGGACGCCCGCACCTGGTCGCTGATCCCGTCCTGGGACTGGCACCGCGCGGGCGTCGACAGCAAGCGCTCGGCGACGATCCTGCGCACGGTCCGGGTGGCCCGCCGCATGGAGGAGGCGGCTGCCATGGACCTCCCCGACGCGCTGACCCGCCTCCAGGCGGTCCCGGGCATCGGCCCCTGGACGGCGGCGGAGACCCTGCAACGCTCGAACGGCGCGCCGGACGCCGTGACGGTGGGCGACTACCACCTCCCCGGCATCGTCGGCCACGCCCTGGCGGGCAACCGCCACGCGGACGACGAGGAGATGCTGACCCTGCTGACCCCGTACGAGGGCCAACGGCACCGGGCGACCCGCCTCATCCTGCTCTCGGGCGCGACGCCGCCGCGAAGGGCGCCGCGCTTCCAGCCGAGGGACATCGCGCGGCTGTGAAGTCAGCCCGCCTGGCGGTGAAACCAAGCCCGTCCGGCGATTGAGGACGAGGCCCCAGCCACATCAAACCCGCAGACGAGCATCGGGCCGGGCCAAAGCCAAGCGCGCAGACGAGCACGGGGCCGGGCCAGAACCAAGCGCGCAGACGAGCACGGGGCCGGGCCAGAACCAAGCCCGCAGACGAACACGGGGCCGGGCCAGAACCAAGCCCGCAGACGAGCATCGGGCCGGGCCAAAATCAAGCCCGTCCGGCGATTGAGGACCGGGGTCCGGGGCAGAGCCCCGAAACCCCACCGCGCCGCGTCAGCTCAACGCACCACGAGGAAGTCCTCCGCGTCCCGACCGCCCCGCGGCGCGGGCGCCGCCACCGCGTGCCCCACGGCCACCGCCCCCAGCGGGTCCCAGGACTCCGGCAGGCCCAGAACGTCCCGCACCACATCCCGGCAGAACATCGTCGAGGACACCCACGCCGACCCCAGCCGCTCCCCGGCCAGCGCCACCAGGAAGTTCTGGATGCCGGCCCCGGCGGCGACCACGAACATCTCGCGCTCCGCGCCGTCCCGCCGCTCGTCCCCGTAGGTGTGCGAGCCGTCCATGACCATGCACGGCACCACCAGATACGGCGCCCGGCGCAGCACGTCGCCCCGCCGCACCCGCTTGGCGACCGACTCCTCGCTCTTGCCGTCGCGCCGCAGATCCGCGATCCACGCATCCCGCATCGCGTCGAGCAGCCGGGTCCGCGACTCCGGGGACTCCAGCAGGACGAACCGCCACGGCGTCGTGTGGTGCGGCGCCGGCGCGGTCACGGCGGCGGCGACCGCACGCCGCACCGCCCCCGCGTCCACCGGCTCGTCCGTGAACTCGCGCACCGTACGCCGCTGCGTCACCGCCTCCCGGACCGCCTCGGAGGTCCCCAGCCGGAACATGTCGTCGGCCGCGACCCGCACCAACGCGCGGGCGTCCTGCTCGTCCGCGTCCACGACGTGCCCGAGCCCGCGCACCACGGCGACGGGCAGCCCGTCCGTCTTGCCCTTGACCAGGTCACCGGCGGCGGCCAGCTCGTCGGCGGTGGCGATCACGGTCGCGCTCAGCGGATTGCCGTGCGCGTCCCGCCCGCCCCGCAGGTCGTCCAGCACCCGGACTCCCGCCGCCCCGATGGCGACATCGGTCAGCCCGTTGCGCCAGGGCCGCCCGAAGGTGTCCGTGACGAGGACGCCGACGTCGACGCCGAGCGCCGCCCGCAGCCCCTCCCGGATCGCCCGGGCCGAGGCGTCGGGGTCCTCCGGGAGCAGCAGGACCGTTCCGGCGGGGGTGTTCGACGCGTCGACACCGGCCGCCGCCATGACCAGGCCCTGCCGGTTCTCCACGATCCGCAGCGGGCCGCGCCGCGCCACCACCCGTACCGTCTCGGCGTCGATCGCCGCCTCCCGGTCGGGGGCCCGCACGATCCGGCCCTCCGCCTTGGAGACGATCTTCGAGGTGACGAGCAGGACGTCACCGTCGACGAGCCCCGGCCCGGTGGCCGCGATCAGCTTCGCGAGGTCGTCCCCGGGCTGCACCTCGGGCATCCCGGGCAGGGCCCACACCCGGTAGGAGGGGGCGTCGGCCGAGCTCACGCGCGGACCTCCCCGGCGAGGGCGAGCGCCTGCCGCGCCATCTCGGCGGTGGCGGCGACGTCGGTCATCATCAGCGGTACGGACCGGCAGCGGATGCCCGCGGACTCCACCCGCCCGACCGCCGCCGCGTCCACGGTGTCGACCAGCCAGCCGTCGAGCAGCCCGGAGCCGTAGTGCTCGGCGACGGCGGCGGCGGTGGCCTCGACGCCCACCGCCGCGAGGACCTTGTCGGCCATCCCGCGCACCGGCGCGTCACCGACGATGGGGGAGAGGCCGACGACCGGCACGCCGGCCTCGGCGATGGCCTCGCGGATGCCGGGCACGGCGAGGATCGTCCCGACGGAGACGACCGGGTTGGACGGCGGGAAGAGGATGACGTCGGCCTCGGCGATGGCCTCCAGGACACCGGGCGCCGGCTTCGCCTGCTCCGCGCCGACGGGCACGACGGCCCGCGCCGGCACGGCGGCCCGCAGCTTCACCCAGTACTCCTGGAAGTGCACCGCCCGGCTCTCGCCGGCCTCCTCGATCGCCACGTGCGTCTCGACGCGGTCGTCGGTCATCGGGAGCAGCCGGACGCCCGGCTTCCAGCGGGCGCAGAGCGCTTCGGTGACGGCGGAGAGCGGGTAGCCCGCGCCGAGCATCTGCGTACGGACGATGTGCGTCGCGAAATCGCGGTCGCCGAGCCCGAACCACTCGGGGCCCACGCCGTAGGCGGCGAGCTCCTCCTTGACGTGGAACGTCTCGTCGGTGCGGCCCCAGCCCTGCTCCTCGTTGATGCCACCGCCGAGGGTGTACATCACGGTGTCGAGGTCGGGGCAGACCTTGAGCCCGAACAGATGGATGTCGTCACCGGTGTTGCCGATGACCGTGATGTCCGCGTCGGGCGCGGCCTCCTTGAGACCCCGCAGGAAACGAGCACCACCGATACCGCCGGCCAGAACCACAATGCGCATGCAACCAGTCTGTCAGGCGAAGCCTGATCCTTGTGGGGGTGGTGGTGGGCGGCGGGTGGGACTGTCAGGCGAAGCCTGGTCCTTGTGGGGGTGGTGGCGGGCGACGGGTGGGACTGTCAGGCCGTCGCGGCCGCCGGGGCGCACTGCGCCGCGTGCATCGGCATGTCGGTGAGGCCCGGGTAATACACGTGCAGGCTGACGGCCGGTTCCAGGGAGTCGTTGACGACCTCGTGGACGTAGCCGGGCGCGAAGACGCGCTGGGCGCCCGCGCCGAGCGACCGCTTCCCCCGCTCTGTGCGCTCGGTCAGCTCACCGTCGAGCACGGTCAGGACACCGGAGGACGGCCCGTGGTCGTGCAGCCCGCTGCCCTGGTCGGGCACCCAGCTCAGCAGCCAGACCTCGTAGCCGGGTCCTACGCGCAGGCGGTGGTACCAGCGGGTGGTGGCGTCGTACCGGACGAGCGGCGCCCACCGGTCGCGGTCGGCGGCGATGCTACGGGTGAGGCCGACGAACTCCGCGACGGTGGCGGGGTGTTCGGGTGCGGGGCGGAGAAGGTGCTGGACCTCCAGGAGGTCGCCGGCGATCTGGAGGTCGCTGTCGCTGCTGTTCATGGAGCGTGATTCCTCGGCAGGGTGCGAGTGCGGCGGGCGGTGCGAGGGCTCGTCGCGGGGTCCGGGAACCGCGGCCGGGAGGCCGTGTGCGGTGGGCCCCGGGAGCGGGGGCGGACGAGCGGTGCCGGGCCGGAGCGGATGGGCTACGACGGCGTCGGCGGCATCAACAGCTGGGACAGCTGGAACAGCGACAGCGAGCCTGGACAGCGCTGCGGAACCCACGGGCGCGGGTCGCGTACGTCGCTGAGGTCACTGGCATGGCATCAAGGAGAACCGGAGAGCCGCCCGGTGTCAACCCAATGCCCGGTTTGGCGGCAATGTTTCACCTCATCCGGTTACTCCGATCGGAGAAAGGTTTTAGCGGCCCTCACCGGGGACAGGTGGCGCAGCAGTCGTGCCGCCAAACATGGGCGCGACGCCGTGACCCGAATGTGATCTTGGTCGCTTCGGTGATCGAATCGAAACGTGTGCGAGCCCGCGGCGGTTTGTCTCCATGGCGGGTGCGGACGCGGTAGAGCCCATGGCATATGTCAGGTTTTTGGTGATTTGAACACTTAACGCATACGGTTGGTGCCGCAGGGTGAATACCGAGGCCAATAGCAGATCCGGGCTTGACCAGCCAGAGCTACACGCTTGTAATTTCACCCGTGTCGTTCGGCCGATTCGGTAACGGCCGCATCACGGGACGCAAGAGACAGACGAGGGGCGCACATGACCGAGCTGTTCCAGCAACTGCTGGTCGAGGACGCGGACGAAGAGCTCGGCTGGCAGGAGCGCGCGCTGTGCGCCCAGACCGACCCCGAGTCCTTCTTTCCCGAGAAGGGTGGATCGACCCGCGAGGCCAAGAAGGTCTGTCTCGCCTGTGAAGTCCGGTCCGAGTGCCTGGAGTACGCCCTCTCGAAGGACGAGCGGTTCGGCATCTGGGGCGGCCTCTCCGAGCGCGAGCGCCGGCGTCTGAAGAAAGCTGTGATCTGAGCGGGCCGACCGGGCCGACCGGGCCGCCCGGCCCGGCCCACCGCGCACGGACACCGCGGCCCGCCGCCTGCACCCCCGCAGGCGGCGGGCCGTCGCCGTACCCGGGCGGCGCCACCGCCATGCCCGCACCCGCCCGGAACCCGCGCCGGCCGGTACCCCTCCGCGCCCTCGTTCAACCGCTCCGCGCCACCCCGGTTATCCCTACCGTTAGTGTGGGGCCCCGTCCGAGACGCGCCAACGACCCGACAGAGCGCGCGTGTACACCGATGCAGCCCCCGGGGGGACGTCCCCCGGACCCGGCCGGAGGGCCCGTACCTCGATGTCCGTGCACAGCCAATCAACGGCGCCGTACGCGGCCGCCGCCGCCCCCGAGTTCCCCCGGCATGTCGTCACCGCCGTGCTCGTCTCCCACGACGGCCAACGCTGGCTGCCCGACGCGCTCGCCGGACTGCTCGGCCAGGAACGCCCCGTACAGAACGCCGTCGCCGCCGACACCGGCAGCGCCGACGACTCCGCGCGCCTGGTCACCGAGGCCCTCGGCGCCGACCGCGTCCTGCACCTGGCGCGGCGTACGAGCTTCGGCACCGCCGTCGAAGAGGCGAGCCGCACGGCCGGCGTCCTCACCCCGGACGACCTGCCCTACCTGAAGCGGCCCAGCGGCTGGGACCCGGTCACCCGGACCTGGCACGACGAGGCGTACGAGATGCCCGAACTGCCGCACGGCGAACCGGTGCAATGGCTCTGGCTGCTCCACGACGACTGCGCGCCCGCGCCCGACGCGCTCGCCGAGATGCTGCGCGTCGTGGACAACGACCCGCACGCCGCGATCGTCGGCCCCAAGCTGCGCGGCTGGTACGACCGCCGCCAGCTCCTCGAAGTCGGCGTCTCCATCGCCAACAGCGGCCGCCGCTGGACCGGCCTCGACCGCCGCGAGCAGGACCAGGGCCAGCACGACCAGGTCCGCACCGTCCTCTCCGTCTCCACCGCCGGCATGCTCATCCGCCGCGACGTCTGGGAGGAACTGGGCGGCTTCGACCGCAGGCTCCCGCTCATGCGCGACGACGTCGACCTGTGCTGGCGCGCCCACCTGGCCGGCCACCGGGTGCTCGTCGCCCCCGACGCCGTCCTGCGCCACGCCGAGGCGTCCGCCCGGGAACGCCGCCCCATCGACTGCGCCGGCCGCAACGTCGCCAGCCCGCACCGCGTGGACAAGGCGGGCGCCGTCTACACGATGCTGGTCAACGCACGCGGCAAGAAGCTGCCCTGGGTGCTGCTCAGGCTCGTCCTCGGCACCCTGCTGCGCACCCTCGCCTACCTCGTCGGCAAGGTCCCGGGCCAGGCCCTCGACGAGGTCACCGGCCTCCTGAGCACCCTGCTGCGCCCCGGCCGCATCCTGGCCGCCCGCCGCGCCCGCGGGAAGGGCGCCGTCGACGCCGCCGAACTGCGCGGCCTCTTTCCCGCACCCGGCGCCACCGTCCGCGCCACCGTCGAACAGGTCGCCGGAAACTTCGGCGGCGGCTCCGACGCCGACTCCGGCGGCTCCCGGCACGGCGCCGTCGAGTCCGGACCGGGCGGCGACGACGCCGACTACCTGGAGATCGACCAGTTCGCCCGGCTGAAGAAGGTGGGCCGCAAACCGGGACCGGTCCTCTTCGCCCTGCTCCTCCTGGTCTCCCTCGTCGCCTGCCGCGACCTGATCGGCGGCGGCGCCCTCGCCGGCGGCGCCCTGCTGCCCGCCCCCGGCGACGTCTCCGACCTGTGGGCGCGGTACGCGGACGGCTGGCACACCGTCGGCACCGGCGGCACCCAGACCGCCCCGCCCTACCTCGCCGTCATCTCGGCCCTGTCCGCGCTGTTCCTCGGCTCCACCGGCTTCGCGCTCACCCTGCTGCTCGTCTGTTCGGTCCCGCTCGCCGGACTCACCGCGTACTTCGTCACCCGCCCGCTGCTGCCCTCACGGCTGCTGCGGGCCTGGGCGAGCGTCGCGTACGCCTTCCTGCCCGCCGCGACCGGCGCCCTGGCGACCGGCCGGCTCGGCACCGCCGTCCTGGCCGTCCTGCTGCCGCTGCTCGCGCGCACCGCCGTCTCCGCGCACGGCATGCGCGCCTCCGGCGACGCCCGCGGCAGCTGGCGCGCCACCTGGGCGTACACCCTGCTCCTCACCCTCGCCATGGCGTTCACGCCGATCGTGTGGCCGCTCGCCGTGGTCCTCGGCCTCGGCGTCCTGGTGCTGCGGCGCGGCGACATCACCGCGTACGGGCTCCGCTTCCTCGCCGCCGTCGGCACTCCGGTCCTGGTCCTCGCGCCCTGGTCGCTCTCGCTGCTGAGCAGCCCGTCCGCGTTCCTTGAGGAAGCCGGCCTGGAGACCGGTACGGGCTCCGCCTCCGCGCTCGACCTGCTCGGCATCAGCCCCGGCGGCCCGAAGGCGGCGGGCGGCGTCCTGCTCCTCGGCATCGTCCTCGCGGCGCTGGCCGCCCTGCTGCGCGGGGAGCGGCAGTTCGCCGTCCGGACCGCCTGGGTGGCCGCGCTGGTCGCCCTCGCGTTCGCCGGGCTCGCCAACGGCTCCGGCTGGGCGGGCCCCGCCACGCTGGTCTACGGCGCCGCGCTCATCGCCGCCGCGCTGGTCGGCGCGGACGGCGCCCGCATCCGCGTCGCCGAACTGAGCTTCGGCTGGCGCCAGCCGGTCGCCGCCCTGATCGCCCTCGCGGCGGGCGTGGCCCCCGTGCTGGCCGCCGCCGGCTGGATGATCGGCGGCGCGGCGGGCCCGCTGGAACGCCGCGACCCGGTCCAGGTGCCCGCGTTCGTCGCGGAGGAGAGCGGCACCCGCGACCAGCCGCGCACCCTGGTCCTGGGCGGCACCTCGTCCGCCTCCGTCGACTACACCCTCGTCCGCGGCTCGGGCGCCCGGCTCGGTGACGCGGAGCTGGCCGAGGCCCAGGGCGGCAACAGCCACCTCGACAAGGTCGTCGCCAACCTGGTCGCCGGCTCCGGCGCCGACCAGGGCAGCCAGCTCAGCGGTTTCGCGATCCGCTACGTCCTCGTGCGCGACGGGGCGCCCAAGCGGATGAGCCGGGTGCTCGACGCGACCCCGGGCCTGAGCCGGCTCAGCCAGCTCGACGGCAGCGCCCTGTGGCGGGTGGACCGGCAGGTCGCCCGGGTCATGATCGTCCCGGGCGAGGCCGGCGACGAGCCGCTCCCCGTGGGTTCCCAGCCGGTCGAGGCGCACACCAAGATCCCGGCGGGCGGCAACGGCCGGGTGCTGCGCGTCGCCGACGCCGCCGACCCCGGCTGGCAGGCCACGCTCAACGGCCGCGCGCTGACCGCGAAGACCGTCGACGGCTGGGCCCAGGGCTTCGAACTGCCCGCCGAGGGCGGCACCCTGGACCTCACCTACGAGGAGCCCTTCACCCACACCGTGTGGATCTGGGCGCAGATCGCGCTCGCCGTGGTCCTCGTGGTCATGGCCCTGCCCGGCCGCCGCCGCGAGATCGACGACGACCTGCCCGAGGAGGCCGAGGCGGTCGCCGCCGAACCGGTCGCCGGTGAGGGCCGCCGCGCCCGCAGGCTGCGCGCCGCCGCCCTGGCCGAGAGCGAGGCCGCCGAGGGCGCCCCCGAGCAGCAGGACGCGGAGGGGGCCCCGGCCCAGGAGGAGACCGGCGAGCAGCCCGCGTACGTTCCCGCCCAGCAGAGCGCCGAAACCGACCCGGCGGCCCCGGAGGGCGACGACGGCGTCTTCGTCCCGCAGCAGCAGTACGGCGACTGGGACGCCGGACAGGGCCAGTACCAGGACGCGGGCTATCCGCAGTACCAGGACGGCGCCCCGTACCAGGACCCGTACGCGGAAGGGCAGCAGCAGCCGGACACCGGCGGCTACGACCCGTACGGCTACCCCCGGTACCAGGACGGCGGCCAGTACGCGGGCCCCTACGACCTGTCCGCGTACGACCCGCAGTCCTACGACCCGAACGGGTACGGCCCCGAGGCCGGGCAGTACGGCGAGCAGCACCCGTACGACCCGCAGAACCCCGAGAACCCCGCCCCGGGCCAGAACCCGTGGCCGACCGGTAACGCATCGCGAGGCGAGTCCGAGTGAAGTCCACCAGCAGCCTGTCCCTCATCGCCGGGGCGGTCGCCCTGGCCGCCGTCACCGGGTTCGCCGTGCTCAACGAGCCGTCCGGCGGCAGCACGGCCGAAGCGCGGACGGCCGTCCGGCTGCCCGTCGAACGGACCAGCCTGCTCTGCCCGGCGCCCGGCCTCTCCGACCTCTCGGAGACGGCGTACACGGCCTTCACGCCGTCCGGCACGAGCGGCGGCTCCGCCGCGGCAGGCACTGCCGAGCTCCTGTCCTCGGCGAAGGACGGCGGGACGAAGGCCGACGACAAGTCCGGGAAGTCCGACGACAAGGACAAGAAGGACAAGGAGGAGAAGGGCAAGAAGGACAAGCCGGTGGTCTCCCTCAAGGAGCCCGGCAAGCCCGCCACCGGCGAGGCGTCGGGCGCGGACTCGCCCGCCCTCATCGGCACCGCGACGGGCCGGCTCGCACCCGGCTGGACCGCCCAGCAGACCACCACCATCGAGGCGGGCGACGGACGAGGGCTGCTCGGCATCAGCTGCACCGCACCCGACACCGACTTCTGGTTCCCGGCGGCGAGCACCGCCAAGTCCCGCGAGGACTACGTCCACCTGACCAACCCGGACGACACCGCCGCCGTCGCCGACATCGAGCTGTACGGCCCGGACGGCTCCCTCAAGTCCGACGTCGGCGAGGGCATCACGGTCCCGGCGGGCTCCGGCGTGCGCGTCCTGATCTCGACGCTCACGAGCAAGGCCGCCGACGACGTCACCGTCCACGTCACCACCCGCACCGGCAGGGTCGGCGCGGCCGTCAGGACGGCGGACGACAAGACCGGCAGCGACTGGCTCACGGCCTCCGCCGAACCCGCCGGCACGCTCGTGCTGCCGGGCATCCCGGCCGACGCGACCTCGGTCCGCCTGGTGGCCTTCGCCCCCGGCGACGACGACGCCGACCTCGACCTGAAGCTGCTCGGCAAATCCGGCGCGGTCACCCCGGCCGGCCACGAGGAACTGCACGTCAAGTCACACATGACCGCCGGAATGGACCTCAAGGACATCACCCGGGGCGAGGCGGGCTCGCTGATGCTGGTGCCCTCCGAGAAGGACAAGGCCACCCCGGTCGTCGCCGCCCTGCGCGTGGTCCGGGGCAAGGGCGACGGACAGGAGGTCGCCTACATCCCCGCGACCGGCCCGGTCGGCGCCCGCGCGACCGTCGCCGACAACCGGTCCAAGGGCTCCGTCCTCTCCCTCACCGCCCCCGGCGCCGCCGCGACCGTCAAGGTCACGGCGTCGGCGGGCAGCGGCGGCGGTACGCCGGTCAGCAAGACGTACAAGATCGCGGCGGGCACGACCACGGCGGTCACCCCGCCGGTGCCGAAGGGCCTCAAGGGCACCTACGCCCTGACGGTCGAGACGCAGTCGGGCGGACCGGTGCACGCCGCGCGCACCCTCACGGAGAAGGTGGACGGCATCCAGATGTTCACGGTGCAGACGCTGCCGGACGACCGGGGCACGGTGGAGGTCCCGACGGCCCGGCAGGACCTGTCGGTGCTGGACGACTGAGCGGGGCGGCCGAGAGGGCCGCTACTCCTGCCCGTAACGGGGGTCGACGGACTCGGGCGCCAGGCCCAGCAGCTCCGCGACCTGCTCGACCACGATCTCGTGGACGAGCAGCGCGCGCTCGTCCCGGCTCTTGGTGCGCAGTTCGACAGGCCGCCGGTAGACGGTGATGCGGGCGGGCCGGCCCTTCTCGGCGGAGACCGCGTCGCCCAGCGGAACCGTCTCCTCCGCCGTCTCCGGCACCTCCAGGACGACGAAGTCGACCTCCGCCAGCTGCGGCCAGCGCCGCTCCAGCCGCTCCACCGAGTCCTGGACGAGGTCGCGGAAGCTGTCCGCGCGGCTCGTGGACAGCGGCACCTGCGGCGGGGCGACGGGCCCGCGCATTCCTCGGCCGTGTCGGTCCCGGCGCCGCGGACGCGGCTCGGACGGGCTGGGCGGTACGGAACTGTCCATCACCGACGCAGCCTAACCCCCGACGCCCCGCCCGGCCGGAGGGCGAGCGGGGCGTCGGGGGTCAGGCAGGTCCCGAACGATCCGCCCCCACCCCACCCGACCCCACCCCGACTCGTCCCGAACGATCCGCCCCGCGCCGCCCTGTCCGCTCCTGAGCGATCCGGCCACACCGGAGCCCGATTCCAGCCCCGCTCGCGACCGCCGGGCCGACGCCTTGTGAAAGGTTCGCGGCACAGAGGTGACCGGAATCATCGCCGTCAGGACCCTCGCCCTCTCCTCCCGCGCAGGTCAGCGGAGTTGTCCGGGGGGCGCGTGTGCCGGAGGTCACAGGGCGACACGGAGGGGTGAGCCGGGGGAGAGTCGTCGCAGCCCGCTCAAGAGTGCGGTACCGTCCAACATCGTGAGCCCTGTACGTCGCTGTTCGCGCACCGCGTGCGGCCGCCCTGCCGTCGCGACACTGACGTACGTCTATGCCGACTCGACTGCGGTCCTCGGCCCGCTCGCCACCTACGCCGAGCCCCACTGCTACGACCTCTGTGCCGAGCACAGCGAGCGGCTGACCGCGCCACGGGGCTGGGAGGTCGTCCGGCTCTCCGACCCCTCCGCGCCCACCCGTCCCAGCGGCGACGACCTGGAAGCGCTGGCCAACGCCGTACGGGAAGCCGCGCGTCCGCAGGAGCGCGGCGACGGAGCCCCGGGCGGCCGCCGGACCGCGGACCCGATGGAGGTCGCCCGCAGGGGGCACCTCCGCGTCCTGCGCTCACCCGACTCCTGAGGGGCCGTCGGCCGCCGGGTACGTTGGGCGGTCCGCAGCAACCCCCAGGAGGACCGGCCCGTGACCACAGACCTCTCGCAGCTCGTGAAGGCGTACGACGTGCGCGGAGTCGTGCCCGACCAGTGGGACGAGAAGCTGGCCGGACTCTTCGGGGCCGCCTTCGTCGAGGTGACCGGCGCGGACGCGATCGTCGTCGGCCACGACATGCGCCCCACGTCCCCGGCCCTGTCCGGGGCGTTCGCACGGGGCGCGGCGGGGCGCGGCGCCGACGTCACGCTGATCGGCCTCTGCTCGACGGACCAGCTGTACTACGCCTCCGGGGCGCTGGACCTGCCCGGCGCGATGTTCACCGCCTCGCACAACCCCGCCCAGTACAACGGCATCAAGATGTGCCGGGCGGGCGCGGCGCCGGTGGGCCAGGACACGGGCCTGGCCGAGATCCGCGCGCTGGCCGAGGAATGGTCGGAGAAGGGCGCCCCCGAACCGGTCGCGACCCCGGGGGAGGTCACCGGGCGCGACACCCTCACGGACTACGCCGCCCACCTGCTCTCCCTGGTGGACCTGACGGAGATCCGCCCCCTCAAGGTCGTCGTGGACGCGGGCAACGGCATGGGCGGCCACACCGTCCCCACGGTCTTCGCCGGGCTGCCCGTGGACCTCGTTCCGCTGTACTTCGAGCTCGACGGCACCTTCCCGAACCACGAGGCCAACCCCCTGGACCCGAAGAACATCACGGACCTCCAGGCCCGCGTGGTGGCCGAGGGCGCCGACCTGGGCCTCGCCTTCGACGGGGACGCGGACCGCTGCTTCGTGGTGGACGAACGGGGCGAGGGCGTCTCCCCGTCGGCGATCACCGCCCTGGTCGCGGCCCGGGAACTGGCCCGCAACGGCGGCCGGGGAACGATCATCCACAACCTGATCACCTCCCACTCCGTCCCCGAGGTCGTACGCGAACACGGCGGCACCCCCGTCCGCACCAGGGTCGGCCACTCCTTCATCAAGTCCGAGATGGCCGCCCACGGCGCGATCTTCGGCGGCGAGCACTCGGCCCACTACTACTTCCGCGACTTCTGGAACGCCGACACGGGCATGCTCGCCGCCCTCCACGTCCTCGCCGCCCTGGGCGGCCAGGCGGGCCCCCTTTCGGCCCTGGTCGCGCAGTACGACCGCTACGCCGCCTCCGGAGAGATCAACTCCACGGTCGACGACCAGAAGGCCCGCACGGCAAAGGTCGCCGCCGCCTTCACCCACCGCGAGAACGCCACCACGGACACCCTGGACGGCCTCACGGTGACGACCCCCACCTGGTGGTTCAACCTCCGCCCGTCCAACACGGAACCGCTGCTGCGCCTGAACGTGGAGGCGAAGGACGAGGAGACGATGGACCGGGTGAGGGACGAGGTACTGGCCCTGATCCGCGACTAGCGAGCCCCTGCCGCGCTGCGGGCCGCCGGTCCGGGGGTGCGTGCCCCGGGTCCGGTGGTGCGTGCCCCGGGTCCGGTGGTGCGTGTTCCGGGTCCGATGGTGCGTGCCCCCGGTTCGGTGGTGCGTGTTCCGGTCTGGCGGTGCTTGCGGGTCCGGCCGGGCTAAGGGCGGGCCGCGCCCGCCGGCCCGACGGCGCCTTCCTGGTCCGGCGCGCCCGGCCCGACCTCCCGGCTCTGGGGCGCCCCCCTGGGCCACCCCAGGCCCAGCGGCGGCCCCCGGCTTGGCCCCCGGCCCTGCGCCGCCACCCGGCGTGGCCCCCTGGCTCGGCGGCGTCCCCTCGGCCTGGCCCCCGTGGCCCGGCGGCGCCCCCCGGCCCCGCCGCGCTCTCCAGTCCCGCCGGCGTTTGAGGCGCGGGGTCCGGGGCAGCGCCCCGGTTTCGGGAAGGGGCGGGTAGGGGACAAGGCCCGCCGCAGGCGCGCACCGCCCCCGCACCGCACCCACCCCCCCCGCACCGCACCCACCCCCCCGCAACCGCACCGCACCCCCACGCCCCACGACACGCCCCCCACCCCACCCCAGCGGTAGGCTGACCACGCCCCCACAAGGGCCCAGCCAACAGACCGCCCGAAGGGACACCCCATGCCGCTCGAAGCCGGCCTCCTGGAGATCCTGGCCTGCCCCGCCTGCCACGCCCCCCTGGACGACCAGACGGCAGCCGACACCCCGGAACTCATCTGCACCGGCACGGACTGCGGCCTCGCCTACCCCGTCCGGGACGGCATCCCCGTACTCCTCGTCGACGAGGCCCGCCGCCCGGCGTGACCGGCTCGACCGGCGTAACCGGCCCCAAGCGGCCACACCGCACCCGCACCCGCCGGTGACCGGCATGTGATCGGAGGACCGCCCCATGCTCGACGAGTCGTTGCTCGACGCCCCCGACGCCCTGGCCCGAGCCGACCGCCGCGACCTGCTCCGCGGCGCCGCCGAGGCCGGGGCCCGGGTCCGCACCGCCGCCCGGCACGCGGCGGAGGCCGGGATCACCGAGCTGAAGCCGGAGGGCCGCCCGCGCGCCGTCCTGGTCGCCGGCCCCGGCACCGCCGCGACCGGCGTCGCGGACCTCATCGCCGCCCTCGCCGGCGCCGCCGCCCCGGTCACCCGCATCCCGCCGACCGGCGTCGCCCCCGCCCCCGGCGCACTCCGCTGGACCCTGCCCGGCTGGGCCGGCTCCATGGACCTGCTGCTCATCGCCACGGCGGACGGCTCCGAACCGGGCCTCGCCCTCCTCGCGGAGCAGGCGTACCGCCGGGGCTGCACGGTCGTGGCCGTCGCCCCACTGCGCTCCCCCCTCCGGGAGGCGGTGCACGGCGTGCACGGCGTCGTCGTCCCGATGGCCTCCGCCCCGCACGGCGAGTACGACGCCGAGACGTCGGCCGCAGGCCCCGGCACCCTCTGGGCCCTGCTCACCCCGCTCCTCGCCCTGCTCGACCGCGTCGGCCTGGTCACCGCCCCCGCCGACGCCCTTCAGAGCGTCGCCGACCGCCTGGACCGCACGGCGGAGCGCTGCGGCCCGGCCATCGCCACGTACGGCAACCCGGCCAAGACCCTCGCCGCCGAACTCGCGGACACCCTGCCCCTGATCTGGACGGAGGGCGAAGCGGCCGGCCCGGTCGGGCGCCGGTTCGCCGCGGTCCTGGCGGAGCTCTCGGGCCGCCCGGCCCTCGCCGCCGCACTCCCGGAGGCGCTTCCCACGCACGGGGGCCTGCTGGCGGGCGCCTTCGCCGCGGGCGCGGACCCGGACGACTTCTTCCGCGACCGCGTCGAGGAGGCGGAGCCCCTGCACGCCCGGGTGGTGCTGCTCCGCGACCGCCCGACCGGCGGCCTCAGCGCCGCCCCGGCCGCCCGCGAACTCGCCCTCGGCCACGACACGGCGATCAGCGAACTGGAACCGGAGGAGGGCAGCACGCTCGAATCCCTCGCGGAACTGCTCGCCGTCACCGACTTCGCCGCGGTCTACCTGTCGCTGGCCTCGACGTCCGGCGCCTGAACACCTCGTACCACGTCCACCCAGCGCGGCACACCGCACCGCACCGCACACAGCAACACAAGGACTGATCCATGGACCGGCTCTCCAACACCGTGCGCCCGTATGCCTGGGGCTCGACCACCGCGATCCCCGCCCTGCTGGGCGTCGCCCCCACCGGCGAGCCGCAGGCGGAGATGTGGATGGGCGCCCACCCGGGCGCCCCTTCCCGGATCACCCGCACCGAAACGGGCACCACCCACGCCGAGCAGTCCCTCACCGACGCCATCGACGCCGATCCCGCCCGCGAACTGGGCCCGGCGACCGTCGAGAAGTTCGGCCCCCGCCTGCCCTTCCTCCTCAAGCTGCTCGCCGCGGGCGCCCCCCTCTCCCTCCAGGTGCACCCGAACCTCGACCAGGCCAAGGCGGGTTACGCGGACGAGGAGAGCCGGTCCGTCCCGATCGACGCCCCCCACCGCACGTACAAGGACGCCAACCACAAGCCCGAGCTGATCTGCGCCCTCACCCCCTTCGACGGCCTGTGCGGGTTCCGCCGTCCCCTGGAGGCGGCCGAGGCGATGGAGGGCCTGGGCGTCGACTCCCTCAAGCCGTACGCGGACCTGCTCCGCGCCCAGCCCGAGGAGGCCGCGCTGCGCGAGGTCCTGACGGCGATCCTCACCGCGGACCCGGACGAGATGGCCGAGACGGTGACCGCCGCCGCGGCCGCCGCGGAACGGCTCGGCGGCGCCTACGCCCCGTACGCCCGCATCGCCCACCACTTCCCCGGCGACGCCGGCGTCATCGCGGCCATGCTGCTCAACCACGTACGGCTCCAGCCCGGCGAGGCGCTGTTCCTCGGCGCCGGCGTCCCGCACGCGTACCTCGACGGCCTCGGCGTCGAGATCATGGCCAACTCGGACAACGTGCTGCGCTGCGGCCTGACGCCCAAGCACATCGACGTACCCGAACTCCTGCGCATCGTCCGCTTCGAGGCGACCGACCCGGGCATCCTGCGCCCGGAGGCCTCCCCGTCGGGCGAGGAGCTGTACGAGACGCCGGTGGACGAGTTCCGTCTCTCCCGCTTCGACCTGTCACCCGGCGCCGCCCCCGCCGAGCTGACGGCGCCCACCCCGCAGATCCTGCTGTGCACGGCGGGCGCTCCGAGCGCCGGTGACCTCGCCCTCGCGCCCGGCGAATCGGTCTTCGTACCGGCGGGCGAGCGGGTACATGTGTCCGGAGCGGGCACGCTGTTCCGTGCGACAGTGGTGGCCTGACGCACCGTCCGTGACGAGGGCTGCAACAATGTGCCGCCACACCGCGGCCGTCGGAGCCGCAGACCGAAGAAGGGACACCAGGCACCCATGAGTGCGTCAGGCGGAACCAAGGCGATCGTGGCGGCACTCGGCGCCAACCTCGCGATCGCAGTGGCCAAATTCGTGGCGTTCCTGTTCAGCGGGTCCTCGTCGATGCTCGCGGAGAGCGTCCACTCGCTCGCCGACTCCGGCAACCAGGGCCTGCTGCTCCTCGGCGGCAAGCGGGCCCAGCGCGAGGCCACCCCGCAGCACCCCTTCGGGTACGGCCGCGAGCGTTACATCTACGCCTTCCTGGTCTCCATCGTCCTGTTCTCCGTCGGCGGCATGTTCGCGGTGTACGAGGGCTACGAGAAGATCAGGCACCCCCACGAGCTGGAGGCCTGGTACTGGCCGGTCGGCGTCCTGGTCTTCGCGATCATCGCCGAGGGCTTCTCCTTCCGTACGGCGATCAAGGAGTCCAACGAGTCGCGCGGCTCGCTCAGCTGGACGGAGTTCATCCGCCGCGCGAAGGCCCCGGAACTGCCCGTCGTGCTCCTTGAGGACTTCGGCGCGCTCATCGGTCTGATCCTCGCCCTCGGCGGCGTCGGCCTGGCCCTCGGCACGGGCAACGGCGTCTGGGACGGCATCGGGACCCTCTGCATCGGCATCCTGCTGATCGCCATCGCGATCGTGCTGGCCGCCGAGACCAAGTCCCTGCTGCTCGGCGAGGCCGCAGGTACCGACCAGGTCGAGAAGATCAAGGACGCGGTGGTCGACGGCGACACCGTCACCAAGGTCATCCACATGCGCACGCTCCACCTCGGCCCGGAAGAGCTGCTGGTCGCCGCCAAGATCGCGGTCCAGCACGACGACACCGCCGACGAGGTCGCCAACGCGATCAACGCCGCCGAGTCCCGCATCCGCGCCGCCGTCCCCATCGCCCGGGTGATCTACCTGGAGCCGGACATCTACAACGCCGCGGCGGCAGCGGCCGGCACCAACCCGGCCAAGACCCCCGGCGGCACCCACGCCACCCCCGGCCCCGAAGCCCCCGGCCCGGAAGCCCCCGAGCCGGGCGCCGCCGAGCCGGGCGCCGAGGCAGCCGACACCCCGGCACGCCCGGAAGGCACCGGCCCGACGGAATCCGGCCACTGACCGCACCGGACCCGCCATCGCACACCCGACACAGCCGCTCCCGCCCCGGACCCGCGCCGGTGGACTGGGAGCGGCTGCGCCGTTCGGTGTAGATTCGACGGCAGTGTCAGACGTCGCTGCTGATGGCGGTCGATCGGTCCGTACGCCGGACCGGCCGAGGGAGAGAGGGCCTCCGACGGACTGCGCTGCGAGCGCCCGGGCATTCGTGTGCCCGCCGCCGCAGAGCCGCCCTACCCACCCTCGACTCCACAACGAGGAGCAGCCCGTTATGACGACGGTCGCCAACCAACAGGACTTCAAGGTCGCCGATCTTTCTCTTGCCGCTTTCGGGCGGAAGGAGATCACGCTTGCCGAGCATGAGATGCCCGGTCTGATGTCGATCCGTAAGGAGTACGCCGCGGCGCAGCCGCTGGCGGGTGCTCGTATCACCGGTTCGTTGCACATGACGGTGCAGACGGCGGTGCTGATCGAGACGCTGGTGGCGCTTGGTGCGCAGGTGCGCTGGGCGTCGTGCAACATCTTCTCCACCCAGGACCATGCGGCCGCGGCGATCGCGGTCGGTCCGGAGGGGACTCCCGAGGCGCCGGCGGGTGTGCCTGTGTTCGCGTGGAAGGGGGAGTCGCTGGAGGAGTACTGGTGGTGCACGGAGCAGGCCCTGACCTGGCCGGACACCCCGACCGGCGGTCCGAACATGATTCTGGACGACGGCGGGGATGCCACCCTCCTGGTGCACAAGGGCGTCGAGTTCGAGAAGGCGGGTGCGGTTCCGGACCCTGCGACGGCGGACAGCGAGGAGTACGCGCACATCCTGACGCTGCTCAACCGGACGCTGGGTGAGTCGCCGCGGAAGTGGACGCAGCTGGCGTCGGAGATCCGTGGTGTGACGGAGGAGACCACGACGGGTGTGCACCGTCTGTACGAGATGCACCGCGACGGCACTCTGCTGTTCCCCGCGATCAATGTGAATGACGCGGTGACGAAGTCGAAGTTCGACAACAAGTACGGCTGCCGCCACTCTTTGATCGACGGGATCAACCGGGCCACCGATGTCCTGATCGGGGGGAAGACGGCGGTGGTGTGCGGTTACGGGGACGTGGGCAAGGGCTGCGCGGAGTCGCTGCGTGGCCAGGGCGCCCGCGTGATCATCACGGAGATCGACCCGATCTGCGCGTTGCAGGCGGCGATGGACGGTTACCAGGTCGCCACCTTGGATGATGTGGTGGAGCAGGCGGACATCTTCGTCACGACGACGGGCAACAAGGACATCATCATGGCCTCGGACATGGCCCGGATGAAGCACCAGGCGATCGTGGGGAACATCGGTCACTTCGACAACGAGATCGACATGGCGGGCCTGGCGAGGATCGAGGGCATCGTCAAGGACGAGGTCAAGCCGCAGGTCCACACGTGGACGTTCCCGGAGGGGAAGGTCCTGATCGTGCTTTCCGAGGGCCGTCTGCTGAATCTGGGCAATGCGACGGGTCACCCCTCCTTCGTGATGTCGAACTCGTTCGCGGACCAGACGCTGGCGCAGATCGAGCTGTTCACGAAGCCCGAGGAGTACCCGACCGACGTCTACGTGCTGCCCAAGCACCTGGACGAGAAGGTCGCCCGGCTCCACCTCGAAGCGCTCGGCGTCAAGCTCACGACCCTGCGCCCGGAGCAGGCGGCGTACATCGGTGTCGAGGTCGAAGGCCCGTACAAGCCCGACCACTACCGCTACTGATTCCCTGACCGGCCCGGTACTGATTCCCGGACCGGAACCGGCCGGACCTCGCACGGTCCGGCCGATCCGGTCCGGGACCGGGCGCTCAGCGCGCCCCGGGCCGATCAGCGGCAGCGACGAACGCAGGCCCCCGCACCCCCGTGTCGGGGGCCTGCGCCGTACCGCACCCGCACGAGCCGAGGACTCGAAGGACCCCATGCCCCGCGGCCGATATTCGCTCCACGACGTCCACGACCACACCCCTCTCGGCGAAGAACACTTCCACTGCGCGCCCGGCCCTTCCGGCTGGCGCTACATCTCCCAAACGACCGCCCCGTCCGGCAGTCACCTGGGATCAGTCGACCTCACCCTCGATGAACTCGGCCGCCCCCTCCGACTCGAACTCCATTCCGCCGACTGGCAGGTCCGAGGTGCCGCCCTGGAGGGCCTCACCTGGGTCCGTACCGATCCGACGGGCGCTCACGCCACCGAAGGCAATGTCCGCGCCCACGCCTTCAACGGCACTTCCCCCGCTTTCCTCGTCGCGACCGCTCGTCTGCTGCGCCTCACCCCCGCTTCCCCCGAGACCCGCGTCCGGGTCGTCACCTTCACGGACCCGGTCCTCGCCCCCCGTACCCTCGACCAGTCCTGGGCCCTGGTGAACAGTGAAGCGCACCCCACTGACAACGGCCCCCTGAAGGTGGACGAGTACCAGGTCAGCGCCCTGGACACGGGGGAGCGGCACACGATCCACCTGGCCGGCGACGTGGTGCTCTCCGCCCCCGGCATCGAGCTCGAGGACCTGGACTCCCCGCCCTCCGACCGCTAGGACCTGTCCGGCGTCACGCGGGCGGCACGAACCCGGTGACGGGCGGACGCCCCGCCTCCCCGCCGCCCGTATCGGCAGGGGGACGTACGGAGACTTCGGCCGTCCGTTCGCCGGCCCGAGGCCCCTGTGTGACCGCCCGGCCCGGACCGGCACCGGCGGAGCCGTGCACCACGCCGGCCTGAGCGGCCTGCCACGCCCTGCGCGCGTCCCGTACCTGCCGCTCATGTACCACGGCGGCCAGGTAGGCGGGGGCCGGGACGCCCGGCGGGGCCGGCACTCCGGTGCGTGTGACGACCTCGGCGCCGAGACGTTCCGCCATGGCCCCGCCCACGGCGGCGTCGAGCTCATGCATCCGCGTCAGGTACTGCCGTACCGCGAGCCACAGCTCATCCGGAACCGCCGACAGGTCCAGCTGGGCGAACCGCCCCACCAGCCACGGCGGAGGCGGCGGAACGGCCACGGTCCGTCCGGCCGGCACCCGTTCGCGTACGACGAGCGTCCCCGCGAAGACGTCCCCGAGCCGTCGGCCACGTGGCGAGACCAGCGACGCGACGACGGCGACCACCCCGAACGTCAGCAGGATCTCCACCACCCCCATCGCCCCACGCACGAGCGCGTGCCGGAACCGGATCGGCCCTCCGTCGTCCCGCACCACCCGAAGCCCGCACGCCAGCTTCCCCGGGGAACGGCCGTGGCTCAGCGTCTCGACCGCGATCGGGCCGCCCACCGGCACCAGCAGAAAAGCGGCGACGGACACCGCGGCCCAGGCCGCGTCGTCCAGTGAGCCACTGGCGAGGGCCAGCCCCAGCGCCACCAGACCGAAGGCCGTTCCCGCCACGACCAGATCGATGGCCAGAGCCAGCGCACGGCTCGGCAGCTTCGCCGGCCGGAGTCCCAGCACGACCGCGTCCCCCGTCACGAGCTCACTCATCGCCCACCCCTCCGTCCGCAGGCCCCTGCCCGGCGGCCCCACAGTCTGCCAAGCTGACCCCCGACGCCACAGGCGTACGACCCCGTACACCCTTGCCTGGAGCAGCAGCCGACCATGGACCTCGATGTCTTCGTCCACACACACCGCGTCGAGTGGGACCGGCTGGACCACCTCGTGCGCCGAGGGCACCGGCTGACGGGCGCGGAAGCCGACGAACTCGTCGACCTCTACCAGCGCACGGCGACCCATCTCTCCCTGATCCGGTCCAGCGCCCCGGAGCCGCTGCTCGTCGAGCGGCTCACACAACTGGTGGCCCGCGCCCGTTCCATGGTGACCGGTACACGCCGGGCCTCCTGGCGCGACGCCACGCGATTCCTCACGGCCGGATTTCCCGCCGCGGTCTACCGCTCCCGGCACTGGTGGATACCGACCGCGGTCCTCTCGACGCTTCTGACCGCGCTGATGGGCTGGTGGATCGGCACGCATCCGGAGGTCCAGTCGGCCATCGCCGCTCCGGAGGACCTCCGCCGCATGACGGTCCCGGGCGGCGAGTACGAGACGTACTACTCCAGCCACCCGGCGACTTCCTTCGCCGCCCAGGTCTGGACGAACAACGCGCAGGCCGCCGCCATGTGCCTGGTCCTGGGCGCGTTCCTCTGCGTGCCGGTGCTCTGGGTCCTCTTCGTGAACGTCGTCAACCTCGCGGTGGGCATCGGCCTGATGTCCTCGGCGGGCCGCCTCGACACGTTCCTCGGCCTGATCCTTCCGCACGGACTGCTGGAGCTGACCGCCGTCTTCGTCGCCGCCGGCACCGGCCTGCGCCTCGGCTGGACCGTGATCGACCCGGGCCCGAGGACCCGCCGCGCGGCCCTCGCCCAACAGGGACGCGCCGCGCTCGGCATGGCCATCGGCCTGGCACTGGTGCTGTTCGTGTCCGGGGTGATCGAAGCCTTCGTGACCCCCTCCGGCCTGCCGACCTGGGCCCGCATCTCGCTGGGAACGGCCGCCGAGCTGCTCTTCCTCCTGTACGTCTACGTACTCGGGGGACGCGCGGCCCGCGCCGGCGAGGCGGGCGACCTGGACGAGGTCGAACGAAGCGCCGAGGTGCCGACCGCCGCCTGATGTGCATCCGGCGTCGCTGACCTGCTAGTCTCCTCCTCGCCCCAAAAAACCGTTGACACGGCGAAGTGGGGGAGGTAGGTTTAAACGGTTGCCTCGAACTGGACAAGTTCGGTTGCGACCAGTTAATATCTGTCTCGCTCTGATGGGAAATCGAATTTCCGCAGAGCCATTCGATTCCCACTTTCTGAAGTTGAAGCCGATTAGGTTCGGCCGAAATGCTTCTGATAAAGTCGAATCAGCCGCAAGGCAAGGCCACTTCAACGGCCGCCGGAATCACACTTCGAACTGGAAACGGAACGAAATGAGTCTGGTAAGGTTGAAACCGCCGAAAGGCAAAAGGAAAGACCCGCTTCGACCGGGAATCGGACACGAAAGAGTCTGATAGAGTCGGAAACGCAAGACCGAAGGGAAGCGCCCGGAGGAAAGCCCCAGAAAATG
>NZ_JBHUXS010000012.1:0-238122 GCF_042669245.1 Streptomyces sp. NPDC057249 | reverse complement strand
GTCCCACAGCGCTGCGCGCTGTGCCAACGAACCGCCTCGCTGCGCTCGGCTGGCTCGGCTTCGCCGAGCCAGAGCCGGCCCTTCGGGCCGGTGTCCTGCGCTGCGCTCCGGACGGTTCGGGGGCTCCGCTTCGCTCTGCCCCCGAACGGCCTGCTCTGCAGGCCTGGGTGACCCCGTTTCACGGGGTCTGGGCCTTCGGCCCATTGGGCGGGTCCGCTTCGCTCCCCCGCCCGGGGCCCTTCCGGCTTCGCCTTCAGGGCAAGCCCGCTCCGCGGGCGCTGGCAACAAGGACCTGGCCCGGGCGTGGTCTGTTCGTGCTACCGCGGGGCGCCTCCGCCCTCAGACCCAGTACCCGCCGCAGCCACAGGGCTGAGGCTCCTCGTTCGGTGCCCCAGCTCGCGATGAACCGTCCGGGTGTGAGCCCGAGGTCGAAGACGGATGTGAACGTCGAGATCATGCAGAAGGCAATCGCGCCGTCGCGGTCAGCTGGATCGTTGATCCGAACTTCCAAGTCGTCTCTCAGCCAGGTGAGCATCTCCAGCGTGGACGCCCCGCCGATCGCCCTCCGGCGCAGCTCCCGCTCGATCTCCTGCTGTCCAGCGCCCCGGCTCATACCCCATCCTTCGAAGAGACCAACCGCAAAGCTATGCTTCAAAATTTAGCCTGGATTGATACAGGAACTGATGGCATGGTGCGTTCCTCGGTCCCTGCAAGCCACGCTGCCGACGGCCAGTGAACCTTGTCGTGCGGATGAATCGCACCGGGGGTACCGGGTCTGGGCTCGGTCACTCGGCTTCGTCATCGAAGTCGTAGGGCGGGATGGCCCATCGCAGCACCATCTCCCCCGCCTTATCGGCTTCGAGCGTGACCGGATACACCTGGCCGGCGACCCGCTCACCGCGGTGCCTCATCGAGTGGTCACCCTGGTCCCATTCGATACCCAGCACCTGGCAGCCACCGACATCGATCGCACCCACACGAAGCGGATGGTGCCACCCGGCCCGCTGGAAACGGTGGACATCGGTGTGCTCGTCGACGGAAACCATGAGGCCTTTTCCATGGAGGCGGTCGCGCCAGGCTTCGAGTTCGGCCGCACGCGCGGCCGCCTCTGCCACCGGGAGGTCCAGCCACCCGTGTGGCCCGTCAACGCCGTACTGGGCGATCCGCTCACCACCGAACTGCGCATGTGCGTCGTCCGCGTACAGGCCCCAGTAGAAGACATCGGCGAGCCCGTCGGCCGGCTCGTCGTCCCATCCCCTCCACACATCCAGGCCCACCGCGTCGCCGACAACCATGCCGCACCGATCGACGGGCAGGTCCCCGAGCCAGACCGGTACCGCCCGGCCCGCGGTGTCGGGCCACGGAAGCCCAAGACCGATCTCCAGGGTCGCAATCGTCGGCTCACGGTCGAACGGAGACGGCGAGGTACTCGCCCGCACCATCAAAGCCCGGTCAGCGGCCGCCGGAACCGCGACCGCCTCGCACAACCCTTCACGAAGATGGCCCCCGCCCTTCGCCGTGGCCGCCCTGGCGCGCTCGGACAGCGGCAGACCCAGCTCCCGCCACTGATCGATCCAACCGGCCATACCAAGCACCAGCACACCCGACGGCGCAATGACTTTCCCCAGGCCGGCGAAGATCTCAGACATGCGCCGATTGTGCCTCCCCCTTGTGACAACGATCCGCGCACGAGGTTGGTGGCTGTCTCCGCTCCGCTCTGCCGGGCCCGTAGGACGAGGCATTAGCAGAGTCGAGAGTTGTCTTCGGGCTGTTCAGACCGACCTTCACTGCATCGTGTGGCTCGCTGTACCTGCGCACTGCGCAGGTACAGCGAGCCGTTCTTCAATGGGCGGAAGGGCGGCTTGCGTGCGGTGGGCCACTGGGGTCGGTGGAGGGGGCGAGATGCATCCGCGCCATGTGGACGTGCGGTTCGTCGGGCCGGACGGGGTCCTGCTCCGGAAGCCGTGGCGAACGGCCATCGGGGAGCTGCGCCTCATGGAATGCCCGATGGTGCGTGGATTCCCGCTGCGGCGCGGGCGGCGGTTGGCTCCAGGGTGGTGGTGGTCAGCGACCACCAGCCGTCTGGTGGGGTACGGGAGCGCGGCTATGCGGGACGCGGTCATGATGTTGGATCAGGATCCGCAGGTGGCAGGCATGGTGAGCCGTCCCGTGGAGTTCGTGTGGAATGAGCGGGGCCGCATTGTCACCCACGCCCCCGACCTGGCCGTGGCCGAGGCCGGCGGGGGCATTCGTCTTGTGGACTGCCCCGGGAGCGGCGGACCATCCGCGCGGCTCATCGGCCGGGCGCGGGTGGTCGAAGCGTGGGCTCGGGAGGCGGGCTGGGAGCACCAGTTCGCGGACACCGCAGATCCGGTCGTCCTGGCCAATGGGCGCTGGCTGTCGGTTTACCGGCATCCTCGGTGCTCGGTGGCTATCCCCACTGCCCGGCTCCGCGGGGCGTTCGCGCAACCCACGACGCTGGGCGAGGGTGCGCTCCGGCTCGGGGACCCGATCGCGACGCTGCCGGCCGTCTACCACGGGCTCTGGAACGGCCTGCTGAGCATGGCCTGGAGCCGTCCCCTGAGCGAGGAAACCCTCGTGAGCGCTGTGCCGGCCGGGCGACGGAAGCAGGCGGAGCGGTGAAGCGTCCGGCAGGCGTCGTCGAAGTCGGGGACCGGATCCGGTTCGACGGTGGCATCCATGTCCTGGCCGGGCTGGACGGGCCGCGCTGTCGGCTGGTCGCCGAGGAGGGCACGGGGGTGCAAGTTCTGCTGCTCACCCAGATACTCGGTGCGCAGGATTTCGCCGTCCTGGACGCCAGTCGGCCGGGGCGGTCGCGGGTCCCGGTACACGGCCCGCTGGACAGCCTTGACCCCCCGGTCCGTGAGAAGGCCCTGGCCTGGGAGCGGCACATCCTGGAAGTCGAGACCGGCCACATCGGCTCCCGTCGGGACTGGCTGCCCCGGCCCGGGTACGACCCGGCCGTGTACGGGCTCGCCGAGCGGGAGGCGGCCAAGGCCGCCGAGCTGACCGCGGCCGGGGAACAGGTCAGCGTGGCCACCGTGCGCCGGATGCGGGCCCGCTACCGCGAGCAGGGGGTATGGGGTCTCGTCGACGGCCGGCTGAAACGGGAGCGGTCTGTGTTCGGGCGTGCGGATCCGCGCGTGGTCGCCGCGATCAAGCGGGTGCTGGAGGAGCAGCAGGGCCGCTCGACGGGGACGCTGAGCCGGTTGCGGCGCCAGGTGGGGTGGTTGTTGGAAGACACTCATGGGCCCGGGGTGGTGGCGGTGCCGCCGGTATCCACGTTCAACCGGCTGGTGCGGTCCGTCGCCGAGCAGGAACAGCTCGCGTTGACGGCCGCCGGCCAGCGGCGGCGCGCGTCCCGGCCGGTGCCGGTGTTCACTCCGACGGTCGCGACGCTGCCGGGGGAAATGGTGATGATGGACAGCACCCTGTTGGACGTGATGGTCGTGTGTGAGGACGGACAGGCGCGCCGGCCGGAGCTGACGATGGCGGTGGACGTGGCCACCAGCAGCATCACCGCGGCCGTCCTGCGTCCGAAAGGCACCAAGGCAGTGGACGCGGCCGTGCTCCTGGCGCAGACCCTGGTGCCGCAGCCGATGCGGCCCGACTGGCCCGAGTACCTGTCGATGGCCGCTTCCGTCATCCCCTACACGCGGCTCGTCTCCATCGACGCCCGCATGCAGGGGGCGGCGGCCAGGCCGGTGATCCGGCCCTCGACCGTGGTGATCGATCAGGGCAAGGTGTTCGTCTCCCGCTGCTTCCTCGCCGCCGCCGAGCACCTGGGCATCACAGTCCAACCCTGCCCCCCGGCGTCCGGGCACGCCAAGGGGCATGTGGAGCGGGGCTTCGGGGCCGTCGGCACGCTGTTCACGCAGTACGTCGCCGGCTACACCGGAACCCACCTCGCGGCGCGCGGCAGCAGCGTGGAGGACGAGGCGTGCTGGACGCTGCCCCAGCTGCAGGACCTGCTGGACGAGTGGATCGTCTGCGGGTGGCAGGAACGCCGCCACGAGCGGCTACGGCACCCGCTCATGCCTCGCCTGACACTCACCCCCAACGAGATGTGGGCCGCGCTCACCTGCATTGCCGGACACGTACCCGTCCCCCTGAACGGAGCGGACTGGATCGAACTGCTCCCCTCCCGGCGCTGCGCGATCTCAGACGAAGGCATTCGATTCGAGCACCGCACCTACGACGGGCCCGCACTCAACGGACACCGGCACGCCTCCACCGCCGCGGACGGCAAATGGGAGGTCCACCACAACCCCTACGAGCCGTGGCGGTGCTGGGTCAGACTCCCCCAGGGCTGGGAACAGGTTGCCTGGATCCACCAGGGTCTGGTGTCCCAGCCCTTCACCGACTCCACCTGGCGACACATCCGCAGCGTGGTCACACGACGTACGGACCGGGCCGGACACGAAGAACACCTCGCCCGCCGCCTCGACGAACTCCTGCGGCGCGCCCACACCGGACACGCAGATGCCAAGAGCTCCAGCAGGGCCAGCACCACCGCCGATAGCGCCGGCGTCCCGGGCCGGCGCGTGGGAGCCAAGCGCACACGGCGAAGGAAGGCGGACAGGGACATGCCGGACAGTCCCGGCGGGCAGCTCCCGCCCGTGGACGAGGACACGGGCACCACCTCGAACACCGCGGGTGCCCCGTCGGCCGGGGCCTGGAATATCTTCGACGCGCACCAGGAGGCACAGCAGTGGTGACGGCCCATGGCCAGGAGACGGACAACGATCCGTACGCGTCACCGACGACCTGGCGCGAGTGGACGCGGTTCGTCGACACCGATCCTCCGTGCCTGCCCGGGACCGGCCCGTGGAGCGCCGAGGAACGTCTGGACTACCACTCCCGATTCGTGATCCTGTCCACCCTCATCATGGCCAAGATCTCCCTCACCCTGCGCCGGCTGATGATCCTCAACCGGGGGCACAACGGCACGGCCCGCCGGGGACTGCTGATCTCCGGGCCGCCGACCACGGGCAAGACGACCACCCTGCAGCAGCTCGGCCGGTCCTTCCACCTCGCCGACCGGGCCCGCCACAACAGCCCCGACGAGCGACTGCCGGTGGTCTTCCTGTCCGTGCCGCCCGCCGCGACCCCGAAGATGCTCGTGTCCGAACTGGCCCGGTTCCTTGACCTGCCCGTCGGCAAGACGATGAACCAAGCGCGGATCACCGACATCGTCTGCGGTGCCCTGCGTGATCTGGCGACCCAGCTCGTCCTCGTCGACGACGTCCACCTGCTCAACACCCGCACCCGCATCGGTGCCGAAACCTCCGACCAGATGAAGCACCTCAGCGAACGCATCCCCGCGACCTTCGTCTACGCCGGCGTCGCCATCGAGGCATCCCCGCTCCTGACGGGAAGCCGTGGCGCGCAGCTAGCCGGGCGGTTCAAGATGGTGCGCAACCCGCCCCTGGCGTACGGCAGCACCGCGCAGCGCACCGCCTGGGAAGGCCTGGTCCGCGGCATGGACCAAGCCCTACGCCTCCAAGCACACCGCCCCGAGGCCCTCACCCGGCACGCCGCCTACCTCCACCAGCGCACCGGCGGCAGGATCGGAAGCCTGTCCGCGCTCGTACGAGAAGCCGCCATCGCTGCCATCCTCGACGGCACCGAGAAGATCACCAAGCAGCTCCTCGACGAGATCGACCTCGATGAACTCGCCGAACAGAACACCCGTCCCGCTCCCCGGGCCTGACATGCCGCGCCGACATCACCCCGCACCGCGCGCCAGCATTTGGCGCCTGGCCCCCCTCCAGTGGGAAACAACCGTCTCCTATCTTCAGCGTCTTGCCCGCCGCCATCACCTGGACACGGCAGAACTGCTCCACGGCCTCGGAATCCACCAGCCGATCCTTCATCCCGAATGCACCAAGCCCTACGGCCCCTACACCAGCATCGAGCTCTACCTCAACGCCCCCAGCCGCAGCCTGATCTCCGCGTTCGCCGGCATCCCGGACGAACACCTCGCCCACGCACTCCCCGAATGGAACCGCTACCGCGACAAGCCCGACCCACAGTCCCCCCGCGCCCGGCTCCGGCTCGCCTCCGCGTACGCCGTCACGGGCTGCCGCCACTGCACCCTCGCCCGCACCGGCCACACCCACCCCGTCCCCCAGTACCTGCCCGACACCCACCTCGTCTGCCGCCGACACCGCACCTGGATACTCGGCCGCCACACCCTCACCGGCACCCGACTGCCCGTTGAACACGCCGACCTCACACGGACCCCCGAAATCCTCGCCGCCCACCGCACCCACATCCGCTTCCTCCGACGCTGGGGCGCAGCCGCCGACCACGCCCTCGCCCAGGCCATGAACCTCACCGAGACCTGGCGGCGCACCGCACCGGCAGAAGAACGCATCTGGCCCGCACGCGCCCGCCGCATCGGCCACAACAAGCGCGCCCGCCTGTGGTACGCCCTCGCCCGCGAAGCGATCACCTACCCCGAGACCATCACCCTCGCCCAGTTCCTCGCCCAACACCCACGCGCACTCCACGTCCTCGAACGCCCCGGGCGCATCCATCCCCTCCACACCGCCGTCGCCGCCCTCCTGGGCCGACCCTGGCTCGAAAACCCAGCCCTGTACCCAGACCAGTTCGGCAACCGCATCAGCTACACACCCGGCCGCCACCCCTACCCCCGCAGCCGGTGGCCCTACCGACACAATCCCTACGACCCAGGCCCCACCGAACTCACCAAACTCGGCTACCAACCACCCCGCGGGCAGGCCCGATCACGTGAGCAGGCAGGCCAAAAGAACAGGAAAACAGCCCGGAGGCCGAACCCCAGACCAGGCTCTGAACCTCAACCTATTCGACGGAACTATGTTCGATTAGTGTGATGTCCTGGACAGTCCGAGATCGGAATCGGGAGACTGAGGGCATGGCGTCCTCCGCGCATGAGGCATCGGCTTCCGCCCTGGGCTACATCTTCCAGGCGCAGTTCGCCTTGCTCGAACTACTACGCGGTCAAGAGGAGCGTCCTGACGGGGCGATCAGCCTGGAACTCCACGACGACGTCGCGTGGGAGCAGGACGGCCGTCCCATCGATCTGCTGCAGGTCAAGCACCACATCCGCAGCGTGCGCACTCTCGGCGACAAGGACGACGACGTCTGGCGGACCATCCAGTCCTGGATGGACACCCACGCCCCCGGAGACGAGAACGGCCCCTCACTGACCCTGGTCACCACCCAACGAGCCCGCCCAGGCACCGCCATGGCCGCGCTCAAGGCACCCGCTCCGGCACCCGCCGAGGCCCTCAAGCTGCTGACCACTGCAGCCAAGGAATCGACGGCCAAAGAAACAAACGACGCGCGAGCATCGTTCTTGAATCTTCCCCCCCGCGCAGCGCGCCGTCTTCGTACGCAGGATGCGGGTCATCGACAGCACACCGTCCATCGACGACGTCGACGCACAGGTACGGGTGAAGCTCAGGGCCGCACTTCCGGACGGGCACGCCGACTCCTTCATGAAGCAGCTGTGGGCGTGGTGGTACGAGCAGACCGTGGAGATGTTGCAGAAGCGGCACACCAGCGTCTCCGTGAACCGCCTGATGCAGCGCATCAGCCGCATCCGGGACGACTACACCTCCGACCGACTGCCCACGCTGGTGGAACGCGAGGACTTCCCTGCGGAGGCGGAGGCCGAGCTCTTCGATGCGCGCTTCGTCCACCAACTCCGTTGGGTAGGCGCCGGCCGCCAGCTGAACAAGGCGATGGTGGACTACTACCGCGCCTACACCCAGACGGTCGCCTGGCTCGAAGACGACCTGGTGGGCCTCGACGAGCTGGCACGGTTCGAGGGCAACCTCTCCGACGAGTGGCGGCGGGAGTTCGACTGGATGCTCGACGACCTGCCCGACGACGCCAGCGACCGTGAGCAGGAACAGGCAGGCAAGGCTCTGCTGCGCAAGACCCTGGACCAGACCCGCTACCGCATCCGCGAGGCTTACGACGAGGCGTTCTTCGCCCGCGGCAAGCACCACGACTGGCCGACCGCGGCCATATCGGTTGGCACCCCGACTTCGAGGCACGTGTGAAGGAACTGATCAAGGCCGCCCGTGCCTAGCTGGACACAGCGGCCGCAGGCCAGCGCCGCCTTCCTCAACCCTGCCCTCATGGCCGCCATTGCCGCTACTGCGGCACGCGACTACGAGCAGGCAGCCTCCGGCCGGCTGATGCCATGGCCTATGGCCTTCGTCGTGGCACCGCTGGTTCTGCACCGGCCTACAAGGCGGGCGCTCCCCGCTACGACGCGCACCCACCTGACGAACTGGGTGGCAGACCACCCGGCCCTCGTCGCAGGCCTTGCCCCACGCAGCAGTTCGCTGGGCCCAGCCATACGAGAAGGCCTGCGCTTCGGCATCCGGCATCGGGTGATCGCCATCGAGAACGGCTGCCTCAGAGGAACCGTCGCGAGGTCGCGTACCGAGGGCGAACTCGCCGAGCTCATCAAAGCCGCTTCTCTGATAGGCCGCTGGACCGCGAAGTCCGACAACCCTTCCACCGTATTTGCGCTGCTGGGCGTGAGACCCTGAGCGGGTGCAGATCCGGTCGATCATCCTCTACAGCAAGAGCGGCGAGAAGCGCGTCCTGAACTTCCGGCTCGGCGAGCTGAACATCGTCACTGGCACCTCCGAGACAGGCAAGAGCGCACTACTCGACATCGTCGACTACTGCCTTGGCCGAGACGAGGCCACCCTCCCGGTCAGCCCGATCTTCAATACCGTCGCCTGGTACGCGGTCATCCTGCAGCTGGCCGATACACGGATCCTCGCCGCGCGGCCAGCGCCCGGCCCGGCAGCCAAGTCCGTCACCACCGCCATGATCGAGGTCGGCAGTGACCTCGGCATCCCGGAGCTGTCGGAACTGCGCCTCAACACCGACTCGACACAGCTGCGCCAGCAGATCGGACGCCGCATCGGCATCGGAGACACCCGAAGCGAAACCGCAGCCGGGAGCCTGGCCGCCCCCCTCAGCGCGAACCTGGGCCACGCCGTCCTGCTCTGCCTGCAAAACCAGGACGAAGTCGCCTCCAAGAAGATCCTGTTCCACCGCCAGAACGACCGCGACATCGCCAACAGTCTCAAAGCCACGATCCCGTACTTCCTCGGCGCGGTCCCGGAGGATCAGGCGACACTCCAGCAGCAGCTCCTCCAGGCCAAACGCGCCCAGCGCAGTGCGGAGAACCGCCTCAAAGCCGCCCAGGAAGCGAACCAGGCAGTCGAATCACAGCTGCAGTCCCTCCTGGGCGAAGCCCGAGTCCACGGGCTCCTCGCCGACGACTCCTTCAGCAGCGCGGACAGGGACATGGTCATCGAGGCACTCCGGCAGGCCTCCTCCTTCCGCCCGGCCCGGCCCGGCGCAGACGAGGAGCAGCGCAGGCAGGAACTCCTCCTCAGCGAACAGTCCGCGGCCCTGCGCCGACAGCTGCGCTCACTGGCCGAAGAGCGCCAGCTCCTGAACGATCTGGAATCCCAGGCCGCCGGCTACAGCGGGGCCGTCACCCGCGGGATGTCCCGCCTGTCCGCACTCAGCCTCGTGCCCGACGGCTTCCCCGGCGAACACAGCTGTCCCCTGTGCGGAAACGAGCTGGCCGAACCCGACCCGACCGTCGCCGCCATGCACACCACCCTCGAAGACCTCCGCGGTCAGCTCGACAGCGTGCGGGCAGTGCAGCCCCGCCGCGAGCAGGCCCTGCGCGAGATCGAACAGGTCTCGGCACGTCTACGCGAAGAGCTCCGCGGCATCGAGGGCGCCCTCAGCGTCATCGCCGAACAGCGCTCCGAGCAAGCCGGCCTCCTCGGACAAGCCGAAGCTCAGGCCTACACCCGCGGCAGGATCAGCGCGTACCTCAGCCAGATCAGCACCACAACCGACAACGGCCACCTCCAGCGCCTGCAAGCGGATGCCGCGATGGCACAGCAGCTCGTCCAAGGCCTCGAAGAACAGCTCGACAACGACGCCGTCGACGAAAAGCTCACCCACAGCCTCGGCTACGTCAGCGGCAAGATGACCAGCCACGCCAGATTCCTGAACCTCGAACACGGCGGCGGACTCGTCCGACTGAACCTCAAGAAACCCACCGTCGTCACCGACGCCCCCGCCGGCAGCACCGAACTGCTCCGCATCGGCAGTGGCAAGAACCACGTCGGCTACCACCTGGCCGCCCACCTCGCCCTCCACCAGTACTTCACCGCGAACAGCCGGCCCGTACCCCGCTTCCTCATGCTCGACCAGCCGACCCAGCCCTACTACCCCTCCGACATGGCCAAAGCCCGAGGACGGCTCGAAGACCTCGCCCTGGACGAAGACCGCGAGACGGTCACCCGCCTCTTCCAACTCATGCACCAGGTCGTCGCCGAACTCGCCCCCGAATTCCAGATCATCGTCAGCGACCACGCCGACCTGCCCCACACCTGGTACCAGGCATCCGTCCGCTACAACTGGCGCAACGGCGAAAAACTCATCCCCACCACCTGGCTCGACACCAACCCCACCCCGTAACCGCCGCCATATACCAGGGATCACGGAACCTGCGCAGTACTCAACCAACCTGCACAGGAAAGCCCGGAGCCAAAAACACCCCAAGTCAAACGGCTACCGCACCCAAAAACTGCGCAGCTTCAGTGAGCCACCCGGCAGACATCCCGCTCAACCAACCTGCACAACCCCAGGTCAGAAGCACGACCACTACGCAGATTCACTAAACCGCGACAACTCCTTTTGATGAAAGGTGAGCGCCCAAGTTATGCCGCCCAGGCGGGCGAGGAATCACGAATTGAGCGGCTTCGGGCCTCAGCCACAGAACGGTACCTCGGATATGGGAAAGCATGGCACTATGTACTGTTGGCTGAACATAGGACACCCCCCAAACGCCCGGGCGTGGCGCAGATTTTGAGACGGAATCTGGTCCAGCTGAGGTCCGGGCGAATTCCCAATTCGTGATTCCTCGCCCACGCGGTGGGTCTGAGTATCGGTGCTGAGGCGGGGCAGTCAGGCCCTCCGCTTTTTCGCCCACGTCCGGACCGGGTGCATAGAGTTCAGCTCGTCAGCAGGTGTGGGTGTAGGTGGCGGCCAGTGGAACGCCTCGGTAGGGGGCCACAACCTCAGCTGCTGTCCGTTCTCCCCGTATCGGGCGATCTCGTAGCCCGGGTCCAGGCGCAGTGAGGTGAACTGCACGGCAAGGGCGCCGGTGCGCAGGATGACCGAGTAGCCGTTGCTCTTCCCGCCGAGCCTTCGGCCGTGGAAGTTCCCCCACTCGTGCTGGTGCTCGTCGCTGGGCGGTTCGACGTACAGGGCTCGGGCTGTCGTGCGACGCATGGACGGCTGGCCGTGACGGTGCAGCTGGAGGTAGTCAGCGCGAGGAATCATCGTCAGGTCGTCAAGCACGCTCGACTGCACCGTCATCATCGACGTCTTCATCGCCCACGTGGCGAGGGCGATCTGCTCGTCGGGGCCAAGCGTCACGGGCCGGCCGAGCATCACGTGGTACAGGAACGGCTGCACCTTCTGCTCAACGCCAGACATCCAGACGTTGTTGCAGGTGGAGCAGACGCATTTGACGGTGGCGGTGGCGAACAGTTCGGGGATCTGCCGGTACTCGCCCTGCTTCGTGCGTATGGTGCGGGTGCCGCCTGCCCTCACGAATGCCTCGGGGGCTTGGCGCCGCAGCCACTGCGGAAGCACGTGCTCACGGCTGCCTGCCATCCCCTCGCAGAACACACACGTGTTGGCCATTTCGACTCCCCTTGGGGCTCTGGATGAGGGGGGGAAGCCTATCGAGGGTGCCCCGGAGGATGGGGAGTATTTCGGTGCAGGGGCGTGCGCGCTGGGCACGGCCCCAGCCCGTCGCGCTGGAGGTCACGCTCGGCAGACGGCAGGAGCTCCGATCCACGCGACGCACCCCGCCGGCCTCGCCCAGCTCCTTGAAGAGCTTTCGTAGATGGGGCCGGTAGCAGCCGGGTCAGACTGGCGACCGGAGGCCGAAAGCACGCTGCATCGCACCCCGGGCCGGCCGCGCAAGCTCGGCAGTGGCCGACATGACAGCAGCGTCCCGAACTGGCACCACTCCTTGATTCTTTGGCTTTCAGTTGTTAAGTTCTTCTGGGTCACTCAATCGTGAAGCCAATGTCAGCGTTAGGGAGCGTTCATGCCCACAGTCAGCCTTCACTTCGATCCGTCCGTCTTCGCGCATCTCGCGCGTGCTACGGGCAACGACACCGTCCACCTGACCCTTTCCCTGGGCGGAGGCGACGAGCCGACTAAAGCCGCATCTGGTCCGGTCGTCCCTCACGGCCCGCTCGCTGACCTCCTGAAGGCCGGCCTGCTCAACGCGGGCACCGAGCTCACCTTCTATCAGCGACGCGCCAATCGCAGGGGACGGGCCGTCGTCACCGCCGAGGGGCAGCTCATCGTCGACGGACACGCCTCTCCCTTCCCCTCCCCATCAAAAGCGGCTGAAGCGATCACCGGCAACGTGATCAACGGCTGGACGCTGTGGCACCTGCCTGCCCCTGACGAGCGCACACTGGACGACCTCCGACGTGAACTCCGGCGGAACAACCCGCAGCACTGACTCGTATCGCACCCGAGGGGAGGACGTCCGTGTCCGTCATCAAGCTTCGCGAGCACCAGGTGGCCCAGAAGGCGGCCTTCCGGAAGTGGGTGGGATTCCCCGCGAAAGCGTCCGTGCCGCAGCAGGGGGCCCGGGGCACGATCGTGTCCGCGACCGGTTCGGGGAAGACGATCACGGCCGCCGCGTGCGCGCTGGGGTCGTTCGTGGACGGCCGGATCCTCGTGACGGTGCCGACCCTGGACCTGCTCGCGCAGACCGCCCAGGCGTGGCGGACGGTGGGTCACCGGGCCCCGATGGTCGCAGTGTGCTCGCTGGAGAACGACACGGTCCTGAACGAGCTCGGGGTGCGCACCACCACGAACCCGATCCAGCTGGCCCTGTGGGCGGGGCACGGGCCGGTCGTCGTGTTCGCCACGTACGCCTCCCTGGTGGACCGCGAAGACGTCGACGCTCCCGAGGGCCAGAGGAAAGTTCGCGGGCCGCTGGAGGCCGCTCTGGAAGGCGGGGAGCGCCTGTACGGCCACCGCATGGACGGCTTCGACCTCGCCATCGTGGATGAGGCCCACTCAACCGCTGGTGATCTTGGCCGTCCGTGGGCCGCGATCCACGACAACACCCGGATCCCCGCCGACTTCCGGCTCTACCTGACCGCGACCCCGCGCATCCTCGCCGCCCCCCGGCCGAGGAAGGGCGAGGACGGCCAGGAGGCGGAGATCGCGACGATGTCGGACGACCCGGAAGGGCTCTACGGCGCGTGGCTCGCGGAGCTCGGGCTGTCGGAGGCGATCGAGCGGGAGATCCTCGCCGGGTTCGAGATCGACGTCCTGGAGATCCGCGACCCCTCCCCCGTCATCGGCGAGACCGAGGAGGCGCGGCGGGGCCGGCGCCTGGCCCTGTTGCAGACCGCGCTCCTGGAGCACGCCGCCGCCTACAACCTGCGTACGGTCATGACCTTCCACCAGAAGGTCGAAGAGGCCCGCGCGTTCGCGGACAAGCTGCCGGAGACGGCAGCCGAGCTGTACGTCAACGACGCGTCCGACGCCGACCTGGCCGCTGCGGACAAGCTGCCGAAGTCCTCCATCGACGCGGAGTTCTACGAGCTGGAGGCCGGCCGCCACGTCCCGCCGGACCGGGTGTGGTCGGCGTGGCTGTGCGGCGATCACCTCGTCAGCGAGCGGCGTGAGGTCCTGCGCCAGTTCGCCAACGGCATCGACGCGGCCGGGCGCCGGGTGCACCGCGCCTTCCTCGCCAGCGTACGCGTCCTCGGAGAGGGCGTGGACATCACCGGCGAGCGGGGAGTCGACTCGATCTGCTTCGCCGATACCCGCGGCTCCCAGGTCGAGATCGTGCAGAACATCGGCCGGGCGCTCCGGCTCAACCGCGACGGCTCCACCAAGGTGGCCAGAATCATCGTGCCGGTGTTCCTGGAGCCCGGCGAGGATCCGACGGACATGGTCGCCAGCGCCAGCTTCAAGCCGCTCGTAGCCGTCCTCCAGGGCCTGCGTTCGCATGACGAACGTCTGGTCGAGCAGCTCGCCTCCAGGGCGCTCACGAGCGGGAAGCGCAAGGTGCACGTCCGGCGTGACGAGGAGGGGCGGATCGTCGGGGCCGGCGGCGAGGACCAGGAGGAGGACGACGACACCCAGGCCGCCGCCGAAGCCGCCCTGCTGCAGTTCTCCAGCCCGCGCGACGCGGCGACGATCGCGGCGTTCCTGCGGACCCGGGTGTACCGGCCGGAGTCGCTGGTGTGGCTGGAGGGCTACCAGGCCCTGCTGCGCTGGCGGAAGGAGAACGAGATCACCGGCCTCTACGCCGTGCCCTACGACGTCGACGTCGAAGTCGGGGCGACGAAGGCGTTTCCGCTTGGCCGCTGGGTGCATCAGCAGAGGAAGGCGCTGCGGTCCGGTGAGCTGGAGGAACGCCGCAAGACGCTGCTGAACGCCCCGGAAGCCGGGATGGTGTGGGAGCCCGGCGAGGAGGCGTGGGAGGGCAAACTCGCAGCGCTCCGCTCCTACCGGCGGGCCACCGGCCACCTCGCACCCCGGCAAGACGCGGTGTGGGGGGAGGGCGAGGCGATGGTGCCCATCGGGCAGCACCTCGCCAATCTGCGCCGCAAGGGCGGCCTCGGGAAGGACCCGCAGCGGGCCGCCGTCCGCGCGCAGCAGCTCACCGAGATCGACCCGGACTGGGACTGCCCGTGGCCGCTGAACTGGCAGCGGCACTACCGCGTCCTCGCCGACCTGGTCGACGCCGACGGCGTCCTGCCACCCATCGCGCCCGGCGTCACGTTCGACGGTGACGACATCGGCAAGTGGCTCCAGCAGCAGAAGCAGCCGGCCATCTGGGCCCGGCTCCTGCCCGAACAGCAGGAGCGGCTGACCGCGCTGGGGCTCAAGCCGCTTGAGGGGCCTTCTGCCGCCCCGGCCGCCAAGGGCGCGGCGAAGGGCCAGGGCAAGGCGCAGCAGGCGTTCCAGCGAGGCCTGGCGGCGCTCGCGCAGTGGGTGGAGCGGGAAGGCGCGGAGCGGCCGGTGCCAAGGGGCCACAGCGAAGAGATCACGGTCGACAGCGAGACGGAGCCGGTGGCGGTGAAGCTGGGCGTGTGGGTCTCGAACACCAAGGCCCGGCGGGACAAGCTCGGCCAGGAGCAACTGGACGCGCTGCGGGACCTGGGCATGGAGTGGGCGTAACAGCCGAGGGTGTGGGCCGGTGGAAGCCTCCGGCCCACACGTCTAATTGGCCACGTGCGTGGCGTCGCCCGGGAGGGCATGCAGGCTCAGGATCTCACCGCAGATGATGTACGTGTTCAGAGCACACAGGTTCGCCGTCTCGAAGGCAACGGCGGCGTGGACACCCTTGTTGGTCATCGTGTCCACAGCTACGAACCGATCGTAGAGCCCTGCGATCATGGCGTCGGTTAGCTTGTTGCTGGACTTGCTTTCGACTGCCCTCTTGGTGAACTCGAACAGTCGGTTGCGGTGACGGGCATCGTCGAGGATGTGGCCCGTGGCCGCCGGCTGGTCCTGCGGCGGGAGTACGTGGTCGACAACGTTCTTGAGAATGCGACGGCAGGTCGTGATCGCCTGCGACAGCTCTTCTGCGGCATTACGATTCGGGGAGGTCTCGGCAGCTTCCTGGAGCCTGCGGTAGACCGCGTTGAACTGCTGCAGGAGCTCCGGAACGCCATCGGAGAGCAGCCTGTCGACCTTGGTTCGATAGCCAGCGAAGATCGACTCATTGATGCTGGTGTAGCCGAAGCGGCGCTCCCAGGAGCAGAGAAGAGCGAATGCCAGGTGACGCGTCTTTGCAACGATTCGTGCCGTGCGTTCCCTGGACGCCAGATCGCTCCCGTAGTCGATTCGCTCGCCATCCGCTTTGAGGTCACGCAGCTCCTCGTCCCAGAACTCGATCTCCGTCAGCGAGTGGGCGACCACCCGATCTTGACCATCATCCGCCTTGAACGCGCGGTCATTCATGTACTGCTTGAGAGCCTCCTCGGCCGGCCCCGTTCCAGAGCCCCAGGAGGAAGGGTCCGCCATCAGCATGCGGGAAATCTCGCCGTTGGTCTGGCGGTCACCTCCCTGAGGGCGCAGTTCCAGAGAAAGGCGAATCGCATGCCTGGTGTCGCCGGCCAGGTTGGCAATGCGCACCGCACGCCGAACGGAAACGTCCAGGGGCTTGTCGTCGAACTCGTCCAGCGCCTGGCGTACGAGACCGAGGATGTGATCGCTTGATGTCATGGCAGAACTGTAGAAAGTGGGCGCCTCTGCCCGCACTGACTTATCTGCGTCCAGGGCGCGCTGCGGACCGTCGCACGGGACTTGAGATGCTCGTAGGAGAGCCGTCCCGCCGGTAGCCGTCCCGAACCCGCCCTTGCGGGCAGCTTGGGAACTCACCCTTCGGCAAGGGCGGCGCGCAGACGTTCCCCCAAGGCCGCTGCTTCCGCGTTCGTGTAAGACAGCACGCCGTTCTCGGTCATCAGGGCGTGGAACTGTTGTTCCCTGTACGGCGTTCCTGGGGGCAGGCCGGCGATGTGCCAGTGAAGGTGCGCGTTGCCCTGCTGGCTGCCCAGGGACAGCAGGTAGGTGAACCCGGGGGAATTGCATCGGATGCAAGATGCGTAGTCGTCCGACCTGGTGACCCGCACTGTCATCCTCGCCCACGATCCACGCATCATAAGCCTCTCACCTGCCGCTTTGCCTAAGAGATTGCATCTGATGCATGATTCACGCACCGAATGGAAGGGGTACCGGTGGCGCGCGGTGAGCGGGGCGACGGCAACGCCCGGATGGTCTTGGTTGACGGCGTCGCCCTGTTGCATCCGCAGGACGCGGTCTTCGATGCCATGCTCGAGGGCTGGGCCCGACAGCAGCGAGGTGGCCGGCATCTGCAGCCGAAGACGATCAGTGACCGTCAGGCGATCGTGCGTCGGTTCCTGGAGATCACCAACGGGTACCCATGGACGTGGACGGCCGCTCACCTCGATGAGTGGATGGCCGACCTGGTCTCCACAGAGGCGTTCGCGGCCTCGACGATCCGCAACTACCAGACGGCGATCCGTCTGTTCTGCGACTACATCACGTCGCCGTACTACGAGTGGCCGGACGTCTGCGAGACGCGGTTCGGGACCCACCCTGTCCAGATCTGCCACGAGTGGAACACCCTCGCCCATCTCGCCGACTACGAAGGCGGCCCCAACCGACGGCCGATGACCCGCGAGGAGTGCCAGGCCCTGTTCGACCACGCTGACGAGCGCGTCGACCGAGCCATACGCCTCGGCCGCAAGGGCGCCCTCGCCGCCTACCGGGACGCCACCGTCTTCAAGACGATCTACGGCTGGGGTCTGCGCTGCCAGGAGGTCTCCCGGCTGGACATGACCGACTTCTACAAGAACCCGAAGGCTCCCGAGCTGGGCCGCTTCGGCTCGCTGCACGTCCGCTGGGGCAAGCGATCCAAAGGATCGCCGCCCCGGCGCCGGATGGTGTTGAGCGTGATGCCGTGGGCGGTGGAGTCGTTGGAGGACTACGTCGTTAACCTGCGGCCCCGCTACCGGGCCAGCGCAACGGCACCCGTATGGCTGACTGAACGGGGTGGCCGACTGCAACCACGGGAGATCGAGGACCGGTTCGCCGAGTACCGTGACGAGCTCGGGATGGACAAGGACCTGACGCCGCATGGCCTGCGTCACTCCTACGTCACCCACCTGATCGAGGACGGGGCGGACCCCAAGTTCGTCCAGGACCAGGTCGGGCACCGGTTCGCCTCCACGACCGCCATCTACACCGGCGTCAGCGGCGACTTCATGAACACGATGATGCGCAAGGTCTTGGACCGCGCGCTCACCTCGGCCCAATAGGGAGACGATGTGCCGGCGAAGCTGGACTACCGATGGCATCTTCGCGAGGTCATGGCGACCCGCGGCATGTTCTCCACGACCGACCTGCGGCCGTTGCTGGCCCAGCGCGGCATCGAGCTGTCCCCCAGCCAGACCTACCGCCTGGTCGTGGAGACGCCGGAACGACTGAGCCTGAAGACCCTGATGGCTCTGCTGGACATCCTGCAGTGCTCCATGGAGGACCTGATCGAGCCCGTGGCGGCAGCCGGCGTCCAGCACCGCAAGACGGCCGTCGGCGAGACCGCTGGCACCGAGTCGAATCTCGGCGACCTGCGGCCGAAGCGAGCCCGCATCACCTCGGAGTAGCAACCAGTGCATGATCCCCTTGCCGACATTCCGCTGGCGATCCGCGAGCCAGTCCGTGTGATCCAGGACGTCGTACGCGCGGTCGACCCCCACGTGGGAGATGCCGCCGTCCTGGAAGCCCTCGACCTCATGGCCCGCCAGAAGGCGGTCCGGCGACGGCTCGCTACCGCTCTCGAAAGTGACCCCGGCCTCCTCGACTCCGGTCGGCCGGAAGGACCACCGACGGTCGAGAAGTTCATCCGAGCCCTTCAGGCCCGAGGAGCCACCCGGGTGCTCCTGCCGCGATGCGCACGCTGCCAGAAGCAGCACCGGCTTGTGGGAACCGATGGGAAGCTGCGGATCTGCGGATCGTGCCTCAACAAGCGGGACATGCAGCCGTGCACCAGCTGCGGCCGCACCCTGCCCGTCGCCAACCGGGACCGGCACGGGCAACCACGATGCGTGAACTGCCCGCCCGTGGATGAAGGCGACCCGCTGGACGCCATCTGGACCGTGCTCGCCAGCGTCGAGCACGGGCTGTCGCGCCAGGAAGTCGACGGCGCCGTTCGGGACGTCGCCAAGATGGCCGGCCACCAGCGGAAGCTGGCCTGGGCATTGGAGAACAACCCCGCCCTGCTGACGGGTGACGGCTCCGACGCCGTAGGTGTCCCGCCGCAGGTCGTCAGGCTGACGGCAGCCCTCCTCGAGAGAGGAGCCCGCAACATCGTGAAGCCGTGCTGCCCGTTCTGCGGCAAGAGTGAGCCGCTGAACTACAGCCACGAGGGAAAGCGCTGCTGCCGCTACTGCTACCACGTCTTCCGGGCAGACACGTGCTCGCGCTGTGGTGAGCGGCGGCGAGTAGCCACCCGCTTTCCGGACGGCGGCCCGCTCTGCAACCCCTGTCTGCAGGCCGATCCACTCAATCACGACCCGTGCACCAGCTGCGGCCGGACGAGCCTGATCATCCGCAGCACTGGTGACCAGAGACTGTGCCGTCGCTGTTACCGCGGACCGATCGCCGTCTGTGCATTCTGCGGCCAGACCAGGCCGTGCTCCTTCACTGACACCGAGAGCCCGCGGTGCGAGGCGAGCTACACCAAGTCCCGTACCCCGCAGTCGTGTTCGCGATGCCACAACGTCAGACAGGTCGCTCGGCGCATGCCCGACGGCCAGCCGGTCTGCGGTGGCTGCAGCCAAGTCCCCGAGCCCTGTGCAGGCTGCGGAAAGATGACGGCGGTCCGGGGCAGGTCCACTACCGGCGAGGGCTTCTGCCAACGGTGCTATGCACGGCACCCCGATGCCCAGCGAACCTGCGTCCAGTGCGGCACCCTCGAACGCCTCTATCACCACGGTCTCTGCCATGCGTGCGCTCTTCGGCGACGCGTTGAGGCCCTGCTGGCCGATGAAACTGGTGCCGTGCGGTCCGAGGCTGTCCCTGTCGCTGAATGCCTCTACAACAACGATCACCGCCGCATGCTGAAGTGGCTTCGCGCGCCGAGCACGCAGAACCTCCTCCGGGCACTGGCCCTCGCTTCCGGCCCGCTGACGCACTCGATCCTCGATGGCCTCAAACCGTTCGGGGCAGTGCGGCATCTGCGGGCCGCGTTGGTCATCGAGGGCGCCCTGCCTCCGCGCGACGAGCAGATCGCACGCCTCGAGGTGTGGATCGCCCGGCACACTGCTCGGATCGAAGATCCCACCGAACGACAGGCCGTCCGCGGATTCGCCGCATGGCACCACCTTCGTCGACTCCGCCGAGAAGCCGAGAAGGGGCCAATCAGTCCAGGTCAAGCCGACCTCGTCCGCCGTGACGTCCGAGGCGCCATCAAGCTCCTCGCCCATCTCCGAGAGCACGGGACGTCCCTGTCCTCCAGCACCCAGCACGACATAGACAACTGGCTCGCTGAGGGCGGCGCATCCGCTCACCACGCCCGTGGCTTCCTCCTCTGGGCTGTCCGCCGGAAGCACGCCAGTGGCGTGGTGATCCCGGCTCCTGAACCCACTACGTCGATGGAGCTGGTCGAAGAAGATCAACGATGGTCCTTCATCCAACGGCTCATCCACGATGAGGAATTGGAGGTTTCGACCCGGGTTGCCGGGCTCCTGCTGCTGCTGTTCGCCCAGCCGTTGACTCGCATCTCGCGGCTCAGGACCGACGACGTGGTCCGCAAGGGCACCACCGTCAAGCTGCGGTTGGGCAGAGTTCCAACGGAGCTGCCACCGCCGTTGGACGGCCTGGTGCTGGAGCTGGTCGACAAGCGGCACGGGTACTCCGTCCTCGGCCGGACCAACGACCATCCGTGGCTCATCCCCGGCAGCGGTGCCGGTCAGCCCATCGGGGCGGCCCAGCTCGGTGTCCTGCTCAAGCGGTTGGGCATCCGAGCCCGGCCGGCTCGAAACTCGGCTCTAATGGACATCGCCGCTGAACTCCCTGCGGCGGCCCTCAACCGCCTTCTCGGCCTCCACATCAACTCCGCGACCCGTTGGACCCGAGATGCTGGGAGCCCGCGGGCGGGCTATGCGGCCGAGTTGGCTCGGCGAAGCCGTGCCGACACCTGAACCATTCCGCAGGTTGCAATAGCCGGACCTACCAATACGCTCGGGTGCGAAGACCGCTTCCACCGCGAGCGCCACCTTGCGGACCACGGACATCAGCGCGAGATAGGCGGGCTCCTCAAGGTCGCGGACGGCGCGTGCTCTATGTGGGTCTTGGGAGCCACGAGCACCTTTCCCGGCACGGTGGGATACCGGTCGAGAAAGGCGATGTGCTGGTCGTCCTCGTACACCGTCACGTGCCCGGGCTCACCCGCCACGAACGCACAGATGAAGCATGGCCCGTTACGCACCCTGGCCTCGTACGCGTCCAGGTCCATGGGGCGCCGATCCGCTGCCACAAGGCTCTCCTCTTCGGTCTGGTCGCCGGGCGTCAGCACGTCAGACGATGGCGTGGTCCAGCAAAGCCCACATCCGATCCAGCTGCCCGTGCTCGATCGCTGTACCCGGATCCTGCGCGAGCAGGCGTGCCGCCCCTGCGACCAGCGAGGCCACCGCCACCAGCCGGATCTGCTGATCCGCAGTGAGCCACGGCGCGTCCTGGACCACGCACGGCACGGCGAGCAGAGCGCTGCGCGTCACTTCGTCGACGCCGCCCGTGCCGTCGATCATCACGCCGGAGGGGTCCATGCGGTCGCACTCCTCCGGGGCAAGGGAGGCCGTCGCCGTCTCGATCGCCTCCGGCAGCTCCCCAGCGAGCCAGGCGCCGACCGGGCAGGCAGTCGGCGCACCGGGCAGGCAGTCGGCGCACCGGGCAAGGAGCGAACCCACGCGGCTGCCCGGCGGCCCGGCAGCCGCGGCGGCGGCCAGGGCCTCCTCCTCGCCCTCCCACAGCTCGGACGGAACAGGTTCAGGAGACCTGGCGGGCAGGTGAGAGGTCGTCACCCTCCTCTAACCGCTGGAAGAAGTCATAGGTCACCAGCGACGGTGGTGGAGTGTCTGGGCGAGCTGCACGGCGACGAGGGCGCGGCGCTTGCACCGGTCGCAGAGCGTGGGGTGGGTGTCTGCCGGAGTTCCCCAGTCGGTGGCCTGGGTCGTCTTCCACCGTTCGTCGGTGAACTTCGTCCCGCAGCGCGCACGCGCCGGGCGCTGCGCTTCCCGCTCCGCGGCGCGTTGTTCGGTCTCCTGGCGCTCGCGCTCCTGGGCCGCGCGCTCGCGGGCCCGCTGCTGGGCCCAGTGGCGTTCCAGGGCGGCCTGGCGGCGGGGGTTACCGATCGCGTCGAACAGCGTCTGCGGACCGGGACGGCCGAAGCGACGGAAGACCTGACCATGCGGACCGTACTCCCGGAGGTCGGCCAGGGTGGTCGTGATGACGGGGATCTTCTTGTCGTAGTGGTGGAAGTCCTCCTCGTAGTCCTTGGTCCCGGCCCACAGGTGCCGGGTGAGAGCAGCCAGGCGCGCGATGGTGCGCTCGGGGTTGCGGGCACCGAGCGGGTTGAACACGAACAGCACCGGCGGTTAGGGGTTCTCAAGCCCCGTGCCGGGTGGGGTGGTCCAGCGGGTGCGCCACATCGGCTGCGCCTTGCCCGCGGTGTCCTTCACCTTGCGGTGGTAGAAGCGGGCGTACTTCTCCAGCTTGTCCGCGAGCTCCTCCGCGGTCTCGTGGCAGTTGTCGACCTCCACGAACAACAACGGGATGTCGTCCTGGGGTGCGGTGAGGACGATGTCGGCCTGGGCGCCGCCCCTGCCCGGCGTGCTCCAGGACCCGGCCACCGGCAACGCGACCTCGGTCCAGTACGAGCCGATGCTCCCCACCCCGCCCGGTGCATCGACGACGTCCTGGGCGGCCGCCCGTACTGCGGGCGGGTCGGTGGCGAGCTTGGCCAGGTCCGGCTTCGGGCGCAGCAGCGCGATAACGGTTTCGTTGACGGCCATCGGGTGGGTGGCGCCGGCGGCGCCCGCGCCGCGTGCGGTGGCGCCCATCTCGGACAGAGGGCGCTGGAGTTCGGTGGCGGCGCCGCCGGCCACCACGCCGAGCTAGAAGTCCGTGGCCCCGACGGCGACTGGCGCGCGGACGTGATGGCCTCCTCCCCAGACGGCACCGCACGGATGGCCTGGGAAGCACAGCTGTCCGCGATCACCGCCGAGGAGATCAAGGAGCGCACCGCGCGGTTCGCCAAGGACGGCGTCCGGGTGTGCTGGGTCGCCACCCGGCTGCGCCCCTGGGTCGGCGCCGTCCCGTCCGTCCACGCCCGGCCCTCGACCGAGGACGAAGCCCCTCATACAGTAGGTCCATAGAGACCAGGGGAGCAGAGACTCGGCCTGCATGACACCCCATGCAAACTTCTTTGGATCCCGGCCGAAGTCGTTCCGTGAGGGGATGGGCTGCGCGGGGGACCTGAGTACAGCGAGAAAGATCACTCGTCCTCGTCAGCGTGAAGCTTGGCTGGCCTGGGGGTGTCTGCCCCACTGCGACGGACCTCATGGACAGCGAGTCTGGTCCACGTCTGAATGTCTACGCCTCTGACCTCGTTCTCGTTGGACACGTGGGCCATGTAGGACCTGACCACCTGGATGGTTTCGGGTGTCACACTCAGTTGTCTGGCGAACTCTTCGTCCGTAGGTTCACGACCAAGGCTGCTGAGCGCGAGCGCGCCTCCATACCTCGTGGCTGCCTCCATCTCCCGGGCATACTGGGCCAGCTCTGCGATCATGCCGTCGTTTGTCCTACGGATTCTGGACCTGATGATCCACACCGCTCCCAACAGAACGCTCAGTGCCAGAACTGCCAAGGTCGTCGCCCATGGTGAGTACCCATCGAACTTTCGGACCGCTGCCCTGACATCGGTACTGCTGGCAGGCACGAGCCTCTCTCCTCCAAATGACGCGAAGCACGTGAAGAGAGCGAAGAGGAGACAGCTTGCCGTGCCGGTCAGCAAAATCGTGAGCGCGCGCGTGCCTCGCCTGATGTGCTGGGAGATCGTCCCCTTATGCAGGCCCGTGATGTCAGCGATCTCTGCATGCGTGTAGTCGAACCCCTTCGCCAGCATGACCATGCGCTGCTGTTGCTCGGGCAGTGTCAGAAGAGCGTTCTCAAGATCAAGGTAGTCCGCAGCCTCATCCTGTCCCACCTCTTCGAGAGCTGAGACGTGGATGAAGCGATTCTGATCAACGCTGTGATGGGACGTGTCGATGGGCTGAGCCACACCAATCCGCCGGCTCTCATCGCGGACCTTGTTCGAGATCACCTTGTACACGTAGCCGGCAAGGTTCTCGATCGACTGCTTTGAGTGGTTGGCGAGGGTGACGGTCATCGCCTCCTGTACCAAGTCCTCGGCTCCCAGCCTGGACTCAGGGATGTTCTCCTTCGCAAGGCAGCGGCGAGCGTGTGCAAGGAGGTCCTCGTGCTTCTCCGCAAACATCTCCCCGAATCCGTCGGCTGCACTTTGCGGTTCTTTAGCCACCGCTCCTCTTCCCCCGCTGCTTGCCCACTCCCCCGTCTTGGCTCAGAGCATGGACGACAGACCTGCTCTTACGCTGCGCGTTTGTCCTCTTCGCTCTGACGATCTCCGCCTGAGCAAAAGCGCGAGAACTGTCAGCCCACCCTTGAGCCCGGATCAAAGCAGCTTCCCCTTCCGCACGATGACGAGCTGCCACACTCTTGACCAGCTTCTTCACACACGGGGCCAGCACTGCAAGCACCAGCAGAACCACAAACTCCATCACCGCTCCTCCTTCCCCTCCTGTCAGCCCCGCTCTTCGGTGGCTGTTCCAGGTTCCTCAAGATGTGCAGGGGAGCCTCGGATCCGTTCGCATGACAACGCAGGCGAGCGGAAAGTGCGCCCCGATGAAGGCGCCCACGACCACGGTGTGCAGGACGGTCACCCAAGGCGGACCTGTTCGACGTCGTCGACGTACTGCCGCATCCGCGGACCGCTGCTCTCGCCGAGCAGGAGTTCGCCGGCGTCGGGGTCGACGGAGATGACGACCAGGGCGCGGTCCAGGGCGTGGAACTCGGTTTCGCTGGTGATGGAGTCCAGTTGCTTCGCGGCGGACTCGGAGAAGGTGATCTGGGCGCGGCGGCGCGGGCCGTACGGTGCGGGCATCAAGCGGCAGCCGCCGGCATCTCGGCACGGGTCCCAAGCCGCGGTAACCCGCCACCCCTGAGCTGCGAACAGCGGCCGAGCTGTACGCCATCGACACCTCCGCCGCCGACCTGACCGCCGCCGACAAACTCCCCGCATCCTCAATCGACGCGGAGTTCTACGAGCTGGAGACCGGCCGCCACGGCCCCCCGGACCGCGTCTGGTCCGCCTGGCTGAGCGGCGACCACCTCGTCACCGAACACCGTGAGGTCCTGCGCCAGTTCGCCAACGGCATCGACTCGGCTGGGCACCGGGTGCACCGCGCGTTCCTCGCCTCGGTGCGCGTCCTCGGAGAGGGCGTCGACATCGCCGGCACACGGGGAGTCGACTCGATCCGCTTCGCCGACACCCGCGGCTCCAAGGTCGAGATCGTCCAGAACATCGGCCGCGCCCTCCGCCTCAACCGCGACGGCAACACGAAGGTCGCCAGGATCATCGTCTCGGTGTTCCTAGAGCCCGACGAGGATCCGACCGACATGGTCGCCTCCTCCTCCTATGCCGGACTGGTCGCTGTGCTCCAGCGCCTACGCTCGCATGGCGAACGTCTGGTGGAGCAGCTCGCCTCCCGCGCGCTCACCAGCGGACAGCCCACCATCCACGTCCAACGCGACGCGTACGGACGCATCGTCGGCGACGGCAGCGAAAGCGACGGTGATGACCAGGAGCACGAGCAGATCCCTGAGGATGCCCTATCAGGTCCGGAACTCACACTGTTCGTCAAGGAACGAGAGCGCGGCCCCGGTTACGTCGCAGACTTCCTCTATAAGGCAGCTGATCTTCCGGTCACCGTGCACGGCATCCTGGCGAACCAAGGAACTGGCCTCGGAGTGATCGAACTCGAGCTCTGGCGGCCAGAATGGGGTTATTGGGACGACTGGGGAGACTTCGTCGGCCCTCCGGACGAGGATGCGGCGGTAGCAGTGTCCCCGCCGATCACCAGTAACCTGTTGCGCCGTATCCCGCTGGGTCAGATCGTCGCCCGGGCCCAAACCGAGCTGGCCGACAAGTCATGGAAAGATGAAGGCGTCACGGTCTTGGGCCGCCCTCGGGCCGCGGGACCGGGTCTCGCACCATCGTTCCTGCGGGCCCTGGAGAACGCGAACGCCAGCTCGCGCAGTCGGCGCAGCGCGGGCGGCCCCCGCTCGACGGTGAGCTCCTGCACGCCGTGGCCCATGCCTATCTCCGTGAAGCCGTTAACGGTCCTGGCCTCCATCGCCGCCTGGCCGGCCCATTCAATCGGCCGGAACCGACGATCAAGGACTGGATCAAAGCAGCTCGGGACCGCGGCTACCTCTCCCCCGCCGTCCCAGGCCGCCGGGTCGCCGCCCCCGGCCCGCTCCTCACTGACCCCGAGAACGGGTTGTTTACACCACCGGCCTGACCTTTCCCACCGCCATGAACGCGCAGCGGCCGGCTGCGCACGCCACGGCCCGGTCGGCACCGGCCGCCAGCGGCGAGTGGGCGCCCCGAGAGGCGGCACAAGCACGGTGGCTGAGCCGCCGCCAGCAGCCCCGTCTGCCGGGGGTACGTCGACGGGGGCGAGCCCGGATAAAACAACGATCGAGCGTTGGTGAACCTTCCTCCTCGCTGCCTGCCGGGCGCCGGAAGCACGTCTCCCAGTCCCGGTATGGAGGCAACCGGACCAAGTCCGCCCGGAGAGCCCCCCGTACGCGCGCGTCGAAACCGAGATCACCGAATCGAGGGAAGGTCATCGGGCTCCCGTGCCCTCCCGCAGGGCGGAGGTGTTGAGGTTGTGGCATGGGCTCGATGCGGTGCGGGGAGGACCTGGGTGTCAGCGGTGGCCGGGACGACAGCGGCCGTGCAGGAGCTCGAAGTGGAGCAGCGCGCGGCGCTCGATGCCTGCGTGGTCGCGGCTTTGGCCTTGAGCAGCAGTGAAGGGGACGCGCAGGGGCGGATGCGGCTGCTGATGGAGTGCCATGGTCGCTATGTGCGCTCGTTCGGGGTTTTTGAGCAGGCGCCGTCGTACGAGGTGTTCGCCCGTCGGCTCCGCGGAAGCCGGGTATCCGATCTTCTGCCGGGGCGGCCTCAGGAATCTGTGCTCGGCGAGCTGTGGCTGCTCGATGAGGACGGCATGCCCAGTTCGGCGCTGCACCGGCTTGCGGTGGAGGCTTCTGAGCACGGCCATCTGGCGCCGGGGATCGGTGCTGACATCCGCCATCTGCACAGCCTGCTGCGGGCGGTGGGGATGCTGCCGGTGGGTACCGGGTTGTCTCGGATCTCCGGCGAGGCCGTCCAGCACGCTGTTTTTCGCGCGCTGCGGGCCGTCGGTTTCGAGGCGTACACCCTGGGCCGGGAGGCGATGGTCCGCACGCCCGTCCTGACACGGCGTGTTCTGTCTCGGAACGCCGCGTTGGTGGAGCTGGGCGCGTACACGGCTATCTCTCCGACGCGGCAGTTCGGCGGTCTGTGGGCAGCGTGTCCTATGTGCGGATGGACGATGCGAGCCACCTACCGTCCGAGTGGTGTAGTGGATGTTGAGTGTGAGGACGAGCGCCACAGTCTGCTGGGTGCCCGGTACCGGGCCGAAGCAAGTGCGGTTGAGGGCTGGCGTCTGGCACCGTGCGGTGAGCTGCGGACCGTGCCGGAGCTACTGCCCGTGGAGGGCTATGTGGCGTTGCCCTACGCCCTGTGGTTGTGGGTGACGCTCCCGGGCCTGCTGGAGGTTGAGCTGCGCGACCGGCTGGCCGCCTTGGGCGCGGACGTGCGGTTGTGGCCGTTCGGCGACGCCTATGACCTGCACGTTACTCGTGCCGACGGGTCCAGGGTGTGGCGCGTCGACGTGAAGACCTGGGCCGACCCGTACGGGCTTGCTGAGAGGCTGCGCGAGGATCCCGAGGGGCACGGTGAGCTGTGCTTCGTGGTGCCTGAGCACCTGCGGGGGTACCTGCCGCTGCTGCGCCGGGTGGTGCGGGGCAGCGGGGCCCGGGTGCTGACCGATGCCGACCTGGTGGCAGAGGTGGCGGGGGCGTGAGCAGGACGCTTGCCGGGGCTCTGGCCCTGGCCGAGTATCTTCTTCCCGGCCGGTTCCGCGACGGGCGGCAGGTGGTGCGCGTCGCTGACGCCCATGTCCTGCTGAGCGGGCACGCGCCGCGCGTCGTGGCGGGCTGGGAGCAGTGGTCGGAGACGGACAAGCAGCGTCTGGGCGCGCTGTTGGGCACCCGCCATCGGGGTGAGGCGCTGCTGCACCACATTGAGCGGACCGTCTATAACGTCTTCCAGACGCCGGACGTGGACGACCCGCTGCCGGCTCTCTACGCGCTCGGGTACCACGAGCGGGGGCAGGCGCTTGAGGTGCTGCCGGTTCACGGGCAGGACCCTTCGGACGTAGCCGATCGCCTGCTTGCACCGGCCGTGCCTCCGAAGTTGTTGCGGGTCGCGAGCGGGTCGGGCTGGTCGGCGCCGACATCGCGTGGGCGGGTCCAGCTCGCTTTCCCTGACGAGCAGGGGGTGTACAGGCTGCCTCAGGTCGTGACCGCGCCGTCGGTGGAGTTGGTGGTGGACGCTGATGAGCTCGGCTGGCAGAGCCGGGACACCGACCAGGCAATGAAGGGGCCGGCTTTCCGTGAGAGGCAGATCGCGCTGCTGTTGCGGGGGACGATCGGTGGCGGGCAGCGCCCCTTGGAACCCGTCGTCCTGGCGCCGGGCCGGACGCATTTGCTGAGTGCACCCCCGGGCGTGGGCAAGAACGTCTTCGGCCGGGGGCTGGCGATCCAGCAGGCTGGCCTGGGCCGCACCACCGTGCTGGTGGTCAGCGACAACGGCGACGTCTACGGCGAAGCCTCCACCTTCCAGCAGGAGCTGCGGGCGGCGGGCGTGAAGGAGACGGCCACGCCGTTCATCGCCCCCAACAGCCGGTACGACTTCGCGCTGCGCTCCGCCGCGAAGCTGGAGGGCACCGGTGTGCCGCTGGCGCAGGCGTCAGCGAGTATTGCCTTCCTCGTCGACAACTCCGCCTACGGGTGCGCTGTGCAGGCGCAGCTGGAGGGACGTGATGCGTTCGAGGGCGGCAGGGAGCCGTGCACGGTTTCGGCGTCGGATGCTTTCGGGCAGCCGGAGCGGGCGCTGTGCCCGTATGTGTCGTCGTGCGGGAAGTTCTCCCATGTCGAGGCCGCGACGACGGCCAGGATCATCGTGACCACTCACGCCTGCTTCCAGTCCGGGATGATCAAGGTTCCGGTGGAGGTCGACGGGGAGGTCCGCAACAACATCAGCGTGCGGGAGTTCCTTCTGCGCCTGGCGTCCTATGTGGTCATCGACGAGGTCGATGCCTATCAGTCGCGGGGGTTCGGCGAGTGCGGCGTGCTGGAGCTCGCGTCCCGCTCCCGCCCGACCACGGTGCTGCGGCGCATTCGCGACAGCCTGCACCAGGCGCCGCCGCGGCTGGCGGTGGCCGTGCGCCGGCCTCTGACCCGGGCGGTGTTCCTGGCCGAGCAGCTGCTGGACCTGGTGGCCGGGGAGGAAGTCTGTACCGAGGTTGCCCAGGCCCGGGCCCTGGCCCGTGGGCAGGACCCGCGCCGGGCGCGGGAAATCTTGCAGGACCGCAAGCGCTGGTATCAGCCGCATCAGTGGGACCGGCATCTGCTGGAAGACCTGATCGGAGTGGATCCCGAGGCCACGGCCACCGCCGAGCAGGCCGACTGTCTGCAGGCGCTGCTCCCACGCGTGGCCACCCGCCCTGGCGACCGCCCTTCCGGCGCCGTGCTGCCGGATCGGCTGCTGCCCATTCCGGGCGTGCTGGAGCGGATGCTCACGATCGACGAGGGAGGGGAGCGGCAGCTTGCCCCCTTCAAGGACGAGCTGCGGGAGATCGTCTCCGCCGCGCTGCCTGCCTTCTGCGCTGGCGAGGACGGAGCCGACGAAGCACCGGCTGAGTCCACGGTTCCGGCGCAGCGCGGGCTCGACCGGCCGGAACAGGCGCGGGCGCTCTCGCGTGCCGAGGTCACGGCCGGGGTTTTGCACGCGTTGATGATGAAAACGTGGCTGACGGCCATCGTCCACACGATGTTCGACCTGACGGACCGGGCCGGCGAACTTTCTGGGCATGGCATCGACGCGGCCAGTGAGCTCGCCGACGCCATCGGTCACCAGCGCGCCGGCATTGTCGTCCCGTTCGGGCCGTTGGGCCGCCAGCTGGGCGGGTTCCGCTTCGAGGGGCTGGACGATCCGGGTGGCCACGCGAGTTTGAAGATGGAGGTGCTGCGCGCGGACCCCCACACCGAGACGCAGTTCCTCGGCAGCATCGTCTCCCTCGCTCTGTGCGGCCGCCAGCGCACTGTCCTGGGGATGTCCGCCACCGGCTTCATGCCGGGTGCGGCACGCACCCATCTGCTCGCCCGCCCCAACTGGGCCATGCCCGACACCCTCCGCGATGGTCTGACCATCTTCAACAGCACCCCCGTCGCCGACGGAAAGCTGTTGGCTGTCGGCAGCACCCCCTACCGCGAACGCGACCAGCGGGTCATTGCTCTGGCCGCCGGCTACGCACCGGGGCTGGTGCGCGACCTGGACCGGCTGGCCGCAGACGCGCGCACCCGGCACCGCGCGCGGGCCCTGATCACCGTCAATTCCTACCGGCACGCCCGCCTGTTCGCCCAGGCCCTGTACGACACCGCGCTCGCCCGTGGACGGCGGCTGCGGATCTACGTCGCAGTCGCGGACACCCCTGACCTTTCTCTGCCTCCGGTCTGCGATGCGATCGGTCAGCTCACCCGTGACCGTTTCGCGGAGCTGGCGGATCTGGACGGCGAGGTGCTCATCTCGCCGCTGCCGCGCACCGAGCGGGGCTTGAATGTGCTGACCGTGTTCGAGGGCGTCGCCGTGTCGGCGATCACCCTGATCGCCATGGGTGTGCGGCCGGTCATGCCGGCCGACGAACCGGCGGTGCTGGCGGCCAGTGTCGCCGCCCGGGCCTGGCGCGACACCGTGCCCGGCGACGACCCCGCCGCCGTTCTGGCCCGGGCCCGTGGGGTGGCCAATGCGCACCTGCGCCTGAATCTCAACGCGCCCAAGCGCTTTTCCGCCCTGCCCGACGAGCTGAAGTACGAACTCGTCGCCACTCTCCTCGGGCAGAGCGTTCAGTTGGCGGGCCGCGGACGCCGCGGGCAGACCCACGTCGAGCTCCACTTCATCGACGGCGCTTTCCACGACCCCACCTGGGGATCCGACCTGCCCACCCTGATCCGCGGGCTGCTCGAGCAGTCCCGGCAGGAGGACCTCACCCAGCTCGGCACTTCCTACGGTCACACCATCGAGGAGATCGCCGAGTACGCCCACGCCCAGCACCTGCTCCCCGCGCTTCGCGCGGGCTTCGACTCCTACCTGGGAGAGTACGCATGAGCCGTCCGCTCGACAGCGTCGCCCGCAAGCAGGCCCGCCTGCTGCAGTTCCGCACCGCTCCCAGCGACCTTGGCGAGGTAGTCGCCTACCGGCCCGGCGCCCCCGCCATGGACTTGGCGGCGGAGCTCTCGCACGAGTACAAGCGCAACGTCGGCACGGGTCTGGATGTGCAGCCTCCCTACCGGGCGCTGGAGAGTGTCCTGCGCGCGGCGGCGGGCACGTAGGCGCGCTGGCAGTGGAACGACGGCTGCTACGAACTCCTGTGCGCGGCACCGATCAGCGCCGAGGACCGGCGCGACGTGTTTTGCTACTGGGCCGAAGCCGTGGTCCCCGGCCCCGACGGCCTGCGCATCGGCGAACAGCTGGCCGAACTCCTCGCCCAGGCCGAACCCCGGCCCGCTGTCCTGCCCCCGCCGCCACGCGCCGGTAAGCGCTCGCGCGGCTGGTGGCCGGGCGAACTCGCCCGCTGGCGCCTGGCCGAGGAACTCGCCGCCCTCGACTGGCCCCGCGACAACGGCGCCCCCGTCCGTTTCACCCTGTGCACCGACGGGCGACTGGCCGCAATCGGCCACGAACTGCCCGCCCAGCCTGACCGCAAGGGCATCGTGCGCCACCTGCTGCCCCGTATCACCCTCGGCACCGCCGCCAGCGGTCACTCCAGGCGCCATGCGCTGACCGTGAACGCCACCACCACCCTCCTCGCCACCTCCTGGAAGGGGGTCGCCACCGTCCTGCTGGCCAACCCCGACCAGCCACTCGTCGTCTCCGCGGCCACCGACGGCCCGCCGTGGAAACGCCGCCTGAACGTCTCCGCTGTCGCCGCGAGCCGCCGCCTTGCAGCCCTGCCCCGCCTGAGCGCGAGCGTGCCGCCCTTCCCCGATCACCTCGCCGACGATGCCCTGGCCGGCACGGCGCCGGGCCCGGTCTGGGCCGTCGCCCCGGCCAGTGCCCGCACCCCCGGCCCGGGCCGCGGACACGGCATGGAGTTCTTCCGCCGCATCGAGGAGGCCATCGACACCAGGTGCGAGAAGTACAGCCACCGCAGCCCCGTGTTCATCGAGGTCCCCGGCATTAAGGTGCCGCCCACCGAGAGCGGCTCACGGATCAGCGGACCGATCGCCCTCGAACGGATCCCCGCCGCCCTGGACGCCGCCGGCGTGGGCACCCTCCTCGTCCCCGTGCTGTGGAGCACCGACGAGGTCCGCGCCCGCGTAAAGGGCGCGATCGCCGCCCAGTGGGGCCCTGGCGAGGACTGGAAGGCCCTTGAGGGTGTCGCCGAACCAGTCGCCGGCGGGCGTATCGAGGTCCTCTTCCTCGAAGACAAGGCCGGTGCCCTCGGACACGGACCGCGCAGCAGCGCGGAGCGCGAGCGGGACCTAGCGCAGATGCTCGCCCCCTATACCCGCGAGGACACGCTCGTCGCGGCGATCTGCGAGACCGACTGGGACCCCGATCGCTGGTACCCGAGTGTCGAAGCCCGGGAGAAGGCCGAGGCAGAGGACGGCAAGTGGCCATCGAAGCAGGCTCTCGCACGTCTCTCAGCGACCTCCCAGTACATCAAGCAGGCCCCGCCGCCGGTCCCCACCCACACCCGGGAAGGCAAGCCCTACAACGAAAAATACCGAGCGAAGAAGGTCGCCTCCCGCCAGAGTGGTCTCGACAGCTCGACCGCGAACGTGCTGCGCGAAATCCTCAGCGGCATCGGCGCCACCGACCACCGCCTCGGTGCCGCGTTCGGGAAACTGCCGCTCGAGAACTGGTGGCACATCGGCATCCACGTCCGCCGCCACGCCCCGCGCCGCACACCCGGCAAGCGCCGCACCGCCGAACCGGCACCGATCACCGTAACCCTCACCGCCATGCGCCCCACCGGCGAAAAGAACTCCGGCCCCACCGGCAGAGAGAACTCTCCGTGGCAGGTCTGGGCCTACAGCCCCCAAGCCGGGCAGTGGCATCCCCACAGCCCGGCCACCACCGCGCTGCACGCCGCCGACCTCGCCTGGGACGTCAGTGGATACCACGCCGCCGCCGACATCGTCGAGCAGGCCCTCATCCTCGCCCGCACCCAACTCCCCGCAACACCACCCGCCGTCCTCTACGTCGACGGCAACGCCGCCGAACACATCTGGGCAGGCCTCACCGACGAAGCCCTGGGCCAGAACCCGCCCCCCGACATGCCCCAGCAGGCGTCCTGGCTGCCCGGCCACAGCCTCCCCCGCGCCCAACGCCCCCTGGCCACCGTCCGCGTCATCAGCGACCTGGAACGCATCGGCCGCCCCACCGGAGCACACATGCGCACCAGCGACGGCACCTGGCGCGCCACGGACACCACCAACAGCCTCTTCCAACTCGCCACCGACGACGGCGCCATCACCTACCCCGACCTCCTCCTCGTCAACGTCCCCCGCACCTGGGCCGCCGGCCCCGCCGGCCGCTTCGGCAAGGACGAGACCCGCTTCGACAGCAGCAGCCAGAGCAAGAACGGCTACGCCCACACCGCCACCCGGTTCACCGTCATCGCCCAGAGCCCTGACGCCGACTGCGACCTCATCGGGGCCGTCGCCGCTGTCCTGACCAACCAAGGCATCACCTCCGACGTTCGACAGAGCACCCCCACGCCCCTCCACCACGCCCGCAGGATGGACACCACCCACCCCTACTACCGCCGCACGGCAGAAAGCACCGAAGACGCCTCCGACGGCGCGGATGCCGACGCAGACGAGACCGGCCCGCAGGACGAAACGACGATCGGCCTCTAACCAGCGCCTGGCCTGGCCTCACCCCCCCTGGGACCACCGGCCACCTTGACGTCACCGCCCGCCGACTTGCCGGGCGCTGCGGACATCACGCAGGGGCGGACCATGACCGTCTGATCGGACCGCCCTTCGCTGGTGAACGGAGGCTTCGCCCACGGGAACGGCAGCAGTACCGCCCCGATCTGAGTGGTTCAGGGTCGGCCACCGTGCAAGTCCTAGCAACGGCAGAGCGTCAGTGCGGAGTGGGATGCTTGCCTGACTCATCTGGGAGGGAAGGGGGCCGGTTGTGGCGGTGAAGTGGAAGCGGATCGGTCAGCGGAAGTTCGACCGGATCATCGAAGCGCTGGTGCACCGCGCCTACGACGCGACCGCACGCGTGGAGGTGGTGAACGGGCGCGGCGGGGATGGCGGTATCGACATCAAGGTCACGCACGGGTCGAGGGTTCGTATCTTTCAGCTGAAGTACTACCCGGATGGTTTCCCGACCTCGACGTACAAGGGGCGACGCAAGTCGATCAGGCAGTCGTTCGCGCGGGCCATGGAGCACCAGCCTTGGGAGTGGATCTTGGTGGTGCCCTGCACCCTGACCACGCCGGAGCGGGAGTTCGTCACCTCGCTGGCGGCCGGGCACAAGGTCCGGATCGAGGTGTGGGACCGGCCGATGCTGGATGGGCTGCTCGCGACGCACGCCGATCTGGAGGCTTCCTTCACCCGGAAGCCTCTGTTCGAGGCGGCGAAGGTCTACCAGCTGGAGCGCGCGGTGTTCATGGACGGGGCGCGGGATGTGAGTGCGCGGGTCGCGGCGCTGGGGCGGCAGGTCGACGGGCTGGATGCTGACTGGACGTTGGACTTCGCGCGTCAGGGCGACGTGGTGGTGCAGACGCTGCGGGCCAAGCACCCGAGGGCGCATGAAGTCTCCCCTGTCGAGATCACCCTGACGGGCAACGGGCCGCTCGCCCCCGATCTGGCCGAGAGCGTGCGGCGCAGTCTGGGGTTCGGGTTGCCGGATGAAGTGGTGCTTCCTCGTGGGGCGGTGGAGAGCCTGACGGTCAGCGGGCCGGAGTGGCTGTCCGGGGAACATCGGGACGTCGAGGTGCGGTGGCAGCCGGCGGGCACAGTTCCGCTGGCTGAGACGGCCGTGGAGATGGTCTTTCTTGACGCCGGGCGGGTCGTCGCCTCGTACCCGGGCACGCTGGCGCACGTGGGGCGCGGCAGTGTCGGCCGGTCGCTCACGGTGAACATGACCGGCGGCAGTATGGAGCTGATGACCCCCGAGGCTTCCGGCGCCTCGGCGTCGCTGCGGTTCACCTTCGCCGTGGAGAAACTGGAGCCCTCGGCCGCGCTGCGTCTGATCGGGATGCGCCAGCGCATCATGAACGGCGGAGCCTTCGAAGTCCGGACCGACGCCGGGGTCATCGGAGGGGGTGAGCTGTCGCCGAACAGCGAGGCCGCCCGCCAGGAGGTGGCCGAGCTGCGCAGCTACGTCGAGGACCTGGATGTGGTCCAGCGCCACTGCGAGCAGCATTTCCCCGTTCCCGGCGAGGTCACGCCCACGGAACGGGTCGCCCTGCGCATGGCACGCCTGCTCATCCAGGAACACTGCGCGGTCTCCCCGTTCCTGCCCCGGATCCGCTTCCACCTCAGCGGGGAGGACTCCCCCATCCTGCGGGCCATGCTCAGCGGCAGGCCCCACGCGTTCCAGGGCTGGAACCCCGTGTGCCCGATCAAGATCGCCGGGCGGCAACTGGATCTGGGACCCGTACGCTTTCACCACCCCCGCGTCGTCGTCGACGAGGAAGACGGCCGGCAGGCGCTGGCCGCGCTGGAGGCCGGGCGCGCCGAAGGGCACGTCGTCACCGTACGGCCCGAAGGCGGCGAGTGCTTCCGGCTCCTGCGCCACGACGCCACACCCCGTAACGACTGGACCCCCATGCCACTGGAACTGCCCGGTTTCGCCGAACCTCGCTGAGGTCGGTTGGCCAGGGTAGGTGGCGCTCACCGGTGCCTCGCTGCGTCGTCCCGGTCGCCGGCACGGACGTCTGGGGCGGACCGGGCAAGGAAGTGGGCGTGGCTGCGGTCGGCGCGTGCCGGCGAGGCGCGGGTAAGGGCCAGCCGAAGGCAAGGCTGGCCGATAGCATTGATCACCACTTCGGCGTGTGCGTGCCGTTGATCGCCAGGGGGAGCATCTGTGTCCAGCCGTGTTCAGTCGATGCGACAAGGTGATCCGCAGCGTGTCGGCCCGTACCGTGTGGTGGGTCGGCTCGGATCAGGCGGCATGGGCATTGTGTATGCCGCGCTCAGCGCCGCCGGGGAGCGGATGGCCGTCAAGGTCGTGCATCCGGCGCAGGCCTCCGACGACGAGTTCCGTGCTCGGTTCCGCCGGGAGGTTCAACTGTCCCGGCGGGTTACGGGCCCCTGTCTGGTTCCAGTGGTCGATGCCGATCCCGATGCACCCGCTCCGTGGCTTGCCACTGCTTTCATACCTGGTCCCACCCTCGACCAGCACGTGGCCGCCGACGGGGCTCTGGCCGGGGCCCGCCTGTACGCCTTGGCCGCTGGTACCGCAGCAGCACTCGCCGCGGTCCACCAGGCCGGCGTCACGCACCGTGATGTCAAGCCACAGAATGTCGTCCTGGCGGCTTCGGGCCCGATGGTGCTGGACTTCGGGATCGCTCACGCCTTGGACGGGACTTCCGTCACCCGCACGGGGGTGATGACGGGAACGCCGGGCTGGATTAGCCCGGAGCATTACCGCACCGGCGCGGTCGGGCCGGAGGGTGATGTGTTCGCGTGGGGGGCCCTGGTCGCCTACGCGGCCACAGGACGTCTGCCCTTCGGGAGCGGCGCTGCCGATGCTGTTGCCTTTCGTGTCCTGTCTGCCGAGCCCGACCTCGACGGGATGGGCGATGATCTGCGCCAGCTGGTGGAGAGGGCTCTGTCGAAGGACCCGTCCGGCCGACCAGCAGCTCTTGAACTCGCGCAATTGTGTAGTGGGTTGCTTGCCAAGCAGACTACGGCCGTCGCCGGTCCCGCTGGACTGCCTCAGCCGACGCTGATAGCCGACCTGGTCGGTCGCAGCTGGGATCTGCCATCCGACGAGCCGATCTGGCCGGGCCCCCCGAAGCGCAGCAGCCGCACTGGCCTGTACCTGGCGGTCGTCGCCGCTGCTGCCCTCGTAGGCAGCCTCGGCGGTATCCTCGCCGCCACGCAGTCATCCACCACGGCGCGGGAACCAGGCATATCGGCCGACGGTCAAAAAGCCCCAACTGTCGAGCTCACACCGGCCGCTCAGCACTCCGCAAGCTCTGCACCCAGCCCCGCACGCACCGCCTCCCCCGTACCGACACCCCCCTCTACTCCGAGCCCGCGTACTTCCGCTGCCCCCTCCCCCGCGTACACCCGCGGTGACAGCACGCAGCCCACCGTTGATGAGTGGGCGGCCGCCCGGGTGCCGGCCACACAGGCGGAAAAGGCCGCCGCACAGCGTCTGCGCGAAGGCGCGTCTCCCATTCTCCAAGGGCAGCAGTACATGGGCGGCCAGGTGACCGTCACGTTCAACCCATCGGCGCAGACGATGTTCATCACCTTCGGCCCCGGCATCTACCCCGAAAGGGAGAGCTACCAGGACGATGCCGCCTGGACGGACGTCGTCCGTAGTCTGATGTTCGGCAGCTGCTCAGAGGCCCAGCAGGACTTTCTCGACGACATCACCTGGCCCTACGGTCGAGCCGCGGTCGTCTACCGCGAGTCGATGGCTAACCCCATCATCGCCAACTTCCGAGAGGTCACCCACACCGACAGCTGCCGCGTATAGCCGCACGCGACACCGTGGGCTTCCCGTGCAGGGCAGACCTAGCTCAGCTTGAAGACATGAGCCACTGAACGCTGGGACTGTGGCCACCGAGGCTCTGGTGGATGAGCTCTCGGACGGACCTGGTTCGGACTGAGAGTGCCTGGCACTCTACAAAGGGGCGGATCAACAGCGGTCTTCCTGCAGTTTCAGCATCTCGAAGAAGTTTCCGGCCTGGTCGATCAGCTCGTCGTACGTGCCCGTCTCCGAGATTCGGCCTTGGTCGAGGACGATGATCCGGTCGGCGAGGCGGGTGTTGGCCAGTTGATGTGTGATGAAGACCGTGGCCCGGCCTGCGGCGAGGGCCTTGAGGCGGGTGTAGATCCGGTGTTCGGCGCGGGCGTCGAGTGCGGCGGTCGGCTCGTCCATCACGAGGACGGGGGCGTCGCGGTGGAAGGCTCGGGCGACCGCGACGCGTTGCCACTGCCCGCCGGACAGGTCGTGTCCGCCCCACCAGGAGCGGGCCAGCGACGTGTCCAGCCCGTGTGGGAGGGCGGCGATGACGCTGTCGGCGCCAGCTGCCTCGGCGGCGGCGTGTACGGCGGTGTCGCCTTCGGGGCGGGGCTGGCCGAGGGTGATGTTCTCGCGGGCGGCCAGCGGCCAGCGGGTGTAGTCCTGCGGAACGAGCGCGACCTGGGCGAGCACTTTGGCCGGGTCGGCGTCCGCCAGGTCTACCCCGTCCCACCGCACCGACCCGCTGGTGGGGAGGTACAAGCCGGTCAGGATGCGGGCGAGGGTGCTTTTGCCGGCGCCGTTCTCGCCCACGAGGGCGATGACCTCGCCGCGCTTGAGGTCCAGGTCGATGCCGTCGAGCGCGGGCGTGTTGGCACCGGGATACGTGAAGGAGACGCCCTCGGCGGTGATGACCTGCGGCCCGTCCTCGGCGACGGTCGCGGTGCCGCGCCGGGTCGTCCACGGCTTGGCCACGGCCAGGAAACGGGCCCAGTCGTCCAGGGACAACGAGGTACGGAACAGCCGAGCCCCCGCCCGCACCGTCGTGGTAAGCGCCGCCCCCGAGGTCCGCACCGCCAAAGCGGCGGTCCCCGCGACCGCGAGCTCCATGCGGCCACTCGCCACCAGGAGCACGAGCACGGCCCACGTGACGACGGTGCCCACCGCGGTGAGCGCGTCACCGATGCCTTGGACCACCAGTGCCTGCCGGGTCGCCTTGAGCTGTTCGGCCTCCAGGCGGCCAGAGACGATCCGGTACTGCTGGATCAGGAACCCGGCCATGGTGCCCGCCCGGACCTCGTCGGCCGTGTTCCGCTCGGTGGTGTAAGAGCGGAACACGCTGCGCAGCCGGGAGTCGGCGAGGTTGCGGTGGTGGGCGGCGTGCTCGATCCGCGCCCCGCGTACCGCGCCCCACGCACAGGGCACGACGGAGAGGATCAGCAGGGGGAGCATCACGGGGTGCAGGACGGTGACGACGGTCGCCGCGGCGGCCATCTGGGCTGCGGCGGAGGTCAGCAGTTGGGCGTCGAGGATGAGGTCGCCGGTCTTTTCCGCGCCGTCGGAGGCGGCGGCGTGGGCGTCCTCGAAGTCCGGGTCCTCGTACGCGACGAGTTCGGCGGCGGTGGCGGCGGTGATGACCTGGAGGTCGGCTTCGCGTACGGCTTTGGGCGCGAGCCGGGCCGCGGCCGAGCGGGCGGCGGCGTCGAGCAGGTAGCGCCCGGAGGCGGCGACGGCGAGGACCACCACGGCGGTCAGGTTCTCGCGCAGAGAGGCGACGATGTCGCCGCCGGTGAACACGGCGGCCAGCACGCGGGTGGTGGCTGCGAGCGCGGTCGCGGTGAGCGCGGCGGAGCCGATCTGGCAGGCGAGCAGGGCCAGGACGGCGCGGTGGTCGGTGTGCCAGCCGAGCCGGGCCGCCTCGGCAAGGGTGCGGGGCAGCCGGCGCGCTATCGCGGCCGTGGACAGGCTGACGCTCGCCTCGAAATGCCGGTCGGAGGCCAGGCGCATCACGGGCGGCTGGCCCGCGCCGGCAACGGGCGGCGAGGTAAGGGAAGAACTCACGCCCCCCATGAGGGAACAGGACGGGGAGGCCGGGCAACGGGGTTGTTCCGCCCCCGCCCGTCGGCCCAGGTCGCCCCACCCCCGCCGTCAGCTTCACCGCTCCACATTCACTCGTTCGAGTGACGCCGTGGTCCGGGGCGGGGAGGCATTGGCCGGCCCCGCACCACGACAGCCCTGGCGGCCGTCTACGGCACGGCGAGAACCGGCATCCACGGCCGGTCGACGGCGTCGCCGAGGTCCCGGCCGACCGCGCCGCCTGGGACCTCGGCCCACGCGTGCGCGGCATCGGGAAGGAACCGCGCGCCGAGCACCCAGCGGGCCCGGCGGCCGGTCAGCGCGGTCGCCAGGACGGTGGCGAGGCTGATCTCCATGCAGGCGATGCGGCCCGGCCACCAGGAGGGAATCACCGCAAGCACCGCCGTGTAGAGCGCTTCGAGGCGGGCCAGGTGCGCGTACGGCAGGCCGCGCAGGGTACGTACGGCGGCGATCTGCCAGCGCAGCGGCAACCGGCTCAGCGCCAGGGACAGGGCGAGCGCGACGGCGGCGACCAGGCGGTCACGCGCCGGGGCGGTAGGCCGGGTGGTGGGGGGCCATGACCGTCACCGCCACCACCTCCTCTTTCGCCGGGCCGGGCGGGCGGTGTCGACGAGCACACCGGCGGCCAGGAGCTCGTCGACGAACGCGGCGATCTGCTCGCCGACGGCCTGCGGGTCCTGGCCAGTGGGGACGGCGATCTCGTCGGCGAGTCCGGCCGTGCCGCCGCGGACGGTGACGGCGCGCCAGATCATCGAGGCATCTGGATCGAGCATGAGCCACGTCCCGCGCCGGATGTCGAGCACCGCCGTGCCGTACGGGTCGGTGGCGTGGTGGACGTGGAGGGCAGGGGTCAGCACGCCGCCACCTCCCTGCCGGCCGTCTGGCCGCTCAGCCACCAGCACGTCACGATCAGGTGATGCAGGTCGGCGATCAGCGTGGCGCTCTGCCCCCGGGCCGCCTGCGCGAGCCCGGCACGGACGGCGGCGGGGTCGATGAGCCCGTCGGCCGCGAGCGGACTTACCGCGATCAGCTCGTCCAGCAGGCCCTGGTGGCGGGCGAGTCCGGCGATGCGCTGGGCGGTGAACGATCCCTTCGAGCGGCGCGAGGTCAGCCAGTCCGGAAGCTGTGGCAGTGCGGCCCGCAGCAGCGGCTTGTACGTCACCAGCGCGCGCCGGGCGAGCGCCGGGACAGCGAACGCGGTCCGGACGACCCCGTTGTCCAGGTACGGGTAGACCGGCCGGATGCCGAGCGTCTCGGCGTACGGGGTCCAGCCGCGGGCGGAGGCGCCGACCGACCGCAGCGCGGCCCACTGGTCGAACTCATCGGCGTACTGCGGCTGCCGGTCGCGGGCGGCCTGCCGCAGCAGCGCGGCCACCTGGTGCCTCCCGCCCGCCGTGAGCCAGGATGCGGCCGCGCCGAGGCGGCACCACGACCAGCCGCCCACGGCCGGCTCCGGGACGATGGGCCCGCGCTCCAGGGCCTCGGCGGCGCGTACGAGGGACCCGGCCCGGCCGAGGTCAGCGGCCTGCTTGAGGGACTTCCAGTAAGGGCCAGGGGCGGTGTTGCGCAGCCGGGCGAACGCAACGACCTGGCGGTGGGCCTCGCGCCGTCGTCCGTCCTGGAGGAGGCGGACCCAGCAGGAGCTGGAGGCGTCGAGCACGATGTCCCCGCCGTGCCCGGTCAGGTGCAGCGGCATCCCTCGTACGGGGTGCAGGTAGGCGGTGTCCGTGGCGTACATCGCGGCCTCCAGCACCGGTTCCGTCCCGGTCGGCTGCCCGGGCGGGAAGCCGAAGGGAAGCTGCTCGTCGCTGCCGGTGGCGACCGTGTGCCGGGCGCCGGTGTGTCCGGCGACACGGGCGGCGAACGCCATGTCCTCGCCGCTGGTGTAGCCGTCTGTGTACGTCACCGCGTGCACAGTCCCGACACCGGCGGCAAGCACGACGGCCGCGGAGGAGTCCAGCCCACCGGAAAGGTCTGCCCCCACCGCTCCGCCGGTGGCGCGGACGCGGTGCTGGACGGCGTCGGTGAGGACGTGGCCGAAGCGCTCGGCGCCGCCGCGCAGCTCGTCCACGGGCGTGATGTCCGCGATGTCGACAAGCTGCGGCGGCGCCCCGGGCACGAGCAGCAGCCCAGACCCGCCGGGCACCATGCGGATCTGCTCGTACGGGCTGCGGTGCGGCCAGTGCTGCTCGCCCGCCGCGAGCCGGGCAGCCAGCAGGGGCAGGTCCGGCATGAGCGGACACCCGAGCAGGCCGGGCTCGCTGGCCCACGCCGCCTCCTCCTGACGCGGCGTGTAGTAGACGGCCCGGATTCCGGCGAGGTCGCCGCACACGAAGTGCTGCCGCCCGTCGCTCGCAGCCACCCAGTACGAGCCCGGCCAGCGGGTCAGCTCCGCCCACCGGCCCGCCCGCACGGCCGGAAGCACGCCGCGGAGCTCCTGCTCGGTGACCGGGCTGTCGCCCACGACCGCGAGCGCCACCGACCCCTCGCAGGCCACGCGGACCCGCGCAGCCCGGGCCCGGCGTACACCGCCGAGCCCTTCGATCTCGATTCCGTCACCGGCGGCGGTGCCGCCGGTCATCCACTCCCGTTCCATCTGTTCGCCTCCCCTTTGATCAGCCCTGTGACGCGACCGGGGGCCGGCCGTCGTGCGGCCGGCCCCCGGGGTGCTCGGTGGTGTCCGGGCTGGTCAGCCCTCGAAGTAGTTGGACTTGTCCGAATCGTTGAACACCTGGCGGCCCAGGGTGAGGATCGCCACCGGGTGGGTGCTGATCTGCGGCGCGAAGCCGCTGGCGTGCGGCGCCGCGGCGGCGGTGTTCTCGACGGCGGGCTGGGTGGTGACAATGGTCTGCTCGGCCATGGCCGGTCTCCCTTGTGGCGGTGGATGCTTCGGTTGGTGCTGCCTCTATGTCACCGCGATCGAAGATCTGTTCCCAGAGACGGAGTTGGGCCGTTGCTAGGAGTGGATCTGGGAGGAAGTTGGGACGCGCTTGGGACGTCAGCCTCCGAGGAGCCCGAGAACAGCTCGCTGGTAGACGGCGTACACCGTGGGGAGTTCGGCGAGGTGGGCGCGCTCGTCGATGCCGTGCAACCCCTCGTACGGCACCCCGAAGCCGGCCGTGGCCGCGATGCCTTCCCCGGCGAGCAGGTTGCCGATGTTCGACGGGCCCGCGGTCTTCGCCCGCACGGCGAGCCCGGCCGCGGCGGCGGCGCCGAGGAGCGCGGCGGCGGGCTGTTCGTCCTCGGTGAGGCGGAACGGCGGCCACGCGGCGATCGAGGTGACCTCGGTGGGCGCCGGGCCAGGCAGCTCCGCGTCGAGTTCGGCGACGGCCTTGCGCACGAGGGTTTCGGCGTCGTGTGCGTCGAAGCCGGGGGTGGTGCGGACGTCCACGTTGATGTCGACCCGGTCGGGGGTGACGGAGAAGCCCTGTCCGCCGTGGAAGGCGGTGACCGACAGCTTCGGCGCCAGCGGAAACCCCGAGCCGTCGTCCACGCCGGGCAGGTCGGCGGTGTCCAGGAGCCGTACAAGGTGGGCAGCCCGGGAGATGGCGCCGACGACGGTCTTGCTGGAGCCGGAGTGCCCGGAGGGGGCGTGCACAGTGATCGTGGCCCGCCACAGGCCGCGGCCGCCGACCACGACCTCGTCCAGGCCCGGGTAGCCGATCATCACTCCGGCAGGGCGGTCCGCGCGTTGGTCGGTGAGGTAGGCGCGGGCGCCGCCGAAGCCGCCGGTGTGCTCATCCACGTCCAGGAGCACCGCGAGCCCGCCAGCCAGCTCGGCGGCGCGGGGGGCGAGGTCGGCGGCGATGTGGCAGAACATCGCGGCGGCGAGCTTGGAGTCCGCTGCGCCCCGGCCGCGCAGCCAGCCGTCCACGACGTCACCGCAGTCCGGCGGGAACGACCAGCCGGTCTCGTCGCCGTATGGGGCGGTGTCCACGCACGCGTCCAGCGTCCACCACGCGCCCGGGCACCCGCCGGGGATCTCCACGAGCAGCCCCACCAGCGCGCCCGCGTCGTCGTGCAGGCGCCGGTGCGGCAGATCACGGGCGGCGAGCCAGTCCTCCAAAACGTCAAGGACGGGACCGTAGTCGTCGATCCCCGCCCGGCTCGGACGGCGGATCAGCTCGCTCGCCAGCTCGACCACGGACGCCGTACGAGCCCGGGCCGCCTGTGACAGGTCCTCGATCACGCTTCTCCCTCGCCCCCTAGTTATGCCGTACCGGCAGCGCGCGGACGGCTTCGGTCGTCTCCACCGGCCGTGCCGAGGCGCACGCCTCGCGCCCATGGTGGACCAGACCCACCGCAGCCTCACGACCGAGTAGGACGCCGCAGTCGAAGCCCTCGGCCCCGTGGAACGACGGCAGCGGCACCACCGCGGCGCTCTCGGAGGCGACGAAGAAGCGTTCCAGCGCCTCGGTGGGCTCCACCATCCCGATGTGGAGCGTCTTGATGCCGTTGCGGCGCGTGGACGGATCGCGCAGCTCCAGCAGCCGCAGCAGGTGGTCGGCGAGCTCCCGGTGCCGTGGGGGTCCGTACAGCACGCGGTAGTGGACCAGGTCCGGCTGCTGGGCCACGGCCGTCTCGATCGCCGCGAGGTACGCCTTCTCCCGCGAGCGGGATCCGGTGACGACCAGCTGCTCGCGCGCTGCGGCGACGACGTCGACCATCGCCTCGACCAGGTCGGTCCAGCGGGTCAGCACCTTGACCACCACGGCGGTGCCTGAGGTTTCCAGCACGCTGGTGGCCGCGCCGTCCTGGTGGGCGAACAGCACCTCCGGCCGCTCGCGGTACAGCTGGCACAAGCCCGCGCGGTTCCGTTTGCCCGTACGGCGTCGGCCGGACTCCCACGCGCTCATCAGACTCGCATCCGTCGCCCCGCCCGTGATCGCGTTCAGCGCGTCGGCCGCCTCCTCCAGCGTCATGTTCAGCGCGAGCCGGGCCCGTTTGAGCGCAGAGTCTGTGCTACTGGCCGCGGCCACAGCGACCGCCCCCTCCCCATCCACCGGCAGTACCCGAAGTCTTCCCCGCCCGCAGACCGTTCAGCGCGGCCCCCTGGGTTCCGGATCAGGATGCGGAGCGCTTCTTCGCCGACTTCGAGGTTGTCGTCTTCTTCGTCGTGGCCTTCTTGGCGGCCGGATTCTTCGCGGGGCTCTTCTTGCGGGGGCGGATCTCGTGGACGGTGGCGTCCTCGCCGCTGTCGCCGCGGCCTTCGCGCGCCGCTGCGACGGACGCGTTCAGGGCGGCCATCAGGTCCATGACTTGCCCGCCCTCCCCCGCACCGCTGGTCTCGGCCGGCTCGGGCCGCTCCTGGCCCTCGGACTTCGCCTCGATCAGCTCCTCCAGGGCGTCGCGGTAGCGGTCCCAGAACTGGCTGATGTCGTCGGTGGTCATGGACTCGCCGAGCTGGACGGCCTGCTCGATCTCCGCCTCCTCCAGCTCCACCGGCCTGGGGGCCAGGGAGCCGGGGCTGCGGACCTCGTCCGGCCAGTGCATCGCGTGCAGCACGATCGCCTTCTCCCGCACCTGGAGCAGGCCCAGCCGCTCACGCCCGTGCCACGCGAATTTCGCGATCGCGACCTTGTCGGAGCGTTGCAGGGCCTGGCGCAGCAGGGTGTAGGGCTTGGCGGCGACCTGGCCGTCGGCGCCGAGGTAGTAGCTTTCCCCGATTCGTACGGGGTCGATGCTGTCGGCGTCGACGAATGCGACGATCTCGATCGCCTTCGCCGTGGGCAGGGGCATCTCCTCCAGCTCCCGGTCGGTCACCGGCACGACCTCGTCCTTACGGAGACCTCGTAGCCCTTTCCGATCTCCTCCTGCGACAGCTCCTTCTCGTCGAGCTCGCAGATTTTGCGCGTACGGACACGGCCCGTGTCCTCCAGGTGCACCCGACGGAAGTGGATCAAGTGATCCTCCGTCGCGCTGATGATCTTGGTGGGGATGGTGACCAGTCCGAAGCTGATCGCTCCCGACCACAGCGGCCGCGCCATACGTACGCACTTCCAGACCCCCCTGAGATCAGAGGCGGAGACAGGCCCCGCCGGGGCAGATCATTTGCCCGGGCCCGGCCGCCACCGCACCTCGATCCTCGCGCCGCGCACCGACCGCCGCACCCCGAGCCGCAGCCGGGCGCCGCGCACGGCCGGCCGGACGGCCAGAGAGGCATCTTCGTGAGACAGCGGGCGGGAGGGTTCACGGAATTCACCGCCGATCCCATGCGCCGGACACTCTTCGGCAGGATGATGTCCACTCTCCGGCCACCGCCGGGCCATGTAAATGCTGAGCACCGACGGTCGGCCGAGTTGACGTCACGGGATGTTCGGGCGGCTCCTGTGGCGGGAACACCTTCCAGCTGATGCTGCAATACGGCTATTAGGGGCCGGCCCGAGAGGCAGGGACCATGCCTTGCGAATGCTGTCGATCAGAGGACGGGCGCTGTAGGGCGATATCCCGAGTTCCTGTCGTGCATCGGCCAGCCGTTCAGGATCGCCGTCCTGGCCGTGCCCGGCAGCCAGTTGCGTACGGCGCTCGAGTCCCTCGGTGCTGAAGATGTCGAGCAGGGTGAGTGAGAAGTAAGCGTAGGTGGATGCTTCGTCGATGATCTGGCGTGCGCTGCTGCTGATCTCGGGGTCGTCTGGTGGTCGATGTGACGAGTCGCCGGCGGTCGCAGGAACGGGGCGGGCGCCGTAGGCGTGGAAGGCGAAGTGATCAAGCGTGCGGAGTACATCTGCTTCTACGCATGGACAGGGGTCACGCAGGTAGCTGCTGAGCGTGCGGAAGGAAGCGAGGATGCCGTTGGTGTCGTGCGACCACTGCAGTTTGCCCAGTAGAGTGCGGAAGCCAGCAAAGGTCTCCGCGAGTTCTTCCAGGATAAGTTGCCGCGAGATGTCTGTGAGCTCGTAGGACTGGGTCTTCTCCTGTGTCTCGCGGAGTTGTAGGCCGTATCGGAGCAGGTCGCGCAGGATGCCGCCTGACAGCGCGTGGGCAAGGAGGATGTGGGGTTCTTTCAGTGTCTGGGAGCGCTTGGCGAGGATGGCGCGTGAGTCGCTGAGGGTGCTGGGCTGGACATGGATGATGTCGTCGAGGGAGCTGTCGGTGGCATCCCGGTGCGGAAGTCCTCTGCGGACGAAGGCGGCTCCCACGTCCTCAGCAACCGAGATCAGGTAGTGGACCAGAGGTACGCCCAAGATGGCTTTGATCTCCCGAAGGAACGCCAGCGCGTCGGTGTCCGCGCCCAAGCGGTCCACTTCGTCGATGGCGATCACAACGGTCTTGCCCGCTTCAGTCCTCTCAATGGCGATGCACCTGAGCAGTTCGCGAAATTCTTCAACCAGTTCCGGGTAGTTCGGGGGGACGGTGGACACAGACGCGGAGTGGTTTGTGCCCAGGCTCAGGATCTGGGCAGTACTCCCGGCGGTCAGGCCGTGGGTGGCCTGCTGGATCGTCTGAAGACGGTAGAGGTGGCTCTGGCATCGCGTGACCAACTCGGGTTCTTCAGACCGTGGCTGCCAGTCTCCCAGCTTCGACACCAGGCCTCCGGCGATGATGCCCGCCAGTCGCAGCGGGTTTTCCGGGTCCTCCAGAAGGGACCGTATCTGCGGGTTCGTGGTGAGGAAGAACAGCAGGTATATCCCTGCGGCAGCGCTGATCGGGCGGAAGATCCTCTCCAGGAAGATGTGCCGCCTTCCAAGAGGAAACTCAACTCCCATATCGCGAATGAAGCGCAAGAACCACCACACCAGCAGCAGCCCTCCTGCATAGCCGACAGAGCGGTAGAAGGCCTCGGGCTGAGTGGCGTGGAGTTTCAGGGCCTGCTGGCGGATCTGTGCGTCGAGGAGCAGAGTGGCTGCGGATGCCCAGGCCAGGAGCAGACCGATAGGCCTGATGCCGCGCGTCCACAGGCGACCCAGCATGCGGGGCAGCCACGCTACGTGTCGTGACTTCCACCAGGCGATCCCGCCGATCGTGACGGCCATGCTCGCGACAACGGCGTGGCCCTGCCAGATGGCCGTGACGTCGTCGCGTATCGCGCTGGTGTACGCGTGCGCGGCGTCCGATGCAGGCGTGGCGTACTGCTTGTAGAAGAAGCGCACCGAGGAGGAAAGCCCCAGCACCACCAGGGCGGTGGCGGGCACCGCGAAGGAGCTCCACTGGCTCAGCCGTTTGACCTGGAGCCTCATTCGCCGCAGGGCTCGGCGCGCGGGCGACAGGCGCGCGAAGCCGATGGGCTCATAGCCGCGGGCCCGCATGTACTTCTCGCATAGCTGGACTGAGAGCGACAGTAGGAAGTCGTGGGGAGCGTAGGTGGCCGGCGCTTGGACGATCACGCCGAAGCCGGCCTTCTTGACGCACTGCTCCAGCAGCGTCGATTTACCCGCACCGCGTGGGCCGCAGACGGCGATGGTGCCGTCCTCAAGGTGTGTGAGCTTACGCTCAAGTTGACGCCGGGCCCCGTTCTCGATGATGAAGCCGGGCGCTCGAGGCGCGCGCAAGCCCCATTCGTAGTCATCGGGGATGAAGAGGGAGTCGGGGTCGTCGCCCAACATGTGGCGTACCAGATCGGCCACCACGGGACCAGTACCTGTCTCTTGCAGCTTTTCACCCCAGCGTGCGGCGCACGCTCCTACCTCTATGCGCTGAACGAGCCACGCGCCCTTGAGCCCTGCGGCTATCAGGCACTGCCTCAGGTTGGACCACAGTCGGGATCCGCGCCAGATGAACAGCGTGACCATGGTGGCTGCCGCCACCACAACCGCTATGAGCAAGGCGAGTAGGCCACTGAACATCAACAGGGCCAAAGAGCCGGCAGCGACTAGCGAGCAGGCCACTCGCCAGTCCCAAGGCGTTGCTCGAGCCGCTCGCTCGTGTTTGTCCCGGGCCTCGGTCAGGTCCTCTATCGCTCTGTCGAGCAGGGGTGATGGGCAGCCGAGGGTGGTGTAGCGGTGGTACCGGGTCGTCATCATGCGCTCTACGACGGCGTCACGGTCTACGCCGTCACGCTTGCCGAGTAGCCGCTTCGTCTCGGGCGCGTCAACTGCTGCCAGCACGCACCGCTCGTAGATCGCCGACTTGTCCATGCCTCCGACGAAATCGAAGGCCCTCGCCGCCCATAACTCCAGCCAGGCTCGCAGCCGCAGCATCCGTCCCCCTTCCCCCGAGTGCAGAACCTGCGGATGTTACTCCGAAGCCCGCCCAGTGAAAGGCGTTCTCTTGAAGGTGGCGCAGTTTGTGCGCACGTACGAAGCTGGGGTGCTCACGTCGTAAGCAACCGCCACGAATCACCCTTTGAGCACGACAACGTCCGCTTTCCAGGGAGAGCTCGAACGTGGTCTCCGTCGTTCCGTCCACGCCGTCGAGCGCGACATCCGGGGCCTGACTGGTGAGTAGAGCCAGTACCCAGGCCCTTCGTCTGGGCATCATCGCCGACAAGATCGCTGGTGATCGCCTACTCCCCGACCCGGGTCGTTAAAGCAGTCCTACAAGGGCAGCAACCCACGGTCCAGTCGACTCGAAAACCCACGGGATCACCAGGCCCGCAGGGATAGCGGCCAGGGTAGTGATCAAGGGTATGCGCGAGGCGCCGTTGCCTTCGTATCGTTGCTCGTTCCTGACTCGTCTGGTTGCGCTGTGCAGGGTTGCGACGCAGACGAGCAGGCCCGCAGCGGCGTAGCCGACGAGCTTCAGGGTGCTGGGCGGAGTTGCGGCGCGGAGTGCGGCCGTGCAACCGGTCAGAAAAAGGATGATGAGGACCGGGCCGCTGATGGCCATGATCCGGTTTCGTTGGGGAGCCAGCCGTCCGATGCGTGAACGTGGGACTGGCCAGGTCGGAGAGGTCTTGGATGGACAGTGGTGGAAGGCGGGCGTCGATGGTGCGGGTGTAGGCCTGGTGGAAGGCTTCGACCTCGTGGTTCGTGGCTCCCATTGCGCGTACCAGGTTCTTCAGGTGCAGCCAGGTGTCGGGCAGGACGTCGCCGTCGATCCAGCGCATCACGGTCATCAGCACCAGGTCGTCCTTGAGCCGGCCTGGAAATGCGGCTTGAGTCAGATCACTGATCGCGCGTTGTCCGGCGCGCTGGCGTAGCTGGGACAGAGCGGTGGACAGCGCCGCTGGAGTAGCAGCTGTCTCAAGGCCCCTCATCAGCTCCTTCGACTGGCCCTCGCGTGCGACTGCCGGCTGTTCGGATCTACCTAGCAGCCGGGAGTCGTCGGCGCTTGGCTGCGAATCGTCGCTGGTCAGGAGTTTTCTCGGGTTGTCCTGCCCCTGTTCCCGGACATTTTCCGCGCTGGACATTGCCGGGTGCTCAATGACCTGTCCTTGGATGGTCCGGCGTGCATCTTCATCGGCCGGCTGCTGTGAGCCCCCGTCGATCTGCAGGTCCAGATCGTTCAGCTCTACGTCCTGGGTGTCCAGTTGTTCTTGGACGGCCTCGAGGACCTGGTGAATCTGCTCAAGAGGTGGCAGGTCTAGGTCATGGGCCACGGAGCGCGGTGCTGTAACGGGGGGTGCCTGTCCCGTTTCCTGGTCCATGCGCCGAAGGGCGAGCCGTTCTCTGGTCACTTGCTTCTCGGCGGCGAGCCTGAGCTCGTAGGCGCGCTTCTCGGCCCGGCGTGCGTGCTCCAGCTTCTCGTCGGCCTGGCGCCGGTACTCCGTGGACATCTGCAGCTCGTGCTGGAGCTCTGCCTGGGCGTCCTCACGAGCGCGGTCTCGTTCGGCCTCGAGTAATGTGCAGCGTTCCTCCAAGACGGAAACCATGTCCTCCAGCTTCTCTCGCCGGCGTTCGGAAGCGGCCAGTTGCCTCATCGCTTCGATCTGCATCAGCCGGGCGTCATCGAGCCTGAGGTAAGCCTCGGACACGGGGTCCGAAGCAGCGGCTCTCGGGCCCGGTAACGACATGCCGTTCAAGCCGTCGCGGTCGAGGTCCTTGGCTGCCTGATGGGCTGCCGCCAGCAGGCGCGTCCCCCGGGCGAAGTGGCGTGCCCTCATGGCAGGCTCCCGCAGGTAGCGCGCCGTGACCTGCTCCACCAGCTGCTGCCGTGGCAGGCGGCTACCATCCCGGAACTCGCTCCAGGACGACTTTCCGTAGGGGAAGTGCTGCTCAAGGGTCCGTACTGTGACCCCCTTCGTGACCTCCCGCAGCCACAGAGCGAACTCGTCGGCCTGCTTGGTTCGCCCTTTCAGCGCCCCCAGTGGTCGCCCCATCCGATCCCCCTGCTCGGCCATGTTCGCGGACAACGACGTGATGTCCGCGATTTCTGAGCGGTGACCTGCGATGAGGCAGATCCCCCAAGCGAACAACAACACCATGGATGAGCGTGTGCCTCAAGCCGATCAACCGATCACAAGAGGTCACCATGTCACCTGGAAACTCCCCGCAGCCGCAACGCCGTACCTGGCCCTACGCCGCGACCACCGTGACCGTTCTCGCCATCCAGCAGGGCTGGCCGGCTCAACAGGTCATCACCCTCGCCGTGAGTCTCCTCGTCCTCATCGCACTGATCACTTCCGCCGGACGGGTGTAGGCAATAGCCAGCCGCCGGTGGGCCACCGGGCGCGCCGACGCTCGTACCGGCGAACCACCGGGCGCCTCGCGGGTCAGCCGAACCCATTCTGGGATAGCCCTGTCGCCCCCCCCTCCCGTGCGACCGCGTCGGAGACGGCAGGGCCGACTACTCCTCCAAGCACAAGCGGCACGGCGTGAACGTGCAGGTCGTCACCGACCCGGTAGGCAAGATCCTGTGGCTGTCGCCGGCACTGCCCGGCAGGACCCACGACCTGACCGCCGCCCGACCCACAAGATCCTCCGAATCTGCGAGCGCCAGCACGTCCCAGTCCTCGCCGACATGGCTTACATCGGCGCCGACGACTGGGTCACCACCGCCAAACGCCCGACCACCAGGCGGTGAGCTCACCGTCACCGAGCAGACCCTCAACCGAGCTCTGTCTGCGGCCCGGGCGCCCGTCGATCGCGGCATGGCACGGCTGAAGTCCTGGCAGATCTTCCGAAGACCCCGCATCAACCCCAACCGCATGAGCGTCATCACGAAAGCCGTCCACACCCTGAAGAGGCAACGCTGAAAACGCTCGCTGTCTCGTTTAGGGCCATCGGGTGGGTAGCGCCGGCGGCGCCCGCGCCGCGTGCGGTCGCGCCCATCTCGGACAGGGCGCGCTGGAGCTCGGTGGCGGCGGCCTCCAGACCCTTGAAGGTCAGATGGCGGCTGTAGATGCGGGTGAGGGCCGCCGCATCGCCGGGGGCCAAGGCCCGCAGGGTCACCATGACGTGGTCAGCTCCTTCGCGGTGGGCCGGTCGGCGGGGTCGGGGGCCAGGCACGCGGTGATGGTGTCCTCGAACGCGGGGAAGGGCCACGGCCGGGCATCAGGCAGCGCGGTGGTGGTGCCCTTGGCGATGGCGGCCAGTTTCTCCAAGCGGTCGGTGGTTTCGTCGTAGGGGACGGGTCGGTGACCGGTCCAGCACCAGAACAGGGAGGCGCCCAGGCTCCAGATGTCGGCGGCCGGATGTGCCTGGATGTGGGTGTCGTCGGGGGTGGCCAGGATCTGTGTGGCGATTTCGGGGGCGGTGGTGTGGGTGAGGGCTCCCCGGTACGGGACGCGGCGGTGGCCGTCGGGTCCGCAGGCGAGGGCGTAGTCGATGACCGCCGCCTGGTCGTCGTTCGTGACGAGGGTGTTGGTGGGCTGGACGTCGGCGTGCGCCCATCCGGCGGTGTGCATCCGGGCGAGGTGCTGTGTCCAGGTGCGGGCGATGCCCGTGAGCCGGGACCGGACTGCGGCGCGGTCTACTTTTGGGCTGCGGGCCGGGGCGAGGGCCTGCCACAGGGGTGGGCCGTCGATCCAGTTGATGGCCAACCACCGGCCGCCCTCCCACGTTCCGGCGCTCACCCGGTAGTCGGGGCTGATGGCGCCGGCGGCCGTGAGGCGAAGGAGGTCGTCGTCCTCCTGGGCCATCTCGGCCGCCTTCTCGTGGGCGTTGTGGCCGTCGGGGGTGTTGGCCTTCACCGCGGCCGCGCCCTTGGGTCCCTGGACCTTCCAGGCCCGGGAGCCGCGCCGGGCGCTCAGGAGCCGGACCGCGGTGGGTTTGCCGGTGTGGCCGGTGAGGAGGGCGACGGGTTCGGCGGGGGGAGGTGGTTCCTGGCCCATGTACGGATGTCCTTCCACTCGGTGGGGAGGTGCTCGAACACGTCGCGGCCGTCGTCGTCGGCCCCGGCGAGGGCTGCGGCCAGGTCGGGGATCGCGTGCAGGAAGCGCGGGTCGCGGCGACGGACGGCGGCCCGCACGGGGAGGAACGAGGCGGGGACGGCCGGGATCCGGTGGCCGGCCCCGGCGACTTCCTCTTCGCCGGCGTAGAACTTGCCGAACATCACCCCGGCCGGGCTGTAGAGGTTCTTCAGCACCCAGTGCGGCCAGGCCAGCAGGTCCCTGTGCCCCGTGCCGGGCACCTCGCCCAACAAGACGATGTTCTCGCACCGCAGCAGGCCGTGGGGCCGGTTCAGCAAGGGGCGCAGCCATTCCGCTGCCTCCCGCGTGGAAGAGCTCCGCCTGGACGGCTTCGGCTTCGGCGCCGCGGTCGGCGCGGTGCACCGTCCAGGACGTCAGGCCCTGCTGGAGCGACGTGGCAAGGTAGGGGCAGTGGGCGGTCATCCGGCGTGCATAGCCGCTGATGTCCACGGAGCGGGGTCGGGTGGTGCCGGCTTCAACGAGGCGCAGCGCCCCAGCGGTGGGCCGGGGCGCTGCACTGGTACGGCTGGTGGTCACCGGCGAGCGGTTTCTCCGGCTGGTCGGGCGCGACGTCGCCGCCGGCGCGCGGTGCCGAGGTGGCTGAAGGAAGCAGCCGTCGAGCACAAGGCGAGCCCGCAGAGCAGTCCGTCGCGCGGCGGCCGGGTCAGCGCTGTCGACCAGGAGGTGCCGCTCGATGCGGCCGGCGCCCGGGTTGCGCAGCCGGGAACCAGCAGCGGGGAAGGGCAAGGAATCCTGTCCGTCCCCTGTCGTCGCCTCTGCCGAAGTCGAGCGTGTCGGAGGTCGTCTCTTGCTGAAAGGGGTGGATTGGCCCTGCTGGGCAAGCTCCCAGCCTACGATCAGCTCGCCCTTCCAACCCTTTGCCGGGAAATGTCCACTGCGGGCAGTGCGGCCGTCGCAACAAGTGCACCGACAAGCTGGGTTGTCGTGCCTCATGGTCTTGCGTCGGGCTTGCGACGCGGCCACAGGCGCAGGTGGGGCGTGCCCCCGGTTACGCCGGTTCGGCGCCCTTGTTTCCGCTCTCGTTACTGACCGTCCACCGGCAGCCAGTCCGACCAGGCAATGGGCTGGTACCACTCGTCCGTGTCGAAGTCGTACAGCAGGACCTCCAGCTGCACGTTTCCCTTCTCCCAGTAGTCCCAGTCGCACTTGCCCGTCTTGCCGGCACCCAAGCTGACGACACAAACCTCCGCTGCGCGCCCGTAGTCGGTGAAGAGACCGACGGCAGCGGACTTGCCGTCCGCCAGGAGGTCCTTCGCGTAAACGACGTCGCCGTAGGCCTGGAAGCAGCCGGAGGAGGCGTAGGTGGCGGTGTAACCGATGCAGGGGTGGGTCGCAGCGGCCGCAGCGGCGGGTTCGGTTCCCTCTGGGACCTCGGTCGCCTCCGTGATCTTCAGGTCTGTCGGCATCTCTACTTCGAGTCCGATCGGCTGCCGGTCGTCAGCCTCTACCGGTGATACGCCGAAGGTCGACAGAGCGAGCGCGAGAGCGCTCCCCGCGACGGCGATCTTGAGACGCCCATGCACACTCATGAATCAGTACCCCCACCCTGGGCCCTCCATGAGGGCATCCATGATCATCAACAGAGTGCGATCATAGGGGAAGGGTTAATGAAGTGTGAAGTTTTTATGACCACCACAGAGGGGTGTGACGGAGACCGATGCACCAGCCACCGAATTGCCCTAGTTACTGGGCATCGGCGTCGGCACCCCCTCGGCCGGGACCGCCTCATGGGTCGCGGCGAAGGAAGGGTGCACCTTGCACTCTTCGGGCATCCCGTCGGAAGGAACCGCACATTTCGACGGGTCGACTGCGGGCTCACTCCGGGAAACCTGCTGCTGCCTGGCCCCCTTCCTGGGCTCGTCACTGTGGGATGACGGCGCGTCACCCGAAGGCGCTGAGCAGGCGGCTGAACCCAACAGGGTGAGCAGCACAACGGCGACAGAAGCGGCAGCAGCACGGGTACGCATGAGAAATCCCCCCAAAGTGGATGCACTGGCATTACTCGCCAGTCGATCAACCATGCCACCGCGCACCGCGTTTGTGGCGTGGGAAATGTGAAGGGATCGTGGGCACGGATGAGCTGTGTGCGGCAAACCGGCAGCGACATGGGGCCGGGACCGTCCCCGGCTCATCCACTGTTCCCCCTTGCTCGACCAGCGAACTGCGAAGACGCCAGTACCTGCCGCATCCGGCTGGGGGCGCCACTGCGCTCCCAGCCGGATGCGTGGCGGTCTAACTGAGGGCTTGGAAGTTGAGCCAGCCGGTGGTGCCGGCGACGGTAGGCGTTCCGATGCCGGTGGGGGTGATGGAGGGGTAGAAGTAGATTCCCTTGTCGGTGTCGTGGCTGGTTGCGTAGAGGTCGGGCTTGCCGTCTCCGTTGCTGTCGCCTTCGGAGGTGATCAGCGGGTGGGTATTGCTGTCCCAGCCGCTGGTCTTGAGGTCGTTGGTGGTGTGCCCGAGGCCCTCACCGGCTGGGCCGGTGCCCGTGTAGAGGCGGAGGCGTCCGTCGTCTCGCTGTCTGGCGAGCATGTCGACCTGTCCGTCTGCGTTGACGTCGCCTGGGGCGATCATGTCGTAGTTGGCCCAGGCGCCGTCACCGATGAGGATGGGGTCGGTGACGGCGTCCAGGTAGAAGGAGTCGGAGCCGTAGTAGAGCCACAGGTGGTCTCCTTCCTTGACCAGGAGGTCGGTGTGGCCGGGCACATCGGGTATGCCGTCCGCGTCGACGTCGAGCGGGCCGTCGACGTCTCCGATCGCGAGGATCTGGTCGGCGTTGGCCCAGTGGTTGTTCTCGGGGCTGTAGACGTCGAGCGCGACGCGGTCGAAGATGCATTCCTGGGAGGCGCCGTCGGCTTCCTCGCCGCGGGCCGTGCAGGCGTAGCCCAGGCCGTTGTTCGGGTAGATGTAGAGGTCCTTCTGATTGTCCGCTCCTGGCTGGGCGGCGATGAGGTCCTCATATCCGTCGTTGGTCCAGTCGCCTCGGTGTGTGACCGAGGCTCCGTTGAAGTTCGTGCCGCTGGCGACCGTGTAGGGGGCATGTTGGCCGTTGCCCTGGCCGGGATACAGCCACAGGGCTCCGTCGGTGCGAACGCCGTACTTGTCGGTGTTGCCGTCACCGTTGAGGTCACCGGGCTTGTCGGTGAGGCCGGGGCTGTTGGCGTAGAAGATGTAGACGGCGCGGTCGGAGACGTTGCCAGCTCTGTCGATGCTGTTCGCGTACAGCGTGTGGTTACCGGCTGCCAGTGGGCGAAGTTTGACGCTCACCGATCCGCCCTGCTGAGAGGGTGTTGCGGGCAGGACCTTGTTGTTCCAGTCGGTCCAGTACTCGTACTTGACGACGTCGGCCACTCCCCCGCTGCTGAGGGTGAAGGTGCCCTCGTCACGGGCGTCTCCGGTGGTGGCAGGCCAGCCGTCGGATCCGTCCGGGAACTGGGCGGAGGTCACTCCGGGGGGAGTGGAGGGCCGGGTGGGGTCATAGACGAAACGGCACCCCGGTTTGCCTGTGGCCGGCACCCAGGCAGAGGAAAGGGAGCCGTCCTCGGTCTGCGCCTTCCACGAGAAGTTGCCGTTCGCCACGGAGAGGTAGGGCGTGAGCTGGGCCTTGGTGACCTTGAGTTTGGCGACGGTTCCGGAAGTAGTGGAGACCGTCTTGTTGACGATGATGACCCCGTTGGGGTCATCGACGGGGTGGTGGCCCGTGGCCCAGAGGCTGAACTGCACCTTGACCGTGCCGCCATCCCGGTCCGAGCCCTTTGCGGTGAGGTACAGGTCGGTGTTCCCGATCAGCCCATAAGGGGCGGAGCTGCCACAACCGGTACTGTTCTTGGTGGAGGGGATGGTGTCCAGGCCTGTAGGGGCGTTCGGACGGGTGTTGTATGTGGTCGAGAGTGCGGCCGACTTGGCGTCGAACTTCTTCCAGCCGAAGACGTCACTTTCATTGCTTGCCTTGAGTGCCAGGGTGATGGTGTTCCAGTGTCCCTTGGCGGCATCCTTGGCGGCGGCGGTGGCGTCGAACGCGAGCTTCCCGGCGGGGCAGTCGGGGCCCCAGCCGTTCGAGTCGGTCACCGTGTCCAGGGTGCGGATCTTTGTGGGCTGATGGTCCCAGGTGGTGGCCGAGCTCATGTACTCGGTGTGCCACAGCTCGATCGGCTTCTTGGTGCAGGACCAGGACCAGGTGTTCTTGATGGTGAACTTGGAGCTGGAGATGACCTTGTCTGTGGACCAGAGGTTGCCGGTGTTCATGCGGAAGTACGAGCGGGCCAGACCGTTTGTCTCGTTCTCGTAGCCGGCCCGGGCCGTCGTGGTCCCGTTGTACCAGTTCGCCCCGTTGTAATAGGACGTCTTTGGGTTCTTCTTGTAGGCGATGGTCCAGGCGTACCTGCTGCCGGATACCGCCGGGTCCAGCAGGACGGGGTACTGGGTGCCCTCACCGGTCAGAAGGTCCTGATCCGGTGTGAGGTTCAGCTTGCCGTCCTCGACGGCCACGTCCATTGCGGCCTGCTGTGACCCGTAGCCAGGCTCGAATTCGTCGGTGGGCGGCGGCGGGCCGGCGTCTCCTTCGGTGTCCAGCGTTCGCGCCTGAGGCGCTTCGGCCGTTCCGCTGTCCCACATGAGAGGCGTGGGAGCGGTGAAGACCTCTTGGCCGGCCGGGTTGACGGCAGTGAGGTTCCCGTCCGCGTCGGTGCTCGCCTCCACTCCATCCGTGTCGAGATCGAAGTGAATTTGCTTGAGCGATGAGCTGGCGGCAGCCTGGGGTGTTTTCACCACGAATAGGCTGGTGAAGCCCGAGGAACTCGCGCGTAGCTTGAGGTCCACATCATTCAGGACATTTGCGAAGGTTGCTGTGTCGCCATCGATCCGAGGCGCCGGCAAGGCGTGGGTCCAACTCCACGACATACTGCGCCCGTCTCGGATGATGGTTGCCAGCGGACCGTCCCCTCCCCCGGAAAACCTCAGGCTCACCTCCGTCGCCTTCGGGGACAGCGTCCCATCCAGGTTCGGCTCCAAGTCGGTTTCGATGGGGACGAGTTGATTTTCCTTTCGGACGAACTGGGGCAGGACATAGGTGTCCTGGGTGAACGTCCCGTCGGGGTTGGCGAACACCTGGGAAGTTTCTGTACGACGGGCAAGGACCTCTGCTGGCTCGCCGGTACTGGCAGCTTCGGCTAGCGCACTCTCGTCGGCCCTGAACTGCTGGGGCACCCCCTCCCCGGCCGAGTGCTTGCCGCCGCCTCAGCTGTAGGTGTCATTTGCGGCGGCAAGCATATAGCGAGCGCCGCGATCGTGGCCGCAGCGCCCACCATGGGTGTCCTTGATGCGCCTTGTCTGCGCCTTTGTCTCCAAAAACCCATTACGAAAATCCCCTCCCGGATCTGATCGGTTCGCACATTAGAGCGTGAGGGATCTGTGAGGGGTGTGGTTTTGGCATCGGAGATCAGTGGGCCACTTCAGGGGTGCAAAGTTTGGCTTAAATCGGCCATAAAAAAAGAGACATTTGCAGTTAAATTGCGAAATAATAAATTCTCCTTGGTATTCAAATTGGCTTGAAATGAATGAGGATCTGCTCCCGTGGCGTGAAGGGAGTATGAAGGCGCTGCTACCTTCCGTGCCCGACTGTGTTCCGTTCTTTGAACAGTTGGGGGTTTTTCGCACATGCACTGGGGTGGGGGCGTCGATGCGAGACGCATGGGGCAGCGAACACGGCTTATAGCCGTCGCGCTGGTCGGTTTTCTCTTTGCAAGCTTGCTGGCCGGGCCTGTCGTGGCGGCAGCCGAGCTGCATCTGGCGAAACTGGCAAGCAGTGATCCTGTACCGACAACCGCGGTGAGGAAGCAGCCCTCCTCGATACGCGATGTGACGCTTCAGCACCCGTGGAGGAAGCCACAGGTGGCTTGGCCGCAGCCTGGCACGGCCACAGCGGAGCTGACCCGATCCGGCTCAATCAAAGCGGGTTCGCTGCCGGTGCGCCTGGCTCCCGGCCCGGGCAAGGGGCGGGAAGCGGGGAGGCAGGGGCCGGATAAGGTCCAGGTCCAGGTGCTAGACCGCGCGGCCACGCAGAATCTGGGTGTCGACGGAGTCGTGCTCGCACTACGGCCCACAGCGGGCACCAAGGGCGCGGTGGACGTCAAGGTCGACTACTCCAGCTTCCGCAACGCCTACGGCGGCGACTGGGCCTCACGCCTGACTCTTCGCGAACTGCCTGCATGTGCCGCCACCACCCCCGGCAAGAAGGGATGCGCCGCCGGCCGCACACTGCCCACAGACAACGACACCGAGGCCCATTCTCTGAGCACTCGGCTAGAGCTTCCGTCCGCTGTCCCCGCCACTGAGGACCGCACCCTGCTCTCGGCACCCGTCGCTGCGTCCAACGAGAAACTTTCCGTGGCTCAGGGGGCCGTGCTTCTCGCCGCGACCGCGGCGGCGTCAGGACCCTCGGGCAGCTTCAAGGCGACGTCACTCGCCCCGTCCGCCTCCTGGGCGGCAGGCGGCTCGAACGGCGCGTTCTCCTGGAACTACCCGATCACCGCCCCCGACGTCCCCGGCGAGACCGCGCCGGATCTGAAGCTCGCCTACTCCTCGCAGTCGGTGGACGGCCGTACCGCCGCGACGAACAACCAGGCCAACAACATCGGCGACGGATGGTCGATGGAGCCGGGCTACATCGAACGCCAGTACATCTCCTGCACGGACGACACGAAGAACAGCAACACCACCGCCAAGGTCGGCGACCTGTGCTGGAAGAAGGACAACGCCGTCATCAACCTCGGCGGCCAGTCCAACACCCTGATCAAGGACACGGACTCCGGTGAGTGGCACCTGGAGAGCGACGACGGCACCAAGATCGTCAAGCTCACCAACACCGCACTGAAGAACGGTGACAACGACGGGGAGTACTGGCGCGTCACCACCCCCGACGGCACCCGCTACTACTTCGGCTACAACCGCCCCAACGGCTGGGCCACCGGCAAGGACGAGACCAACTCCACCTGGACCGTGCCCGTCTACGGCAACCAGTCCGGCGAGCCCTGCCACGCCACCGCCTTCAAGGACTCCTGGTGCCAGCAGGCATGGCGCTGGAACCTCGACGCCGTCATCGACCGGCACGGCGACGCCATGACGTACTACTGGGACAAGGAGTCCAACTACTACGGCCGCAACGTCAACCCGTCGACCGGCGACTCCACCGCCACAATCTACGACCGCGGCGGCTCCCTCAAGCGCATCGAGTACGGCCTGCGCTCGAACAACTTCTACGCCAAGCCCGCGGCCAAGGTCGACTTCACCCTCTCCCCCCGCTGCCTGAGCGACTGCACCTTCGACAAGGACCACGCGAAGAACTGGCCCGACGTCCCCTTCGACCGCTACTGCGCCTCGGGCACCGAGTGCAAGGACCGGTACTCCCCGTCCTTCTGGAGCCGCAACCGCATCACCAAGATCGACACCTCCGTGCTGACCGGCGGTGCTTACAAGCCGGTCGACACCTGGGCCCTGGACCAGCAGTTCCCGACCACCGGCGACGGCAGCGACCCCGCCCTGTGGCTGGCCTCCATCACCCGCACCGGACACACCGGCACCGGTGACGTCAAGCTGCCCGCTGTGACCTTCAAGGGCCAGACACTGCCCAACCGAGTCGAGGGAGCAACGACCGGCGGAGACCCCGACCCCGTGCCGACGATGTGGCGTTACCGCGTCTACGGCATCAGCACGGAATCGGGAAGCACCCTCGGCATCACCTACTCGCCGACCGACTGCAAAGCCGGAGACGTTCCGAGCCCGGAAGACAACAAGCGGCGCTGCTACCCCGTGAAGTGGTCACCGCCTGATGCCCCCGCCGCGAACTACGAGCCCTACCTGGACTGGTTCCACTCCTACGTCGTCACTCAGATCCTGGAGTCCGACAACACCGGTGGCGCGCCGGCCAAGGAGACCGACTACAAGTACCTGGACGGCATGGCGTGGGCGAAGGCCAAGGATGACGAGTTCACCACGGCCAAGCACCTGACCTACAGCGACCGCAAAGGCTACGGCCGCGTCCAAGTCCGCACCGGTGCCGCACCCGACAAGCGGACGCTTGAAGAGTACCGGTACTTCAGGGGCATTGACGGGGCGGACGTCAAGGATCACGAGGGCGCTGCGGTCACCGACAAGGAAGCCTTCGCCGGGATGACCCGTGAGGAAGCGATCTACAACGGTGACGGTGGCGAGTTGGAAGCCACCACCAGCTACGAGCCGTGGCTGTCCGAACCTACGGCCACCGAGACCCGATCCGAGGGCCTGCCCGCACGCAAGGCGTACGCCACTGGCGGAAGAAGCGAGTCCACACGCACAGCTGTAGGCGACACCTGGCGCACCACTCGTGTCGAGCGGACCTTCGATGCCATCGGTCAGATCCTGACCGAGTCGGAGCTCGGGGACACCTCGAAGACAGGTGATGAGCGGTGCACCGCTACAACCTATGCCGCTAACACGGCCAAGAACATCCTCACTCTCGTCTCCGAGGCGAAGACCGTCGCCCAGGCGTGTGGGACTCCGCCCAGCCTGCCCGCGGACCTGATCTCGGTCCAGCGGAACTACTACGACGGTGCGACCAGCCTCTCGACCGCCCCCACCAAGGGTGACGTGACCCGGCTGGACGAGCAGGACGCCAAGGGCACCGGCTACCTCACCACCGCCACCCACACCTACGACCAGCACGGTCGCGAACTGACCGCGACCGACGCCCTCGGCAACACCACCGCCACCGCGTACACGCCTGCCACGACCGAGGCACCCACCTCGGTCAAGGTGACCAACGCGGCGAAGCACGAAACCACCACGTCCTACGACCCCGCCCGCGGGGTCGTCACGGCGGAGGTCGACCCGAACGGCAAGCGGACCGACGCCACCTACGACGGCCTCGGCCGACTGCTGAAGGTGTGGCAGCCGTGGTGGGACAAGGCCGGCCACGAGGACAAGCCGTCCGTCGAGTACGCCTACACGATCTCCCGCACCGCCGCCAACGCGGTTGCCACCAAGACACTCAAGCAGAACGGCGATTACCGCACCACCTACCAGATCTACGACGGTCTCCTGCGCGAGCGCGAGACCCAGGCCCCGGCCACCGGCACGCAGGACCGGATCGTGACCGAGACGATGTACGACACCCGTGGCTGGGCCTGGCAGTCCTTGGGCCCCTACTACGCGGACGGGGCGCCCTCGGCCACGCTCGTGTCCACGACGGTGAACAAGGTCCCGGCCGCCACGCAGAACCTCTTCGACGGCACCGGACGCGTCACCGACGCCCTGTCGCTCAAGTACGGCGACGAACAGTGGCGCAGCAAGAAGGTCTACAAGGGTGACCGCACCACGGTGATCCCGCCGAAGGGCGGCACCGCGTCGACCACGGTGACCGATGCCCGCGGCCGCACGACCGCGCTCCTGGAATACACCGACGTGGCCCGCACCCTGTCGCAGAAGACGATCTACACCTACGGCAAGTACGACGAGCCGTCGTCGGTCACCGACCCCGACGGCAACGTCTGGAAGTACACCTTCGACAGCCGCGGCCAGAAGACGGTCATCGACGACCCCGACCAGGGCATAACGCACAACGCCTACGACGACGAGGGCCGTCTCACCTCGGTCACCGACGCCCGCGGCATCACCCTGACCACCCAGTACGACAAGCTCGGCCGCAAGACCGCCGTCCAGCAGGGCGACACCACACTGGCCGAGTGGACGTACGACACCCTGGCCAAGGGGCAGCTCACCAGCAGCGCCCGTTACGTGGACGGCGCCGCCTACACGACGGCGACCGACGCGTTCAACGACCGCTACCAGCCCACCTCCACCACGACCACGATCCCCTCCGCGGCCACCGGACTCGCCGGCACGTACACCTGGACCTACGGGTACAACGACGAGACCGGCGCCACGCTCTGGACCCTGAACCCCGCCATCGGCAACATCCCCGCCGAACGGGTCACCACCAACTACAACAGCGACGACCTCCCCTTCCGCACCAGCGGCGCACTCGGCGCCCTGGTGTCCAACACCAGCTACGACATCTACTCCCGCTCACAGCGCCTCGAATTCGGCGCCGTTGTGGGCAAGAAGGTCTACAAGACGCAGGTCTACGACGAGCACACCGGGCGCCTGACCCAGCAGCTCACCGACCGGGACCTCGCCCCACAGCGCGTGGACAACACCTCCTACTCCTACGACCCCTCCGGTAACGTCACCGGAGTGAGAACGGCCAGCGGCCAGGACGCACAGCAGTCCACCGACACCCAGTGCTTCACCAACGACGCCCTGGGCCGGCTCACCGAGGCATGGACCGCCAAGACCGACTGCTCCACCGCGCCTTCGAAGGCCACGGTCGGCGGCCCGGACGCCTACTGGCAGAGCTTCGGCTACGACGCCCTGGGCAACCGCACGAAGCACACCGACCACGCCACCACGACCGCGGGCACGGACGCGACCACCACCTACACCCAGCCCCCGCCCGGCACGGGCCTCCCGCACGGTGTGCAGCAGGCCACGGTCAGCGGCGGGCCGGACAACGGTCGCACCAGCACCTTCGCGTACGACAAGACCGGAAACACCACCAAGCGCACCATCGGCACCACCACCCAGAACCTGACCTGGGACGCGGAAGGCCACCTCGCCACCCTCACCGAGGCCGGCAAAACCAGTAGCTACCTGTACGACGCGGACGGCAACCGCCTCATCACCAGGAACGCCGACGGCTCCAGCGTCCTGACGCTCCCCAACGGCGACCAGCTCAACGTCGCCGCGAACGGCACCAAGACCGGCACCCGCTACTACACGCACAATGGCGAAACCATCGCCACCCGCACCGGCAGCACCATCTCCTACCTGATCAGCGACCACCAGGGCACCGCGATGACCGCCGTCGCCGTCGGAACCCTCGTCATCACCCGAAGGAAACAACTCCCCTTCGGCCAGCTCAGAACCCAGCAGTCAACGGCCTTCGGGAACCACGGCTTCGTCGGCGGAACCAACGACCCCACCGGCCTCACACACCTGGGCGCCCGCGAGTACGACCCCGCCCTCGGCCGCTTCCTCAGCGTCGACCCCGTGATCGACATCAGCCAACCCGCCCAGATGAACGCCTACAGCTATGCCCACAACAGCCCCCTCACTCTCTCCGACCCGACCGGCCTCTGCCCCGCAGACCTCTGCGGCAACGGATACCCCATCGGCGGCACCGGCCAGACCAAGGGCGACAAAACCCGCTACACCAAAAACACTTCCACCGGAAACCGATGGACACTCGGCCCTTACGTCAGCAAAAGCGGAAAACTCGTCACCTTCCCAGGAAAGAAGAGCAAGCAGCAATCAGACGCGGCGCGTAGGGCCCAGGCTGCACTCGCAGCCGCACGAAAGGCGAAAGAGCGTCGGGAAATGGGGGTCAAGGAAACGCTCTCGCAAATGACTTTTGGAAACCTGAAGAAATTGTGGAATAGCTACACTTCGGGAGATTCCGCAGGTCGCTGCCTTAGTGGCTCGGTAGGGGCGATAGTTGGGGTGACTGGTCAAGTCTGCCTGGTAACCACCAAACGCCCCGACGGGAAGACTGACTATGGACTGTCCGCCAACTATGGAGCAGAGTTCATGTCTGTTGGATTGGGAGCGCAGTATGAGATGTACGGTAGCAACGCGGACGATTTCGATCAGCTGCGTGGAGATAGTACCGGCGCCAACGCATCCGTCGGCCTAGGAGTGGAAGTCTCCGGCAGTCACGAGTACGCCATAAACCGGTCAGGAGAATCAATTTCCACAGTCCCCAATAGTCGCGGAGAGCCTGTCACGGCCACCTCCCTGTCAGTGGGGGTAGGGGTCGGAGTCGAATTGGGCGTGCAAAGCTCGTACAACACTCGCATAGGACACCTCTTCACTCGATAGATTCGACGGACCACTTGGGGGTGCGCGGAGGTCACCGCCTCACGCACCCCCTTCGGAGATAAGAATGTTTGAAATGATTCTCGCGGCCCGCACCTCGCATTCCGTAAATTATGGAGAACTTTTCATTGGGGCAGCCGTCGCGATCACAGGATCCCTCCTCGCTTTCAATATTCGCGGCTGCGCCGAGAGTGTGGCGAAATTTCTAGGAAATAAGGGGATTTCGGCCTTCTACCTCAATAGCCTCATCTTGAGACTCCCCTCTGCATTCTTTGCAATATTGGGGGCAGCGTTCACTTTCATGAATCTCAAGATACTATTCTTTGGATTCAACTGATCTTGATCGAGCCTCGTTCGTCCTGAATAGCTGCAGGTGAGAAGTGTGTTGCTTGGCGAGCACCTTAAGGGTCTGCGTTTCGGCCGCCACTCCTGCTGGGGGATAGGCTGCGGCGTACTCCTTGAATGCGGGTGCCGATCGTCGTATGACGCGGTCCGTGGACCTCTTCCAACCTGAAGGGCGGTTGGCGCGGCAGCCTCGGCGGCGGGCATGAAGAAAGCTCCTGGTAGACGGGTTCACGAACAAGATCACCAATACGCCAGGAGCTTTCGCGTGCTTGTTTATCCGTCCGGCATAGATCTGTCCAGCCGCACTGATTCCTACAGTAAGCGGGAGGGTCCACCCACTGACCCATGAGAGCGAGACTTAATATTTTGAGTAATTTCACAGCCGTCACTCAAAAAGGCGGACAATTTTACAGCAAGGTTCGCTATCTCGGACTGGCCGCGGCAGGGGCGATGTTCGGAACAGGGATATACGTTGCACTTGTGCCAGGAAAAGTAGAGGAGTCACTTATCAATAGATCACTCACGGGGGCAACTATTAGCGTGACGATCGCCTGGGTGGCATGGGTGACAGCCGTCCGTCCACAAGTAAAGCTGACCGAAATGTCAATCATAGTGCGAAACTGGGTAACGGAAAGCGTTATCCCTTACCAACACATAGCCAGAGTGAATGTCAGCAACGGGCTGACATTCGAACTCACAGATGGAAGCAAGATCAAGGGGCGCGTGGTCAGTGCGTCGATAGTTGGCCAAATGGCCGGCTACCCATCAGCCAAGCTGATCAGGAATGAAATCCTTCCATTTTTGAGAGATGAGCACAGCGACGGAAATGGAAGCATTCGTCAGACATTCACCCTTTCGCCAAGCGTTCCGTTGATTATCCTAGCCCTCCACGGGCTACTCTACGGGGCACTTAGATACATCTTTCACGCTTCATAATGATATATATCGGCAAAGGTCTGCAACCTTGTCACTTACTGAGATTGAACGCGTGGTGTCGTAGGGGGTGACGGCTGGCCGGTGGCTGCGGTATCACCGAAGACATGCGGTATCCACAAGGGGGCGGACTGTCCGCCGAGCGGCAGCAGTTTCGCGAAGAGTTACGGCTTCAGGCGGCTGAGCGGTTCGCCCGGGGCGAGGGCAGTACGGCGATCGCCAGAGATCTGCGGGTCAGTGTCCGCTCGGTCCAGCCATGGCGTCACACGTGGACCGAGGGCGGCCCTCGATCCCTGCGGTCGCAGGGGCCTGCGTCGCTGCCGAGACTGAGTGATCAGCAGTTCACTCAGCTGGAGGCGGAGCTGGCCAAGGGGCCAGCCGCGCATGGCTGGGAGGACCAGCGCTGGACTCTGAGCCGCGTAAAGACGTTGATCGGCCGGCGCTTCCACCTGACGTACACGATCCAGGGTGTGCGCAAGCCAAGCAGGCCTGGAATGCACCGGATCCTACGAAGCGGCCCTCGCACGCTTCCTGAGCCGGGAGAGCGTCCAGGTCGTCGAGGTCAACCAGCCCGACCGCGTCATCCGCCGCAAGCGCGGCAAGACCGACGCCGTCGATGCAGAGACCGCTGCCCGCGCCGTGCTGTCCGGAAGCGCTGACGTCACGCCCAAGACCGGTGAAGGGCCCGCGGCCGACATACGCGTGCTGCGGCTGGCGAAGGAGTCTGCCGTCAAGGCCCGCACACCGCGAAGAACCAGCTCAAGGCCGTACTCCTCGGAGTCGATCCCGTGCTGCGCGAGGCGCTCTCCCAGCTCACCAACACGGCGCTGATCGACAGGTGCGCCAACCTTCCCGATGTCAGCGACGCGGCTGTCTTCACCCTCCGGCTTCTGGCCCAGCGCATTCAGCAGCTGACAGTCGAGGTGAAGGAGCTCGCACGCCGGATCACCGCAGCTGTCCGTCGTTGCCATCCGCAGCTCCTGGACGTCATCGGCGTCGGGCCCGACAGTGCAGCTTCCCTGCTGATCGCTGCTGGCGACAATCCGCAGCGTTTGTCCAGCGAGGCATCGTTCGCCGCCCTGTGTGGTGTCAGCCCGGTCGAGCAGTCCTCTGGGAAGACCCAGCGTCGGAGGCTGAACCGCGGAGGCAACCGGCAGGCCAACGCCGCCCTCTGCCGCATCGTCGTGACCCGTCTTCGCCGAGATGCCCGTACACGTCTCTACCTCGAACGACGCACGAAAGAAGGCATGTCGAAACGCGAAATCATCCGCTGCCTCAAGCGCTACGTCGCCCGCGAGTTCTACCGTCACATCCAGCCGGCCTCGGCCCTTGTCGCTTCGCCTTCTGCCGCTTGACGCAACCTAGGGGCATCCTCAACGTCCACAAGGCAGCCGGCCTGAGAGAGTTCGCCGAATCCCGCGACTGGCTGACCATCCACTACCTGCCGCCCTATGCCCCCGACCTCAACCCCGTCGAAGGCATCTGGTCACTCCTACGGCGCGGCTGGCTCTCGAACGTCGCCTTCAGCACCCCGGAACACCTCGTCCAGGCCGTCCGGCGCGGTCTGCGGCACATCCAGTACCGCAGCCACCTCATAGACGGCTGCCTCACCGAGACCGGCCTGACCATCCGACCCGCCTGACCAGCAGCACGACATCCCGACTGCAACCTCAGCAACTGCCGCCGGGATAATGCATATGCACATGCGGAAGTAAGCGTTCATACATGTGAAGGCACCCGTCGGGCAGACGTCTGCAACAGGGATCGGCCAGTACCGGTCCATCGTGCAGTGCGCCCAGGGGTGATGATGACCGAAGACCTGCGAAGTGCGTGGGAGAGAAGGCCGGATGAGCCGGTCGACTGGGAGTCCGAGCGCCGCTGGAACGACCGGCCTTGGGTGCAGGTGGGGCTCATCGTGCTCATCGCTTCCGGGGTGGCCATCGCCCTGAACGTCGCACTGAGCGTCACACTCGGGCATCCGAACAACGGGGGAATCGGTGGCGGCCTCGGTGCGGTGATCGCCTCATGGTGGAACGGCAGGCGGGTGCGTCGACAGATCGCCGAAGAGACCGGACTGAGCCCGTGGCAGGTGCCGATCGTCGGTCGGTGGCTGCGCCAGGGTCGCATTCCCCGCGATCCGCAGGCCCGAAAGGCCATGGCTGCGCTCGTGCGGAAACAGCAGCGCGCACTGACGAAGAGCAGGCGCTGGGTGCTGCCCGCCATGATGGCCGCCTTCGCCGCCGGCGGCGTCGTGTCCTTGGTGTTCGGGGAACTCGCGCTCGGGATCGTGCTGTTGGTGGCCTCCGCGCTGCTGATACCCGCACTCCTCACCCAGCGACGCAACATCGAGCGACTCCCCCGCATCGAAAAGGAACTCGCAGCACCGACAGGAGTAGCGGCACCGCCCGTCGGCTCCTGAACACGGCGTGCGGACCCACGCAGGCCGGCGTCCCAGGCCATTCTCGTCCTCGGGCGCGCTGCGCTGCACCACGGCCGCCCTGGGCGCGCGGCTGGTGCAGAGCGCCCCGGCCGGCCGTGGTGGTTGCTGAAGCTGCCCGGGGGCGTTGTGACGGCTTCCGGGACACTGCAGCTGGCGCTGACGCCGGGCCGGGCCCGGACGCAGCACCCGTCATTTTCGCGTGTCGGCCATCGCTGGGTGCTCATCCGCGCCGACCGGCTCCGGTCATCTGCAGAGCCTGGGAGGACTCCGGTGCGAAGGCCGCCGTCGGCACCACTCCCGCGGTGATCGCCGACGGCGGCTACCGCGGCACCGGCCTGACCATCCCGCACTACCGCAGGCATAAGAACGAGGAACTGCCGGCCTGGAAGGAGGACCGCAACGCCTCCCACCGCAAGGTCCGCGCCCGCGCCGAGCACACCTTCACCCACATGAAGAGCTGGAAGATCCTCCGCGACTGCCGACTCAAAAGCGACGGCATCCATCACGCCATGCTCGGCATCGCACGCCTCCACAACCTCACACTCGCCGGCTGACCAGGAAACAGCGCTGGTCAACCAGCACGCCATAGCACCCGACAGCGGGATGAACCAGTGCGCGCCAGGCGGCGGCCACAACGTTCGTGTTCGGCCACGGAGAGTCGACTGAGGACAGGGTGAGCGGCGGCAGAGAAGAGGCCGGACACGTCACGCGTGTCCGGCCTCTCAGTGGAAGACTCGTGGTTTGGGTCGGTGCATCTTCATCATGTTGCAGAATTTCGTGACCGATAGGAACTATCGACGGAGCTGACTCTATTCGTTGCTATGACCTACGCTTCGATCACCTTGCTGGTTCTTCATATGCTTCCAGGAGCTCACTGCGAGACCCAGCGATACGCAGCCAATGGCCAGGAGCGTGATGCGGCTGGCAGCTCCCTTGTTGGTTATAGCCCCGACAAGCCCGGCCACAGAGCCACAACAGCCCAGGAAGAAGGACCGCCAGCCGAATACCATCTCCTTCAAGCCTGCGGAGGATCCTCTGAGGAATCCGCCGCCCCGCAGCGCCTCCCACTTATTCTTGCTATTCATCATCTCGTCTCATCACATCGAAGGTTCTTGCGCGGAACGAAGCGGGCACCTTCTTCTGGGCCTTCCTGCGTCTCACCACACCGCTATCTCACATCGTCGAAAGGCGCGGGGAGCCCCCACCTCGCCGCTGGCCCAGTGCTGCCGGTTGATCCACTGCCAGTAGAGAGCCGGCACAAGGCGGTACCCCACTTCGAACACAGCGGCGTCCGGGTCGACGTAGTGACGTGCGAACCCGAGAACAGCCTGATCACCACTGTCCGAGACGAAACGGAAGGTGCGGCCAGCCCGCTTGAACTTGGCTGATCGCATCACTGGGGCCACATACTCCCTGACCAGCAAGTCCAGCGGTCGCATCAGTCTCACTTCCACGTTCACGCGCCCGCACGGAGCCCAGTTGCTGCCGCAGCATAGTGCCGCGCACCGACAGTCTCTGGGGTGCGTTGCACCGCCGGATGGAGATCGATGTCCGCGAGCATGAGGGGCGCTCCGCAAGGTCACGCTCGAACCGCCCTTTGATCACAACTCGATACGTGCCCTAGGCACTGTTTCTCGGATCACGTTCTGAGCCAGATGGCGAGGGCTGCGAGGGTGATGGTCCCGAGGTAGATGTAGGCGCGTTTCTCGTAGCGGGTGGCGACGGCCCGGAAGCCTTTGAGGCGGTTGATGGTGCGTTCGACGGTGTTGCGCTTCTTGTAGCGCTCGCCGTCGAAGCCGGTGGGCCGGCCGCCTCGGGAGCCTCGGTTCTTGCGATGTCTTTGCTGGTCGAGGCGTTCGGGGATCGTGTGCGGGATACCGCGTCGCCGCAGGTAGCGGCGGTTTCTGCGCGACGTGTACGCCTTGTCCGCCAGGACACGGTCAGGCCGGGTGCGAGGCCGGCCGACTCCGGTGCGGGGCACCGATACCTGCTCCAGGACCCGTTCGAGCTGGGGTCCGTCCCCGTAGTGTCCGGGTGTCAGGACGAACGCGAGGGGCCGGCATCGCCCGTCGGCGACGAGGTGGATCTTGGTGGTGAATCCACCGCGGGAACGTCCCAGGCACTCGCCGATCTGACCACCTCCTCCAGCCGGACGGCCAGTTTCAGCAGTACCGGATCGACCTGGTTCGTCCCCCACTCGGCCCCCTTTTGGGGAACGGCCGCCGGGGATACCTTCCTCGCGCCGGCGGCGTGCTGGTGGGCTCGCACGGCCGTCGAGTCCACCGACACGTCCCAGTCGATCCCGCCCGCCGCGTCCTCGGCCGCCTGAATACGGGACAACAGCATCTGCCAGGTCCCATCCGCTGACCAGCGACGATGCCGTTTATAGACCGTCTCCCACGGCCCGAACCGCTCGGGCAGATCCCGCCACTGCACACCGGTCCGAACCCGGTAGAGAACACCGTTGATCACCCGCCGATGGTCACTCCACCGACCACCACGCACACCGCCACGAGGCAAGAACGACTCCAGCCGATCCCACTCCGCATTCGTCAGATCCCCACGACCCATGTAGCCAGCCTGACGCCAACCCCCCACCCACGTCAGGAGATCCGAGAAACAGCGCCTAGAAGACTGCCAGGTAAAGCAGACCGTGGTCAGGCCCTCATACGAGCGGCCTCCAGCTGGCCTCGAACCGCTTCAGCTTCCGGGGCCCGCAGGCGCTCGAAATGGGCCAGCGCCTCTTGCCAGCAGACCAGGGCGCGCGTGGTCTGGCCGAGTGCGTCCAGCGCCCTGGCCAGTACTGTCAGGATGTTGCCGCGTGTCCAGTCTCCGCCGATGGCCCCGAGCGCGAGCGCCTCGTTCGTGTGCTGCACGGCCTGCGCCGGACGGCCGGACGCGAGGTGCGCTTCGGCGATACGGAAGTGGGTCGACCCCTCCCACAGCCGCTGCCGGTCTTCCCGGAAGATGGCCAGGGCGTCGGAGAGCTCGGCCAGCGCCTCGGAGTGCCGCCCCGACTGGCTGAGCGCGATGCCGAGGGCGTAGCGGGCGTTGGCGCTCTGTAGCGTGTACCCCATCGTCTCGTAGATGTCGGCTCCGCGTTCGGCGAGTTCGATGGCGCTCGCCGTACGCCCCAGGAGCAGATGTACCCGTGAGAGGTGGCACAGCGCCGCCGCTTCGCCGGGGCCGTCGCGGTCCGCGCGGAACAGTTCGATGGCCTCCAGTAGATGGGCTTCGGCGTCCGCCGGGCGATTCTGGTATGTGGCGATGACGCCGCGGGTCGCCGCGGCCCAGCACTGGACTAGGTCGTCGTCGGCTTCCGCGGCCATCAAGTGGGCGTTGCTCGCCTCTATGTCGGCCTCGGCGAGCCGGCCCATGGAAAGGTGGGCATTGCTCAGTGCCGCCAGGGCGCGCCGCTTCGCTTCGGTGTCACCGCAAGCGGCGGCGGCATCGCGCAGCGCCGTGGCGGTGTTCTCGTACTGCGTGGAGTTGGAGCCCGACTCGGAGAGGTCCCGCGCCGTCCAAAGCAGATCGACGGCCCGCCCCAGAGAGGCCGCGCTGGTCGACTGTCTGGCGCAGGCCAGTAGGCAGTCGGCTTCGAAGTACAGCCAGTCCTGGGCTGCGTCGCGGTTGTCGAAGGTCAGTCCCGGGTGAACGGTGGGGCGCAGATGGTCGACGAATCGGTCGCCGGGACGGTCGATCGCGTATGCCCTCGCTGCGGTCGCAAGGTAGAAGTCCAGCAGCCGGGAGAGCGCCGCTCTCTCCGCTGAGGGGTGTTCGTCGCGCTCGGCGCAGGCACGCGCGTAGAGCCGGAGAAGGTCGCCGTAGCGGTATCTGCCCGGCGCGGCTGATTCCAGCAGGGACGCGTCCACTAGGGTCTCCAGGAGGTCCTCGGTCTCGAGGAGCGGAAGATCCAGGAGTGCGGCGGCGGCCGTTAGTGCGATATCAGGCCCGTCCGCTAGACCCAGCAGGCGGAAGGCGCGCGCCTGAGTGGGATCCAGTTGGCTGTAGCCGAGCTCGAAGGTCGCCTTGACGGCAAGGTCGCCGGCTCGGAGTTCGTCGAGGCGACGGCGCTTGTCAGCAAGTTTCGCGGCTAGGGTGGAGACGGTCCAGGTACGGCGGGCGGCCAGCCGTGATGCGGCAATACGGATCGCGAGCGGGGCTCGCCTTCGGCGTCTCGGGCACCGACGGCAAGCGGTGGGCGAGGGCACACCAACTGGACGGATCGCCGTTCCAGCGGACGCGCAGGACAACGGTGACTCGCGAAGGCCGTCCGTTGCAGCAGGCGCAGGGGACACACGAGAGCGTCTACGTCCTGCCGGACAAGCACGTCCAACGAGCCGCCCAGAGCGTCATCGCAGACGGAGCGGCCGAGGTCTTAGAACAGGCCCGGGACACCGTGTTCAAGGGCCGCCTGAGTCCAAAGCGAGTGCCCGGGCACCAAGAAACGGCAACGGCCGACTGCGAGGACGCGACGGCCAGTCCCTGGCCAGCCGCGGACGGCGACTGCGGGGCGGACTACCTACTTTGCCTGGCCTGCCCCAACGCTCATGTTCACCCTGGTCACCACCCTCGTCTGGCCCATCTACACCAGCGCCTCCTCAGTCTGCGATCCGCACTGCCCGAGGACTCCTGGAACAAGCATTGGCAAGATCACCTGCTCCGTCTGGACGACCTGTGCAGCAAGTTGGGCCCGGCGTCCTGGAATGCCGCCCTGGGCCAGGTCGACGAGGGCGACCACCTCGTCATTGATCTCTTGCTGGAAGGGAACCTCGCTCCATGACCAGCGCCCTCGGCTTCCAGGACGACCCCTACACCTTGCCCATGCCCGCAGGCGACACACTGGTGGTGCTTCCTCAGTGGATTCGGCCCGGTAATTCGCACCACAACGCGCGTTTCCGCGACTCGCTCTGGCCGCTGGCACCGCTTATCGACAACCCCGGAGTAGACCTCACCGCGATCAACTGGGAGAAGTGCCCCCGGGACCTCCACGGTCAGGTGAAACTCGCCGCCTGGACCATGATCAACGGACGCCTGCGATCCACGTATCTACAGACCCGCGGTGCACGGGCCCGAGCTCGCCGCTCCGCCGGCGTGCTTCAGGTCACCTGCCGTGAGTGGATGCGGCTGGCCCGCTGGCTTCACGCGCATGGGATCACAGATCTCGCTGCATGCGACACCGATGCATGGCGGCGGTACAGTGCTCAGCGCTGGACGGACAGATGCAGCCGGACAGAAGCCGAGAAGACCCTGGGGCGGCTGACAGACCTGTGGCTGTTCGACCAGCTCAGCGCACGTCCTGCCGGAATTGACCGTCCTCCGTGGGACACCGAGGGCGCCGACGACTTCCTTCCCCCTGCCGACGCTGCCAGTGCCGGGACCGAGAACTCGACCGAGCCGCTCGATCCTCAGGTCATCGGACCCCTGCTGGTCTGGGCCATCCGCATGGTCGAAGACTTCGCCGACGACATCCTGGCCGGGTGGGCTGAACACTGTCGCCTGCGATCTCTCGCCACCACAAACCGGACAACGCTCTCTGGGCGAGCCGCACTGGAGGCTCTGGTGCTGCCCCTTCTGCGCGGAGGTGCCCAACTGCCCACCATGGGGAGGCAGGGAACCCACAAACTCGCTCGCGCCTACCTCGCCGGCACAACCGGCGCTAGCCTCGCCCAGGTCGACCGGCTGAATGTACGGCACGGGCTCACCTCGCTCGCCGCCCAACGGCCTGGCCCCTGCCCCATGCAAGTACCGGTCACCGGCCGGATCAAAGGAAGCCCCTGGCGCGAACGCCTTGATTACCACGAAGCCGCCGCATTGATGCGGCATCTCGGAACCGCCGCCTTGGTGATATGCCTATATCTGACGGGAATGCGTCCGCAGGAAGTTGCAGCCCTGCGGTCAGGCTGCTGTCCTGACCCGCAGCCCGCTTCGGACGGCACAGTCCAGCGCCACCTGATCCGCAGCCGTCACTTCAAGAACGTCACCGATGACGACGGCAACCACGTCTCCGCCGGTGAACAACGCGCTGTCCCCTGGGTTGCGATCATCCCTGTCGTCCGGGCGATCCGAATCCTCGAACGTATGGTTCCCCACGGTGAACTGCTGTTCAGCGCCACCCATCACGACTTCGTGGGACGACGAGGCCGCCATGGAGCGTTGAAGAAACACGCCCTGAACCTTCGGATCGAGGACTTCATCGTGTGGGCGAACCGGGAGGCCCAAGTGCAAGGGCTGCCGGACCAGTCCATCCCCCAGGACCCCCACGGCGCGCTCGGCATGTCCCGGTTCAGAAGGGCCCTCGCCTGGCACATCGCCCGACAGCCCGGAGGGCTGGTCGCCCTCGCGATCCAGTACGGACACCTGCGCACCATCTTGGACGCCCGGACCTCGAGCGGTTACAACTCCCGAAGCCGCGGTGGCGTCCACTCTGTCCTCGACATCGAGACGGCCCTGGCGGCCGCTGACACCGCCGCCCACCTGCGCGACCGTGTGGCTGCTGGGGAGAAGGTCTCCGGCCCGGCCGCTCGCCGGGCGTTGACCGCTGCTGCGATGACGCCGCGGTTCGAGGGCCGGATCGTCCCCACGACGTTCGCGAAGAAGGCCGCCAGGTTCCTCGCTCGGGACGGCGTCGTGCTTTACGACAACCCGGACGCCTTTCTGATCTGCGCGTTCAAGCGGGACAAAGCGCTCTGCGAACCTGACCCCGGAGCGACCGCGCCGAGGCAGTACGCCTGCCAGCAAGGCTGCGGCAACGCCGTCCGCACCGACGCCCACGCACAGCAGATGCGGCAAAAAGCCGACGAGATCGATCTCAAGGCCAGCCTCCTCCCGGAGAAGCTCGCCAACCGGCTGCGTCGCAATGCCGACAACTTCCGCAAGATGGCCGACGCCCAGGCGCCACCGCCCAGACCGCCGAGGCTTCGAAGTGAACCAGCAGAACCAGGACGAACGCACCTTCATCCGCGAGGCGATGGACCGGCTGCTGGCTGGCAAGGCCACCGCTTCCAACGGCAGCCTCACCGCCGCCGCGCTCGCCGCCGAGGCCGGCGTCCACCGCATGGCTCTCTACAAGCGGCACGCAGACCTGAAGAACGAGTTCGAAGAGCGCGTCCGCACGGAGACCAAGCAGGTCCCGGAGACGGAGAAGGAGCTGCGAGCGACCATCGCCAAGCTCAAGAAGACCATCGCGAACCAGAACACCGAGCTCAAAGAACTTCGCGATCTGGTGACTCGCTTGACCCTTGCCAGCGCTGTTCTCACCCAAAGGGCGGATATCCCATCGCAGCGCATCCCCGTCGCTGACAACGTCATCCCACTCCGCCCGCCAACTACCTGAGCTCCTCAACTACCGCGGCCGCCGCAGGCATCACGCTGCGGCGGCCTCGCTTCGCTCCAGGGTCCTTTCGAGCAAACCAAGGAAGCTGAACACAAAATTTGATAGGGGACCGCGTGCCACAGCCATGCTTCTGCGCCCCCGTTACTGCCGCCATCCCTGTGTTCCGTCCGGCAACCTGCGTATATGCGGAAGTCCGCTTGCCCCTTTCATGCTTGGGGCAGGCCACGGGCCTCGAGTGAACTGATCTCCAGCACAGCCGGGAGGGCCTCTCTCTCGAGGGGGCCGGCGAACTCGGTGGACTCGCTGCTCCACAGGTTCACGTTGAACTCCAGAGGCTGGTCGGGGACCGGTGTCGGGTCCCACAGCACCCGCTCGTACACAGTGGCCCCGTCCACCCGCCACCGGATGCAGTCGGGCTGCCAGTCGATCTCGTAGTGGTGAAACTCCTTCGACGCGTCGAAGCCGAGGTCGATGACCGCAGGCGTGCCCCGGTAGCCATACTCCAGCTTGGTGCCGGGGATGCCGGGGTTATAGAAGACGTTGACGAGCATGCGAGTCGTGTCTTGGCCGAGGATCTCGATGTCGATTTCCTGGCGAGGACCGTTGCGGTGGAGAAACAAACCTGTCACCAGGCCTGATCCGGAGGGGGTGCGCAGGCGAGCACTGAAGGCGCCGTAGGTGAAAGATGGGCGGCTGGCTATGGCGCCCCCCGTGAGGTCGCGGACTTTACTCACCTCCCCTCGGAGCGTGAGCGTGGCGGGTCCGCGCGGCGGCAGGGTTATATTGCCGGGCCGGAAGAGGGCTCTGTTGCCGGGAAAGGTGTCCTCCCGGAGGTACCAGTGCCTGTCCTCAAGCTGGGTGCCCTCGTGCCACGTGGCCGCATTCTGGCTGGCCTGAAGAGCGTTGTCCTGTGGGGCTGACATTTTCGGCATGATGCCTGACCACCCCGCGCGTTGAATGATCCAGGGGCTGGTGTCCCAGGCCAGAGGGTGTCCGGAAGCGCTCGCGTCACTCTGTGAGCGGGTTGCGACACTCCGCTGGCCCTGCTCGGGCTGGCTTGGCCAGGGGTGGGTGGGGTAGTCGCATGCGAGGAATCGGGCGAGTGCCTGCCAGGGGTCGGGGTCGTCGGCCGGGAGCATGAGTCGTCGTTCGGGTCGTTGTTGATCCCATGCTTCCTGGAACGGGGACGGTGGCTTCGCCGCCGTCGCGGACATGGTCGTCATGACGAGGCGCACCCGATTCGCGGAAACGATACGTGCGACCTCGCGCGGAGTCAGGGAGCCGATATTGACATATGCGTCGAATACGCGGCGCCGACTACCGCGGACGAGTGCTTGGGTTTCATCGGCGGGCAAATTGGTCAGATCGCTGACACAGCGGAATCCGAGGACGGAGAGTGCCTTGGCAAGAGTGGACAGACCGGTTCCGGGCTCGCCAATGACCAAGATCGGGTCCCGTGTCGGGCGGTGCTGGAGGGATTGGGGCGCTTCGCGCCGGATGGCGCCCACTTTCGCCAGGACCGGCATGACGGAGTAGGAGTTGCTCGAGGCGATGCCTGGTCGCTGCTCAATAATGGGGCGGTGCGTCATCTGTACATTGAGGTGGCCGAACTGCTGGTTGATCCACAGGTCGATGGGGCCGTGGGCCGGCAGCTGGTCAAGTAGCTTGCGTGCTCCAGCTTGGGAGAGCACGTAGCCGGAAAGCTGCCAAACTCCCCTAGTAGGGCGCCGCAGTAGAGGCCTTCTGTGGCGTCGAGGGTCTGCTTCCTCACCGGTCTCTTGGTAGGAGAGGTAGAGGAGATCAACGGGGTGGCCAGCATCGGAGCTTGCCTGTATGTCGCTCCAGGCGTACTCGAGCACGGACATACATGTCCGGGTGACGTACGCATCGTCTTCGAGCACCAGGGTGTAGGGAGCGTTGCTGGTGGCAATGAGCTGCCAGACGTGGATGTGTGAGAGGGCTACCGCGATCTCTTGCGGTGTCATGTCGATGCGTGTGGCGCGTGCGGCGTCGTCGATGTCGAGGCGAGGATGCGGGTCGACCAGAAGTTGCTCGGCCAGTGTGTAGGTGGGCTCAAGGAATTCCGGCGGAGGGCAATCTTTTAGGTAACGGGCGTCGACCGCCGGGAAGCGTCTGGCAAGGGTGTGCAGTGGGTGGCCGGCGGCGTCACGGAGCCGACTGAGTTCACGGTTGACCATGGTCCACCGCTCTTGGGCGCGGTCGAGGTTAATCACGTAAATGCGTTCGATCGCCGTGGCTGTACGGTGGGACGCGAACGCGGTGCTCCGCCGGCGAGTTGAAAGGTGCCTGGTGCGGTAGCGTGCGTGGGCCCGCAGGGAAATGGGCAGGCCGTGCAGGGAACTGATGTTCATGGGTGGGGAGACACTGCCTCTGTTGTTCGAATGGTCTGCGGCTGGGCCACGTGTCCGGTCCAGTGGTTAGTGCTGCTGGCTCCATAGGCGCCAATTGCGCTCGTCATTGCGGTAGCTGAGCGGCCACCGGCTTACGGCAACAGTGTCCCAGGCAAGGAGGATTTCGACGTCAATCGATTGTCCGAGCCGCTCCCGGTGAAGCGCATGTCGGGCGAGTGCGACGGTGAGGTTGCCTGGCCCCGTCAAGGACTGGATGTCGAGGGGGTCGCCGGTGTGAGCGAGGAGCGCGGCCGTGGATGCCTGAAGTGCTGCAACGACGACGGGATGCCCGGCAGGCGCGATGATCGGGTTGTTGTTGACGTAGTGGATGAACGTGCCTCTGTAGCCGTCGGCTGTCATGGCCTGCTGCGGGTCCACCATGGTGTCGGTGGCGGTGTCGTAGCACAGCGCCTGCAGTCGCAGCCGCGAGTCGCGGAACAGAGAGGTCCAGTCGGTGCCCTGATAAACGTCGTCCGCATCGACGTAGAAGCCGCCGTTTCGGGCGAGGTAGCACAGCCGGAAGTAGTCGCTGCGCATCGCCGGGTGAGAACAAGAGTCGAAGGCTGCTGTATGCGCCTCACCGAACAGGAAGTTGATGAGCTTGCGCGCCGAGTCGTCGTCGTAGACCTCTCGTCGAAAGCCCTGGTCTTCCAGCACCGTCCAGCTCGTCATGCACTCCTGGACATCGGCGGGGATGTGTGCGGAGTCATCCCAGAACTGGACGATCACGCGGGGAATGGGGTCGGCAGGTGCTGCTGTCGTGGGCTTGGACAGCATGCCGGTCAGGTGCCGTAGGTATTGGGACCTGTTTGCGTGGTCCTCTTCGAGGTCCTGCGCGGTGAGTGTGCGCTCCCCGACCCCCTCCGGCTGGCCGTACAGCCCAGGCGGCGTGGGCACGGTCATCGGGCCCCCTGCCGGAAGCTCGGCCTGTTGATCTTGAATCCATCGCTCCGGGCCACGGAATCTCCCCTTGCCTTTTGTGTTCTGTTCTTAATGGTAGTGAGAAGAGAACGAAGGGAAGACGGTTGCGTCGCGCTGTCGGGCGACTCGTAGCGCTGACCCTGCCCTCACTACAAGCCTTGAGCTCTGAACACATGGACTTGACAGGGAATCCGGTCAGTTGGCCGACTGCGTCGTGGGTGACGACGATGTCCGGTCGGAAGTTGCGGATGTGGGCGACGAGGTGGCCGACGGCTTCATCGATCGGGGCGTCGACGAGTCGGGTTCGGCCGGGTGCGGCTTCGGGGTTGCGGGCGTCGTTATGGCCGAGCAGGCGCGGGGTGCCGGCGCCGAGGGCGGCGAGGGCGTCGGCGAGTTCCGGGGCGCGTCGGCTGTCGGGTGCCCAGGTGGCGGTGACGACTGCCGTGCGGGCCCCGGCCGTGTGGTGCTGGGCGAGCACGCCGCCGGCGAGGAGGGACTCGTCGTCCGGGTGCGCGAAGACGGCCAGGATGCTGGGATACACGGGGTTCTCCGGAGCGGTCACGGTACGGGGGTGGCGGTGAGGTGTGCGGCGTGGCGGGCGAGGTGGGGTGCGATGCCGCGCGCGGTGACCTGCAGGAGCTGGGCGAGTGCGACGAGTTGGCCGGCCCGGCCGGAGGGTGTGTTCAGGACGTGGGTGAACTCGCGGCGGATCCGGGCGGCCGTGCCGGGCTGCAGGAGGCTGTAGGCGTACAGGAGCCCGGTGTCGAAACCGACCGGGATCTGCCCCCAGCCTTCCCAGTCGCAGATGACCAGCGGGGGACCGGTGAGGTTCGCGAAGTGCAGGTCGCCGTGTCCGGTGGTCCACGCGATGGGCGGGGCCGGGATGCCGAGGAGGCGGGTGAAGTGCCGGTCGATCCATTGCTGCCGGACCGTCGTACGGGTGGTGGGCACCGTGGCGGTGGCGGCCAGCGCCTCCCGTAGAGCGGCCCACCAGGAGGAGGGCGGGTCGAGTTCCCTGCCCAGGACGGGCCCGCCGGCGGCCAGGGCGGGCCGCGGCAGGTATTCGGACAGCTCGGCGCGGTAGACGTGTCCATCGGCGATCCACTCGACCACGTCGTACAGCCTGGGCCGGGGCACTGACCGGGGGAGCAAGGCGTCCGCCTGGGCGTTCCCGTCCCAGGTCGCCCCCGGCGCCTTGTCCACGGGGCGGGCGACCACGCGCAGCCAGCGGTCGCCCGCCCGGCGGCTGAGGGTGCGCCCCTGCCACCCCCACGTCTCCGCCCCGTGGGCGCTGACCTTGAACAGGGCGGCGCCGATTGTGTGGGCCCGGCGCATTTGGGCGAGCTCGGAGGATTCCCGAGGCGGGGCGAACACCTTCGTCAAGGGCGCCTCGTGTGTCGTCATGCCGGTGCGCCCAGCAGCCGGGCCGCCCCCGAGTGCAGGAGCTGTTGTCCCGCTCGGCGTCCGGTGCGGGCCGCGTCGGTGGACGGGCCGACCGCGGTCGTGCGGACCGGGGTCCCACCGGCGGGGTCGAGGACGACGGCGTGCACGGTCACCGTCTCTGATCCCGGTGTGTGGACGGCGTGGACGGAGGCGGCGGTCAGGCAGCCGCCGCCGAGCGTGGCGAGGGCGGCCCGCTCGGCGTCCAGGACGACGCGGGTCGGGGCATGGGTGAGCGGGGCCAGCAGCTTCGCCGAGGTGTCGTCGCCGGTGCGGTGTTCGACGACGACGATGCCGGCACCGGAGGCGGGCAGCCAGTGGGCGGGGTCGAGGATCTGGGCGGCGCGCTCGGCGTGGCCCAGGCGGCGCAGCCCTGCGAGGGCGGCGAGCATGACGTCCACGCCGAGCGTTCCGGCGTCGAGGCGTGCCAGCCTGCTGTCCGCGTTTCCCCTGATCGGGACCGGCACCAGTCCGGGGTACAGGGCGCGCAGGAGCGCGGCCCTGCGTGGGGCGCTGGTGCCGACCCGGGTGCCGGGCGGCAGTTCGGCCAGGGTCGCCGGCGCGTGCCCCAGGGGCAGGACCAGGGCGTCGCGGGCGTCCTCGCGGGGCAGGACCGCGCCAACCGTGATGCCCGGGGCGCGGTCGTGTGGACCGGGCAGGTCCTTGGCGCAGGCGATGGTGGCCTCGACCCGCCCGTCCAGGAGCCTGACGTCGGCCCTGCGGGTGAAGGCCCCCTTCCCGCCGATCTGTGCGAGAGGACCGGGGTGCTGGTCGCCCTCGGAGGTGATCGAGACGATGTCCAGGTCCGTTTCCGGGTGGCGGGCGCGGAACAACTCGGCGAAGCGGCCGGTCTGTTCCAGGGCCATCGGGCTGGGTCGGGTACCCAGCCGAAAGGGCCGGGTCGTGGTGGTGGTCACGGCGTGGTGGTCTTCCTGTCGGCGGAACGGTCGGATCAGGCGGCCGTGTGCAGGTGGGCGAGAGCGGCCTGGAGGGTTTGGTCGGCGGTGAGGGTGGTGGTGTCGATGACGTGACCCTGGGCGTGCAGCCAGGCGGTGGACTCCTGGTAGTTGGCGGCCCGGCGGCGGCGGTAGGCGCGTACGGCTTCGCTGCGTTCCGGATCGCCCGGGAACTCGTCGCTGGCCTCGATCCGCTCGGCGAGTGCCGCCGGTCCGGCATGGACGACCAGGTGGTGGAAGCCACCGCCCGTGCGGAGCGGCGCGAAGATCTCCTCGGCGTAGGCCGGGTTGAGGACGGTCATCGGCACGATGACGGGACTGCCCGTGTGGTGGACCAGGCCCGCGACGAAGGCCCGGGTCAACTGCCGCCACAGCGAGAGATCCTGGTAGTCCCGGGGCTCGAGGGCGTGGCTGGCGAGCGCGCTGCGCAGCAGGTCGCCGACGGCCTCCGGGTCCGCGACCGTCGCCCCGGGCAGCGCACGGCACAGCCCGTAGGCGAGGGTTGTTTTGCCGCTGCCGAAGGCACCGTTCAGCCAGATGATCATGCTGCTCCTGTGGTCGTGGTGGCTGTGCCGGTGGGCCTGGCGGGGGCGGGGAGGCGCCCGTCGCGGCCGGGCCACTGGAAGACCAGCCGGAAGGACGCCTTGTCCAGGACGTCCCCGGCGGGCAGCTGATGGTCGGGGGTGCCTGCCGGGTGTGCGGTCAGGACGGGATCGGCGTGCTCGTTGTTGTCGTCGGCGCGGATGTGGCGGTCCCAGGCATGGACCGTGGCCGAGAGCTGCTCGGCGAGCTGCGGGCCCTGATCACCGAAGGCGTGCACGACCCATTCCCATTCACGGTCCTGCGGGTCTTCGCCGTGCCGGGTCTGGACATGGGTCAGGTAGGCGAGCGACGCGTCGCCGAGAACGGCGGGCGCGTCACGGCCCTTCGGGATGACGGTGACTCCGGGATCCTGGTGCGCGTGCAGCCGGCAGAAGCCGGGCAGGGTGGTGGCCGCGTACAGCTGCAGGGATCCGAAGTAGGCGCCGGCGCCCATCGTGATGCCCGTGGCGATCTCGTGCCGCGGCCCGCGCAGCGCCTCCTTAAGACCGTGTGCGCCGGCGGGGGCGCCCTCGTCGAAGCGGAGGCTGAGCGCCCCGTCGAGAAGGGGTACGACGGGGGCGGTGCGGGCCTGTTGCCCCTGGTCGCGGACGAAACCGCAGTACGTGAAATGGGCCGCGTGCAGGACCTCGCCGCGCCGCTCGAAGGTGACCGACCGTGTGTAGCCGCCGATCTCGAGCGGCAGCACGAGGCGCCCTCCGTTGGACAGTTGCTCGACCCACGCAGGCGCGATGTCCCAGCAGTTGTAGGTGATCATGGTGGCGTCGAAGCCGCCGCGCGGTACGAGGTGGGCGGGGGCGCCGAGCGCTGCATCGGCCTCGACGACGGTGACGCGCCCGCTGCCGGCCTCCGTGAGGAAGGCCCGGGTGCGGCGTACGACCCAGGGGTCGATGTCCGCGCTCACCACCCGCCCGGCTGCGGTGACGTAGGCGATCAGCTCGGCGTTGTAGCCACCGGACCCCGCCTCGAACACGATCGCGCCCGGATCGAGACGCAGCTGCTCGATCATGTCGGCCTGCAGCCAGGCCGCGGACACGGAACTGATCGCCGTCCCTGATCCGTCGCGGCGCGTGATGACTGCCCGGTCGCCGCCGTCGTACGCAACCGCCAGGCCCGCTTCCGGGACGTAGCGATGCCGGGGCACGGTCTCCAGCGCGCTGCGTACGGCACTGGACGGAGCCCAGCCGCCCTCGATCACGGTCCGGGCCATCGCCCGGCGCAGCCGGCCGGCTTCGGCCGGCTCGCCCGGCACGGGCGGCCGCTCAATGGCGAGCGGGTAGGAGACCACGGGCGGCAGATCTGGGATGACGCCGGGCCATACGGCATCCAACGCCTGGGCGGCAGGGGCGAAGATGCCGCCGACACAGGCGAGGGTGTGCAGGTCGAGGAACTCCCAGCCGTGGAATTTGTCCGGCTCAGGGTTGGCCGGGGTTCCCGTCCACGCGGTGATGCGCACGACAGCGGTGAGCCGCGGGATGCCGTGGCTGTCGTCGACCAGCATCGTCACCACATACGCGTCCGCCGGGTCGGCGATCAGGCCCGTTTCCTCGGCGAGCTCGCGGACCGCCGCGGCCCAAGGTATGGGTGTTCGTGAGATTGCTCGGCACGTCGACCGTGATCCGGGGACGATTTCCCGCGAGTTGCGTCGCAACGCAGCTACCAGGAGCGGGAACCTCGATTACCGGGCCTCGGTCGCCCAATGGAAATCTGACATGGTCGCCCGCCGCCCGAAGGTGTCGAAGCTGGTCGCCAATCCGCAGTTGCATGCGTACGTCCAGGAGCGGCTGTCCGGAGAGATCAGCACACCTGCCGGCCAGGCGATCGCAGGACCTTCGACAGGCGTGTGGACGGGGCGGAACAAGCCGCACCGCAAGGACCGCGCATGGGTACAGGCGTGGAGTCCGGAGCAGATCGCGAACCGGATCAAGCTTGATTTCCCGGATGATGAGTCCATGCGCATCAGTCACGAGGCGATCTACCAGGCTCTCTACATTCAGGGCCGCGGGCCGCGGGGCGCTGAAGCGGGAGCTGATCTTGTGCCTTCGTACGGGCCGCGCGCTGCGTGCTCCGCGCGCCCGTTCGCGCCGCAAGACCTGGGCGCATGTGACGCCCGAAGCGCTGATCAGTGAACGGCCTGCCGAAGTCGAGGACCGTGCCGTTCCTGGCCACTGGGAAGGCGACCTGATCATCGGGCTGGAGCGGTCCGCGATCGGCACTGTCGTTGAGCGGTCAACTCGATTCACGATGCTGGTTCACCTGCCGCGCGAGGAAGGGTACCGGCACAAGCAATCGGTCAAGAATGGCCCTGCGCTGGCCGGTTATGGGGCGATCACAATGAAGACCGCCCTCGCCAATGCGATGTCGACGCTGCCTGAACAGCTGGCCCGGTCGCTGACTTGGGATCGCGGCAAGGAGATGTCGGCCCATACGCAATTCAGAGTCGGGACGGGCATTCCCGTATTCTTCGCCGATCCGCATAGCCCGTGGCAACGCGGCACAAATGAGAACACAAACGGCCTCTTGCGCCAGTACTTCCCGAAAGGGACCGATCTCTCGAGATGGTCCGCCGAGGAAGTCGAGTCCGTCGCTCACACTCTCAACAGCAGACCCCGCAAGACGCTCGGTTGGAAGACGCCAGCCGAGGCGTTCAACGAGCAGCTAAAGTTGTTTCAACAAGCTGGTGTTGCAACGACCAGTTGAATCCGGCCAGTACACGAGCAGAATTTTCGCTGAAGCATGCAGGTCAGCAGGGGTGCGGCGAAGCATGAGCGCGGTCGGGTCCAGCGCGGACAACGCACTCGCCGAGTCCTTCAACGCCACCTTCAAACGCGAAACCCTGCAAGGACGAAAGAGCTGGCCGACCGAGCGCGAGGCCCGGCTCGACGCCTTCCGATGGCTCCACCGCTACAACACCCGACGCCGACATTCCACCCTCGGACAACGATCACCGATCGCCTTCGAGGAGGCTCTCCACCGCACACCAACTACGCTGGCCCAAGCCGCATAACCCGTGTTCAGGATTGGGGTCAAGGCCCATCGACGCCGACACCCGCCTCGTGGTCGTGGTCGGCCGGCCGCTGCCCGGCAACCGCAACGACTGCCGAGCCTGGGCGGAGTCCGGGGCGAAGGATGCCGTCGGCAAGACGATGGCCATCGCGGACGGCGGCTACCCGGGCACCGGTCTGGTGATGCCGCATCGCCGGGCGAAAGGCCAGGGTGCTCTCCCCGACTGGAAGCAAGAACACAACCGCTCCCACAAGCAGGTCAGAGCACGAGTCGAGCATGTCTTCGCCCGCATGAAGGGCTGGAAGATCCTGCGTGACTGCCGTCTCAAAGGCGACGGCGTGCACCACGCGATGCTCGGCATCGCACGCCTGCACAACCTCGCCCTGGCCGGCTGATGAACAAGCCGCCCGACGGGCATCCATGTCACCGTCTCGACGGCGACGATCATTCACGGGACAACCCATAGCCCGCACATGTCGACCTACTTGGCATCGCGCCTGCGGCTCCGGTCCCGAACTCCCAGTCGCCTGATTCGCCAGGCAGGGAACGGGTGGCGGGCCGCTCCGTGACGATGAAGTGAGCCATGTCGACCAGCATGCGTCGAACAACTGAGATAGGGACGACCAGATCGTCCCTTGTCTGAACTTCACTTCTGCGTACTGAAGTTCAGCCAGATCGTGGTCATGGCAGCAGTTGGTGTGTCTCGATCCAGGGAAGTAGCAGATCGCGCGTCGGACCGGGTTGCAGGTGGCCGATGAGCCACTCCAGGTGAGCTGTCAGGTTCTTGTGCTGCCGCAGCTCGCGGATCTGTTCGATAGGAAGCTCGCGCCACTTGGTGGCGAGGGTCGCCGCTTCTGATAGCGACATCGCCAGGGCGGCGAGCGTGTCGACGCCCAATGCCTCTGGACTCCAGTCGGAGTTCTCGTCCTCGGGACCCAAGTGTTCGATCACCCACGTCCGCAGCATGAAGTCCTGCTGGAGTTCGCGCGCTGAGCCCTCTGCGCCTTCGCCGAGCATTCGTCGGTTCGCCAGCAGCGACAGCTCAGCCCAGTGCCGACGCATTTCGCGGGGCTGGCTTGAGTCGTAGGCGTGTTGCTGGGCAACAACGCGGACCGATTCGAGCTGCGAGCAGTCGTGAGCGTCCGCAGTGAGCGCCTGGGGACGTTCGATTGGCCAAGTGCTCAGATCACGCTCTGGTTCCCTCTGATCTGAACCGGTGCTCACCGGCTGTCGCTCCTGGTCGTGGGGATGCCGAGACCGACGACGGTTCGTTGCTGGGAACGCCGGTCGATCTGGGCGAGCTTATCCTCGGCGCCGGCGAGGCTGACCTTGAGTTCTTCGACCTCGCCGAGCCAGCCCTCGCGCTCGGCCTCGGCGATGCGGGCGAGGAGGTTGTCGCGGATCTCGGCGAGTCGGTGGCTCTGGGTAGGGTCGGGCCAGAGCATCGGGCAGCAGACGCAGGCATGCTCGTGGATGCAGGGGGTGCCGAAGGGCGCGGCCGCATGCGCCGATGGAGACTTTGCGCCGCTCGAAGTGGCCGAGGAACTCCTGCCATTCATCATCGGTGGGGACGCGGTACTCCTCGCCCGGGCGGAGGGATCGGCGACGGGCGAGGAAGGCCATGTGCGCCTGGATCGCTTCTTCCGGGTAGACGGCCTTGTAACCGAGGGTGACGTTGATGTCCTGGTGGCCTGCGATGACCTGGGCGATGTGCGGCGGCAGTCCGTTGAGGATGGCGTCGGTGATGAACAGGCGGCGGAAATCGTGCGGTGTGTAGCGCAGTGGGTCGCCGATGGTATCGGTCAGGCCCGTGGCGATGAGGGCTCGGTCCAGCATGGTGCGGACGGTCTCGTCGGTGAAGGCGCGGTCCTCGCCGGAGATGCGTCGTTGAAACAGCAACGGGGCTGGCTCCTGCCACTCGCATTCGCGGCGGTCGTAGGAACGGACCAGGGGAACGGCCCCGGAGCTGTCTCGAGCTCGGCAGATGATCGCGCTCAGGACGTCGGCGAGCTCGGGGCTGACCAGCAGCAGCCGCTCGGTGTCCGTCTTCGATGGGACGATCTGAACGAGGGGGACGAGTTCACCAGTGGTGGGCAGCCGGAATTGGACCAGGCTGTGGTGGCTGAGTTCGATTAGTTCCTCGATGCGGATGCCGGTGGCCCGCAGTACCTCGACCGCGGCCCAGGTCCAGAAGGCCCGCTCGTCCTCAAGCCCCAGGTCGCGGCGTTTGCCGGTGTCAGGGTTCTCTGCCCAGATCCGGCCGGCCGCTCCGTGTGGAACCACGGCGCGTACGAGTCGCTGACCGGCAGCGGCGAACACCTCGCCGGGGCTGGTGTGCCGGGCGGCTTGCAGCACCGCGGCGGCGTCCCTGCGGCGCTGGTCGACCGAGCGGACAAGAATCGGCAGCACCGGCAGGCGCTCGCGGGTGCGGGCGTCCATCCTCGCCTTGCGTCGTCGCTGTAGTTTGCGGTGCTCCAACTCGTCAGCCCTCACCGGGCTCGGTGCTACCCACGGGCCCCAGCGGCCGGGCTCTTCAAGGGCCCACTGAGCGATGTCGAGGTAGAAGGCCCGCACCTGGGTGAGCGTGTCCCGGTGATTGAGCCGCTCGGCCTTTGCGCTCGTGCGCCGGCCGTCGGGACCGATGACGGTCTTGTCCTTGGTGGCAATCCTCTGCTTCCACTGCCCGATGACGTCCGGGGCGAGGCGGAGGCTGTCGGCATCGGGATGATGCTGCTCGATGTTCCGCCAGAGGCACTTGCCGAGGTGGTAGGAGAGGGACCTCAAGCTGTTGTAGTCCAGCGCGGGCTGGCGTTCCCGCAGATAGTCCACCAGCAGGTCACGGACGGGACGGCAGGTCAGTCCGTAACGGTCGATCAGCTCCTCCGGCGTCCGCTGTCCCAGGTTACGGACCTCGCGCAGATTCTGCGGGGCGCCCTCCCCAAGCGCCCCGAACTGGTGCAGCAGGCGGTAGAATACCTCGGTCCCCGCCATCGCCCGCTTGAGCACCACGGCTTGGGTCTCGAGGAGCTCCAGCACGTCGCCGACGGTGATGTCAGCCAGCGCGCCGCCCTTCGCCGCGAGGATCAGGGCGCTGCGGCAGAGCGTCGTGTTGACGGCGCCCGGCCGCACACCGTGGGCCTGAGCGCCCAGCTCTCGCAGGCGCTCAAATCCGGCTGGGTCTCGGCTGTGTGCCATGGAGCGGACCAGCACTCCTTGGCGGCTGGCTCCGGCGGCCAGCCAGTCCACCGACGGCCGCAGCAGCTCAGCGCTGATCACCGTCGTCAGGGCCCGGCCCACCACCGGCATGCGCCAGGCTGCCTTCAGGCCGCGCTCGTGCAACCACTGCTTGATCACCGGCCGCCAGGCGGCGCCGGCCTGCTCGATGCCGCTGGCCTGCCACCGTTCCTGCCAAGTCTGTCCGGGATGGTCTTCCAGCCAATCCAGCACCATCACGATGCCGTGCTTGTGGTGCAGCTCGCTGCCAGCGCTCTTCAGAGTGTAGGGCGGCCGGGACAGCAGTCGGGCCGCCTCGGCGCGCGAGCGCTCGGTGCCCGGCCAGCTGTCAGGAACGGTGCGGGCTGGGAAGCGCTTCTGGGCGGCCATTGCGCGGTTGCGCCCACGCGAAACTCCGAGAGCCAGTGCGCGGTCGGCGTCCTTCGGCAAGATGGTGGTCATCGGGCTCCGGCTCCGAACAGCGCCTCGAGGCTCTCCGGCCGGTAGTCAGCTGCGGGAGGCGGCGCGATGCGGGCGGCTGCCTGCCGCGCCTGTTCGGCGTGGTGGGCCAGCAGTCGCCTGATCACGACTTCCTTGCGGGGCGTGAGGTAGAGCTGTGTCGTGGTCAACTGGGCGTGACCGAGGACGAACTGGACATCAGTGAGCGGCAGACTGGGATCCTCGGCCATCCGGTAGGCGGCGGTGTGCCGTAGCGCGTGCAGCGTCGCGGACGTCCCCGCCTTGGCGTTCGCCCGCTCAAACATCCGGTGAACCGCGTGGTAGGTCAGCGGTCTCGATGGTGAGCGCAGAGTCCACCACACCGGGAGGCGCTGCCCGCGTGGGATCGCGTCGTCCATCTCCAGCTGGTAGAGCCGCAGCCAGACGAAAGCGTCAATCGAGGCGGGGAGTTCCTGGACTTCGCGGGTGCCCTTGCGGACCACCGAGATCAGCTGGCGTCCCGGATCGACGCCCGCCTGCCAGGTGCTGAGCAGTTCGCCGGCTCGGGCCGGTGGAGACATAGAAGGCGACCAGCGCCAGGTCCCGGTGCGACGGGAGCCGGGCGAAGATCTCGTTGAACTCCTCATCAGGGACACTACGGGGCACCCTCTTGGGCACTCTCGGCCGGTAGAGCCCAGTGCGTTCGTTGCGGGGCGGGTCCATCGGATTGCGGTGGGCGTGGGCCCGTCGGCCGCGACGCGTCCGGCCCAGCGGCAACGGGTTGAGGATCGGCCCGGTGCCGATGTCGCGGTGGAAGTCGTAGAAGCTCCGCAGCACGGTCTCGCTGTGCGCTCGCACCGACGATGCGTACGGCTTCCCGCCCGCTGCCCACCGGCCCGCCTCGCTCGGGCGTCGCCAGTGCCTTGGTCCGACTACCAGCCGTGCGCAGCCCATGGCTGCGCACGATCCTCGAAAACCTCACGCAGAGCACCTCGGCTGGCCTCTTCTAGCCGTCCGGCAATCGAACAGCACCAGACTCTCGTGCCTCCCGAAGTGGTGAACATCTGCTGTCCATTCTCGGGTTCTGGCTCAGCTTCCGTGCTGAGTGACGCTCCGTTACGGCTGGACGTCGAAGAGAGCAATGGACGGGGGTGGCGGAGCAAGCACTGCGCGAAGGCGCGTCAGTATCGCTCGCCACTGCTTCCAGTCCTCCGGGTCGCCCCAGTTTGAGGCCGGCCCATCCTCGTCGTCGACGATGCGGGCGAGGGCTTCGTCGGCGAGTATCCGAAGATCGGAAGGGAACACGGGCATGGGCTTTTCCGGGCCGTAGGACATGTCGACGGGTTCGCCTCCCGGGCATTGCGCCGCGATCAAAGCGGCGGCGGCCACCGCCTCTTCCGCTTCCGTGAGATAGCCGGTTGCGTCGATCGTCCGGACGAGGACGCCTCGGATCAGGGCTTCAAGCGCCTCGGGCTCGGCCTCCGCCATGGACCTGACCGCCCGCCACCCGCGTACCGGAGAGCTGCTGTCCACCGTGAAGTTCATGGTGCAGACCCTCGCCGCCGCCGGCGAACTCCAGCGCGACCTCCAACGGGAGCTTACGTACGACGGGCTCCGGGCTGCCGAGGCGACGGGCAACAAGGGCGGCCGACGCCCCGCCGTGGCGGCCGAGAAGACCGACGCCGTGCGCACCGCGTACCTGGAGGGCCGCTCCATCGCAGCCCTTGCACGCGGCCACGGCGTCAGCCGCGGCGCGATCCGCACGGCCGTCGCCGACCTTATGCCCGACCACACCGCCATCGAGGAGGACATCCCCGCTCCCGAGCTGCTGGTCACTCTCGACATGCCGGGCAAGGTCGCCGACTTCCTCCGGGCGGCCGACCTGGAACCTGCCGAACGGGCCGCGCTCGGCCAAGGGATGATCGTACGACGCGGCCAGGGCTACACCCTGCGCGTCAGCGCCATCCCGGCGGTACACCGCCAGCTCCTTGACCGCTGCCAGCCGCTCGACAACGCCGCGGCGATCCCGGCACAGTGCAAGGCCCGCCGCGAGTACGCGAACCGCGTCAGCAACCTCGACCAGTAAACAGCGATCCCCCGGCACACTTTGCACCGTGGGTCAAAGATAGGACACCAGGGCCGACCAGCCGCCTACCTCAAGATCATCTCGTGACGGCATTTGGGCTCACCTTGGCTGGACCCCGGATGGGGGCGCCGATCTGAGTCAGCCGCAGGTTCTCGTGGTCTGCGATGGCGGGCCCGAATCCCCAGGACTGCTGAAGGTAGAGGCGCAGTTGTGCCGGCCATGTGGCGAGCGCGTCGACGGCGCCGCGCCAGCCGTAGATGGCCTGGGCCGAGTCGCCGACTGCGATCCGCTGGGCGTCCTGGTTCTGGACAAGGTCGGCAATGACGGGGTTGGCGTCCTGGGCTTCGTCCAGGAGCAGGAAGTCCGCCCGCAGGCGTGGGCGGGACAGGGCCCACGCCTTGAGGTAATAGTCGTGGGTGTAGTGGTGCTGGCTGGTCAGCTCCTGGGTTTCCTTCCAGAGCTGGCGGGCGTACGGCAGTATCTCGCCGCGCCGAACTCCACGAAGCCTTCGTCTCCCTCCCCTGCAACCTCATCTGCGGGCGGCGCCTCAAGAAGACAAGTGAGTGATCACGACCACGGGAGGCGTCGGAAAAGGGCTTGGGCCAGGTCGTCGGCGGCTGTGTTGCTGTGAGTAGGAACAGTGAGGGGACAATCACTTCGCACTCCAGGCACGAGATCGATCCGTGCGTACAGCGGGCTGCCGTGCCGACTGTTCACGGCCTTGACGGCTGCGTCGGCGCAGTTGAGTTGTTGGGTGCTCGGCACCCAGGGCGTACCATGGCGGTGACGAACAGCCCGCCCTGAGCCTCGGCACCGGGCTTGAGCAAGGCACTGCGGCGTACGGCGTGGCTGTATTTTCCGTCCAGGTAGATGAGCGACAGTTCCCCGTCGGCGTCATACGGCGTCGCCCGGGCACAGACGGCCAATCCCGGCCCGATCCGAAGACGACATCCGCAGCAGCCACCACGGGTGATGCCGGGCACCGCCGGTCCGACGCGCCGCCTACTCCGCTGGCGACCAGGGGGCAGAGCGCAGATGTGCGACGCTACGCCGGTCACGCAGTCCTGAGGGCCCGTCAGTCGCCCTTCCCACCGCGACCATGGAGACGATCACCCAGCCCGGGTTCGGGTCAAGCTCCTTGGTGAGCCCTTCCAGGTCGAAGGCCCGGAATTGGTGCACGGCGAGTCCCAGGGCCTGGGCCTGGACAGTCATGTGGGCGACGGCCTGGCCGAGGTCGTAGTCCGCGAACTCGGAGTAAGGCAGTTGAGTGTCATCGACATGACGGCGCGTCAGTGTCACGACTAGCAGGCTCGCATCCGTCGCCCAGCGGGCCGAACTCGGTGCAAGGTGAGGGAGCACCCGATCATATTCCAGCTCACCGGGCCTGCCTACGAAGAAGCCCCACGGCTGGCAGTTCCCTGCCGAGGGCGCCCACCGCGCCGCTTCCAGCAGCAGCCCGAGGGCGTAGTCGTCAATCACCGCTGACGGATCGAACCGGTTAGGGCTGTAGCGCCCTGCAAGTAGAGGGTGTATGCCGCTGGGCGGCTCCTGAGGATAGTGCACATTTCGTTGCAACCAGCGACCGTGAGCGCCTATTCCGGCCGGTGCAAGCACAGACTCCGGCCACACCAGACGGTCTACCAGAACGAAGATCAACAGGGGCTGTGCCCCCGCATTGACCGCGACCCGATACGGGCCTTACGGGTGGCCGAGACCCCGTACGTCCCCGATGCAGGGTATGCCGGTCAGTGAGCACGGGCCGCGGCAGGCTGTCCCTGCGGACCTGGTGGCGTCGAAGCCTGTGTCCTACGTAACCACGGCAGCCCGTGCGACCGGGGGAGTGATGACCAGGTCGCCTGCTTGGGGCAGGTGTGGGTGGCGTAGCCCGCGCTGGGCTGTCAGTCGAGCTGAGTGGGGGTGCTTGTCGTCGGTGGCGCACAGCAGTCGCGTCGGAGGCGTCGTCGAAGAAGGCCTCCGAGCACTGTTCGAGGGTGTCGCGCACCCGGGAGCGCACGGCGCGGCCGGGTCCGCGAGCAGCCGTTCGGTGAAGGCGTCCTGTAGCGGACCACGGGCTGGCTATGAGCGGTCGAAGTTCAAGCATGGGGTGGATGCGGACATACGCTGTGCGGGTCCTCTCGGCCGCCGCCGGCTTGGACGCCCAATTGATGGGGCCGGCGCGTCACGTGAACGGCACCGCCTGATATCGCTCACGGGCCGCGGAGCGCTCAGTGCACGTCGAACTCGTAGCCGTGCTGGATGTCGGCGGGGCTCGCGGTGGCACCGTTCCACCTGCGGCCGACAGGCCCTGCGCGTGCTCGCACACCTGCGCTGCGGTGACACCTATGTCCGCCTGGCGGGGTTTCCGCATCGGAGTCGCGACGGCCTACCGCTACATCCGCGAGGCCGTCGACCTCCTGGCCGCGCTGGCCCCGACGCTGGAGCAGGCCATGGACACGGCTCGCCGGAAAGCTTACGTGCCCTCCGACGGCACGCACATGCCCATCGACCGCATCGCCGCCGACCGCCCCGTACTACTCAGGCGGGAAGAAGCATCACGGCATGAACGTGCAGTTTCTCGCCGACCAGGCCGGACGTCTGATCTGGGCCTCGGACGCACTGCCGGGAGCCACTCACGACCTGACTGCGGCCCGGACCCACGACATTCCGGCCGCTCTGATCGCCAGTAACATCAAGTACTGGGCCGACAAGGCATCCAGAGTTCAGGCGCCGCCATCCGCGTCCCGCTCCGCGGCAGGAGCCTGCGCGGCCGGCGCCGGCGTCACGACCGGGACCATGCCAAGAGCCGCAGTCTCGGCGAACCCGCCATGGCCACCCTCAATAGCTGGCGGCTCCTGCGCGAACTCCGCTGCAGCACCATCCGGATCACCGCCATCGTCCGAGCCCTCGTCGCCCTCGAACTCGCCAACTGACCAAGATCGGCACGGCTCACTGCCCTATCCGGACGGCCGGCTTCGCGTCGGCCACCTGCCGGGCAGCCCGGTCCGCAGCCGTCCGGCGCCAGTAGTGCCTCGCCCCTGCGCCAGGCGTAGGAGGAGGAGCGGGTCACGTGCAGCAACCGGTACAACAGCACGATCGGGTAGTTCGCCTGCTCCGCGTGGGTCAACCGGAACAACGTGGTCATCGGTCGCTCTCCTTGGCGACGAAGGCCGACGCCTACTCGTCAGGATCTCGATGCTCTGCGGCTGTTCGCGATTCTGTCTACGGAACCGGCATAGTTCCTCACGCTCCGCGCTGGTCAGCTCACCCGGGGCGCCCTCCCCCTGGACGGCCTTGGCCTGGCGCTACCAGCCGCGCAGGGACTCGGAGCCGGTGCCGCGTTTTCGGGCGAGGGCGGTGACCGTCTTTACCAGGGAGTCGACGAGCGCGATCGCGTCCCGCTTGAACTCCTCGGTGTCCCGCTTCGTGTACATGCTGCCCACCTGGTGCTACTTGCTCTGGAACCTCTGGACCCGGTCTCCAGGTCTCCACATTGAGGGGGAAGCTTCACTGTCCGTTGCCCACCCAGACCCTGCACAGGCCCGTCAGCCGATCAGTGGTCACACCGAATCGCTCGCTGATCGAGCTACGTCTGGAAAGGGCCGACCTGTCCGATGGGACGGAGGGTGTCCGACGTCTGAAGCAGCTCGCTCCTCGAGGGCTCGCTTCAAAGGCCGATGCGCTGTTTTCGCTCCCTGCAGAGCTCGTGGGCATCTCCGCTTCGAGCGGATGAGAAGTCGGTCTGGCCGCGCTGATGGCAGATCTTGAGGGCCTTCCTTTTTCGTCCCCTCCGGCCGTCCCTGTCATCACCTCAGGGGCCAGGTTTACGTCCGATGTGCGGGTTCGCCCAGCTGCGGGGTCCCGGGCGAGACGTGTGGCGAGCAGCCTACGGTGATGCCACCGGGGCTGGCCGCCATGGGCGAAGCCCATGCCGGGCACTACGACGGCGCGTCGAGCCTGGTGCGCCGGCCCGCCTGGTTCCCTCCCAGCGCCCCGCCCGTTGTCCTGGTGGATTGCCAGGCCGGGAGGGGCGAGGCCGGGCGTCGATGGTGCCGGGGGCGTCAGGTCCTCGTGGACTGATGCTGCTGGGGCTGCTCTGTGGTGGCCTTGGAGGTGGAAGGCCTGTCGGCGAGCTTGAGGGCGATGACACCGGCGATGATCAGGCCGAGCCACAGGTACTGCACGCTGGTGAGGGTCTCGTCGAAGAACACCGGGCCGAGCACGGCCGCGCCGACCGCTCCTATGCCGGCCCATACGGCGTATCCGATGCCGACGTCGATGGTGCGCAGCGCCTGGCTCAGCGCCCATAGGGTCAGCAGGAAGAAGACGATGCCGATCAGGGACCAGGCCAGCACAGAGAAGCCCTCGCTGCCACCGACGGCGAGCGCGTAGACGACTTCGAACCCTCCGGCCAGCAGAAGCATGGTCCAGGAACGGGAGGCGGGCGGGGTGGAGGAAGACATGGGGATCGAGGTCCTTTCGGGAGAATGGTGAGAGCAGGTCGGGGAACGGACGGCCGGACAGCTGAGGGTCAGGCGCCGCCGCTGAGCTGCAGACCTACGACCCCGCCGATCACCGCGAGGATGCCCAGCGCCTTCCCCCAGTTCAGCCGCTGGCCGAAAAGCAGGGCTCCCAGCAGACTGATGCCGACACCGGCCACCGAGGTCCACAGCGCGTACCCCACGCCGACGTTGAAGGTCAGCAGTGCCTTGCTCAGCGCGAACGTCGCCAGCGCACCGCTGATCAGCGTTGCCGCCGTCCACTTCCGGTCGGTGAATCCGTTGGCCTTGCCCGCCGACAGGGCCACCGTGATCTCAAACACGACAGCGATGCCCAGATAGAGCCAGTGCATGACAGAACCCTTCCACTCAAACTATTTGCTTGTACGTGCAACTTCTATGACGCTGCGCGGCGCCCCGGGATAATGCGGCGGGGCATGGAAGAGCTTGCATGTGCATGTACTCTTCTGTCAACCACATCTTGAGGAGGCACCCATGAAGACGTCACAGCCCGCACCCGCCCACGCCTCCGACCAAGCGCTCTGGAGCCGCACCCTCGTGCTCTTCACACGCGTGGAGCGCGAGCTGTCCCAGGCGCTCCAGCGCCGCCACGGCATCAGCCTGTCCGAGTTCCGCTCCCTGGAGAACCTCCACCGCGCCGACAACGGCGAACTGCGCATGCAGGATCTCGCCGAGCGTGTAGGCCTCGGGCAGTCCTCGGTAACCCGGCTGGTGGGAAGGTTGGAGAAAACCGGGTACGCCCACAAGGACCTGTGCCCGTCGGATAAGCGCGGCGTCTACGCGGTCATCACCGAGGACGGCCGGCGGCGCTACCAGGACGCCTGCGTGACCTACGTGGAAGTGCTCTCCTCAGTACTCAATACCTTCGCCGCCGACCCCGAGCTCGGCCCCACCGTCCAAGCCCTGCGCGGCGCGCACGGCCTTCGGTAGTCCGTGTTCGTGCACAGCGCCTCGGACTGTCCCGGGGCGCCGACTCCCTTGTACGGGCGTATATAACGCGCTGTGAGGTCCGTCGTTCTGTACTTGACTGCACATGCTCCTGAGGAACGCCGTCTCGGACGGTGGCATGGTGTGCGTCAGGGTCCCGTGGTGCCTGCGGGAGAGAGCCGGATGAACTGTCCGTTGGCCAGCTCCGCCCTCAAAAAGCGGCGGCGCTTCAATCTCGCGTCTCCAACCTGGAGAACGCGCACTGACGGCGTGGTGTTGAGGCCACCGGCACCCACCACCGGTGTCGGCTACGGACTTTCCTGGCTTTGGCAAGATTTTCGTGAAGCGAGGGTGTGCCTCCGTGCGCCGGTTACGCCCCCGTCACGGGTAGCGGGACCTTCTGCATGTGTGTGATGACCTTGTACGGATCATCTCCGCACCTGGACGGGGTGCGGGCGGAGCGAGTGTGGTCGATGGGCGGCGGGGTCCGTATCGCTGTCCGGACACGAGAGTCGAGGGTGGCTTGTCCGGACTGCGGTCGCGAGTTCGCTCGGGTGCACAGCCGGTATCTCCGCACGCTGTCAGACGTCGCTGTCGGCGGGCGCTCGGCGCTGATCACCCTGGAGGTGCGACGGTTGTTCAGTGGGTGGTGACGGAGAGTACTGCTATCCGAGGAGGATGCGGTGGCGAAGCAGGGTGAAGCCTGCCCGTCCGTGCATCTGGCGCGCGATCCGCTTGGCCTTGGTGTTGACACCCTCGGTGGGGCCGTTGCTGTACGAAAGCGTGAGGGCGGAGTTCACGGCGTCGCGGTCCCGTTCCAGACCTCGGGCAAAGGCATGCAGGTGAGGCAGGTCGGCGCCGCGGACCTGGGCGATCCAGCGCGAGAGTGCGTCGGCATTGTGGGGCGTGAGGCGCAAGGAGCGAAGCGAAGTCGCCGATGCCTGCGGTCAGTTGGGTCATCTCGGGGCATGCGGCGGTGAGCTTGGACAGGAGCTCGTGTTGCTCGGCCTTGAGGTTGTCGGGCCTGGTCAGCAGCATCCGGGCGAGCCGCCTCAGGGAGACATGGCTGCGGTCGGCGTCCGCACGGCCTTGATTGATGCACTTGTGCAGGAGGTTCAGGCAGCCCGTGAAGCCCAGGGCTTTGATCTCTTCGAAGAGGTGCTTGACGGGGACGCCAGGGTTCTCGGCCCGGCGTTTGCGCAGGTGCTCGCGGTAGGGGTCGACGAGGCCGGCGCGGTACTTGGGGACACGGAGCATGCGCTCGGGCCGGTCGGCGCGGGCATAGCGTTTGACGGTGTTCGGGGCCAGTTCAAGGCGGCGGGCGCATTCGAGCAGGCCCACGCCCTGGTCGAGTAGACCGTGGACCTGGTGCCGGCGTTCCAGCGTGGTCTGGGCGCGGGGGCCGTAGTAGATGGGCGCGTCCAGTACGGTGGCCCAGCAGGTGCTGTGTGCCTTGACCTCGTTCAAGACGGCGGGCCTTCCCCCATGGCGGTGGACACACGGTCATTGATCACGCGGCGAGCGTGCGCTTAGCGGCGTGGTGTCGTCGTTCGTATTCGTTGGGGCTGAGGTGGCCGTTGGCGGAGTGCCGGCGGCGGGTGTTGTAGCGGGACAGCCAGGCGAAGACCGTCCTTCTGCAGGTGCCGGCGTCGCCGTAGTCGCGGGCGCCCTGGAGTGTCTCCCGTTTCAGGGAGGCGTGGAAGCTTTTGCAGGCTGCGTTGTCCGCACTCGTGCCGATCGCGCCCATGGACCGGGTGACCTCCAACTGTTCGCAGAGGCTGGCGAAGGCCCTGGACCCGTATTGCGCTCCGTGGTCGGAATGGAAGACCGCCCCCTTCAGGCCGCTGCGGGTGCGGGCCGCCATCGTCAGGGCTTCGGCGACCAGGTCGGTGCGCATGTGGTCGGCGATGGACCAGCCGACGACCCTGCGGCTGAAGCAGTCCAGAACGGTCGCGAGATAGAAAAACTCCCCGTTCTCCAGAGGCAGGTAGGTGATGTCGCCCATGTATTTGTCGCCGGGCTCATGGGCGGTGAAGTCCCGCCGGAACAGGTCCGGAACCCGTGCGGCGGCAGGGTCGGGGACGGTGGTGCGGATGCGTCTGCGCAGGCGGGCGCCGGTGATGGAGAAGGTCCGCATCACCCGTGCGACGCGCTTTTCGTTGACCGGCAGGCCCTTCTCGCGGAGCTCGGCGGTCACCCGGGGTGAGCCGTAGGCACCGCCGGACTCCGCGTGGACCAGGCGTATCCTTGCCGCCAGGCGCTGATCGGCCCGCTGCCGGGCATCTCTGGCCTCCCGGCCGGCCCGCCACTTGTAGTAGCTGGACCTGTTCAGGCCCAGGAGCTCACAGAGCCGCTTCACCTCCAAGGCGTCCCGGTGGTCGTCGACGAACTGGAAGCGGCTCATCACCAGTTCGTCTCTCCGGCGAAATACTTGGCCGCCTTGCGGATTATGTCCCGCTCGGACGCCAGCTTGCGTTCACTGGCCTCCAGCTCGGCCACCCTGGCCTCGGGCTGCCGGATCCGCTCGTCCGCATCCGCGGCCGGCGTCGCCTGCGCTGCCCGGGCCACTGTCCCGGTGTCCCGGGCAGCGTCCGGGCCGACGCCCTGGGCTTCCCGGGCCCGCAGCACCCAGTTCCGCAGGGTGTTCCTGTTGATGCCCAGGTCGGCGGCGATGCTCACGGCGCACGGCGCTCGTAGACGGTCTTCCACGGCCCATAGCGTTCAGGCAGGTCACGCCACTGCACCCCGGGTTCGCACCCGGTGCAGGATGCCCTTGACCACCTGGCGGTGATCGCGCCAGCGCCCGCAGCGGTTGTTGCCCGTGGGTAGGAGCGGCTCCAGGCGCCGCCACTCCGCCTCTGCCAGATCCCCCCGACCAGTCACGCAAGAGCCAACGAACCAGTGGGGGACATGGGTACGGTCAGCATCTGCGATGCCACCACGCCAGCCCCGGGTCTTCCGTCGGCTCGTGATGCGTTCGCCCGAGGAGCACGGCGTCCAGGCGCTCGACCTGCACCCGGAGTTCGCCGGCGGCCCGTGGCGGAAGCATGCACAGAGCGTCTTGCAGTTTGTCCCGGGCCCAACCCTCACCGCAGCAGGGGCAGGTGAACTCGGCCTCCCATTGCTTCCACCGGCGCCTCGTGCCGTGGACACGCACGGACCATACGCTCAGCGCCACCGCCACGATGCCCGGAGACAATCGCTCCCGTTCGAGCACGCGGACGGCGGCATTCGCCGCTCCCGACAGACCTGGGACATCGCGATACCGCACCCACGGTCTACCCCAGCCGTGTTCCCGCGGCCGAATCGAAGCTGGTGTTCTACGAGGCACGGACGACATCCTCCCACTGCCCAAGAGCGACCGGACAGAACCTAGCTTGACTCTGTCGAGAATATTGGTGGTCTACTCAGTCTCGGGCAGACCGCCAAGATCTCGGCCGGGGGATCCCGCGCTGGTCAACGAAGTTCTGGAAGGTGGTCGGCGGCCGAAACGGGGGTGCTTCTCCGGTCGGCGACCGCCGGCTGAGGCTCGCTGTTTGTGGCGATGGCGGTGAACACGTGCTGTAGGTGGGCTTTCCGTTGTCCCCGGTAGCGGGCGCGCCGAAAAATCCGCCAGGACACATCGAGTCTCCACGGCACCTGAACGTACGTTGGGGTGCACCCCGTTTCGTGGAGTCCCTGATGTGCCGTTGTGCTACACCGCCGTCGGCGGCCCGGCCTCATCGGGACCAACGCTGAGAGACCAGGTGCCGTCGCACTGCACAGCCAGCCACGGCTGCTTCGGCGGCAGAGACAGAAGAGCACCGCCGAGGACTGGTCGATGAGCGATGTACAGTTTCTGCTTCGGGTGGAACTGGCGGTCCAGTCGAGCCACGACGATTCCTCCATTTCGTCCGCTATGAGTGATGCGGGCGGTGGCCCTGCCGCCGGTGTAGCGGATGACGTCCCAGCCGTCACCGGTGATCGAGGTACTGAATTCCCGGCAGACGCTGATGGGTTCCAGCCAAGTCTCCCAGTACGGGATGCGGTCCACATCGAAGTCGGCGGTGTCGTAAGGCGCCTGGGAGCGCATTCCTCCGTAGGCAGATTTGCCGCCTGAAACCCGGTACGCCGCATCTCCGTCGGACCCGCCTCTTGACGGGAACGGCAGTCGTGCAGAGAATTCACCGCGCGCTTTGAGTACCAGGCCGCGAGGTTCGAGAAAGCCGGTACTCCCTCGGCGCATCTCCCGGAGAGTGGTCGACATGGGCTTCCCATAGGAAACGGAGCGCAGAACGAGCACAGCGGGAGACCCGGAGGTCCAGTGATGCCTGAACTCTTGGGGGCCTGGACTGTCGAGGCGTACGGCACGGCGCCGCGGACGCCGCTCAGCACGCTCGCTCCGCTTCCGGCCCTGATTCTGCGGGGGCCTATGGACCCCCCGCGTTGGCTGACTCTCCTGGAGCCGGACAGCGTCGGCCGCGCACACGGGCACCAGCCGCGAAGCACCTTCGGCCGGTGCCCAAGGGACTCTGGCTGTGGAGCGGCCGTGCTTCGGATTGAAAAAGCAGAGCGGGGAGTGCGGTGCCTCGAGGACTCCGAAGCTGTCGACCCGCCTGAGGGCGTCCCGCCCCGTGTCCAGTGCTCGCCTTACGGACGAACATGCCTCCGTGTCTGTCAGCGCAGCACCGAGGGCATGTTTCGCCTCTTCGTACGCGTCGAGCGCCACGGTGTAATCGTTCAGCAGAGACTCATCATGCGTTGGACCCGGTAGATGAGATTGCCCGGCCAGCTCCTCTCCGAAGTCGGTTATTTCGGCGTCCAGCTCGGCTCTCGTGGCCGACGATATGCGAGACCGTGGCATAGCCGAAGGATACGTCGGCAGAGGCCGGGCGCAGGTGATCTCGTTGGTCTCTCGCCAACATCGAGTTGGGTCAGGACCAGGCCGGAGAGGTGGCCGCAGGCGGCGAGCAGATGAATCTTGCGGCCCGTGGCCCTGGCCGCTCCGCGCAGGGTCTTGCCGTTGACCGTCACTGCCTGCAGCTGGCCGTCGGCCCCAGACCGCCGGTCGGCCAGTCGGCGGCACACCGCGTCCCCGTCGATCCGGCCCAGCAGCCGACGCGCCGTCGCCTCCGCCGGCAGGCACCGCTTTGGGAACAACGGATCGGGCCGTACGCCGAGACACTCCAGGACGGACGGCGGGGCGTCGGTGATCCACTCACCCACCGCCATCAGTGAGGTCGCTCCGGCCAGAACCGTGCACGCGGTCAGCGCATGCATGACGACCAAAGGGCGCCGTAGGCCACGCGGATCGCGAGGGCCGGGCACCTCGGCCAGCCAGACGCTCCAGCAGGCATGGGATCTCCCCGCTGCGGCCCGGGGACGCTCGCGAGGCTGAGCAAAGGCAAGCGGGATCGGCGATGACGCGTCGGCAGGCACGGTTCATTCCCTCGCCGTGTCCTCGCTCTCCCAGCGAAGGAGGTCGCCTGGTTGGCACTCGAGCACCTCGCAGAGCACGGCGAGCGTCGCGAATCGCACCGCCTTGGCGCGGCCGTTCTTGAGTACCGCCAGGTTGGCGGGCGTGATCCTCACGCGGTCTGCGAGTTCGCCCACGGACATCTTCCGCCTGGCCAGCATCACGTCGATATCGACGGCGATCGGCATCAGATCACCTCGTCCAAATCGGCCTGCATCTGCGCCGCTTCGACGTCGCGGGCGACGGCCTGAGCGAGCAGCATCCGCAGCACGAGCACGATGAGCGCGACTCCCAGAATGGCCACGCCGATCCCGCTCATAATGAGGGTGACGCCGGGATCGTCCCGCTGGCCGGGCGCGTTGATGGCCGTGACCGCAAACCACACGAGAGCAGCCACAACGATCGCGCCGATGATGACGTCCACGTACCGGAAGGCGGCGTGGGAGAACACGGTTCCGCGTCGCGCCATCGTGACCAGTCGCCATACACAGACCAGGGCGACCTGGGCCGTCCCGATGCCCAGGATCGTGATCACGCGCAGGGGAGTCAGCGGGAGCGACCCGTCCTCCGGGTCACTCTCGCTGACCAACGCCCACACCATCAATGCCTGTACGAACACGGTGCCGGTGAGCACCACCACGAGCACGGCACGCAGTGCGCGCACTGTCAGCTTTCCCATGACGCACCCTTCCATCGAACTACGATGGAAATCTATCGATTCTCGATAGGTAGAGCAAGGGTTGAGTCGGAGGGCGGGTGACGGTTGCGCACCATCACGGGATGCCGCCGCCTCCTGCGGCGTGGCGCGATGCGAAGGTTCTCGATCTGTCCGAAGTCGACCTCGCGGACGGCGGCCGGTCCTCTCCGGTAGCCCTGGGCCGTGAGGTACGTACAGGGCGGCGGGTTGACCGACGCCGGGAGGGCCGCGAGGGAGCGGGTGCGGCTGCAGGCCGCGGAACGCTTCGAGACCGGGCAGAAGAACAGAGAGATCGCTGCCGTGCTGCGGGTCAGCGAGCGGTCGGTGGAGCGGTGGCGCCGCCAGTGGCGCGAGCGCGGCGAGGCGGGGTCCTGTCGAAGGGATCGCCTGGGCGGCCAAGGCTCGGTGAAGCGCAGATCGAGAGGCTGGAACGGGAGCTGGAACGCGGGCCGCTGGCCCACGGCTGGACCGACCAGCGGTGGACGCTTTCCCGGATTACTGAGGTTGAAGTCGGGATGTCGTGCTGCTGGTCAGGCGGGTCGGATGGTCAGGCCGATCTAGGTGAGGCAGCCGTCGATGAGGTGGCTGCGGTAATGGATGTGCCGCAGGCCGCGCCGGACGGTCTGGACGAGGTGTTCCGGGGTGCTGAAGGCGACGTTCGAGAGCCAGCCGCGCCGTAGGAGTGACCAGATGCCTTCGACGGGGTTGAGGTCGGGTGCGTAGGACGGCAGGTAGTGGATGGTCAGCCAGTCGCGGGATTCGGCGAACTCTCTCAGGCCGGCTGCCTTGTGGACGTTGAGATTGTCCCAGACGAGGACGATGGGGCCGTCGAGCTGTTGGTGGGCGGCGATCAGCAGGTCCCGGTAGTCGCGCCAGGAGAAGCTTTTGCGCCCGTTACGGTTGCCGTCGTCGCGTCGGGGCCGGTAGATCAGCCTTGAGCGGTGGCCGGGTTTGTAGCAGGTCAGCGCGGCTATGGAGAGCCGTCTGCGGGAACGGCCGCGGACCCGGACCACCGGGGTCCGGCCGGGTGGTGACCATGTCTTGGCGTGCGGCGGCGTCATGGAGAAGCCGGCTTCGTCCTCGAAGACCAGCCAGGCTCCGTAGGCCGCCGCTAACCTTCCGCGCGGGGCCACACCTCCTTGACCCACCCCGCGACCGCATCATCGTCCCGCTCCATCGCTCTGCGGGCCGGTACCTGGCAGGACCAGCCGTTGCGCACCAACAGCTTGCGCACACCCTGGATCGTGTACGTCAGGTGGAAGCGCCGGCCGATCAACGTCTTCACGCGGCTCAGAGTCCAGCGCTGGTCCTCCCAGCCATGCGCGGCCGGCCCCTTGGCCAGCTCCGCCTCCAGCTGAGCGAACTGCTGATCACTCAGTCTCGGCAGCGACGCAGGCCCCTGCGACCGCAGGGATCGAGGGCCGCCATCGACCCGAACGGGAACCAGCGACTGCTCGGATGGACCGTGGACTGGCAGCGCTGCTACACCGGCCTCGCCGCACGCCTGGACGCCGGGAACATGCTGGAGGACATCCAGCCGGAGGTGACGTACCGCGGCGACGACATCGGCCGCTGGGTTGTGCGCCAGGCGCAGGGCTGGACGCAGCTGAACACGGAGCAGCGGCGAAGGCTGAAGGAACTGGGAGGGCCGGAGGAACTGGGAGGGCGGCCGCAGGCGGCTGTCCGGCCCGCAAGGGCACGGCGCGGGGTGCGGCGAAGGCTGCCGGGAAGGGCTCCGAAGCCTTCCAACGCGGCGTACAAGCCCTGCGGCAGTACATCGCGCGGGAAGGGAAGACCACCGTCCGGCGGCAGCATGTCGAAGAGCTGCCGGACGGGACGTCCGTGCGCCTTGGTGCGTTTCTGAGCAATCACAAAAGCCGACGCGACCGCCGCAACGACGACCAACGTGCCGCCCTCGCCGGCCTGGGGCTGGAGGGGCGGCGTAGCTGGGTGGCTGGTCGCGGAAGTAGAGCGAGATCGTTCGCGGTGGGCCTGCCATGGCCTCACCACTGGAGTAGTTGGGGCGCTTTGCGCTTCTTCGGTGAGGGCTCACAGCATCGGCGTGCCGCGCGGCGGATCTTGGCCACGCAGGCTCTGGGGCAGTCGCGCTCAGGCATTCACAGCTTATCTGGGGACCATGCGGCGGTCACGGGCTATCTCGCCGACCGCGGTGGCGCCTCGCCGCCGATCTCTGCGAAGTAAAAGTCCCTGCCTGGCTGCGCAAGCGGGTCGAGAAGATGCTCCCGAAGATCGACCTGCCGGACCTGCTGTTCGAGGTCCACTCCTGGACCGGGTTCCTCGACGCCTTCGGACCATCGGACGAGGAGGCGGTGGGACTGAACACGGTCAGCTTCCCGGGCCACTTCGCGTCGATCCCCGCGCTGCGTCGACGGTTCGACTCTCCCGGGACCGGAAGCGTGTATGCCTGCTCGCCCTGCGGGATCACGCACCAGACCGCAAAGTCGGGCGCATGCGACGACGCTGCTGTTCACGCGGAACGCTCCGGCCAGCCGAGCAGCCGTGCGCCGATCACTGCGGTCTGCAAGGTGTAGCGGTGAACCGGATCTGACGGGTCCGCACCGGTCAGCTGGTGGATGCGTGTGAGGCGGTAGGTCAGTGCGCGCACGCTTAGGTTCAGTCGGCGTGCCGCTTCCGCAGCCACGCAACCGGCGTCGAAGTACACCGTGAGAGTGTCGGTGAGCGGTTGTGCTCCACCTCGTGCCCGTTGCAGTGGACCGAGAGTGTTTCGTACCAGGTCTGCCATGGCCTGTCGGTCACGTGTGAGGACCGGGTAGACGAGGAGATCGGCCGAGCGCAGGAGCGGTTCGTCGAGGCCGAGTCGTGCGGCTAGGTCGAGGGCGTTGAGTGCTTCCTCGTAGGACTGCACCACACCACCGGGACCTGACTGGGGGCGGCCGATGGCGACCTGGCCGCCTCCTGCGGCAAAGGCCTGCTTGGCGAAGTACGTAAGGACGTCCCCTTGGCCTCCAGGAGCGATGCACACCATTCGGCCGTCCTTGGTGGTGAGCAGAATGTCCCTGTTGCCGAAGCGTGCGATCACCGCACGTTCGACCTCGCGCGACAATGAATCACCCTCTTCGTAGGCGATATCGCCGCGGGCCACCGCTACGGCGTGTTCGTAGGAGAGGCGAAGGCCGTACCGTTCGGCCCGTTCGGAGAGCTGGCCCAGGTTGCTTCGTCCGTAGAGTAGGTCGTCGATGAATTCTCGCCGCGCCGCCTCCTCTTGGCGCATGGTCTGCCGCTGAGCGCGTTCGTAGCCTTCGGCGAAGGCGTCCAGGGCCTGAGCCGCAGTTTCCACGGCGTTGTCGAGCGGGATCCCGGGTCCGATCGCGTGGGAGCGGATCTCGGCCAGATGGGCGGCAACGAGAGCGCGAAGCCCGAGTCCCGCCTCGGCCGCTTGCTCCCCCAGGCTTCGGCGGGCGTCGAGTTCGTCCCGGGTCAGGCGACGGCCGGTGGCTGCGGCGTCCGCAACGACCCGCGCGTACCCCTCCAGGAAGCGTTCCGGGACATCCAGCTGCGGTGACATGCCGCCCCCCTTGACTGATCAAGCACCCATGGCCGGCTCGCAACCCGCCCTATCCTGCCGGAGCCCGGCAACGAATCGGCTCTGTCAGTACCTTAAGGGTGCCTGCCGCTGCCGAGTCAAGGATGTGTAAAGTGACCGGAGGTGTGCCGGGAAGTCTGGTCGGCGAGTCCTGTCAGAGGTCTGTTCCGATCGGGGTTTCACAGTCATGGTGCTAATTGCAGTTTTCGGTGTTGCGCTGCTTGTCGCGGTGCTGCTGTCCGGGCTCGCTGCCCGCACGGTGCTGTCGACTTCCCTGCTGTTTCTCGTCGGCGGGGCCCTGGTCAGTGACGGGTTCCTGGGGCTGATCCATGTCACTCCGGACAGCGAGATCGTGGCGGTCACAGCTGATCTCGCTCTCTTCGCCGTGCTGTTCACCGACGGTATGCATGTCTCGTTTCCCAAGCTGCGTGCGAACTGGAAGAGCCCGGCGCGTGCCCTGGGGCTGGGAATGCCACTGGCCTTCGCCGGAATGGCTCTGGCTGCCCATTACCTGGCCGGCCTCGACTGGACGACCTCGTTTCTCGTAGGGGCCGTGCTCGCGCCCACCGACCCGGTCTTCGCCTCGGCCATCGTGAGCCGCCGGGAGGTACCGGCCAGGCTGAGGCAGCTGCTCAACGTGGAGAGCGGGATCAACGATGGTCTCGCCCTGCCGGCCGTGCTGGTCCTCATCGCGTCGGCCGGGCCCACCACCGGGCACGTCGAGGCGGGCCGCGGCAAGATCGCGCTGGAACTGGCGCTGGGTCTGGCTCTCGGCATCGTCCTGCCGTGGGCCGTGAGTGTCCTCGTCAAGTTCCGGCTGCTCGGCGCCGAGCCCAAACTGCAGCCGCTTTTGCCTCTTGCGATCGGCGTGATCCTCTACGCGGCCTGCCACCTCACGCACGCCAACCCCTACCTGGCCGCCTTCTCCGGCGGTGCGGTCCTCGCCGCCCGCCTGCCGCAGTCGAAGAGAGCCTTCGAGCCTCTCGGTGAAGCACTGGCCGAACTCGCCAAGTTCGCCGCTCTGCTGGTGTTCGGTGCGCTGCTGACGCCACAGCTGTTCGGCGAGTTGTCGTTCGGCGGTTACATCGCCGTCCTCCTCGCGATCTTCCTGATCCGGCCGGCGTCGCTGCTGCTGTCGCTCTACGGCACCCGGTTCGAGGCGAAGGAGAAGCTGGTGGCAGCGTGGTTCGGCCCGAAGGGCTTCGCCTCCGTCGTGTACGGACTGCTGGTCCTGCAGGCGGGGATCCCGCAGGGCGAGGAGGCGTACACACTCATCGCCGTCTGCATCGCCTTCTCGATCATTGCCCACAGCAGCACCGACGTCCCCATCGCGCGACTCTTCGACGTCGAGGACCTGGCCGGCGTCGAAGAGCCTCGGCGGGCGGAGGCGCCGACCGGCTCGTGAAGCGAGCGCCACGTCCCTGTGGGCGGTTACGCCTACGGGGACGCACAGACGTAAGGAGTCCGGGGAGAGGCACGGGTGGGGCGGCGGCGTTGAGGACTCAGGCCGGGCCGGGATCGCTGTCGGCTTCGTACGCTCCGGTTGCCCCGCTCAGCTGAGCGGCGAGGCGGACGGCGGTCTTCTCTCCAGCTCGCTGCCTGATCAACCCCTCCTTGGAAGCTGCGCGGAGCCAGACTTCCGAGCTGTGTTCATCGGCCTTCAACACTCGCGCGGTAACCACTACGGGGTTCAGTCCGCCGACACCGTCGCCGACGACGATGCGAACCGTTCGGTCCTCGCCGGAGCCGGCGGGCACGGTGTCGACCGGGCGGCCTGCCTTCCCGAGCACACCTGAGACGTGCTTCACCACCTGGTCGAACGGCAGGGGAACGAGCAGATCGATCTCATGGACGTTCTTTCTCATCAGCTTGGCCGTCATCTTGACCAAGCGACCGCTACCCCCACCCACCGTGCCAAGAGCAGCGAGCTCGTCGGCCAGGATCTGGTCTTCACTCTGATACACAGGCCCCACCCTCATCGAGGGACCGCCCGTGCCAGGCGGTCGCGTGCAGAAGCTCAGCTACTCGAACTCGGTCGCGGGCAGGCTTGCCGGTTCCTGCGGGGGCTGGGACGCGACGCCGATCGGGCGGCGCGGTTCGCGCTCCGCCTCGACGGGCAGGCGGCACACCGTGACAAGGAAAGCGACGAGAACAGCGAGGACGCCGGCCGCGCTCGCCGCGCGGCGCATACGGCCCGGTGCGTCCAGGTCACGCCAGGGGACCGGATCGGCCGACTCCAGCGTCCAGGTCTCACCGACCGGCGCGAAGCCGCTCGAATGATCCGCTGACGGCGCGTTCGTCTCCGGAAGACATGTGCCCTCTGCGCGTTCCCGCGCCGAAGGTTCTCTGGGCGCGGTCCGGCGTATGGCGTCTTCGTTGTCCTGGAGGAACTTGTGCCAGGTCTCGTCGGGATCGCCTGTCATGCCTGTTGCCTCCTCCTGGCTCCGTTCCGGCCGCTCGGGGGGCCGGCTTCGAGTGTGCCCGCTTCTACCTGCACGCGGGACTCGATTGCGTAACAGGCTGACATCGCAACTATTAGCCTGTGCAATTTTTGCATACGTTAAAGCTGGGAGGGGTAACTCGTCGAGGCCACGGGGGCCGGTGTGATGTCGGGAGCGTCATGATCACTGCAAGGCACTGGGGCGGTCGGGTGCTGCTGTCCTGGCTGCCTGTCGTGGTGATGGTGCTCGTGGCCGGCGTGGATCTCACGGCGGGTCCGGGCGTGGGACTCCTCCCCCTCGTCTCACTCGGTCCGGCTTTCGCCGGGCTGATCGGTACGTGGCGCCGCCCCGCCCTCATCGGCACCGCGGCCCTGCTGCTCTGTGCGGGGCTGGGGATCTACGACGGCCTCTTCGAGACGCGGCGTGGCTGGACGGCGATGGCCTCGGTCGCGGGTGTCACCCTCGCCGCCGTTGCCGCCGCGGTGACACGCGGGCTGCGCGAAGCGGAGCTTGCCAGTGTGCGTTCCATCGCGGAAGTGGCACAGCGCGTACTCCTCAGGCCGGTCCCCCGGAGTGCCGGTCCCTGCCAGGTGGCCGTCTCCTACACCTCCGCGCTGGCCGAGGCCAGGATCGGCGGTGACCTGTACGAGGTGGTGGCCTCGCCGTACGGGGTGCGCGTCATCGTCGGTGACGTACAGGGCAAGGGGCTGGCTGCCGTGGAGACGGCGGCTCTGGTGCTCGGGGCCTTTCGTGAGGCGGCGTACGACGAGCCGGACCTTGTCGCGCTCGCCGCGCGGCTGGAGCGCAGTGTCTCCCGGGACATGGGCGAGGAGAGGTTCGTGACCGCCGTCCTCGCCGAAATCCAGGAGGGCGTGGCCGTCCTGCTCAGCTGTGGGCATCCGGCGCCCATGCATGTCGGCTCCGACGGGGCGGTCGATTTTCCGCAACCGCCTGTCCATGCTCCGCCACTCGGTCTGGGCCTGCGCGGAGGGGAAGACCCCGAGCCTTACCGCATCGGCTTCGTCCCGGGCGAGCAGTTGCTTTTCTACACCGACGGCGTGAGCGAAGCCCGTAACGCGGACGGGGCGTTCTACCCGCTCGGGGAAAGGGCCTGCCTGCTCCAGACGCGGGACATCGACAGCGCGCTCGCAGCCCTGCGGGAGGACGTCGTCGGCCACGTCAGGGGCCCGGTGGAGGACGACGCGGCCATGCTCCTTCTGCGGTACCAGCAGGAGTGAATCGCACACGGGATGGAAGACTGCGGCATCGCGCACAGGAAGGAAGGGTGGAATGGCCAGGGATGCGGTGAGGGCACGCACTCCGGACGATGTGGATGAGGTGTCCCGGGCGGTGCTCACGGCCTCGCGCATGCTTGCCGCGATCTCAGCGCGTTCCCTGAGCGACGTCGAGGAGCGGGTGACCCTCCCGCAGTTCCGGATGCTCGTGCTGCTCTCGACCCAGGGTCCCAGCAAGCTGGTCGCGCTGGCCGACCTGCTGGGCACGGCTCCTTCGAGCACGATGCGCATGGTGGACCGGCTGATCAGCACCGGTCTGGTCCTACGGGAGACCAACCCGGACAACCGGCGCGAAACCCTTCTGCGCCTCACCGACGACGGACGGCGGACGGTCCAGGACGTCACCCGCCGCCGCCCCCACGAGATCACGGCGATCGTCCAGAAAATGGCGAGCGAGCAGAGGGCGACGCTCGTACAGGCGCTGAACATCTTCAACCAGGCAGGCGGCGAACCGCTCATCGCACAGCTCGACGAAACCCTGAATCCATGACAGCGAGTGCTCACCACAACCGTCACACGAACGACACGTCGCGCGGGGCACGCCCTGCTCCGCGCATGCCGACGGGTACGGAACACGCGCCGCCACCCGTCGCAGTGCACCCCCTCCACGATGGCGGCCGCTGCGTCACCATCCGTGGCAGACCGGTGGGCACGGCCTCCTCCCCCGGCGATGTCATGGCGTTCCTACGACAGGCCGGAGTCGTGCTGGACGCCGAGGAGCTCCCGACGACACCGCTCGTCGAGTGGCGCGGCGGGGGCCCTGACCGGTGGCAGGAATGAGGGCCGGCACGAACGCGCCGCTGGAGCGGGGTCCCGAGTCGGCGTGGCGCCCCGTACCCGCGAGCCTTCTGGCACTACAGGTGGGAGGCACCAACTGGGCGGTGCGCCGCGCGCCTCCAGGGCAGGAGGACGTACATGCACGCGATCTGGCACGCCTTGTCCATCACCGGTTCCATGGCGTGGGAGATCGCCTGGGCCCTGATCCTCGGCTTCACCCTGTCTGCCGTGGTGCAGGCCGCGGTCCGCAAGTCCACCGTCGTATCGCTGCTGGGTGACAACCGTCCCCGGACTCTGGCGACCGCGACCGGACTGGGCATTGCCTCGTCGTCCTGTTCCTACGCCGCCGTGGCGCTGGCGCGCTCCCTGTTCCGCAAGGGCGCGGACTTCACCGCGGCCATGGCTTTCGAGATCGCCTCCACCAACCTGGTCGTCGAACTCGGTGTCATCCTGGCCCTGCTCATGGGCTGGCAGTTCACCGCCGCCGAGTTCACGGGCGGCGCCGTCATGATCATCGTCTTGGCGGTGCTGTTCCGTCTTCTGCTGCGTGACCGGCTACTGCGCTCAGCACGCGAGCAGGCCGAGCGAGGTGTGGCCGGCTCCATGGAGGGGCACGCCGCGATGGACATGTCCGTCCAGCGGGAGGGATCCTTCGCCCGCAGGCTGTTCTCCCGCGAGGGCTACACCTCCGTCTCCCATGTCTTCGTCATGGAGTGGGCGGCCATCCTGCGCGACCTCGTGATCGGCCTGGTGATCGCCGGCGCCATCGCGGCATGGGTGCCGGACTCGTTCTGGCGCTCCTTCTTCTTCGACGGCCACCCGCTCGCCTCCAAGTTGTGGGGGCCGCTGATCGGCCCGCTGGTCGCCATCGGCTCGTTCGTCTGCTCGGTCGGCAACGTGCCACTGGCCGTCGTCTTGTGGAAGGGCGGTATCAGCTTCGGCGGCGTCGTACCCTTCCTCTTCGCCGACCTGCTGATCCTGCCAATCCTGAACATCTACCGGAAGTACTACGGCGCACGCATGGCCCTGTTCGTGCTCGGCACCTTCTACACCGCCATGGTCCTGGCCGGATACGTCGTCGAGTTCGCCTTCGGCGGCCTCGGACTGGTCCCCGACCGGGCCGACGCGACCGTCCCGGACAGCGGCGTGAGCTGGAACTACACCACCTGGCTCAACATCGTCTTCCTGATGCTGGCCGCGGTCCTGAGCGTCCGCTTCCTGCGCACCGGCGGCAAGGACATGCTGTGCATGATGGGCGGATCACCCGAATCCGACCACGACCACGCGACGAACCGGTCGCAGCCATAGCCGCGCAGTGATGGTGGACCGCCTTCCCGGTCTCCCTATTCGAACCCGGCCACGCCAGAGAGATTTGGACTGTGCAAAGATTGCACAGTCCAAATCTTTCAGTTGCCCGTCGACGGCTGCACCCGCGAGCGCCGGCGCAGAGGAAGGGAACGAGCCCGATGGTGACCAGTTCCTCCGCGCATACGAGTACGGACCTCCCGATGTCTCGGATACCGCTCCGCCGGACGCTGCGAAGCGCCCCACTGGGGCTGATGGTGCTGGCCGTAGCGGTCGGTGCGGGAGCCGGTGCCGGATCCATCGTGTTCCGTTGGTGCATCGAGACCTTCACGCGCTTCTTCTCCGGTCACACGGACTACGCATCGGCCCCCGGCAGCCCCCATCCTCATGCGGCCTGGCTGGGGCCGGGCTTCGTCGTCCTGGCCCCGGTGATCGGCGGCCTGCTCTACGGACCGCTGGTGAACCGGTTCGCCAAGGAGGCGCGAGGACACGGCGTCCCCGAGGTCATGGTGGCCGTCGCCCAGCGGGGCGGGCGCATCAGCCCCAAGGTCGCCGTCGTCAAGACACTCGCCTCCGCCCTCACCATCGGCTCGGGAGGATCGGTGGGGCGGGAGGGGCCGATCGTCCAGATCGGTTCCGCTCTCGGCTCCACCCTCGGACGCATCACGAAGGTGACGGAAGGCCGGAGGAAACTGCTGGTCGCCTGCGGCGCGGCCGGCGGCATCGCCGCCACCTTCAACGCCCCCCTGGCCGGTGTGTTCTTCGCCATGGAGCTCATCCTCGGCACCTTCAGCGTGGAGGCGTTCGGCGCGACGGTCCTCGCGAGCGTCACCGCCAGTGTGATCGGACGCGCCGCCTTCGGTGACACCGCCTTCCTCAACCTCCCCGCCTTCCGCGTCGAGCATCTCGCCCAGTACGGACTGTTCGCCCTGCTCGGCATCATCGCGGGTGCGGTAGGCGTCGGCTTCACCCGCATCCTGTACGCGATCGAGGACGCGTGCGACTGGGCCTGGCGCGGACCGGAATGGCTGCGCCCGGCGGCGGGCGGCCTGGCTCTCGGGCTGGTCCTTCTCGCCCTGCCCGAGATGTACGGCGTCGGATACCCCGTGCTCCAGCGGGCAACTGAAGGGGGCTACGCCCTCGGCTTCCTGCTTCTGCTGATGGCCGGGAAGATGGTGGCCACCAGCGTGACGATCGGAATCGGCGGTTCGGGTGGGGTCTTCGCACCGAGTCTGTTCATCGGGGCCATGCTCGGGGCGGCCTTCGGAGCAGCGGCCGGCGACGTCATGCCCGCGACCGCCGGCGCGGTCGGCCCCTACGCCCTCGTCGGCATGGGTGCCGTATTCGCCGGCTCCTCGCGGGCACCGATCACGGCGGTGGTCATCCTGTTCGAACTCACCGGCGAGTACACGATCATCCTGCCGATGATGCTCGCCATCGTGCTGGCCACGGCCACGAGCCGGGTGCTCTCGCACGAGACGATCTACACCCTGAAACTACTCAGGCGCGGCATAGACCTGACCCGCCCCGCACAAGGGGCGCCGATCGGTGGGCAACGCGTCGCCGACGTCATGGAGGCGCTCCCCCAGGCCGTGCCGGCGAACAGCCCGCTGAGCGAGGCGTCAGGGCTGCTCAGCCTTTCGGGCCACGGAGCTCTTCCGGTCCTCGACGAGACGGGCGCCTACATCGGGGTGGTCACAGCCCGGGCGGTGGCCGAGGCCCTCGCCCAGCAGCCGTCGGACGCCCCGACCGTCGTACGCCAGATAGTGGAACCGGCACCCCGCGTCACCACGAACCAGTCACTCGCCTCCGCGATGAAGAAGCTCGTCGGCGTGACCGGAACGGGGCTCCCGGTACTGGACGACGAGACCGGCAACCCCTTTGGCTGGCTCAGCCATCAAGGAGCACTGCGCGCCTTGCACTCACCCCTGCCCGATCGCCCCCACACGGACGCGCGAAGCTGTGCGGCTCCCCGAGCCATGCAGGCGGGCACGTACGAGCCCTCGTCGCAGTCCTGAAGACCGCCGCTCACCGCGCAGCATCTTGACGCAGGCACCCTCGCCAAGTCCGGCCGCCGACCGCCCGTACTACTCCGGGAAACACAAACGCCACGGAATGAACGTGCAGGTCATCGCCGATCCACACGGCAAACTGCTGTGGGCCTCGCCCGCGCTGCCCGGTGCCACGCACGACCTGACCGCCGCCCGGACCACCGGGATCATCGAGGTGCTGAGCGCCACCGGGCTGACGACCTGGACCGATCGCGCGTATCAGGCGGCGGGGCGACACATCCGGGTGCCCACTCGCGGCAGGAAGCTCAAGCGATGGCAGCACCGCCACAACACCACCCACGCCAAGATCCGCTGCGTCGGCGAACAAGCCGTCGCCACGCTGAAGGGCTGGCGAATCCTCCGCAAGATCCGATGCAGCACCAACCGGATCACCGGCCTTGTCCGAGCCGTCCCCACCCTTCATCTGGCCAGGTCAACGCCAAGATGAAATGCGCTCATAGCTACAGATGACCCGGCCCCTTCGCTCCGCCCCCATCACAGAGGCTTCATCACTACTACGGACCGGTCCGCCAGCCCGCCTCGCATCGGTACTCAGCACCTCACGGTTCATCCGCTCAGCACGCTCCCTCTCGCCCACAAGGGGCAGTGTTGAGGCGGGCCTTCCCACGTTCCGCGCAAGAGCGGCAGATTAAGCTCGCGCCACCTACGTGCCGGACACCATCTGGCCAGTAAACGGGTTTCCGCCAGACTCATCCCGGCTGACATATGCCACCCGCCGGTTTTGATGCCACTTGATATCGATAACGACACTTCAACAGTGGTTCACTTGCGTTCGCCTTCTTAATCCCTACCTGACGTCTCACGGACGCCTTTTCCACATCGCTCACCACGGTTGCGTTACCGCTTCCGCAGCATGTGACGGTTTGAAACCTCCCCCCGCAGGGCGGTTCCGAAGGGCCTTCCTTCATCTCTTGCACAGCATCGTTTTCCAGAGCTACCTACATAAAGCCCCTTTCAACGTTCGTGGCACACCATCTGTTCGAATTGCGGTGCACGCAGGTACCTCGTCCGTGGGCGTGTACGCGCACGATGTCCCGTGCCAGTGAACCTTGAGCGTGTGCCACCAAACTTTGACCACCGCGCGGTTTGTGTCATCGAAGAGTGACCGCCCAGGTCAGAACGGGTTGAACGCTGCGTGGAGCGCGCATCCGGCGCAGATATCCGACCTCGCAGTGCGTGGCAGCAGACTCCGTGGGAGGAGGTTCCGGCAGTCCAGCGATGGCGACCGAGGCCCCGACTATCGAGGACGGGCGGCCACTCTTGCTCGGCTGGTACAGCCTGGCCCATCACCGGCAGATCGTCCCTGGCGCGCCCTGCGGAGCCGTTCCCTGTGGGATGCTGCTGGGCACAGTTTCGTCCGCAGGGAGGGCCGGTCGGGTGGGCGGTGTGGATGTCGTCGAGTTCATCAAGGTGGCTGCTCAGAAGCGGCGGAAGAAAGGGTGGCGCGTGTTCTCCGCCAGCATGCCGTTGAGCGGAGCGAGATGGGCCGGGTCCTCGAATCATGGGCCGGGATACATCGAAGATGACCTTTCCTCTGTGATCCAAGTCCTTGAAGACGAGGGCTGGACGTTGGAGCAGGTCACCCCGTTCGCCGTTGAGGACGGCAGCTCCGGCCCGAGGTTCAGGGCCTTGGTCGTCTTCCGGTACGCGGATTGAGCGCTCAGCCTGCGTAGGTGGTGCGCCGACCGATGGTCTGCCGGGCCCCTCCCGCGGCGACCGCCCGGGCAGCCGTCGCGGCAATCAAACTTGGATGTCACGAACCTGCTGGTGATCAAACCTTCGTGGCAAAAATCAAAGTTCGGTGGCACAGGACACACGACAGCATCAGTTCTGAAGGGCGTACACCTGGTACGGCACGGTGGTTCCGCTGTCAGCCTGCCGGTCGGACGTCCCGATGTGGGTGAATCCGGCCTTGATCAGGACGCGGCCGGAGGCGGGGTTGTCGGGGTGGTGCATGGCCTCCAGCCGGTGGAGACCGGCGGTGGTGAAGGCGACCGAGAGCAACACCCGCGACACCGAACAGGCACCGGCCGTACCTGGCGTGTGACCCCCAACCGCCAAGCTCACCCATTCCTTCAGCGGCGCTCTCGCTGCCATCTCCTGGCGGTCAGGACGGTGAGACCGTGCCCTTGCGCCACGGAGCAGCGGGATCCGAGAGCGTGTCCAGGATCAACTCGCACCAGGTCACGGCAGCATTGACCGTCAGGCGAGCATGACGCACGCCCAGCCCAGAGGGTGCGCTCGCCTGGCCGTGACCGCTACCGAAGCCTTGATTACGCAGTTCGGCCACACCGACTGCGATGTTCACCGAGCCTGAAAGGATCTTCTTCACAGCCTTACTGCCGTCGGGCCCATCAGGAGCCGAGCCAGCATCAAGCTTCAACGCCTTCTGGACCGTGCCGATCAGTGCCGGGAGAGCAGCATGCCGATCAACCTCGATCTGCAGCTCTTCGAGAGCGGTCTTCGCCGTGGCCTCGATGAGCTGCTTGGCCGCGCCGATGGCCCCATGGGGGTCGCTGGTCAGGTCCCGCCGGATGCGTTCCAACTCCATCGTGATGCCGGAAGCATCGCTCAGCCCGCTGAGATCACGTGCCAGCACAGGAGGCTTCGACCAGGAGATCTTCCCGTGCGTGTCCAGAGCGAAGCCGTCGCGCTCCAACCGGACCCTGATGTCGGCAAGCCACTTCGGAGTGCCCTGGTCATCCGGATTCCGGTACGCGCGGATGAAGTCCTCGAAGACCAGGAGCACGCGCCGAATCTGGTCCGGATCCGGCCAGTCCACACCCTCCGCGTAGAGCATGAACTCGGTACGCCGCTGACCGGAATCCTGGTACTTCAGCTCATCTGGCGGGATGGGGGCGAACCCGTGGTCTTCCCACAGCTCAGCCACGATCCGGACGGTCAAGTCCGTGGCCAGCGAACGGAAAGCGTTGCGGGTTGCCGGGGTCACCAACTCCCGCCGTGCGGTTACGGTCATGGTCTGAAGATAAGAGCAGGCCCGTACACCGTCACTGTCTTCTCGCAAGCCGGCGCCTGAAACGCGCCGCGCCCGTTGCATGAAACTGACCGAGGTCACTGACGCGGAAGCCGGAGACGGCTGAGTTGCCTGTCAAACGACTCGATTGCATGTCGAAGGACAGCAGCAGCTCGCCGCCCTCGCCGCGCTGGGCATGGCCTGGGCAGGCCCGGCTCCGACCGCTGAGGCCGCCGCTCAGCCCACGCCGTCGGCGACCCCGGCGAGGCGGGCGGTATGCGAGCACCACGAGGAGTGTGACGAGGAGCTGTTCGAGGGGGCGAACTGCTCGTGCTGGTCCATCAAGCACTTCGGCCCACCCTCCGAGCGGGAGGGCTACGGAGACAACCTCCGGCCCCTCCCCCACCCCGCGAGACCCCAGGCCCGCCGACAGGGCCCGGGGTCTCGTACTGCTGGCGACGGTGCGCGGCGAGACCCCTGACGGGCTTCGGAAGGAACCAGGCGCAAGCGTCCGGGGCCAGCCGCAAGTGTGGACAGATCAGTCTTCGGAGCAGACTGCCCAGGACGTGGTGTCTTCCTGGGCATCAAGTCCGGTCTCGGCGCCCACGTTTTTGGCGAGAGCGATCCAGCTCTGACCGTCGTCGGACGGCCGGGAGACGATCAGAGCGGCCCCGTGAGCATCGCCCCCGCCACCGGTCAAGTGAAAGCCGGTGGGGCAGGTAGCCATGGCAACCTGCCCGGGCCACGCTGTCGCCTTCACAATCTGGACCGCTGGCGCAGCAGCGGTCGCCGACGTCGACAGACTCCCGGCGACAAGGGCGGTTCCCGCACAAGCGACGACTGCCGCCACAATCCCCATACGACTACTCATAGCTCTGAACCGCTCCGGGATCGGTGGAGGCTCTCTGCGTTGGCTCCAGCCGCCGGGTGGGGCTGGTGTTGAGCGTAGTAGTTGGTCTCGTGCTCGTGGGGCGGGATGCTCCCAATCGCGGTGTGGAGACGCTGGTTGTTGAACCAGTCGACCCATTCGGCAGTCGCGAGCTCGACGTCGGGCAGGCCATGCCAGGGCTTGCGAGGCTTGATCAGCTCGGTCTTGTAGAGGCCGATCTGGGACTCCATGAGGGCATTGTCCAGGGCATCGCCAACGGTGCCGATCGAGGCGTCGATGCCGGCCTCGAGGAGGTGGGCGGTGAAGGCGAACGACGTGTACTGGCTGCCCGCATCGGAATGATGTATCAGCCCAGGTCCGGCCGGGTTCCCGGCGCGGTCACGGCGCCACAACGCCATGTCGGGAGCGTCCGGGACAGGCTTGGCCCGCTTGCTGGTGGCCGCGGACCAGCCGACGATCGCCCGGGAGAACACGTCGACGACGAAGGCGATGTAGACGATCCCGGACCAGGTGGCCACGTAGGTGAAATCAGCGACCCACCGCTCGTTCGGACGCGAGGCGGTGAAGTCGCGTTCCAGCAGGTCATCCGCCCTGTCGTGGCCGTCGTCACAAACGGTGGTACGGATGCCACGGCCCCGGCGGACGCCCTGCAGACCGAGGTCGCGCATCAGCCGGGCAACCGTGCAGCGTGCCACCGGTATGCCTTCGCGGTGCAGCTGTCTCCAGACCTTCCGCACCCCATAGACGCTGAAATTGTCGGCGTGGACCCGGCTGGCCTGCGTCTTCAGCTCCGCATCCCGCACCGACCGTGCACTGGGCGCCCGCTTCCTGGCGGCGTAGTAGGTGCTCGTCGCGATCTTCAGTCCGTGGCTGGTGAGGACTCTGCAGATCGGCTGACCCCGAACACCTGCCGGTGCTCGTCGATAAACGCTACGAGCGCTTCGACGGCCGCTCGAGCTCGGCCGCGAAGAAAGCCGAGGCCGCCCTGAGGATCTCGTTCGCCCTCCGCAGCTCGGCGTTCTCGGCCGGCCGAAGCCGTGGGAAGTCGATGACGAGTTGTGGGCGGTGATCGAGCCGCTGTTGCCCAAGGTTGAGCGCCGGACCCGGCACCCTGGGCGCAAGCGGCATCCGGACCGGCTCGTGTTCCAGGGCATCCTGTTCGTCCTGCACACCGGGTTCGCCTGGGAACACCTGCCGCAGGAACTCGGCTTCGGCTCGGGCATGACCTGCTGGCGCCGCCTGGCCGAGTGGTCCGAAGCCGAGGTGTGGCCGCGACTTGCCGACCATCGACCGCGCTCCCGTTCGTGGGACGAGAGCACGGTCGGGTCATTACTTAGAGGTCCTAACAAAGGCGTTTCACGTGCCGGTGTGTGATGAGGCAGGTGGCGAGGCCGAGGAACGCTTCGTGGATGTCGTCTCGTCGTTCCCGTCGGATGCGGAGGCGTCGGAAGCCGTGGAGCCAGGCGATGGTGCGCTCCACGACCCAGCGGTGGACGCCGAGGCCGGATCCATGGGTGACACCGCGGCGGGCGATGACGGGTTTGATGCCCTGTGCCCAGACGAGTCGGCGGTACTTGTCGTGGTCGTAGCCGCGGTCGCCGAGGAGTATGTCGGGCCGCCGGCGGGGCCTGCCGACCGCTCCCGGAACGGGCGGGATCTTCGCCAGGAGGGGCAGGAGTTGGGTGACGTCGTTGCGGTTCCCGCCGGTCAGCGACACCGCGAGCGGGATGCCCTGGCCGTCGACGAGGACGTGGTGCTTGCTGCCCGGTCGGGCGCGGTCGACCGGGCTGGGACCGCTTTTGGGCCGCGTCGAGCGGCCCGCACGTGGGAGGAGTCGATCACCGCCCGCGACCAATCCAGCTGCTTCGCCGCCCGGAGCCTGGCCAGGAGCACGAGGTGCAGTCGATTCCAGACACCGGCCTCGTTCCAGGCAGCCAGCCGGCGCCAACACGTCATGCCCGAACCGAACCCCAGCTCCTGCGGCAGGTACTCCCACTGAATGCCGGTATGCAGCACGAACAGGATCCCGCACAACGCCTGCCGGTCGGGCACCCGCGGCCGCCCCGCCACCAACTTCGGCCCCGGCGCGGGCAACAACGGCTCGACCAACGACCACAGTTCGTCCGAGACGACCCACGGACGCGACTCCCTTTTCCCCACACACCAACCAACGAGCGATCAAGCCGACAGTCACACCATCAGACACTTCTGTTAGCGGTTCTTAGGGCTGCGCCTGCCGTGTGTACTTGAGGGTGAGGTACAGGCCGAGCCATAGGGCCACTGCTACTCCGCACAGGATCCAGCCCGCAGCGTTCCCCATGATGCCCAAAGCGATTCCGGAGATGAGGAGGACTCCGAAAGCGATGGAGGACATCACATACAGCATGTGGATTTTCGCCTGTTGCTGACCAGACTGTCCGAGACGTCCCATGATTCAGCGGCCCCCTGCCTTGTCGGGATGAATATGGGCGACGGTGTGGTAACCCACTCACACCTGTCTGTCCGCCACCCCGGTTCCCTACCCTCGCCCCCGCTCCCCGGGCAGGCGCTTGGAAAATTGGTTGCCCATACACCTCCGAAGGGCCCCGGAGTAAGCTCAGGGTCGGCTTCTCATCTTGTTGCGAATAAAAAGAAAACAGGCACCCCAGATACAAGCGGCCATTACCAGAAGGATCCATCCCCCCGCATTACCGGAAAGAATAAAAATGAATGACAGGACAACTGCGGCAACTGCAAAGATGTTAGTGAATAGCCAGTAGCGCTTAACGGCTGCTTGCTGCTCGACTGTCCATCCGACGTGAGGCATGAGGCTCCTTATGGTCTCAATTTTGGTGGGCCGAGAGCGTTAGCTCTCGGCCCACGTGAGGCAGGTGATTAACTGACGGCGTTGGAAGCTATCGAGCCCACACTCCAGCCGATTGCGTAGCATTCAAGTGACGCACTGAGCGACATTCCAGCCGTTTCGGGTGCACTTGCCACTGCAGCAGATTCGCAGGCCATGCCGGCCAGGCCTCCGAACACAACTCCGGCAACGTCGCCCCAAAGGGCACGTGAGTCTCCGTCAACGAGGTGCTGCACACCCGTGATCGCATCGCCGGCCACGCCCAGCGCGTCCCCGACGCTGAAAAGTCCGCTGGGGTCGGTGTGGTTGATGGGGTCGCCGGTGGCGTAGAGGTAGGTGTTGGTTTCCTGGCCGGAGGGGTCGGGCTGGGTGAAGCGGCCGAGGGTGGGGTCGTAGTAGCGGGCGCCCATCTTGTAGAGGCCGGTGGGGTCGTTGTAGGCGCCGGCGAAACGGTAGGGCTGGGGGACTGTCTCCGTGGGGGTGGTGCGGCTGGTGCCGGTGGGGGTGTAGGCGTAGGTCTGGGTACGGGTGCCTGCCTGGTCGACGGCGCCGAGGATGTTGCCGGTGGCGTCGGTGAGGTAGTAGTAGCTTTTCCCGCTGCGGGTCATGGAGTTGAGGGTGCCCCGGGGTTCACGGACGAATCCTGTGTCCGTGGATCCGGTGGTGGTGGAGGCGAGGCCGAGCTGGGTGTGGTGGAACCAGGTGTCGCCGAGCTTGGTGCGCTCGTCGTTCGTGGTTCCGGCGTGCTTGGCCTGGTAGGTGGTCCCACCTGCGGTGATGCTGGTGAGCTGGTTGTAGTCCGACCAGGATTCCCCTGTGCGGGCGGTGCCGCCGGCCGGGGCGGCGCTGGTTTCGTTGCCGGCCTTGTCGTAGGTCCAGCCGGTGGTCGAGCCGTTCTTTGATTCGAGTTCGGAGGCGTCGTCGTAGCCGTAGGTGGGGCTGGTGGGGCAGGAGGTGGCGGTGGTGTCCTGGTGGGTAAGGTTGCCGGCTTTGTCGAAGCAGTACAGCCAGGACGCGGTGCGGGCACCGGAGGACGTGTTCGTTTCCTTGGCGTAGGACAGGCGCCCGGCGCTGTCGTAGCTGTAGGCGGTCTTGCGGCCGGTGGCTGCGTCGGTGCGGCTGTAGATCTTCGTCCCGGGGTCGCCGGCGCCGGTGGTGTAGGTGTAGGCGAGGTCGATCAGGGTGGCGCTGCCGTTGGTGGTCTTGATGGCGGTGGGCTTGCCGTCCTCGTCGAGGGTGACCTTCTGGACCGTGCCGCCGGGGTAGTTGGTGTGGGTGCGCTTGTCGTTGTTGTTGTAGGTGTAGGTGGTGGTGCGGCCGGCCGGGTCCTTCAGTGACTCGAGGCGTCCGGCGTCGTCGTAGGTGTAGCGGGTGGCGCCCATGGGGTCGGTATAGGTGTCCAGGTCCCCGGCCGCCGTGTAGGCGAGGGTCGCCTCGGAGTCGTCCTGCAGGGAGCGGAAGATCTCGCGGGAGAGGGGGTCGTAGGCGTAATCGGTCTCCCCGGTGGCGTCCTTGCGCCAGGTCATGTTGCCGTCGTCGTCATAGGCGTACTGAATGGTGGCATTGGTCGAGGAGACCTTGGTGACGCGGTCGCGGTCGTCGTAGACGTAGACGGTCTGGATGCCCCGGCCGTCCTTGACCACGTCCGGGCGCCCCGCGTAGTCGTAGGTGATCGTGGTCGCGCCCTGCGGGGCGGGCGGGGAGATCTTGGTCAGGTTGCCCTTGGCATCGTAGGTGAACGACGTCTTCTTGCCCCGGGCGTCGGTGACCGAGCACTTCTGACCCTTGAACCCGCCACACGTCGGAGTGGACGGGTTGTACTCCGCGGTCGTCGTGCCGCCCCCGGTGCCGGTGACGGCGACGGAGGTGGTGTTGCCGACCGCGTCGTAGGCGTAGTTCGTCTTGCTGTCGTCCGGGCTGTCGAGAGTCCCGGGGACGTCCATGCCCGCCTTCGTCAGCCACCCCGTCAACTGGGCCGTGGCACCACTGGGCAGGGTCGCGGAGGTCGGGTTGTTCCGGGCATCCCACCCGTACGTGGTGGTGTTGCCCGGGTCGGATCCGGCCCCCATGGCGTCGACCGCGGTGGTGGCCATGTGGGCCTGGTAGGTGGTGGAGCGGGAGTGGCCGAGCGGGTCGGTGACCTTGGTGACTTCCCCGTCGCCGTTGTGCACGTACTTCGTCGCGTCGCCTTCGGGGTCGGTGACCGTCGTGGTCCCGGCTGCTGTGGCCGAGGACGCGGAGTAGGCGTAGGTCCAGGTGGGGCCGGTGCTGCCGCCCTCGGTGGCGGCTCTGGTCATGGAGGTGACCCGGTTGGCGCTGTCGTAGGTGAAGCGGGTGACGCGGTTTTCCTGGGTGGTGACCTGCGCGATGCGGTCCGAGGAGTCGTAGTCGTAGGTGACGGTGGCCAGGTTGGTGTCGGTGACCTTGTGGACGCGGTCCTGGTCGTCGAGGTGGTAGGAGACCTGGCGGCCGGTGTGGTCGGTGGCGTGCCACCAGCCGCCGCCGTCGTTGGTGACGTCCACCCACCGCCCCGACCGGCTCTCGGTGATCTTGAACCCGGCGCCCTCGCCGTGCGACGCGACCGTGATCACACCGCCGTTGCGGTCGGTGACCTTCGACAGCGTCCCGGAGGAGGTGTAGGTGTCCTTCGTTCCGGACTTGCGGTCGGTCAGCGTGTAGGTGCCGTCGCTGTTTTCCACCAGGTCACGCGAGTACCCGTCCGGAGTGCTGAACGACCCGTCGCTCGTCTTCGTAAACGACACCGTCGCACCGGTGGAGTCGTACCAGTCGACCTCGTCGGTGAAGAACGTGTCCAGGCGCCGCTCGTAGGTGAACCAGGCCCGCTGGGACATCGCCCCGGCCGGTGCGTCCAGCGAGTTGTACGTACGGGCCAGCTGCAGCTTCTGCCCCACCCCGGCGATATCGAAGTCGGTACCGGCGAGCATCAGATTGCCCGTCGAGTAGTCCACCCGCGCCACCAGCGCGTCCGTGAGCCGCGTGTCCGCTATCCGGTGCCAGGGCACGTCGCCCTGGCCCCGCGGCACCCACACCAGCGGCACCACTCCACCCGACTCGGCCGCCGAGACCGAAGGGGCCGAAGACGGGGCAGTCTTGTTCTGCTTGCGGGCCAGCGCGGCCGCACCGGCCGTATCCCTCGCCCGGTCCGTACGCTCCCGCTCCGCAGCCAGCCATGCCGCGCGGTCACCCGAAGGCTTCCCCGACGGCTCGGTCGCGGGTGCCCGGTTCACACCGGACTTCACCTGCGGCCGCTCCAGCTTCTGCTCCTTCTTTCCCCATACGGAAACCGGGGCGTCCGGCTGATCGGCCGCGGCCGCCGGCAGAGCCGCCACCCCCAGCGCGAGGACCACAGCAGTCGCGGTCAACGAATGGCGCACGGTCGTGCGGGCACGCCGAGAGGGCATGCCAAAAGCACGTGAAGACATCAACTTTCCCCACAGGAAGACGACCCCAGCAGCCCCAGCGGCCACCAGGCGCCGACAAGCTGACACAGATCCCACACAAAAGCCGGGGGGCTGCCCCCGAAATCCCCCCGCACACGCTCCCGAAACCAGCCCTATCCCACACACCGAAAATCAACACAAAGCGTGCGACAAGAGCCACATAAAGGGCAATCGTTAACGAAGGGATCTGTCACAGATGGCCGGATCCGACTCGTGACGCCTGACCAGCTCGAGAACAACCACCAGCGGCCGCGCCCCCGATTCTCACTCGCCGCGCCATGCCGCTTTCCCGCAAGGCGCTGGTTTCTGCGCGACGGGAGGAGCGTGCGGGGCCGCGGAAGCGGGTAAGGGGGTGCACGGCTCCGAAGCCGGTGCCGACGTGGAAGAAGGGGTTCTGTGATGTTGATGGCCCATCCCGCGGTGCTGCGGGACTTGATCGAGAGCTATGAGGCCCTCGCAGCCGTGGGTGCCGGCGAAGCGGACAGCGCCCGGGTGCGCCAGCGCATGGACGACATCGCCTACACGCTGTGCGTGTCCACCGGCACCCGGGACATCGACGCCGCCCTGATCGCCGCCCGGCACCAGTTGCCAGGCGCTCGCCCCTTGGACGATTCCGTCCTGGCCGGCAGCTGCAGCTGACCCGCCCCCTCCCCCTGTTGGCACCGCTCCGAGGAAACGGACACCGCACATGGACGCCTCCCGCACCAGCGCCGCACCGATATACGACCTGCTGATCGCCGAGCGGGGCGACGTTGTCGCCGACGCGGCACGCTGTGCAGCGCAAACCCGGCTCGAAGCGGCCGGCAAACTCGACTTCGGCCTGCAGAACACCAGCGAAGACGACGCCGCATAGAGCCAAACCTGGACCTGCGCGCCCCGGCTGCCGGCGACCAGCCGAACCAGCCCTCACCACCAACCTCGTAACCCCGCTCCCACCCGAGTGCCATACGCCCCGGCCGTAGGCCACTGTTCTGCAACCGGGAATGCAAGGCACGCGCCGGCGTACACGAAGGAGGTACGTTGCCCTGCCGGAGCCCGACCGCCCGTCGCGCAGCCGGCCCCCTCTCCGCCCCGCCCTGCCGACGGTTGACGAGAAACTGTGGACGGCGCGCTGCCCGGAATCGCCCCCCGTCCCAGGCGAGAAGGACGGCGCCGGACGTTGTGCGCAGTTCGGCCGTTCTCGTCGGTGCCCACGGGGGCGCCGAGGGTGTCGCCGTGGTCGTGCTCCAGCCGACACCTCGTGCGGACCGGCCGTCACCGGCGGGTCTTCGCCGCCCTCAGCACCATCGTCCTGGTCCTCGCCGTGCCGGCCGAGGAAGCGTGCGTAGCCGTAGTCCGTACGAGCCAGCATGGCCGGGGACGAAACACCGTAGGGCTGGCTGCGCAAGCCTCAGGCCCGTCGTATGCTCGCCCGGATCACTGGGACAGTCATCGCCGCCTTCGGTGTCCGGCTCGCTCTCAGCGACCGAGCACCATGCCCTGCCATTGCGCACCACCATGCTCAGCGACGGGCCCAAACTAGGACAGCGGCGAGGTGGAAGCGGGGGCCGTTCACTGCACCCTTGCCGCAGAGTCTGAGGGATCGTGTGAGGGTCGCCGTGGCGCGCAGGCCCCACCTCAGGCGTGACCGTGGGTTAGCGGGTATGCGGGTGGCGCTGCCGGGGAGAGATGCGTGACCTGGGGAGGTTGGGCGCGTCCTTCCCCGGAGAGCCTGGGGGACAAATCCGGGGCGCGCTGCACGGGCGAGAGGGCGAAGGGGCCGCGGGCCTGCTGCTGTGCCCCAGGCCATTCTCTGAGCGCCGCGCTGCACCACGGCCGCCCGGTGCGCGCGGCTGGCGAGGAGCGCCACATTTCGGGTCGGCCGTGGTGGTTGCTGAAGCTGCCCGGGGGCGTTGTGACGGCTTCCGGGACACTGCAGCGGGGCGCTGACGCCAGACGGGCCGGGCCCGGACGCAGCACCGTGATTTTCGCGTGTCGGCCATCGCCGGGTGCTCATCCGCGCCGACCGGCTCGGGCCATCACTCCAACAGTGGGCAATCGCTGCCGAGCCCGGATGTGCTTAGGTGCGCCAGCGCGAAAACCACCGGCCGGGCTTCCGCCCCGGTTCTGCCTGGTCCTGACCCTCCTGGTCCTGGCCCTCCTGGTGGTGGCGCTCGATGCCGGCCCGAACCGACTGTGCGAGCAGCTCGGCTGCGAAGGCCCGCCCCTTGCACCGCTCGCAGAGCGTGGGGGTGCCTCGTGGGCGCCGAGGCACACTGCGGTCGAACGCCTCACCGCGGGGAAGGGCGTCGGCGCACCGCTGCGAGGAATCCTGTGATGAGGGCCAGTAGCAGCAGCGCGAGGCCTGCAAAGATCACAGGATTCACCCAGCCTGGCGCCAGCTCGGTTCCCACACCGTCCGATGTGACGCACTGTGCGCCGACCGGCAACGTCCATCGCGTCACTATGTGATCGCCAGGTACGCCCTTCGCCGCGCACATTTGATCCGGGTCCAGGATGTAAAACCCCGACATCACTCCCCACGAGTACGCTCCGAGCGCCGCTGCGCCGGCCATGACCGCCAGCAGGACGGAGGTGGCGAGGTTTGGCAGGCGCCCGACCAGGATCGGTCGCTGCTTACAGACCCGTAGGACGAAGACGATGGCAGCGTCCAGGACAACCCCGGGCGCCAGGAAGGGTGCAAAGAGCACAGCAAACAAGAGGAGATCTGCCATGTCTGCCCAGACATCACCCGAGGAGGAGCGGTTCCAGCGAAGGCGGTGACACTCACCAAGCTTCGCGCACCTTCGGTGACAGACACCGAATCCGCACCACGAAGACGAGGTCGAAGATGACCACGCCTTCGCCGACCCCGCGTACCGGCCGCCGCCCGCTCGCCCTGCGCGTTGCCGTACTTCGGGAGCCGGTCGACCCTGCCCGGATCGGCCGTCGCGTCGTACGGTGCCGGGCGACGGGGATGGACACCGGCGCCGTCGTGGGCGCCCTCGATGCGGCCGAGTTCGACGTACGGCAGGCCTCCCGGCACGAGGACCTGGCCGACGACCTTCGCGGCCCGACGGAACTGGCGGAGTGGGAGCGGATCGAGCAGATGCTCGCCGCCGCGCCGCCGGGCACCGTGTACGACCCGGACACCGACCCCGTCGTCCGTGCGGAGCTCGCAGCCGACGCCGCGGCCGCCACCGCCCGGGAAGCCGAGCTGCGCAAAGCGATGCGGATCGCGGCCCGCGCCGACGAGCTCCAGGCGCTGCGCTAGTAGTGCTTGGTCATGTGCGGCCTGCGATGGCGTGTCTTCTTGATCGGCCGTGTCGTTGACTGGGTGTGCTGAGTGAGGAGTTGGCTGCGGTCCGTTGTGATCTGGAGGACTTCGCGGCGGAGATGTTCGAGCCATTTTCGCGGGCGGATCAGCGGCGGTGGGGCGGGGTCTATCTGCGGGGGCTGCTTCTGGACGGCGGGCGGAAGTCGGTGGAGCCGATGGCCGCCCGTCTGGGCGAGGACGGGAACCGGCAGGCGCTGGCCCATTTCGTCACGTCCAGCCCGTGAGATGCGGCGCATGTGCGGGCCCGGCTGGCCTGGCGCATGCAGCCGGTCATCAAGCCCACCGCGCTGGTCATCGATGACACCGGGTTCCTCAAGGACGGGGACGCGTCCGCGTGCGTGACCCGGCAGTACACCGGCACGGCGGGCAAGGTCACCAACTACCAGGCCGGTGTCTCGCTTCACCTGGCTTCCAACGGCGCCTCCTCAGCGTTGAACTGGCGCCTGTTCCTGCCCGGGAGCTGGGATCCCGCCTCACCGAAAGCCGATCCGGCCAAGGTCGCCCACCGTGACAAGTGCGCCATCCCTGCCCAGGTCGGCCATGTCGAGAAGTGGCAGCTGGCCCTGGACATGATCGACGAGACACGGTCCTGGGGCATCGACGTGCCCCGGGTCATCGCCGACGGCGGCTACGGGGACACCGCCGCCTTCCGGCTCGGTCTGGAGACACGCGGTCTCGACTACGTGGTGGGCATCTCGACCACGACCACCGCACAACCCGAACATGCACAGCCGTGCACCCCGGCCTACTCCGGCCTGGGCCGACGGCCGGTCCCGGCCTACCCCGAGCCCGCGCAGACCGTGAAGAGCCTGGTCATCTCGGCCGGGAAACGCGCCGCTCGGCCGGTGCAGTGGAGGGAGGGATCGAGGCCGGGCAGTGGCCGCAGCGGACACAAACGCATGTACTCGCGCTTCGTGGCCCTGCGGATCAGGCCCGCCGGGCGCGAGATCCGCAAGGCCACGACCACCGCCGAGCTTCCAGTCCGCTGGCTGCTGGCCGAATGGCCTGCCGACCAGCACGAACCCATGCAGTTCTGGCTCTCCAACCTGCCCGCAACCACCCCACTGCCCGTCCTCGTGCGCACCGCGAAACTCCGCTGGCGCATCGAGAGCGACTACCGCGAGATGACACAGGCCCTCGGCCTGTGACACTTCGAGGGCCGAACCTGGGCCAGGCTGGCACCACCACGTCACCCTCGTCTCGGCCGCCCACGCCTTCTGCACCCTCCAGCGACTCAACAGATCCCCAAAAGAGACGGCGCCGGCCTGAGCCTCTACCGAGTCGTCCGCGAGCTACAACAACTTCTCGCGACCTGGACCGGCGCCTGCCCCACCTGTCACCGCGACATGCCGAACCCCGCACCAACATGACCAAGCACTACTAGCCACGCACCCGGCCGCTACAACCGCGCCAGCACATAGCAACACTCAACGAACCTGATCAACACGCCCGGTATCTGACCACACCTGACCAACGACCACTCCATCTGACAAAACAGCAGCTCAACGCAGAGAACTGAAACCCCGGTCCCTCTATCGCCCAAGCCGTTATAGCTCGGCCCGAACCCCTACCATCCCAAAACCAAACTGATCAGCTCAGCCCACCCCACCATCCACTGATCAGAAAGAGCGCTCCTGGACATCGCCGCACTCGCCGAACTCGGCGTCGCGTGGGCGGGCGCGCCCGCAGCCACCGGGCCCGGCGAGGCCCCTTGACCGCGTTCCTGCGCGAGCTGGGGGTGCGGTGGGCGTGGATCCGGTCGTCGGGGCGGTGCTGACGGCCGCTCCACGAAGCAACTCCTCGCAGATCAGAAGGAGTCTTGCAGCTCAGTAGAGCCCGATCGCGTCCACGATGATGGCCGGCCTGGCGATATGGGAGTGGACATCCTCAGCTGGGAGGTCTAGATCAAAGTGGCTGACCAACTCTCGTACGTGATCGTCTACGTCAAGCATCATGAAGCGCCGCATCATGTGTTCCCGATCGTGGAGGAGCCACTGTTCGGCGCTGAGGTAACCGTCACTGCCTCCTGGAATCAACCTGCTGACGGTCCCCAGGACACGGAGTTCTCCTTCGATACGGTTCGCTGAAGCCTCGCCCAGGAAGTGGTCCGGCGGCACATTGATGTAGACCTTCTGCGGCAAGTTCGACCCGGTCAGCTCCAGGAGGATGGGGATGGGCAGGAGCTCGTTCCGGAGGTACACCTGCTGCAACTGCTCGGCGAATGGCAAGTCGTCAAGCTCGAGAGTGCGCAGGCTTTCCAGGTCTGCCTCTACGGTGTCCATCAGCCGACGAAGGATGAAGAACATCTTTCCTGCCAGGCTGGCTGCGGTGATTCTCGTCGTTCCCTCGATCTGCACCAGGTCATCCCGGACAAGGGGGGTTTCGCCGTCTGGGTCAACTTTGACCGCGCCAGCGTCGTTGATCAACGCGTCGATCAGCTTGCTGAAGGTGGCCTTCTGTCTGGGTTCGAGGCTGTAGGTGGACTGGAACTCAACATCGGTCCCCTTGGAGCCTTCGAGCGCAAACCCACCCATGCCGACCTTACCGCCGCCGGTCTGCCTCCGGATGGATTTCTCGACGATCTCGGCTTGCCGAGGGATGTCGAGTTCGTAGTACTCCGCCTGCGAGAGGAGGGTCTCAGTATCGAGGTAGATCGGTGACCGCAGTGCCATGCACACAAGTGTCTCAGTCCCCTCTGACACTCCGCCCCGTGCGTGCTGTGGTGCGATCAGTGGAGCACAGCGTACGACCGAGCCGACGGTCGCGCGCGCCGGCACCGAGGGAGCCGGTGCGGTCGTGAGGGCACCACCACAGTCGTACAGCCGAGCAGGCGGCACCGGAGTGCCTGGCGAACTTGAGCATAACCAGTGGATTGAGGAGTGCTTCGAGGAGAGGGGCGGGCGCAGGTACGTCCCGTGCTCCTCCCAGTGCTGCCCTACTTTGTGAGGGCGACGTTCGACCCAGTACCTCGGGTTTTGGGCGTAGCTCTCGATACAGCTGGCATCGGATGCTCCGGCCGGCATCTCCTTGAAGTCCGCGACCGGGATGGTCTCAAGCTGCCACCTGACCTGGCGCAGGTCGAGGCCGCCGTAGTCGTGCACGAAGGCGCCGTTGTCTCCGTGATCGAAGAGAAACTGCTTGAGGACGTCGTCCGGCCAGTGCAGCGATGCCAGTGCAAGGTCGGCTCGGAAGCGAGTGGCTCCGACAGCGTCGCCGCGACCCGACGTGGCGGCTGGAACTCGCGGCGTCTGTGCTGTTTCATGCCCCAGTGCGTGCCTGACGGTGACGTTGTTCACGTGCTGCACGGTAGGCGGCGCGCTGTTCGGGCTGAACGTAGACGACGAATACGGCTTCTTGGATCAGTGAAGCCACATCGTCTACCTCCTCGTAGGAGAAGGCCAGTCCGTCGTGCAGACTCCAGTTGCCGAGTGTCCGGGCCTCGTCGAGGTCGCGGACGACGTCTGCCGGTACACCCGTGTTGGGCAGGTCGGCGATTTTTTGCTTGAGGTTTGAGCCCCTGGCCCCGCGGTCCTTGCACAGCTCTTCAACAGCCGCTCGGTATATCGCGGCCGCTGCCCGCAGCGCGCCGGCTTCCTGGCACCTGGTGCCTTCGTCGAAGAGGTCGCGGACTTCCTGCGGAGCCGCTTGGTCCAGGGTCTGCGTCGACCGCCGAGGATGCACCAGGACCAGGAACCGAGGCTTGGATGCCCTGTTCTTGATAGCTGTGGCGATGGCCTCGTGATCGTCACCTGCGGGCGGGCCTCGGCCCCAGTGCTGATGCACAACGGCAGTTTTCCTGCACCTCTGGCAGACCAGGATGTGCTCGACAACGCGGAAAACGTCGTCCTTGGGACGCGGCTCCGGGATGGTGCTGGTGCCGTTGAAATCTGCACCTGAGCGGGCGGCGCCGAAGGGCCTTTCCTTCAAGGCCGGCCAGACATCACGTCGGCTGACATGGTCGAACGCCACGTTCAGCTTGCAGTTCGGACACTCACCGGCCGGAGTTCGGGTGTCTACGTCATCGATCGTGACACGGTTGCGCTCACTCATTGCCCAAGCCTTTCATCTGATTGATCGGCCGCGCTCGTAATTTGCCTGGTCGCCTCGGCTGCTGCGGCGCCTCTAGCCTCGCGCTTTCACGAGGTGAGCTGTCCGGCACGTGATTGAGAACGTGGAAATCGCTCCTGAACTGCAGAGATGGGACTTGTCGAGGGTCCTGATCGTGCCGTGGAAAGAAGCACTCCACAGATGAAGAGGCGTCCCGGGGCGGAACCGCCCTGTCCGTATTGAGGACAGTTGTCGGAAAACCGCCAGCCACTCCCAACGCCGGAGACGGCCCACCGAAGGAGCTGACGGGCCGTCATGCATGACCGAAGCTAGCCGCCAACAATCCAATACAGCAGTCCGAGACCAGGAACACCGAGCAGCAGGGCCAGAGTCGACAGTATGTAGGCCATGCCGTACCCGATCGGCGGCACCTCGGCGTTCTGGGGCCGACGTGGGTCGTAGACGACGTCGACCGGCTCTCCTATCCGCGCGCACGCAACGGCCGCTGGCTGGCTCAGGCATGTGAACTTCTCACCCGACGCGGCCTCATATCTCACGATCACGGCTACGCCGTCCTTGGCGAACGTGTGCCTGACACAGACTCCCGTGACCCGAACTCCCCTCACACGCACGGCGAACGCCCGTTGAGCCATAAAGGCCAGGACCCCGGAGCCACCCAGCAGCACGAGGGTGTGGGGGAGGAAGTAGGCCGAGCCCGAAGCAGCGAGGTACGCAGATGCCATACGCCCATCTAACCTCGTCTTCTCACGAGGTGGGGTGTCCGAGGCTTGATCAAATAAGCGGAAAGCGCCCCTGACCTGCAATGATGAGACGTGTCGAGGGTCCTGTTGGTTGCGTGGGAAGAAGCACTCTCCAGGTGAAGAAGCGCATCGGGTCGTACCCGTGTGTCCGCGTCGAGGGCGGCGGCCGGGCGGTGGTCTCGCAGGCCGGGGGTGTCCTGCTGGTGGAGACCGTCCGCAAGGTCGGCCTGGGCACCGCGATGTCAGCGGCGCTGACGCCGTGGCGGAAGCCGCGGGCGGTGCACGATCCGGGGAAGATCTTGCTGGATGTGGCCCTGGCGGTGGCGCTGGGCGGGGACTGCCTGGCGGATGTCGGCATGCTGCGGGCGGAGCCGGCCGTGTTCGGGCCGGTGGCCTCCGACCCGACGGTCTCCCGCCTGATCGACACCCTCGCCGGCTCCGAGGGGAAGTCACTGGCGGCCATCCGCTCGGCTCGGGTCGAAGCACGTGAGCAGGCTTGGCGGTTGGCCGGCGGCCACGCTCCCGGTGCGGGCGGGTCGGTGACCGTGGACCTCGACGGGGTGCTGGTGGTCGCACACTCGGTCAAGGAGGACGCGGCCCCGACCTGGAAGCGGACCTACGGTCACCACCCGTTGATGGGGTTCGTCGACCACGGACCGGGCGGCACCGGTGAGCCGGTGGCGGCCCTGCTCAGGCCCGGGAACGCCGGCTCGAACACAGCCGCCGACCACATCACCGCCACCCGACTGGCGCTGGCCCAGCTGCCGGCGAAGTACCGGCGCGGGCGCCGGACACTGATCCGCACCGACTCCGCGGGGACACCCACGACTTCGTCGCCTGGCTCGCTCAGCGGGGACGGTGGCTGTCCTACTCGGTCGGCATGGTGATCACCGAGCAGGTCCACCAGCATGTGCTGAAGGTTCCGGCGTCGGCCTGGACGCTGGCCGTCGAGGCGGACGGAGAGATTCGCGACGGCGCCTGGGTCGCCGAACTCACCGGCAACGTTCTGGACGGCTGGCCGAAGGGGATGCGGCTGATCGTCCGGAAGGAACGGCCGCACCCCGGGGCCCAGTTGCGGCTCACGGACGCGGACGGCATGCGGCTGACCTGCTTCGCCACCAACACCGTCGGCCGGCCGATCGCCGAGCTCGAGCTCCGTCACCGGCTGCGAGCGAGGGCCGAGGACCGCATCCGGGCCGCCCGGGCCACCGGCCTGCGGAATCTTCCTCTGCACCGCACCGCCCAGAACCGGATCTGGCTGGAGATCGTGCAGATCGCTCTCGACCTGCTGGCCTGGATGCCGATGCTCTCGCTGACCGGCAGGGCCAGGCTCTGGGAACCCCGCCGTCTGCGGCTCCGCCTGTTCACCACGGCCGGACAGCTCGTCACCACCGGCCGTCGGCGGATCCTCCGCCTGGCACGGCACTGGCCCTGGACCGGTCACATCACCGCAGCCCTCGACCGGCTCACCCAACTGCCCGACCCCGGCTGACCAGCGAAATCACCCGTCCCTACGACAGCACCTCAACACCCGGAGCAGTGGAACCCGGCGCCCTCCCGAGACGACACTCGGGTCCTCGGCCTGCCCAGCCTCAGCCCACAGCAACAAGAACGGTCCACCGACTCCGTCGGCGGACCGTCACGAAACTTCGAGGCTAGAGAGTTTCGTCGCGCTCGGAACCGGCATCGTGACGGCGTAAGCCTCCGAGGCCCTTCCACCCGCCCGTGTCCCACGCCGTCCAGGAGGGCGACCCGGGGCGCGGGCGTCGTGCCGCACGCGAGCCCGGCCGGCTCCCACAGCGGGCGGGCACATCCCGTCCCGTCGCAGTGGAAGCACCGGCCGCCTCCCGGCGAGCCGCGGGCGCCGATGGTGCCGGAGGCGTGCCGGAAGAGCCGGGTGAGTCCGGCGACGTGCGCCGCGTGAACCGGTAGGTCCTGGCGCCTGCTGAGCGTGAGCTCCAGGGCGACGCCGGGCCCGGTGAAGTGAGCATGGGGCAGGTCACCGGTCATCGCGCGGAGCGTCTCGTTCACCTCACGCATCGTCTCCGCGCCGGTCAGCTGCACCCGGGCCGTACGGACGGGAGGTATCTGGCCCCCTTTCGAGAGCGGGAGGGACTAGTTGGGCCCGGGCCGGATGGGCGTCCGGGCCTTCGCCGTTCCTCCGCAGATTTTCTTCCCGGCCGCTGCTGTCCGCCGACTCCTGGATGGCCCCAGGGGGTGAAGGAGCTCTTGCGCTCCAGAACGGAACGTCAGCACCCACAGCGTCCCGCCTGCTCGAACAACCAGCCTCTGGAGGACATTCCCGTGAACGACAACCCCGCGCCGCTCCTGTCCCAGCGCGCCGCGCTCATCCTGTTCATGGCCGTCGTCATCGGCATCGGCATCGGCGTCCTCACCTACTCCTCCGAGCGCTCCCTCGCCAAGGCGACCTTCGCCGGTCTCCTCGCCTCCGGTGCCTCCGTGCCGGTGCTGCACAGCCTGATCGGCTGACCAGGGGGTGGCCAGGAAGGCGCCCTGGCCACCCCCCTCGCGTCGCAGCCGGGCGGGCAGAGGGGCGACGATGCTCGTAGGAGAGCCGTCCCGCCAGTAGCCGTCCCGAACCCGCCCGCGGGCGGCTTGGGAACTCACGCTTCGGCGAGGGCGGCGCGTAGACGTTCCCCCAGGGCCGCTGCTTCCGCGTCCGTGTAGGACAGCATGCCGTTCTCGGTCATCAGAGCGTGGAACTGCTGTTCCCTGTACGGCGTTCCTGGGGGCAGGCCGGCGATGTGCCAGTGAAGGTGCGCGTTGCCCTGCTGGCTGCCCAGGGACAGCAGGTAGGTGCGCTCGGGCTTGAAGACCGCCTCCACCGCGAGCGCCACCTTGCGTACCATCGACATCAGCGCGAGATAGGCGGGTTCCTCAAGGTCGCGGACGGCATGCTCGATGTGGGTCTTGGGAGCCACGAGCACCTTTCCCGGCACGGTGGGATACCGGTCGAGAAAGGCGATGTGCTGGTCGTCCTCGTACACCGTCACGTGCCCGGGCTCGCCCGCCACGAACGCACAGATGAAGCATGGCCCGTTACGCACCCTGGCCTCGTACGCGTCCAGGTGCATGGGGCGCCGATCCGCTGCCACAAGGCTCTCCTCTTCGATTCGGTCGGCCGGGCGTCAGCACGTCAGACGATGACGTGGTCCAGCAAAGCCCACATCCGATCCAGCTGCCCGTGCTCGATCGCCTGCCCGCCGACCTACGGCTCCTGGCTGCACTGGATCGAGGCCGAATTCGCGGCCCTGCGCTACTTCGCACTCAACGGCACCGACCATCGCAGCCACGACGAGCAGAACGCCGCCATCACCCCCTACGTCCGCTGGCGCAACACCCGCGCGGAACCGAAGACGAACTTCGCCCCCGACTCACCCATCCGCGCCTGGACGCATTACCCGGCCAAGGCTGCGTGACGAGCCACTAGCCGCATCAGGGCCGGTCGATGAGCTCGCCAGCCAGGCTGGTCGTGGCGAGAAACGCTGGGTCGCCCGTGCGGTCGTAGGACTCGACTGCGGTGTCGGTGAACTTCAGGACGTGCTCGTCGCCGTGCTCTGCTGCCCGGCACAGCGCATCCTCGCGGGAGAGCTCGGGTAGACGCGCAAGGATCTCCGCTTCTGGTGCCGACTGGGTCGGTGCGTAGGTCGCGATGATCGCCGCTGTGGCAGCCCAGGCAGCTGTCAGGCTCCGCTGCCACAGCTCTGTCGGCAGGGCCGGGAGAACATGTAGGACGGCGTTGGGCGCGGTCGCGGCGTGGACGAGTAGGACCGGAGCTGCATGGCCAAGCCCGAGGTATGCCCTGGCGGCGCTGTCGACCAGCGTCTCCAGCCGTGCGGGGACCTCTTCGGTGGATGCGGCGGGTTGCAGCAGGCGTAGGCTCGCGGTCCAGCCCGGGCTGCGCTCGAGGCGGTCGAGCCGGTGGGCGATGAAGCCCCTTTGGTTGTCCAGCCGGTTGACGGCTGTCACAGCCTGTTGCGGTGTGAGGGAGCCCGTTGGCGTGACCACCCCGGCGAGCTCACGGTAGCGCGCCGTCCAGAACGCCAGTCCGTGCGCCAGCTCGTCGAGCATCGGATGCACCGGCGCGGCAGGAGTGGCGCGGAGGGTTCTGACCGCGTGACCGACCCGGATCACGCCGTGGGTCGAGCCGGCGACGATGCCCGGTAGCAACCTTGGCCACCACTCAGTCAGCACGTCTTGCCAGGAGCGTTCGGAAAGCTCTCGCTGGAAGTAGACCGTCCAGTCCGGCAGCCGTCGTGCCTGGCCGAGCGCCGCGCTCCACCCGTCGGGCTGGATGGGTGCGCCAACGTCGGGAAGCTCCGCCAGCTGGTGAACGTAGCGGTCGAGCCAGCCCTGGACGCCGATGTCCAGCCTGCGTCTGACCATGACCTCTACAGCCATGGGGCCGTGGTTGGTCAACCCGTGGTTGCCCTCCTCGTCTCCGCCGAACTCGGGACCGTATCCGTGCAGTCGCGCGTACGCTGCGGCGAGTTCGTCCGAGTTCACGTGGGGTCTCATGGCAGCCCTCTCGGTGACGGTTATCGGAGGCGGTCCTGGCGTTGCCGCTTGGTGCGAGGGACGCGGTCAGTTCCATACGTGCAGCATTTATGCGCTTTGTCGGACGGATTGACCGGAGGCCGTCAGGCGCCCGGCGTTCGGACACTTCGGCGTGCGGTTCGACGGTGGGTCACTGCCGCGTGGCTGCGGCCCTGGGGTCTACGCGCCTTCGGCAGACAGCTCGTAGCCGGCTTCCTCGATCGCCGCGCGTACGTCCGCGGTGTCCAGCGCTTCATCGCTCGTGATCGCAACCGTGCCGCTGTCGACGTCCACGCTGACAGCCGTGACACCAGCGATGCCTTCGAGCTCTTCGCCAACCGACTCCGCGCAGTGGACGCAGACCATGCCCCTGACGGTGTAGACGCGCTCGGTCACGGTGTCACCGCCTGCTGCCCGCTGTTTGCGTCGGCCCGAAGAGTGCGGGTGGTCATGTGGGCTTGTCTCATACGCCCGTCCGGCGTGAACCGGCCGAAGAAGTAGACCTCGGTGGCGAGGTTCTTGCCGCGTTGCGAGGAGTGCATGGTGTACCGGGCGGCGAGCCGGTCGCCGTCGACGATGGCCTCGTGCACCTCCATGCGCAATGTTGGTCGGTTCTTGCGCACGGGACGGCAATGCGCGATGAGTTTGTCGCGGTCCATCCGGTGACCGTCGGCGATCTCCACGATGTCCGGGGTGTGATAGCGGTCGATGATCGCTGCTGCGTCCTCGTCCGACTGCAGCAACTCCTCGGTCAAGGAGGTGTAGAAGTCCGCGATGAACTGCCCGGGGTCGGTTTTGCCAAGTGGTCGCATGTCGCTCCCGCTGTTGATGTACGGACGCTATCTTTTACGGGCTGTCAAATATACAGCGGCCGAGAATTTTGGCAACATGTAAGAGATGAAGTCACCTCCTGCCCGCAACCGCCGCGCGGACGCCCTTCGCAGCCGGGCCGCCATCCTGGATGCCGCGACCCAGGTCCTCAACGTGGATCCCGACGCCGGTCTGGAGGCCATCGCCGGGGCCGCGGGCGTGACCCGGCCGACGGTCTACGCCCACTTCCCCTCCCGGGAGAAGCTCTTGCTGGCCGTGGTCGAGCGGATCACCGACGAAGCCCTCGCCGCTATGGACGCCGTAGACCTCAACGCCGGCACCGCAACGGAAACGCTGCTCCGCATGATCGACGCCAGCGCCCATGTGACCGAGCGCTACCCCGTACTGCTGCGGATGATCAGCACCCAGCCCGTCAGCGCGGAGACCGACCGCGACCGACACCTGCCCGTCGCTGACCGGATCAGACAGGTGATCGAACAAGGCCAGCAGGCCGGAGAATTCGACGACCGCCTACCCGTTGACTGGCTCGTCGCCTCGACCATCTCGCTCGGGCACACGGCGAGCACGGAGCAGGACGCCGGCCGACTGCCGGCGACAGTGGCCAGAGATGTCCTGCACGCCAGCCTGCTCCGTCTGCTCGGCGCCGCCGAACCAGCCGATGCACCCGCTAGCTAGCCCATCGCTTCTTCGACCAGCGGGACCTGGTGGGGCGCCTCGCGGCGGAAGAGCTGCTGCAGTCGCTCGGCGTCGGCCTCGATGTTCCTGCGCCGGCCAGCCCGCTCATCATGGCCGTCCAGGCGCCAGATCGGCAGCTTGGCGGCCAGTGCGGGCGTCGGTGCCACCGCCAGGATCCGGCGGGCGTCGGCGCGGGCCAGACCGCCCTGCTTGTCCTTGAACGCCTCCGAGAACGCCGGGAAGTACTCACGCAGCAGCGACCGCAGCTGGTGACAACGCCGGACGGGCTTGAGTGCGACCTGTTGGGCAACCGTCGCTGGTCCGCCGACGAACGACCGGCCCGGCCCGGCCCGCCGCGCAGCCCGGCCGGGGAACTGGAGGAAAAGACCCTCTTCCCCGTGGGGAAGACACCTCATGCGGTTAAGCCGTCAAGCCGCAGGATGTCGGTCCCCTCTCACTCCGCGGCCGAGAGGTCATCCTCGGCCGCAGCGGGCGCTCACAAGCTCGTGGTGAGGGAGGCCGGGCGGGTGCTTCACCAGAGGCCGAAGAACCGTGTCCACCAGGTAGGCCGTGCAGCAAAGTTCTCCAGCGCGCTGGGGCCCTCGTAGTCGCTCTCCAACAGTTCCTCGGGGACATTCACGTAGCAGAGATCGGCCAGCGCCCGCTCCACGGTGGCGAGGTCACCGAGGTCCAGCGCCCCCTCCTCGTGGGCCTCAGCCGTGCCGAGGAAAGCCCCAGGATTGTCTGCGCAGACCTCTGCGAGAGAGCCGAACTTGCTCACGCAGACCACGATCCGCGTCCCCCAGCCTGCCGAACTTGAGGCCGACCGACCTGCGGTCGTAACGGAGCGGCCGTTCCAGCCGCTCCGGGTCGTCGAGCTCGCGCAGCAGAACCAGCAGTTCCTTCTCGCTCTTCGCCATCCGCACATTTTGCCGCCCGTCGAACGGGAGCGGAGAGACGGGGCCCTCGTGATCATGCAGTAGCTGTCACTGCTGTCTGGGGCTCTGAGGGGAAGGCGATAGCTTCGTCGAATGGGACACGTGCCAGGAGGCAGTGGTGGAGCTGGCCGAGCATCCGGTTGAACAGGTGCCGCAGGGCCTGGGCATGCCAGTCCCCCGTCTCGCGTCGTCGCCGGTAGTGGGCGTTGGCCCCCTTGGAGTGGGTGAGGGTGGCGAAGGCCCACAGATAGCCGGCGTGGTTGAGCCGGTTGTTCTTCACGAAGCGCCGTCCGACGTACTTGTGCTTGCCGGAGGCTCGGGTGATCGGCGCCGCTCCCGCGTATGCCTTGAGTCCACCGGCGGTAGCGACGCGTTTGCGGTCGTCGCCGATCTCGGCCAGGAGGCGTGCGCCGACTTTGGGGCCGATGCCGGGGAAGCTCGGCATCACTGGTGTGTCGGGGTGGCTCCGGAAGGTCCGCTCGGCCGCCTTCGCGAGCTCGTCGACGGCCTTGCAGACCGCGTTCAGCTGGGCCAACAGCGCCTTGGCCTGGATACCCATGGCTTCCTCCACCGCCGGCAACTGTCGGGCGGCCGACTGCCGGAAAAGCCTCTGGATACGCTCGGCGTCCTCGTCGATGCCGCGCTTTCGGCCGGCGCTGTGCATCATCACCTTGATCTTCCACAGCGGCAGCTCGGCGGCCGCAGTCGGGGTCGGCGCCGCAGCGAGGATCTTCCGCGCATCGGCCCGCGCCAGTCCGCCCGCCTTGTGCCGCCACGCGTCCAGGGCAGCCGGGAAGTACTCGCGCAGCAGCGAGCGGAGCTGATTGGCGACCTGCTGCCGATTCCAGACGGCGTCCTGGTGAGCGCGGGCGAGAACGGCAACGGCCTGGGCTAGGGCGTGTATCGGAAGCGGATCATGCGCATAGGGTGTCGGCATGTCGCTGAGCCACATAGCCCTCTCGTCCGGTCGCTCGATCGAACTCACCGAGCTGCGGATGTCTACGACCTACGGGGGGATGCTGGAGGGCTATCCGTGCCAGCGCATCAACGACATGGCGGTCAGCGGCCTCCTGCGACAAGCCGAGCGTGCGTTCTCCTTCGCGCCGGTTCATCTCGTTCCGCCCTCCCGCGAGTACCCGGACCAGACCGCCGGCGCCTTCGGCCCAGTTGAGGTACTGCCTTCCGTGGCTTGCATCGGTGTCTTCGGCTCGACAGCAGTCGACCCCGAACTCGACGCGGTGCTGCACCGCTCCGCTCTCATCGTGGCCTGGTTCCAGGCCACCCCAGATGTCCCGTCGGGTGAGAACGCTGATCTTGCTCTTCGCAGCATTCGCTGGGAAGAGCTGGCTCGGGACTACGAGCTCTAGGGATACGTGCCAATCACAGCCACTCGTTGATGGCGGCTACGAGGACAGTGGCCTCATAGCGGACGGCGAGCTTGTCGTATCGCGTGGCGACAGCCCGGTGTCTCTTGAGCCGGTTGATCCCGCACTCGACCGCATGGCGCTTGCGGTAGTCGACCGGGTCGAAATGCGGGGGACGGCCGCCGCGGGAACCGAGCTTCTGGCGGTTGCGTGCCTGGTCGGCCTTGTTGGGGATGGTGCAGCGGATTCCGCGGCGGCGCAGGTAGGCGCGGTTTCTACGGGAGGCGTACGCATGTCCGCGCGGACTCGGTTGGGACGGACGCGTGGCCGGCCCGGGCCGATGCGGGGCACTCGGACCTTCTCCAGCACGGGCTCGAACTGCGGCGAGTCCCCGTGCTGCCCGGCCGTAATTACGATCGACAGAGGCCGTTGGCCTTGCTCGACGGCCAAGTGCAGCTTGGTGGTGAACCCGCCGCGCGAACGTCCCAGTCCATGATCTCCGGGCTCGGTGAACACACCGCCCGGCGGTTCCTTCTGCAGATCACCCTGCTTGCGGGCCCCGGCCGCATGCTGATGAGCGCGGCACACTGTGGAGTCGACGCTCAGGTCCCACCTGATCGCCCCCCTTCGCGTCCGCCAGAGACTGGAGCCGCGTGAAGACCCTGTGCCAGATGCCGTCCCGTTGCCACCGGCGGAACAGGTCATAGATCCGACCCCACGGTCCGTACTCGACGGGCACGTCCCGCCACGGAACACCGGTGCGGACCCGGAATCGTATGCCGTCGATCAGCCGTCGCCGGGGCCAGACGGGCGGCCGCCCCAGCTTCCTCCCCTTCGGCAACAACGGCTCCAGCACCGCCCACTGTTCATCCGTGAGATCTCCCCGCCCCATGAACAGCGATCATCCAACGCTCAAGATCCACTTTCGACACACGGCCTAGTTCGGCGAGCAGTGCGGCGTGGGCGAGGACCGGCGCGGTGAGAAGGCTGGCGGCGGCCTCGCGGGGCGCCGGGTCGCGGTAGTGCCCGCGGTGCGCAGCCAGAGCGTGGGCGAGCCAGCCGTCGACGTCGCCCTGGACGTACCCGCCGACTCGCCGGGTCAGCTCGTCACGGACGGCTTCGTCCCCGGTCCGCAGCTTGGTCTGCTCCAGGGTGCCGAGCTCGCGCAGCGCCTGGAGCTCGTCGGCGCGCGATCCGCAATCCGCTGGGCTTCGCGCAGGTCGGTCTCCCGCGCGGCGGCCACCGCGGCGTCGGCTTCGAGCTCCGCCCGGACGACGAAGTCGGCGCCTGGGTCGTAGAGGGTGCCCGCCGGCGCGGCGGGCGAGCAGCTGCTCGATGCGCTCCCACTCCGCCAGCTCGTCCGGGCCGCGTACGTCGTCGGCCAGGTCCTCGTGCCGGGATGCCTGCCGTGCGTCGAACCGGGCGTCATCGAGGGCCGCCGCGACGGCTCCGGCGTCCTTGCCCTTCGCTCGGCGCCGTACGACACGGCGGCCGATCCGGGCCGCGTCGACCCGCTCACGGGGTATGGCAACGCGCGGGGCAAGCGGTCGGCGGGTGCTCTCGCCGGGCGGCCAGAGCCGGGTCATCTTCGGTCTCGCATTCATCGCGCGGATTCGTTCGGGCCGCCGCCAGGGCGCTGTACGGCGGCCCGCAGATCTGAGCCGAAGCAACATAGCCGTCATCAGCAGCAGCCGCTGAACTGCGGTTTTGATTGCATGGAGCACAGTGGTTGTTACATGGGCGGCGCTCTGTCTGTCACCGAGGGTGCGCGAAGCTTGGTGAGTGTCACCGCCTCCGCCGGAACCGCTCCTCCTCGGGTGATGTCTGGGCAGACGTGGCTGATCTTCTGTTCCTTGCTGTGCTCTTTGCTCCCTTCCTGGCGCCCGGGGTTTTCCTGGGCGCTGTCATCGCCTTCGTTCTACGGGTCCGCAAGCAGCGACCGATCCTGGTCGGGCGCCTGCCAACTCTCGCCACCTCCGTCCTGCTGGCGGTCATGGCCGGCGCAACGGCGTTCGGAGCGTACTCGTGGGGCGTGATGTCGGGGTTCTACATCCTGGACCCGGACCAGATGTGCGCGGCGATGGGCGTCCCAGGCGATCATGTGGTGACTCTGTGAACGTTGCCGGTCAGCGCTCAATGCGTCACGCCAGGCGGTGTGGGGACCGAGCTGGTGCCAGGCTGGGTGAATCCTGTGATCTTTGCAGGCCTCGCACTGCTGCTACTGGCCCTCATCACAGCATTCCTCGCAGCGGTGCGCCGACGCCCTTCCCCGGGGTGAGGCAGTCGACCGCATGGTGACTCCGCGCCCACTATTGTGACCGCACCACGGTGATCCCGCCGAAGGGTGGCACCGCGTCGACGACGGTGACCGATGCCCGCGGCCGGACGACCGCGCTGCTGGAGTACACCGATCCGGCTCGCACCATGTCGCAGAAGACGATCTACGCCTACGGCAAGTACGACGAGCCGTCGTCGGTCACCGACCCCGACGGCAACGTCTGGAAATACACCTTCGACAGCCGCGGCCAGAAGACGGTGGTCGACGACCCCGACCAGGGCGTCACGCACAACGCCTACGACGACGAGGGCCGTCTCACCTCGGTCACCGACGCCCGTGGCATCACGCTGACCACGCAGTACGACAAGCTCGGCCGCAAGACCGCCGTCCAGCAGGGCGACATCGCACTGGCTAAGTGGACGTACGACACGCTGGCCAAGGGGCAGCTCACCAGCAGCACCCGCTACGTGGACGGCGCCGCCTACACGACGGCGACCGACGCGTTCAACGACCGCTACCAGCCCACCTCCACCACGACCACGATCCCCTCCGCAGCCACGGGTCTCGCCGGCACGTACACCTGGACCTACGGGTACAACGACGAGACCGGCGCCACGCTCTGGACCCTGAACCCCGCCATCGGCAACATCCCCGCCGAACGGGTCACCACCAACTACAACAGCGACGACCTTCCCTTCCGCACCAGCGGCGCACTCGGCGCCCTGGTGTCCAACACCTCCTACGACGCGTTCTCCCGCCCCCAGCGGCTCGAGTTCGGCGCCGCACTGGGCAAGAAGGTCTACAGAACTCAGGTCTACGACGAGCACACCGGACGCCTGACCCAGCAGCTCACTGACCGGGACCTCGCCCCGCAGCGCGTGGACGACACCTCGTACTTCTACGACCCCTCAGGGCGTCGTCGTTCCGGCGGTGGAGCTGCCCCGTCTTCGCCGTGCCGGGGGCAGCCCTGCCGGACGCGAACAGACGTCGCGGGCCCGGGAGTCCGCGGTGGTGAAGCTCGTGGGCGAGTTCCCAGGCCACGGCGGAGCCCATGCTGTGTCCGAAGAGGGCGTACGGCCGGTCGAGTAGCGGGGCGACGGCATCCGCCACGGCTGCCGTCAGCTCGCCCATGTCGGGCTACCGCGTGTATCGGCGAGGACGCGGTGGAACGCCTGGCCTTCATCTCCTCGGCCAAGCTCCTCGGCCTGGCCCTGAAGGAGATCCGCGAACTTCTCGGTCTCCGCGAGGAAGGGGTGTGCGCCTCCGTTCGGGCCCGGATGCTGCCCCTGGTCGCAGGCCGGATCGCCGAGACCAACCGCCGGGTCGCCGAGCTGCGCGCGTTCTCCGCGCACCTCGCGAGCGTCCACGCCGACCTCTCGGTCCCCGCCCCCGCGGGAGCATGCGGCCGGGACTGCGGCTGCACCACACCCGGACCGGGGGCCGCGGCCGGACTCGTGCCGATCCTGCTGTCCCCGGCCCTCCTCTCCCAGGAGCCCCAGCCGTGGCGGGACGCCCCGGTCGCCTGCACCCTGGGCGGCGCCGAGCTGGGCGAGCAAACCGAGCAGTGGCGCCGGCTGGTCGGCAAGGCCGAACAGCGCGAGGAGATCGACGACGGTGTGCGCCTGTCTTTCCCTGGGGGACGAGCTGGCCGGCGAGGTCGCCGCGCTCGCAGCGGCGGAGCAGGGCTGCTGCGCCTTCTTCGACTTCCGTCTGCACCTGACCCCGATCGTCCTCCAGCTGGAGGTGCGGGCGCCCGGGTCCGCCGCCGGGATGCTGGCCGACCTCTTCGGAGCCACCGCATGACCGCCTCCTCTCCCCGCCGCTTCAGGCCCTGGGGCACACTCGGCGTCGGCGCGGCGGCGACCGCCGCCTGCGCACTCTGCTGCGCGGGCCCGATCCTGGCCGTCCTCGGCGGCATCGGCGTCACCTCCGCACTCGGCGCGCTGTGGATGCCCGCCATCGCGGTCTGGCCGTGGCCGCCGGGCTCGGTGTCCTCGTGGTACGGCACCGGCCGACCTGGGGATGCCCACCCTGGGCCCGCCACCTGAGACGAGCGGCAGCCAAGCCGCCCGCTGAGCGGAAACTGCAGGCCAGGCCCACAACCGGGGCCTGTGAGGATGGAGGGCGCGGCTGCCACGGGGCGGCGGGCACAGCACAAGGGAGCAGTTCGGGGACCATCGCCGATCAGAACACTGAGATCCAGGACCTCCGCCAGCAGATCGCCCGGCTCACCCTTGCTTCAGCAGCGCTCACACACGACCAAGACCAACAGGGACCAGCCCTGAAGGACATCGGCCACATCGTCCACCTGCGCCCGCCGACCTGAAAGCTGCCTGGCGGCGTAGGTGGAAACCAGGCACGGTTGCCGAAGCGCCGAGTGTCGACCTCAGGTCGATGCCGTGCGTGCGCGAATGCGGTGCGCGGTCCGCAGGCCCTGCTTGGCGGCGGTCGCGACGAGGCCACCGAGGGTGGTTGTGGCAAGGTCGTGGGTGGCGAGGCGTTCCAGTGCCGGCAGGGCCCGGTCGTCTGCGGTGGAGCCGAGAGCGCGGCAGGCCAGTGCTCGGAGGTCCGGGTCGGGATCGGCGGTGAGGGCGATCAGGTCGTTCACGACCGGCGGGCCGAAGGCGGCGATCGCGGAGGCGAGATGGCTGGCCTTCGGATTCCGGCCTTCGATCATGGCCTGCCAGAGCGCAGCGAGTGCCAGTTCGCCGCCGATGTGGCCGAGCGCCAGGGCGGCACTGCTGCGTACCCAGGCGGTCTCGTCGTTCAGCCGGGCTGCCAGGGCGGGCACGGCGACCGGTTCCCGGAAGAGACCGAGCGCCTCGCAGGCACCCTCTCGGACCATCGGATCGGGATGCTCCAGCAGCGCGGTGATCAGCGGAACGGCAGGGCGGAAGCCGAGTTCCGCACAGGCAAGCGCCGACCACCGCACCCCGCGGTGCCCGGTGTCGGCGAGCGCGCGCAGTAGGCCCGGTTCGACACGCGCGTCACCAAATAGGGCGATCCGGTCGAGCGCCTTGGTCCAGACGGTGACGTCCTGCGTCCGGTGATCTGAGGCAACCTCGGACAGAGCCGCCCGGGCCTGCGGATGGCCGAGCTCGGCCCACTCCAGCAGAGCGTCGATCGCCCGCAGTCGCCTCGTGCGGTTCCCGCTCAACTCGGCCGCGTGGACGGTGACGACGGATGCCGGCCCGTCCGGCGGGTGGCCGAGTGCGTCCCCGAGCGGGCCAGCGAGCTGTGGTTCGAGCTCGCCCAACCGCAGGGCCAGGGGGCCGATCCGGGTGCCGACGTCCGCGTCGTAAAGGCCGTCGCCCCGCAGGTTCGCGGCCAGCTTCGCGACCGTACGGAACAGCAGCTGTGCGCGGTCCGACGGGGAATCAGCGAGGGCGTCGAGGTGGCCGGACATCGCCGCAGTGACGGCGGTCGACGGGCGACCAGTAGCTTCCAGGATCGCCTCCGCCCAGGTGAGCGGCTCGCTCTGACGCTCGTAGAGCTGGTGACCCCACAGGCGGAGGACGGCGTCACGGTTGTCGGTCATCCCAGGATCGTTCCAGCATGGAACACCGACAGCCAACGGCTTTCCCTCGCGGTTGGTCGCATGCCGGATCATCCCGGCATGACTCCGGCAGCAGAGCGTACGCCGTGGCGGGCCCGTCCGCCCCGCGTAATCAAGCGCTGAGATTACGCCTCGCGGCCGCTCCCCCAAACCCACGGCAGGTTGACAAAGGCTCCCTACTCTTCCCTGCGGGATGTGGTGAGCTCTTCGTGTGGTTGACCCGCTCAAGGGTGCCGGGTGTGGTTCAAAAGGCTCTGCCGCTCGTGGCACTCAGTGATTGGCCGCCCGGCGCCCCACAACGACTCGGCCCCTCAGGCGTGACAGAAGGCGCCTAGACAACCGGGGCGACCTCCTCGTCCGGGACTTACCGGCCGAGGAGCGCAGCGACTTCCTGGGGGGCCAAGAGCATCGACCAGAAGCCGGGCGTGGTCGAACAACCGGGATTGGATCTGCTCGATCTCCTTCTCCGCGTCTCCCGCAGCTGATGCTCCGGCTGGCCGATGGCGGAGCCGGGTGCGCACCCGGTGCGGTGCGTAGTTCAGCGGCTGTGTGCTGAACGGCCCTGGTGGACGCTCTTGTGGCACCCCGCCGTTAATTCGTTTGGCGCTCGCGAGGGGTTGTGATGGGATCAGGGGTAACGGGGGCGGCTCCCCGGCGCGCATCCTTCTCACCTTCTTCGAAAAGTCTCAGCGCGCCCACTCTCCGTCCCCGTTCTTCTGTCCCGGGTCGTCGTGAAGGGGAATCCCCTGTTGCTCGCTGCCGAGTCCGTACTGCTGCGCCGTATCCAGACCGTGTACGTGGACAGGGTGCCCGCGTCCGGCGGCGGAACAGGACCGGCACTGCGTCGGCTCGAGGCCGAGCTACTCGGCCGCGGTCATGTCCTCTCCCCCGCGCTGCACGCGGCGCTCGGCTCTCTGGCCCCCGAGGAGCTGGCGGCCGCGCACGCCCGCCTGGTCGGGCTGGCCGATGACCTGCTCGGCTCCAACCGCACCCACATCCCGCTCTTCCGCCGCTTCCCGCGCACCGTGCCCCGGGACACCGAGGCTCTGTACGTGAACCGGGTCTTCGCCTTCCTGCTGCAGCAGCCGGACCAACCCTGTGTGCTGTGCGGCGAGGCGCGCACGGTGTTCCCCGTATCGCCCTGCGCACACCTGGTGTGCCGACTGTGCTGGGACGGATCCGACTATGCGGGCTGCCCGGTCTGCCATCGCCGGATCGACGCGGATGACCCCTTCCTGCGGCCGGTACTTGCCGTCGGTGCGGCCAAGGCACCGGTGCCCGGCTCGCTGCGGCTGCTCCGCTTGGGCACCGACCGGGCCGCCGACGCCACCGCCGTGGTGGATTCCCTGCTGGCCCGTCGCACTCCTCTCTCCCCGCAAGACCGCGACGACCTGCTCACGCTACTGCCGCTCACTCCGGTCGGCCAGGGCCTGCTGCCGGAGGAGATCCCGGTCCGGGAGACCAAGGCGATGGTGCTGGGCGCGCTAGTAGGCGAGGCGCCGGACGGCCTCCCGGTCCGGAAGCTGCTGACCGAGCGGCTCACCACCGCCACCGACGTGTTGCGGCTGCTCGCCGTGCTCTCCGGCGGCGACGCCGGGCTGGTGACGCCGTCGCGCTTCACCAGCCTGCCGCGCCCGCTGCGCCGCGCACTCCTCGCGGTCCTCGACGGCTTGCCGATGCCGTACCTGGTGGAGGACATTCTGCGGCACCCCACGGCATGGAAGCGGGTCGCGGAGGTCCTGCACCCCTTCGAACGGCACGCCCGGCATCCGCGCGCCGCCCTCGCCTTCGCCGTGCTGCGCGGGACCCCGGTGAATCCCGGCACCGCGTTCGGCACCGTCCTGCTGGAGACGGTCGCCGCGCACCCGGACGCCGTCCGCGTGGACGGTGTCCGGATCCGCCCGGCTACCTGGGCCGGACGACTGGAACAGGCGGTGGCCGAGGGCGATGTTGGTGGGGCCGCGGCCCTCGCCGGGGAGCGCCCCGGCGAACTGGTGCGCCGTCTCGACCTGCTACTGCGCCTGCACCCCTCTGACGACCTCGAGCCGGAACTGGAGAAGGCCCTGCTGCGCGGGCTGCCGAAGGTGGGCCCCGGGCCGCTGCTGTCGGCGCTCGGGGCGCTGCGGGTCCGCGCCGAGGACCGCGCCGGCCGCCGCCGGGTGTTCTTCCCACGCGGCGAAGTCACCCGGGCCCTGTCCGTTCCGGAGCGGCGGGCTCCGCTGCCCGCCGGGCTGGTCACGGCCGCGGTCACGCTGCTACAGGCCGAGCTGCTGCGCCGGTTCGCCGCCGGGGAGCCGTACGCGCTGTCGGTGCTGGATGCGGGCCTGGTCGACTTCACCGTGCCATTCACCGAGCGGTCCACCGCGAAGGCCCTAGTGACGGTGTTTCGAGGCAGCATGCAGACTCTGCCCGAGGGCGCGGTGCTGCGGCTGTTCCTGCACTGGACCGAACCGCAGGGCAACCGCACCGACCTGGACCTGTCGGTCGCGTTCTTCGACGCCGAGTGGAAATTCACCGGCCTGTGCGACTACACGAACCTGGTGCACGGCACGGAGGCCGCAGTCCACTCCGGCGACCTCACTTCTGCCCCGGCACCGCGGGGCGCCACCGAGTATGTGGACCTGGACCTGGAGCGGCTGGCGGAACGGGGAGATGTTTAGCCGTCCCGCTGGTCTTCAGCTTCAACAACGTGCCGTTCGAGGAGTTGCAGGACGCCTGCGCAGGCTTCATGGCGCTGCCCGCGCAGGGCCCGCGCAACGCCTCCTACGACCCGCGCACGGTCCGCCAGCGCTTCGACCTGGCGGGCGACTCGCAAGTGTGCCTGCCGATGGTCGTGGACCTGAACCAGCGCCGGATGCTGTGGACGGACACCCATCTGCCGTCCACCGAAGGCTTCCAGAGCATCCGCTCGCACGGCGGTGCTCAGCTGGCCACTGTGGCCCGGGACCTGTGGGAGCAGTTCGGCTCCGGCAGCCGGACCACCCTTTGGGACCTCGCGGTATGGCGGGCTGCGGCGCGCTCCCCCGAGGTGGCCGTGGTGTGCCGGGAGCCGGAGCCCGCACTGCTGCAGTATCGGCGGCGGTCGGACGAGGACGCAGCCGCGTTCGCCGCCCGGGTGTCTTCCATGGAGGGGCCCGAGGAGCGGCTCCTGCACCCGGACCCCGACGCAGCGGCGGCCGAACTCGCTTTCGGCATACGAGTGTTCCTTGCGACGGTCCATGGGAGCGTCGGGCCCACGCGGGCCTCGGGCACCTTCTACCAGCTGTTCCCCGGCCCCGGGGACACCTCAAAGGCCCTGGTCCGCGTGACCGCCGGGGATCTGGTCGCCGAGCTCAGCAGCCCCTCCGCGCCGGCCCGCGCACTGCCGCCGTCATAACGGGGTTGGTAGCGGCACCAACATCAGCAGGACCGCAGTGCTCTGTCCTCTAAGCGGTCTCGGTACGGACAAGCCGGACGAGCGCGTGGAGTTCGCGGCAGTGGGCGCGGACCAGCCTGAGCTGGAACTGCCCGGAATCGGTGAGCACTTCCGACGGCTGGTAAGTCATGCAGCGACGGTCAGGAGCGAGGACTGCCGCGCGGTCACCGGCCTCACTGGCCGCAGGGCGGGGCGTAGGCCAGGGCGGGCACGAACTGCGCCCACTCCGCGGGGGTGATCCGGTCGCCAACGGCGCCGCACAGCCACTTGGTGACCGCGAGAGGGTCGGTGTTCCACAGGCGTACGGCGCCACCCCGGCCCGCGGCGGCGAGAGTCCGGCCGTCAGGGCTGAAGGCGACGGTAAGCAGTCCGGCGTCCGAGGACGTGAGCGTGGCGAGCAGGTCCGGTTCGCGAGGGTGGCGCAGGTCCCACAGCCAGACGGTGTGATCGATGCTGCTGACCGCGAGCCGGTCGTCATCCGGAGCGAAGGTGAGTTCGTAGATCTCGCCCACCGGTCCGATGAGGGGCACGCCGACGGAGATCACGGCTTCGGGGTGGGAGAGGTCGAGGAGGCGGACGGAGTAGTCGGCGCCGCCGAAGGCGAGGAGCTTGCCGTCGTGGCTGAAGGAGGTGGCGTAGACGGAGCCGGTGGAGCCGCGCACGGTGGTCAGCAGCCGGGGTCGCCGGGTGTCGTGGACATCCCACACGTAACCCTTGCCGTCCTCGCCGGCGACGGCGAGCAGCTTTCCGTCCGGGCTGAACCGCACGCCGAAGGCGATGCCGGTCGGGCCGGTGAGGGCCGCGAGGGTGACAGGACGGGCCGGGATGGAGATGTCGAGGAGGTGGACGGAGCCGTCGTCGCTGGACACGGCGGCGACCGCGTCGTGCGGGTGCAGTGCTATGGCTTCGATGGTCGCTCCGGCGACGTGCACGGGCGGGCCGGCGGGGGAAGGACGGGCGGGGTTCGTTACGTCGAAGAGGCGGATGGTTCCGTCGGTGGCGCCGCCTATGGCCGTCCGGGCGTTCCGGGTGAGGACGGAAGCACCGGCGAGGGCGGCGGCGGATGTGTCCTGGCTGTTGCTCAGCGGCGGGCCGGCGCCGGCCGGACGCTGCGGGTCCCGTACGTCGAAGAGGCGGAGCGAGCCGTCGCCGTTGCCTGTGAGGAGATGGTGACCGGTGGCATCGAACGAGACGGAGAAGACCTGGTCGGCACCGGTGGCGACGACCGGGCCCGGCACGTTCCAGGAGCGGAGGATTCCGTCGCCGGCCAGGGTGTTCATCGTGTTGTCGTCCGTATAGGAGACTGCCGTGACCGGCGCGGGCTGGGGCAGAGTCCCCAAGGGCTTGCGTGAACGCATGTCCCACCGCCACAGCAAGGTATCCGAGCTTCCGGCGGCGAGCGTCGTGCCGTCCGGGCTGAAGGCGACGGCGTTGATCCAGCTGGCGGGCCCGGTGAGTGGCTTCCCGAGGGCTTTCGGGTGATCGGGAAGGGATATGTCCCAGGTGTGGACGGTGTGCTCGGCGGCCGTGCCCGCCGCCAGGGTACGTCCGTCGGGAGAGAAGGCGATGGCGTAGATGCGGCTGCCGGCGTCGGTGAGAGTGGGCAGCCGCCGCGGACGGGCCGGTACGGAGACGTCCCACAGGCGCACCGTGGCGTCGTCGCCGCCGGCGGCCAGGGTGTGACCTCGGGGGGCGAAGGCGACGGACTTGACGGCAGCGCGGGGCCCGGTCAGGAGGATCGGCGCCGAGAGGGTGTCGAGTTGCCACAGGCGGACCGTGCCATCACCGCATCCGGCCGCCAGTAACCGGCTATCCGCGCTGAACGCCAGTCCCAGGATGGAGGAATCGGCCGCACCCGGTAGTGGCAGGGGCGCTGTATGCCCGGCGTCTGTGATCCGCCATACCGATACGCCGCCACTGCGGCCGCCAGCGGCGAGAAGCGCGCCGTCCGAACTCACGGCCAGCGCTTGCGGTGCGACGGGGAGCGTCAGGTCCGACCGGACGGAACGCGGTGCCCCGCCACCCTGGGTCCGCCACATGCGCACCTGGCCCGTCGAGGTGCCGACCGCCGTCACCGAGGGGGCGCTCGCCATCACCGTCGTGGTTCCAGGACCCGCCCGCAGCCGCCGAGCCACCGGCCGCGCGGAGGCGTCGAGGAGTGCGGCGCGGGCCTCCGAAGTCGGCGAGGCGGTGTAGGCGACCAGCGCCAACTGTGCGGCCAGCCCGGGGTCCTTGTCCCGCAACCGGTCGGCCTTCTCGGCGATCTGCCGGGAGAGCGCCATATGTGCTTCGCGGCGGGCGGACTCGCTGACCTGCCTCGCGTACACGCCGGCCGCGGTGGCGACCATGACCAGTGCGGCGAGTAGCCCGACCAGCTGGTTGCGGTGGCGGGTCCGGCGCCGGATCGCGACCTCGCGAGCCGTTGTGGCGTCGGTCGACGCCGTGAGGAAGGCGCGTTCGAGCGCGTTGGCGGCCTCGCCCGATCCGGGCTCCGCGGCCCACTCCACGGCTGTCGCCAGGATCCGGCCCTGGTACAGAGCCTCGGCGGAGTATTGCTCATCGCGCCACTGACGGGCGGCTGTCCGCAGGCGCCCGTGGATGCGACGGCCTTCCCGGTCGTCCGCCAGCCAGCCCTTCAGTCTCGGCCACGCCATCAGCAGCGCCTCGTGGACGATTTCCACCGCCTGCTCACTCGCGGTGAGCAGGCGGTGAGTGACGAAGACATCCAGTACCTCGGCCACGTCGTCCGTCGAACCGGTGGACGGGGCGTCGAACAGCTCGTCGAAATCTACTCGCCGACGGGTGTCCGCCATGCCGTCGTCGGTATGCACCAGCCGCAGGAACAGCCGACGGCACACCGCCTGCTGAGGTGACGGCAAGGATCTGAAGGATGCCTCCGCGGTCTGACCCACAGCACCATGCATGCCACCGGCAGCCCGGTAGTGCCGTACACCCACTCTTGTTCTCCGGGGCTCCCGCGCGGCCAGCTCCGTGATGGTCTGCAGCGTGTACGACAGCAGCGGGAGGGCGCCCGGCTCCCGCCCCGCATCGGCCAGAAGCAGATCGACCAGCCCGTCCTCCCACGCAAGGCCGGCCAGCCGTGCGGGCTCGACGATCACCTCACGCAACTGGGCTTCGGTCATCGGTCCGACCGGAACCTGCCCCTGCTCGAGAACGGCCGCCAGCCGCGGATACCGCAAGGCCGCGCCGTAGAAGTCGGCTCGCAGGCCGAGGACCACCGGGCTCGTGTGCTCCAGCAGCGCGTCCAGGAACGCCGTGCGCTCACCTTCGTCGGCGCAGAGCGTAAAGACCTCCTCGAACTGGTCGACCACCACCACGGCGTCCGCCGGAGCCTTCGTCGTATGCGCGGCCCACTGCAGCATCGGCGCCGGACCGGGCGTCAACAGCGCCGAAGGCCCCACGAGGGGCAGGACCCCGGCTCTCAGCAGTGAGGACTTCCCCGATCCCGACGGCCCCACCACGGCCAGTGGCATCCCTCGCTCGTGACAGGCCCGCAGCTTGTCCAGCAGCTGGGCGGTGAGGGCCTTCCTGCCGAAGAAGACCTCGGCATCCTCGGGCCGGAACGCCGCCAGTCCACGATAGGGATTCCACACCGGCACGGCGTTCCGTGCCGCGCGCAGAGGCAGCTCCCGAAGCGCGTCGAGCCACACCTTCTGCGGTTCTCCTGCCGGAACACCCAGCGCGGTCAGCAGGGCGGCGAACTCGCCCCGTACAGCGAGTTGGGGCAGATGCCGGCCTGAGCAGTAGCCTGCGATCGTGTTGAACCCGAGCCCGCACTCGTCGGCCAGCCGCCGGTAGGACTTGTCCGACGCAATCCGCAGAGCGTTCAGTGCCTGTGCGAACTCATCCGGTGTCTCGATGTCGTTTCCCTTCATGGGTAACGCCCGGCCTTCAAGATACCGAGTGCGGTGCCTGTTGGCAGCCGGCTGTACGGAACCGTACGAACTCGAGGCGACCTGTGGCCTTTCCTCGCCGCCTCTCGGTAGACCGGTCCCACGAACACGCAACCGTGGACCACCGGAAGGACAAGCACATGAGTGCAGGAAGCAGGCTCAGGACCGCCGTCGCCGCGACCTTACTGATCGGCGCCGGACTGCTCAGCGCGGCACCGGAGGCCGCCGCCACCGACTACGGCGGCGACGGCAACCCCGCAGTCGACTGCGGTGGCGGACAGACCATCGCCTCGGCGAACATCGTCAACGCCGGCACCGTCGTGGGCATCGTGGAGATGCGTTGGTCGTGGGCGTGCGGCGGCAACTGGACCCGCACGACGTCGTACGTGGGCACGAAGACCCTGGAGTCCTACACCGAGGTCCCCAGGACGGGTCGCAACTCCCGGGCCGTTGACGTCGGTACGTCCAACTGGTCCCCGTACCTGAGAGTCGCGCCCAGCGAGCGGGTGTGCTCATGGGGGCGGGTGTTCATCAACGACAACCTGCGGGTGGGCGCAACCGTCTGCTCCAACTGAACGGCCGGCCCCGCACGGCTTTCACCACAGCCCCACGGCGGACAACTCAGACATCGAGGAGCGAAACATGCGTGTGACCGGAAGACGCACCCTGACCCTGCTGGCGGCCGTCGCCGCCGTCGGCCTGGCGGCGGTGCCCGCCGCGGCCGCCCCGTACGACCCCTACTCGGGCAGCAGCCCGCTGACGACCGGATGTCAGTCGGACGCGGTCACCATCGCCACCCGGCCCATCAAGAGCCAGCAGGCGACCTACGGGACGATGGAGGTGCGCTACTCCCCGTCGTGCGGCACCAACTGGGTGCGGGCGGTCATCAGCGTCCCCAACGCCACGGGCACCGTCACGAAGGGCATCCGGCGCCTATCGAGCCAGCCCGACGGGCATGGCGGGTGGCTCGGCTTCTACGAACAGTACGAGACCGACCCCGCAGTCGGGTCCTCCTTCGGCATGCAGGTGTACGCCCCCGGGAGCACGTGCATCTTCGCGTCGAGCGTCGTGAGGGACGCTTCCGGGCAGATCGTCGCCTTCACGGGCACAGGCATCCCCTATGACCCGTGGGTCGCGATCTGCTGAGCCACCCGGACACGCACCGGCGCCCGGCACGGCGGGGACGGACTCACCGCCGAGCCGGGCGGCCGGCCTCCGGCGCGGTGCCATCGCTGGCCCGCCTGGTCGATGATTTCTTGTCGCTGACTCGGTCGCGGACCGCCGGGCGGGCGAGACGGCTGCGGCGCTTGCGCCGGCGTGCTCCCCTGGCCGGCCTGAGTGCGGCGCCGCGCGCCGCAGCGGCCCTCGCGGCCGAGTTGCGGCAGAGACCGCCATGCTCACTCCCGCTCCCTGTTCGGTGACCTGCTGCCAGTCGACGGGGCGCCGGATGGTGCCCCGCCAGCCGCACGAGCACGCCCCGCGTAGTGCGGCCGCGCGCAGGGTGCCCCCGTCATAGACCCACCAGTCACTCGTCTCGTGGAAGCTTGTGCCGCTGCTCAGGTCGAAGATGACCGGCTTCGGCTCACTGCCATCCGACAGCACCGCCCCAGGCCGCTCCAGGCATTCCACGGCCAGCCCGTCCGTTCGCCGCCACAGCTGTGCCACGCCCGCACGGATCGACTCGTCGTCCTCTACCTCGTCCGCCCCCGGCTCGGTGCGGTCGGGGAAGGCGTCGTGCACGGCGTCGAGCCCGGATAATCGATCATGATCTGGTGACGGGAACCGTGACTCGTGTGGTGATCATCAGCACCCAACGAACAGCAGGCCTGACCGCCTCGTCCGGCTGCTTCGAACCCACCCTCCGGGCGACAAACGCATAACGGCGCCTCTGTGCGGCCTCAGTAGCGCCGGTGCCGGCGTGGCCACAGCTTGCTTAGCAGGCCATGCATGGTTGGTTCTCGCCATGCCGGATCCAGTAGAGCGACTGGCATCGCAGGGCCCAGTTACCGACCGAGGGCGCCAAGGAGGCGCTTTCGCCGTCGTAGGTAAGGGACCACTGTGTCGGCGACAGTGGGGTGATGACCTCGTTCCCGCAGCCGCAACAGCACAGGTGGCCGCATGTGCGGTACGAGATCGACACATGCAGCACTCCGGACTCACTGGGCTGCGGGAAGGTCTCGACGAATGCCGGACGTAGTACGTTAGTAGCGGTCAAGGCAGGTCCTCGTTGGCGATCTCGTTGGTGATCAGAGAGTAGGTGGCGAGTCCCTCGTCGGTGGCGTCCGCGTAGATGCCCACGGCTCGCTTGAAGCGGATGACGGCCAGGACGGCGTTCAGCCGCCCTGCGGCGCGCGCCACATGACGCCATGAGGCAGCAACGCCAGCGCATGTGCCCAGGAGGATGAATGGACAGGGACCTCGTCCACGCCGAGCTGCGGGGGGCCAGTTCGACGTTCCACCAGCTTTCCGCTACACGTCCGGAAGCCAGACCAGCGCGGATCGCGTCGGACCTCGCCGCTCAGATTCCGCGACTGGAGCCCCACGACGCTCCAAAGCGGGACCGTGTGCGGGCGGGCGGCCTGCCCCGCGCCATGGCCGACGGACTCTGAGCATGGCGGCGATCGGGGACGTTCGAGCACTGGGCGCAGGGTTGGAGCGCTCGTACCCTGTGTACGTGCGCGGGAGGTTGAAGTTCCGCGTCGGTCAGATCGTGTACGTGGCGTTCTCGCTCGACGAGAGCGTGATGGGTTTCGCCTTCCCGAAGGAGGAGCGGGCGGCGCTGGTCGCGGGCTATCCACGCAAGTTCCAGATGCCATCGGCGTCGGAACTGCGCTTCAACTGGGTCCACGCGGATCTTGCGTCACTGGAACCCACCGAGGCCCGCGAGCTCGTCGTCGACGCTTGGCGCATGGTCGTGCCCAACAAGCTCTCTCGCGCCTACGATCTTGCGCATCCCAACGGACCGGGCTAGACAACGCTGCGTCTCGACAAGTGTCGAGACGCAGCGAAGGTTGACGAACAAGGCGGGGACCACGACGGACCACGCCTGCGAGGTGGTGGCGGTCAGTCGACGAGGTCCCCGATGCTCAACCCGCCAACTACTGAACTTGAAAGCGTGATGTCGGTGGCGATGGGCCAGCAGTCGCGCACACGGGTGCCGTAGCCCTGAGGATCTACGCGGGACGTCTGGAGGTGGGCCGGCCGTTGCAGGGGAAGGCGGGCGTGGTCACGGTTGCGGGTCGTGGACGACAGCGAGGTCCAGCTTCGGGGCCTGCAGGGAGTCCACCTGAATTCGGCCCCAGTCTCCGACGAGCGCGAAATCCCCGGCGACCCATGTGAACTCGTCGATGGAGCCGTAGTCGATCTCCCCGCTTGCATCCCGTGCCGGCGGATCCCCCTGGCCAAACTAGGTCAGGCCGTGCACGGCGTCGAAACAGAGCACGGCCGGGCGGAAGCAGGCCCGATCACCTCCAAGCGGCGGGCCGTAGTCGGGATGCCCTGGATCGAGCAGCAGGTCCAGCCGGAACATCAGCTTTCCCGGACGGGCTTCGATACCCAGCACGTAGCTGCCTTCGAGCTGAACGCCTTCGAAGCCTGGCAGGCTGCGATAGTCCGCCCGCATCCGAGTCCTCCCTGGTCCCACGCCGTTCTGCGACGACGACACGTTACCCGTGTCCATCATGGCTGCCGGGGATCGAGATGGGGATTCTCAGTATGTCCTCTCGGACGGAGGGCGAGCGGCGGACGATGCCTCCCCGAATTCAAGCCCCGTCTCAGCGAGGCACCCGTCAATGGACCTGCGGCCTGTACTGGAGCATCTTGAGCTTGCTCTTGACCGCGCGGGTGACCTGGCTGAGGTCGGCGGCGGCGAGCTCGATGTGGGCGCGGATGATCAGGCCGCGGTAGTCCTTCCACCCGAAGCCCTTCGGTTCGTCCTTGCGGCCTCTACATTCGCGGATCGCATAGATCAGCCGGGACCGCTCGCCGGGCTTGTAGCAGGTCATCCCCGCCATGGAGACACGGCCCGAGCCGCGTCCGCGCACGCGGACAACCGGGGTGATGCCCTGGCGGCCCCAGATTCTGGCACGCGGTGGCGTCATCGACTGGCCGGCCTCGTTCTCGAAGACCATCCACGCTCCGTTCACCGCCAGCAGGGGTGCGGCGAAGTGTGAGCGCGGTCGGGTCCAGCACGGACGACGCACTCGCCGAGTCCCTCAACGCGACCTTCAAACGCGAGACCCTGCAAGGACGAAGAGCTGGCCGACTGAGCGCGAGGCTCGACTCGACGCCTTCAGATGGCTCCACCGCTACAACAGCCGACGCCGACACTCCCGCCTCGGACAACGATCACCGATCGCGTTCGAAAGCGTCTTCCACCGCACACCAACTACGCCGGCCCAGCCGCATAGCCCGTCTCCAGGATTCGGGGTCAAGGCCCGGTAGCGGTTGACCCACTTCGATGCACGGGCAGTCGGCCGGATTCGGCGGCGTTCTACACGACGACGTCGCCCCTCGACGGACAGAGGCGCGTTGGCGTGGAGCACGAGTTGCCCCTCAACCACATGAACGCGGTGGGCTCAGGCATTCACACTGCCTGAGCCCACCGTCCTGGGGCGGCATGGGGGCGGGCGCTACCGGAGCGGAATGTCAACTCCGTGCTCGCCCCGGGGCCGGGGGCCGCGGATGCGCCGATCGGCTTCAGGGATGGCGACGTCGTTGATGCTTGCCTCGCGGCGCCGCATGAGGCCGTGCTCGTCGAACTCCCACAGTTCGTTGCCGTAACTTCGCCACCACTGGCCTTGCGCGTCGTGCCACTCGTACTGGAAGCGGACGGCGATCCGGTTCTCGTGGAACCCCCAGAGGCTCTTGCGTAGCGCGTAGTCCAGTTCGCGCTCCCACTTCTGTGTCAGGAAGGCGACGATCTCCTCGCGGCCGCTGACGAAAGTGTCCCGGTTCCGCCATGTCGAGTCCGGCGTGTAGGCCAGTGCCACCCGGTGGGGATCACAGCTGTTCCATGCGTCCTCAGCCGCTTGGACCTTCTGCAGGGCAGCCTCCTGCGTGAAGGGCGGGCAAGGCGGGCGTTCTTCGGGCACCGCGACCTCCTCCTCATGTCGAGAACGTACGTTCTCTATCGGTGAGGCCTAAGGTAGGAAACGATCGTTCTCAACGTCAAGGAGCCTCGGATGCCAGCCCCGATTACTGACGAGCAGAACCGACTGGACCGCGAAGCGCTACTCGACACAGTGGAGGACCTCTTCTACGAGCGAGGCATTCAGGCCGTTGGCATGGACGACGTCCGTGCGGCATCCGGTCTGCCGCTGAAACGGATCTACCGATTCTTCCCGGCGAAGGAGGACCTCGTGGTGGCGATGCTCAAGCATCGCGACCGTCGATGGCGAGGAAGTCTGGCCAACCACGTGGAAAAGGTCCCGGATCCCCGCGAGCGCGTACTCGCGATCTTCGACTGGCTTGCCGAGTGGTTCGCAGAACCCGGTTTCCGCGGATGCGCCTGGATCAACGCCTGCGGCGAACTCGGCCCATCGTCCCAGGCAGTGTTGGCCGAAGTCCGGTCGCACAAGCAGGCGTTCCACGACCAGATCGCTGTGTGGGTCCACGCCACCGGGCTGCCGGTGGTTGAACCGGTCTTCCTGCTCGCCGAAGGGGCCATGGTGACGGCCGGCATCAGCGGCGACCCAGCCCCAGCCCGTCATGCACGCGCAGCCGCCGCGACGCTTCTCGGGAAACCTTGATCCCCGGCAACGCCGTCAGAAGCACTCGCAACCCATACACCCGGCTCATCACAGGACGAAGCCAACGATCGCCACGTAGATGAAGTAACCCAGCGGACCACGCCGTGGAACCCGGACTGCCTGCAACGGATCCGTTCGAACGGCCGCTGCCGGCGTCCTTCGCAAGGCCGCTCAACGTCCCCACCGGTCACGTCCGCCCCCACGGGCGAGCGACACACGCACCGGCACTGGCTTCGGCCCCGACCCTGTGCAGGTCGGCCGCCGCACTGCGCGCAGCGGCCTTGAAGACGCGGTGGTCTGGTTTGGCAACGCCGATACGGGCGGTGTTGACTATCGCGTCGAAGGCGTCTGTCAGGCCCAGAGAGGCGAGATCGTCTTCCAGCCGGGTGGTGGCGTTGGAGACTAGGACCCACCGGCACGCGGCGGCGGACATCGGCCAGGAGCTTCAGGACGCCTATGTCGATCCGGCCCGTCAGGGCGGACCATGCGTGGACGAGGCCCTGAGCCCGGACCGGCCCGCAGGTCGCAGCGAGGTCTGGGTCTGTCAAACGAGCGGTGTATCTGGGGTTGTTGAGGCCTACTGACGTGCTGCGGAGAGTCGGCCGTCGAAGGTGATGTCGAAGGCGTTCAAGGCTGTCTTCCAGCGCATGGTCCAGCGGGCCTGGCCCTTGCCGGTCGGGTCGAGCGACATGATCGCCATGTAGACGCACTTCAAGGCGGCTTGCTCGTTCGGGAAGTGGCCGCGGGTCTTGACCGCCCGGCAGATCCGCGCGTTGACGGACTCGATGGCGTTCGTGGTGCAGACGATGCGGTGGATCTCGGTGTCAAAGCGGAGGAACGGGGTGAACTCCTCCCACGCGTTCTCCCAGAGCCGCACGATCGCCGGATACTTCTTGCCCCACGTGTCGGCCAACTCGGCGAACCGGTCAAGGGCCGCGTCCTCGGTCGCCGCGGTATAGACGGGCTTGGGGAGCTTGGCGACCTTGCCCCAGTCCTGGCGGGCGGCATAGCGGAAGGAGTTACGCAGCAGGTGCACTACACAGGTCTGCACGATCGTCTGCGGCCAGACGGTCTCGACCGCGTCGGGCAGCCCCTTCAGTCCGTCGCAAACCAGCATGAGGACGTCGTTCACGCCGCGGTTCTTGATCTCGGTGAGGATGTGCATCCAGTGCTTGGCACCCTCACCGCCGTCGCCGGCCCACAGCCCGAGGATGTCCCGTCGGCCCTCGGTCGTGACGGCCAGGGCCACGTAGATCGGCCGGTTCGCCACAGCGCCGTCGCGGATCTTCACATGGATGGCGTCGATGAAGACCACCGGGTCGACCGCGTCCAGAGACCGGTTCTGCCACTCGGCCATGCCGTCGAAGACCTTGTCCGTGATCGTGGAGATCGTCTGACGCGACACCTCGGCGCCATAGACCTCGGACAGGTGTGCCTGGACCTCACCGGTCGTCAGGCCCTTCGCCGCGAGCGAGATGACCATCTCATCGACGCCGGAAAGGCGCTTCTGCCGCTTCTTGACGATCTTCGGCTCGAAGGAGCCCTCGCGGTCGCGGGGCACGGACATCTCCACCGGGCCGACATCGGTCAGCACGGTCTTGGCCCGGGTCCCGTTGCGCGAGTTGCCGCCGTTCTTCCCGGCGGGATCGTGCTTGTCATAGCCGAGGTGGTCGGTGATCTCGCCCTCGAGAACGGACTCCAGAAGCCGCTTGGTCAGCTGCAGGCCCTCGGCCTGAGCCCGACTCACGAGCTCGTCGATCAGCCGGTCGTCCATGGACGTCGGCACCACACCCTCAGACGGCTCGACGGTCTCGGCCTCGGTCACGTTGCTGCTGGTCGTCGATGCATCTTCCATGATCGGGAGTTACACCGAACGTTTTACAGTCCCGCTCCCAGTACTTGCGGACTCGGTCGCGTGATGCGAAGAAGTGATCCATTGCAACGTTCGGTGAGACGAATGGGAACACACCGACGCCAACGGGACTCCAGCTCACCTTCCGTCCCAGCTCAGATCACCTGAGACATGCACCGGAGGTAGACCTAACGCTTGATCCGATGATCCAGGGCGTGGGCAAGACACTCGGTGCGCCCCGGGCAGCCGGTACACAAGACCTCCGCCGTGTTCTGGGCCGTCCCGTCCACGAACAACTCGTCCGGATCGGCTGTGCGGAACACCGCGTTGCTGTGCCAGACTCCCTGATCGTCCCCGTTCACCCGTGACCGTCCTCTCCCCCAGTTCCGGCCCGCCACCATTCCCAGCACGGGCGGGTGCGTGATCGGGGTGGCATACGCCCCTGGCACCGGCGGGAATGTCTCTGCAGCCCTCCCTGCTAGTGAACGGGCTTAACACGAGCAACCGCAGCAGGTTGTGCATCCGCTCTCGCTCGTCCGCTGCCGCTGCCGAGAACGGGGTGCCCCCTGAAGTCGAGCGGTGCGTTTCTGCGTGGTCCTCTGCGCTGGGCCCGTTCCGCAGCGAAGCGTTCCTCTCACACGGACTGCGGTTCGTTCTCGTCGAAGTTCATCTCATATCCCTCTTGCCCTGAAGCTACATGGGCTCCGGGCACAGAAGACTTCGGGCCGACCGTGCGGGACCAGTATGTGGGGCTTCCGGCGGCCCACAGCAACACGTACCCGCTGAGCCGGCGTTGCGGGCCGCCGGAGGACGGGGTCTTCGCCGGCTCGGAGCTGCTGCACGGCGTGGTCACCAGCTCGTGGTCAAGTGCGCTCACGATTCCGCCGGCCGTTGCCGCCGATTACTCTTCCCACCGGACAACTAAGGTGCGGGGGTATGGCCGTGTCGGGGCAACAATTGGTCGCCGAGGTGCGTGCCGGGCGTGCGCATCTCGTACGGGACGCACTGTGGGCGGGTGCCGACCCTGAGACGACGGACGCCGACGGGGTCCCCGTCCTGTGCGTTGCCATCGCCGCGTTCGACGGGCACGTGGCGGAGGCTCTGCTGGACGCCGGTGCCAATCCGCTGCGACCGTTGCCGGACGGGAGCACGCCGCTGCGGCGGGCCGTGATCTCGGGGAACGTCGGCCTGGCCGCCGCCCTGCTCAAGCAGGCTGCGGACCGGCTGACGGAGGGGGATCGGGCCGGGCTCCTGGCTTGTGCCGGGCGTTGGTGCAGGACTGGAGCCGAAGCGGGGCTGCGCCTGGCGACCGGTGCGACGGGCCCAGTGGCGCGCCGCAGGGTCCCAGACGACTTCGGCGTCGCCATGTACGACATGCTCACGCTCGGCGCGATGAGCGTGTACGACGGCCATGGTGCCGTTCTCACCCGTCTGGAGGCGGTGTTCGGCGTGCACCGGCCGTTCGACGTCCTGCTCTCCCGTGCTCTGGCCCGTGCCGACGGGGACCACGCCGACTGGATGGAAGCGGTCGCGGTGCTGGCTGAACGGTCTGGGGCGGAGGTCTGGGGCAGGGTCCCGGCCCTGCGTTCGGCCTCCGACCCTCTGCGGCGGCTGTTCGCCGCGGATCTCGTGCGTCATCTCCTCGCCCTCGACGCGGAGTCCGCTCAGCGCCAGGCCGCGGAGATCCTGCTTCCGTGGGCCGCCGAGGAGAGGGACCCGGCGGCGCTTGCGTCGGTGCTGAGCGGGCTGACGTACGTCGACGACCCGGCGGCCGAGGGTGTGGGGTTTGCCCACCGCGCGCACCCCGACCCCCGCGTACGCATGGTGGTGCCGTCCTTGCTGCACCGGACGCGGTACGCGTACACCCACCCCGAGGCGTGGAACGTCCTCACCGCACTGGCCCGCGATCCCGACGCCCGGGTCCGCGCATCCGTGTGTGAGCTGCTCTACGAGTTCGAGGGTTGCGGCCCCGCCGGGGCCGACATACTCGCCGGATTCCTGAGCGAAGACGACCAGTTGGTGCGGACCAAGGCCGTGTACGGCCTCGCCCTGGCCGACGACGCCCGTTGCGTGGAGGGTGCCCGGGAGATCGGCCCCGTCGACCGGTCGGACTGGCCGGACACCTGGCTCCTGGACGCGGCGGAGCGCTACAAGCAAAGGCGCCTCGACGAGCCACTGCTGCAGTCCGGCAAGCCCGAGGAAGCCCGGTGCATTCCAGTCCAGGCGCCGCATCAGGCAGTAGTTCAGGTAGAGGGCGACGCTGCCGGCGTAGACCCGCTCGGTATTCGGTGACCAGTCCCGGGATCGCAGCGAGGCAAGGTAGGCGACCGCCTCGGTCTGCAGACCGTAGGTCCGACCTCCTAGAACTCTGGAGTCAACGATGATGGCCGCATCACCGACGTCTCACTGCAAAAACGCATGATGGCCGGCCGCGCCGGCGTCCCTCTTCTCCGACACCGCGTCGTCCTGATCGCTCACCTCCGCCGCCGCTCTGCGGCCCTGAACTGGGCCTGGACTGGGGAGTCTGCACTCGTCCCGATTCCCTGTTCGACGGACGCGTACGCTTTGAACACGACGGTTGCGAACGCTTCACCGCCCGTGCTGACGGCACCTTCGGATGATCTCCGGCTACGACAAGCTTGCCAGAGCCACGTTAACGTGCACGCAGAGACGGGGAGTTGCGCCTGCTGCGCGCCCCTGACTCGCGGGAGCTGGACGAGGACGAGGGCAGCGCCCGGGCACGGTCGGCGGCCCACGCCTCCCGACCTCAGTGCGACTGTGAGGCACCGTCTCGCAGGCCGTCGAAGAGGAGGGCGGTGATCTGCCGGGCCTCATCGAACCAGCCCTCCGTGGCTCGCATTCCGCAGATGCCGCCCAGGGCGCGCAGCAGGGTGGAGCCTGTGACGTCGTCGCGGATGGTGCCGGCGGCACTGCCGGCTTCGAGCAGCAGTGAGAGAGCGCCTGCCATACGGGTGCGTGCGTCGTCGAAGACCGGTGAGTCCGTTGCCATGATGCTCTCCAGCACGCTGGACATTCCCTTGCCTACCGCCGCATGGTCCACGAGCAGCAGGAGGAAGCGCCGCAGCGCCTCCTCAGGTCTGTGCTGGTCCAGTAGAGCCCTGGGCGTGGCACACAGATCGTCGACCTCTTTGCGGTAGACCTCCTCGATCAGTGCCTCGCGGGTTTCGAAGTGGCGGTAGAGCGTCCCGACGGCGACGCCGGCGTTGCGGGCGATGTCCTCGACGTGTGCGTCGGTGTCGTCGCCGAGGAACGCCTGGCGGGCCGCGGACAGAAGTGCCTCGCGGTTGCGTCGCGCGTCGGCGCGCAGGGGACGTGGGGGCGGCATGGGAACCTCCATAAGGTGAGTCTTGCTCCGTTTACGTGTACCGTTTCCGGAGTCAGGTTCATCTTACGGAGGGGATTTCCCATGCCGAACACCGATGACGGTCTGTCGGGCCTGCGCGTTCTGGTCACCGGCGGCAGCCGGGGCCTGGGCGCGGCGACCGTACGCCGCTTCGCCGCCGCGGGCGCGACCGTACTGACAGCCTCCCGCAGCCGGCCCGAGGAAGGCAGCGGTGCCACCTTCCTCGAAGCGGACCTTTCCACCCAGCAAGGTGTTGCCGAGCTCGGCCGCCGAGTCGTGGAACAGGTCGGCGGAGTGGACGTGCTCGTGAACAACGCGGGTGCCGCGAGCGCCCCGACACCGACTCTGAGCCGCTCGGACGCCTCCTGGCAGGCAGACCTGGAGATGAACCTTCTCAGCGCCGTGCGACTGGACCGCGCCCTGGTGCCGGGAATGGTCGAACAGGGCTCCGGCGTGGTCGTACATGTCTCCTCGATCGCCAGTCAACTGCCCCAGCGCACCGAAGCGTCTTACGCCGCAGCCAAGGCTGCACTCAACACTTACAGCCGCGAGCTGGCCACTGAAGTCGGCGAGCATGGGGTGCGCGTGGTCTGCGTCCTGCCTGGTTTCGTCGTGACCGACGGTGCCACCGCCCACCTGAAGCGCACGGCCGAGGCACAGGGTGTGACCACCGAGGAAGTCACACAGCAGATCGTGGATCACCTGAAGGTCCCCATGGGCCGTCCTGGAGATCCCGAAGATGTCGCCGAGATGATCGCTTTCCTCGCCTCGGGCCGGGCGAGATGGCTCACCGGAGCACAGTTCCGCGTCGACGGCGGCATCATCCCGACCGTCTGAGCAGTCCCCTACAGCAGGAACAGGACATCTCTCGTGCCCATCGCCCTGACCTCCGTGATCATTGACGCCGCCGACATCGAAAGGGAGAGCACTTTCTGGCACCGGCTGCTTGGCGGCTCCCTCACCCCCACTCCGACCCACCACTTCATCCAGGCCGCCGGACTCCCGGTGATCGTCATCCAGTCCGCTCCCGGACACACCGCCCCGGACTGGCCGGACGGCGCCTCCCAGCAGATGCATCTCGACTTCGGAGTCGACGACCTGGCAACCGCCGACCGCACGGCCACCGACGCCGGCGCCACCCGTATGCGGCCCACCGAAGAAGACACCGCGGAAACCTTCACCGGCAGCCGCGTCTACGCCAGCCCAGCTGGACACCCCTTCTGCCTGCGCTCGACCTGAGTGCGTTACCGTCCACCATCGCCTGCCTGTCGGCAAAGGACGGCACCCTCAAGCCGAATGCGCGGTTTGACTGGAACACCCCGAGGGGCTCCGGGGAGAAGCCGGTGACCACCTCGGACGTCCTTCTGTGTCAGTCGACGGAACGTCAGGAGCCGGCGCTGTGGTGCGTGGGTGACGAGCTGATCGTCACCGCGATGACCGGAGGCAGTGCGGTCGAGGCCGCTCGCCACCTGCGCTCGATGCCGGGCAGTCCGCGGATCGCGGACGAGCACTATCCCGACGCCCCGCGCGGCGAGCGCACGCCGAAGCCGACGAACCCGGCCGAGGCCCAGTTCCCCGCCTGCCAGTACAGCGTCTGGGAGCACTGCGCCCCGCTGTTCCGGATGGTCGGAGTGCTGGCGTTGCCGGTGCAGCCCGTGGCTGAGAGACTGCGTCTGCACGTGGAGCGGTCGTGGGACGGGCTGGACGATCTCGACGTCGTTCGTTTCCGGCTGCAGGTTTCAGCTTCGCGATCAGTAAGCACGACGGCAGTCCGGTCGGCGTGTCGTATGTATGGCTCACCCAGCCGCACGAGCAGGCCGACAAGGCCCTGGACACCCTCCTGGAAATAGTCGGGATCGGGGAGCACGCCGTCGCATTCCGCGGAGAAGCTCTTGAGGCTCCAGCAGAGCGGACGGCCACCGCACAGGATGCTGACTCTCCTGACGAAGTCCCTGGCGCCACCTTGCCAACCTCTCTATGGGCAAGGGTCCGGCGTGCCATCCTGCGCCTGGTCCTCACCCTCCACGACCAGGGCGAGTTCAGAATCGCCAACCCTTCCTTCGCCGTCCAACGACTCCTTGAGGTGGTCGGCGCCGACGCCTTCCTGAGCATTCACCCCACTGTCAGCGCCGCACGAGAAGGCCACGTCGGCTGACACGCTTCGTCGCCGGGATGCGGAAGCGGGGGCGCATGCGCACAGGGCCGGGCGCTGGGACCCTACCGGGCTGGTTCGCTGCGCTCCTGTATGGGTGTAAAGGTTCAGTCCTGGCCGCGGACAATCGTGGGCTGCTCGGGCATGCCCTCGAACTGCTCCCCGTCGGCCGGGAGGTGAGCCGGCGCGGTCGCCGGCTCGCACGTGCGGACCCGGTCGCCGTCCAGATGCACGCTGTTGATCAGACCGTCCTCTGTTACAGAGTTCACGGCGGGCCCCTACTTCCTTCATAGTCTGTCGGCCGGGCAGATGCTGCCGGCCCGCTGATACGGATACCCCGCCGCTTCCGTCCTACCGTGTGCGGGCGAGGCAGCGGAGCCGCTGCCCGACGAGATCCAGGCTGCCGGGTAGTGCCCGCAAGGCTCCGGCAGCTCGGACCGCCGGGTGCACATCGTGACCGTCGGCGCGGTCCGTGGGACCACGGACGTGCCTCCAGCCACGCTCACCCGGCGCTCGGTGTCCGCCGCCCCCGGCCGTCAACCGCTGCCGCATCGGGGCGCTCGTGCAACGACGGCATCCACCCTCCCGATCGGCCCGGTCCGTGCCCGGCGGCCGCCGGCCATGAGGCGCCCGACGCCCGGCCGCACCGGTTGCCAGCGGCGTGTACCCGGGCGAGGGCTATTCGTAGGCGCAGAGCCGGGGGAAAGCGGCAGAGAGGCACGAGCTTGGGCGTGTTCGCCGGCACACGGCCGGGCAATCGGGTCATCGGTCGCGGGATCGCGGGACGAGGGCGCCCGCCGCGGGTACCACGCTCTCATGAATGCGAACCCCATCGAACTGCAGAAGGCCCTCGGCGGCGTCGACTACCCCGCCGGCAAGGACGCCATCGTGGACCAGGCACGCCAGAACGGTGCCGGCGACGAGATCATGGCAGCGCTGGACGCGCTGCCGGACAAGGAGTACGAGTCGCCCGCCCAGGTCAACAAGGAGGTCGCGCAGGAAGACTGACCCGGACCACGCGAGGGCCGCGCCGCGGGGCGGATCAGGGGTGCTCGGGCTGCTGCTCGGGGGGCGTCGCGCCGCCCTCGCCGCCGCCCTTGTGCCCCTTGTCCGTCCCATGGGCGTGCTTCCCGGCGCCGGGCCGGGCCGCGTCCTGCTGCGCCGCCTTGGTCCGCGCACTGTCCTGCGGGGTCGCGCCACCCTTGTCGCTGCGCCGTTGCTCGGGCTGTTGCGGGTTCGACATCTCGGCTCCCGGATATCTGCGAGTAATCGTGCCGCGGCCGGTGGTCACTCCCATGGTGCACCGGCCGGGGCCCGTCCGCCCGGCGGGCGGGGCCGCCCCGGCGGCTCAGCGGTGCGTGAGTACGTTGACCGCCTGACCGTTCGGGTCGCGTACGGACAACCGGTACACGCCGCACTCCTCGTCGTGCGGGCCGTACACGGTCTCCGCGACCTCCGCGCTGAGGTCCGGGTCGGCCTGGGCCGGTCGCGTCCTTTGATCATGCAGCTGATCTGGGCGGTCGGCCGGGTATCGCCGGTGGTGGCGTGGGAGAACAGGGCGGCGAGGGTGACGACGAATTGTCTGGCCTGTCTGCAGGGCTGCGCGTGCCGACGATCGGTGCCTGGCACCACGGACGTGCTCCTGATCACGCAGCAGAGCGTGTTGCAACTCGCGCGTCCGGGTAGTGGGCGGAGGACTGCGAGATGCGGTCAGCCAGACGGGGGGAAGCATGAAGCAGCAGGCAGCTTGCGGCAGCGTCGACCAGAGCCGGCGCGGGGAAACGGGCACCATGCGCGGCAGCGCCGCCTACGACATGACTTCGGGTGCGATAGCCCGTGCCCGCGGTTTCGTCCGCGACTTCCTTACCGAGACCGAGTCGTCAAAAGGCTGGCCCGTCTCCGCACGTGCGGTGGATGTGGCGCAGTTGGTGGTCAGTGAGCTGGCCACCAACGTGTGCAAGTACGCTCCGGGGCCGTGTCTGCTGGACCTGGAATCCGACGGCACCATGCTGAGCATCACCATGTGGGACTCCGGCCCGGTGCTCCCCGCCGCTTCCCCCTGCGACCCGACCCGGATCGGCGGGCACGGACTGGAACTCGTCCTCATGCTCTGCCAGAGCTTCGAGATCCACCGCGAACCAGTCGGCAAACGCCTGACCGTCCGCCTCTCCCTCCGCGACAGCACCGACCACAGCCCCTCCGGCCACACCGCCTGGTAACCCTCGCACCGCACTCGGCCCCTGAGGCACGCCATGTCCGAGGCAGACTGCAACCGAGTGGCCGGGCCGGGCCGCGGAGCCCGCGCCTGACCGGCGTTTGGGGCGTGTGTGGCGGGTGGGGAGTGCGGGGCGCAGAATCGGGTACGTGAGCGCACGGCCCTAGCCAGTTGGTGCAGGTGAAGAAGGACGGTTCTGTGATGCTGATGGCCCATCCCGCGGTGCTGCGGAATCTGATCGACCAGTACGAAGCCCTCGCCGCCGTCGACGCCTCCCACGCCGACAGCGCGCAGGTGCGCCAGCGCATGAACGATGTGGCCTACACGTTGTGCGTGTCCACCGGTACTCGTGACATCGACGCGGCACTGATCGCGGCCCGCCACCAGCTGCCCGGAGCCCGCCCGCTGGACGACTCGGTCGTCAACCCGGGCTGAGCCGGCCACCCCGACCCCTGACCCACGACCTCACGAAAGCGGACACTCTTACGTGGACACAACCATCACAAGCGCAGCGCCGATCTACAACCTGCTGATAGCCGAGCGGGGCGACGTAGTCGCGGACGCGGCACGGGTCGCGGAGCAAGCCCTGCGCGAGACGACCGGCACACTCGACTTCGGCCTGCCGGCCGGCGATACCGCGTAGTCGCACGTCGTTGTCATCCATGGTGGCGGCCGCGCAGGACCCGCCCGATAGCGAGACGGATGGGCGTAGCCAGGGGGCGGCCCGAGGTCGTGGCGATGAGTTGTTCGGCCACGGTGCGCAGCTTGACGTTGTTGTGCTGGGAAACGGTCACCAGGACTGTCCAGGCCTCATCGGCTGTGCAGCGTCCGAGCACCATGATCATGCCTCGGGCCTGGTCGATCACCGGCCGGTGAGCCAGGGCCTCCCGCAATTGCGCCACTTCAGTGCGCAGCTGCTGAAGCTCCGTGGCCCCCTCGTTCTCCGCTTCCGGCTTGGGTGGCCGCGGCGCGTCCTGTTTGCGGGGCTGAGTCGTCACAGTGCCCACGAATTTACCGACAGTCGGCCGCTTGTGCGCGCGATGTGGTTTGCGCTGACACTGCCGACCATGTGCAGGCCGTTGATTTCTTCGGGCATGGCATCCGCCCCCCACTGCAGGGCCGCAGCACGGCCGGCGGCCGCAGCGAGGGTTCGTCTCACTCGCAACCAAGGTCAGACCGGGAATGCGACGATCACAACGAAAGAGCGCGATTGACCAAGTTCTCATCGAGTTTCCATTCAGATGCGTTCGCCATACGGTCACTGTGACCGTCCATGGCACGCTTCCTTCCAGGCTCTCCAGTCCTCGCGACTCAGCGCCGCGAACAACGGTGTTCGAACGCCGGTCCACCCCGGCACCAAACGGTCCCGCACTCGGGACACTCCGCCCGGCCGATACCGCTCAAGTCGGCGGCCCCGACGCCACTGCCTGGCACGGCATACCTCTGAGCAGTGCCGGTGTCGGCACGGAGACCGAGACGGCAGCAGCCACCTCGGCCGCTTCGCTTCGTTCAGTCAGCCCCGGGTGATGTTCTGTGCCTGTGGCCCCTTCTGGCCCTGTCCGATGTCGAAGGTGACGTGCTCGCCCTCCGTCAGTTCCCGGTAGCCGTTGCCCTGGATCTCGGAGTAGTGCGCGAAGACGTCCGGACCTCCGCCGTCCTGTGCGATGAAGCCGAAGCCCTTTTCGGAGTTGAACCACTTCACGGTGCCGCTGGCCATGCTGTCGATCCTTTGTCCATACCCGGGAGCAGCCCGGCCATCCGGGTGCTCCGGCTCCAAGCAGCACGAGCCACACCCGTTGTACCCCGTACCGGCCCGCCTGCCCGGCGGACGACACACCCAGCCCCCGCGGCGAGGGAGCCCGCCGACATCCCTCGCCCCCCTGTGGATCGTCGCGCGTCCTACGCCCGTCGGCTGCGGACGCAGATGACCCCGACGCCGGGCGCGGAGTCGGGGCCATCACACGGGGCGAGCCCCGCCGTGGGGCGACCAGGGCTCGCGCGTGTCCTCCTGTTCCCCGTCCCACTCGACGGTACTTCCTCATCGACGTCTTCCGCAGTAGGCGACCGCGTGGGCACCCGAAGCGAGGCTCGGCAGGCAGCCGACTCTGGACGGGCCGGAGCGGGGCCCCGGTTCTGGGGCAACCTGGCACGGCCAGCGCCTGGTAGGGAGGCGGAAGCAGCACCACGTCTGAGTATCGTTTCGCCCGGTTGGCGGCATAACGTCTGACGTCGGGGCGCGTTGGGCATCCCTGCTTGGCGGCGTGCTCGGCGACGCGGTCGGGCACCGGCCGGCTATGTGGATCATGACCGGCATCGTCGCGCCTTGCTGGCTCATTCTCGCCGCGAGTCCGATGCGCCGTGAGCGCGACCTTCCGCGGACCCACGAGCCAGAACAAGCGCACGCCACGAGCTGAAGGACAAGGATGGCGAGAGGGCCGTCAGACGAACAAGTAGTTCGGAGAGGCCCGCACTGCGGCAGCTGCAACGACCGCGAGTGCAAGAGCCTGCCCTACCGCTTCCGCCGGAGCGGCGGCACCCAGCACCTCCTGGAATTCAGGCCGCCGTTCACGGCCTCGTGCCACATCTCGCCCGTGGTGAGAACCTTGTCGGCGTAGTACTGGTACTCCTCCAGCGCTTGAGGACTGCAGCCGGGCCGGGAGGGGCGGGTGGGGCGGGTGGGTCTAGCCTTGGGGTGGCGTTCCTTCCAGCCGCGTAACTTCCCGACGGCCCCCTTGCTGGTGTCCCAAGCATCCGGCGTGCACGGCGATGACGAGGTCGACGGGCAGGGCCACGGGCGCGCAGGGCGCGCACCGTATCGGCAGCAGCAGTTGACTGTGGTGCGTCGCGCGAGTCGATCTGGATGGCGTGCGGGACAGCCTGCGCGGTCTGGCCTCCGGGCAGGCGCTCCGCGGCGCCGGCGTACCGGGCAGCACCGGCCCGGTCGGCGTGGGGCAGCATGGCGGACACTCGGCGGTCGGGTGGCCGCGGGAAGTCGCGGCGGACGATGTCACCGGCGGCGTGCGCGGCGGCGGAGGCAGGCAGGACGCGGTCGTCCATCAAGGCGAAGGAGACCCGCGTGAGGAGAGTGGCCAGGGTGAGCAACAGCACGGTGCCGCCCAGCAGGGCAGGCCAGGGACGGTCGACCGCAGCCTGGGCCAGCCGGCGCCACAGCCGCCCTTCGGCATGTGGGTGGCGCAGCCGGGCCAGTGGGTCGAAACGATCGATCCACGGGGCCGCAGGACGAAGGAGACCAGGCAGCACGAACCGGGTGGCGAGGGCTGCGGGCATGACGACGAGCATGGCGGCCAGGGCCACGGAGCGTAGGAAGGACACGGGAAAACCAGCAGTCCGCTCAGGCAGCAGACCACCACCGCCCCGGAGATCAGGGCGGTGCGCCCCGCTGTGGCCAGCGCGGTGTCCATGGCCCGGTCCACGGATGCACCGGAACGCAGTTCGGTGCGGTAGCGGGTGACCAGGAACAAGGCATAGTCGACGGCGATTCCCAAGCCCAGGGCGGTGGAGATGTTGACGGCGAAGACGGACACTGGCATCAACAGGCTTACAGGCCACAGAAGAAGCAGTGTCCACAGCACGGCCAAGGCGCCGACGGCAATGGGCAGCAGCGCGGCCAGTGGCGAGCTGAAGGCCAGCAGCAGCAGAGCGACCGCCGGCGCTGGCCCGCACCCGGAAGGGGCCTGGAGCGTCGGAGTACTGGGTGGCGATCCGCCGCGCGGTCTTTCCCTCTTCGTTTTCATCCCCCTGAAGGACTGCCATCAACAGCGCGCTGCGGCCAACAGCGGAGCGCAGCGCAGCATCGTCGCTGGACCACGCCGACCACGCCGCGCGCACGCCGCGTTCGGCGGCCAGGCGCGCGGTGAGAGCCCGTCCCTGGGAGTCGAGACCGGCCAGCGTGCCCGTCCGGGACGTGGCCACCAGAACGGGCGTCGGGCTGTCCTGTCGATCGGCGGGGATGGTGTAACCGCCGCACCCTGAAGACCGGCGCCGAGATCAAGGTCCCGCTGCTCATCGCCACCGGCGACACTGTCAAGGTCGACACTCGCGACGACGGCTACCTCGGCTCAGGAAACAGCGGTACAGCGGTTGGCGCTGAGAATGATCATGGGACGGGTGTGAGCGTCCTGACTCGGTTCTCGTACTCGCGGCGAGCCTTCCGCTGGGCGGGGATCGCGGGGAGGCCGTGGCCGCCGTCGAGCAGGCTGGCAGCGGGCGAGGAACTGGCGCTGCATGGCGGGGGCGGGGACGGCGATGACGCGCAGGGTGTTGCCCTGGCCGCGCCGTACGGTCACACCCTGGTTGAGCGCGGCGCGCTCGGCGGGCTCCGGTGCGGTCGCGCACAGGGGGGGCAGGCGGGGAGAGCTGGCGCGCCTCGACTTCCCCGGCGCGCGAATATCACCCTAAGTGAACGGACCGTTCGGGTCAGGACGGCGGTCGAGCGCCCGCCATCCGCCCCGGACCCACGCCCCGGTGAAGTGGACCTGATCGGCCGCCCAGTCGCCCAGCCGCTGCCCCGGGCGCAGCCCACCCGCGCAGTTGGCCGGCCGCGAGCGCGGCGGCCGCGGTGACGACGACGCCCATCACGACCACCGCATCCCGATCGCGGACAGCAGCTCCATCCACTCGGCGTCAGCGTCGCCGCCCGACTGCGCTGATTCCCGATCCACGCACCCAGCTTCATTGCCCACTTATCGGCTTGCGTACAAGGCTTCAGCTTCTCGTTCTCGCTGGCGGGCTCGATCCCGAAAACCTATTCGCACAGGGTGGTAGGTGCCCCCGATCGGGTGACGCTCGGCCCGCATCGCACGCTGGTGCCGGTAGAACGGACGCATGTCTTCCTCTTCAGTGCCGTATTCCGTTACGCCGCAGCCTGGTCAGTGGGAGGGTCTGGCCTGGAGCGAGGAGGACTTGCAAGGCGCTGCAGAGATTGTGCGGATGTCTATCGACGGGCTGTATCCGCAGCAGCTTGGTGAGTCCGTGGCCCGCGAGTTCTTGGCATGCCGCCAGGACTGCGTGCTGCCGCCCGGCACCGTAGCGCGGGTGCAGGGGGCGCTGGTGGATCCTGTGCGCTATCTGATTGAGGAGGGCGGCGGGCGGTGGCGCCCGTATTTGATCGCTGCGGCGATCGATGCGCTGGGGGGCGACAGCACACAGTGCGGGCCGCTGCTGGCGGCTCTGGAAGTGATGCATACCGGGTCGCTGATGGTGGACGACCTGCAGGATGGTTCAGTGGTGCGGCGCGGTGCAGCAGCGGCGCACGTCGCGTTCGACCCGGCTTTGGTTCTCAACGCGGGGACGGCCGCGTTCTTCGTGCTGGACCGGGCGCTGCGGCTGGTGATGCCCACAGATCCGCGTACGCAAGTGTCGATGTACCAGTCGTATATGGGAATGCTGCGCTCGGCTCATGCCGGGCAGGCACTGGACATCGCCGGGCTGCGGACGGTGATGGACGCGGCAGTGGCCGGTGATGACGGCGGGGGTGTGCTGGGCGCGGTACGGCTGACCCACACGCTGAAGTCCGGCGCCCCGGTGCGCTGTTTCATGGAGCTCGGCGCATACGGGTGCGGGGCGAGCACTCAACAGCGTGAAGCTCTCGCCCGGTTCGGAGAAGCGATCGGTACCGCGTACCAGATCACCGACGACGTCCAGGACCTTACCGGGGTACTGCGCAGTGGCGCGCCTACCAAACAGGTCGGTGAAGACTTGCGCAACGGCAAGGTCTCCATGCCATTGGCGCACGCAGTCGATCTGCTGCCGCAACCGGACATGGCCGAGTTGTGGTCCCAGGTGCGTCAGCCGGGCACGGATCGGGAGACGGTGGACCGGGCGATCAAGGTCCTGACGTCGTGTGGTGCGGTGCATGCCGCTGCGCGGGAGGCCGATGAGCTGGTGAAGGCGGCATGGAGCGGGCTTGAGCCACTGCTGCCTGCGTCCGCGGCCGTGGAGCGGCTACGGACGCTGGCCCAGGAAGCGGTGCACCGCACCCGGCTCGCCTGAGGCCGGGGCCGTCGTGCGAAAAGGTCTTCGGGCCCGCGGCCGTGAGACCGACCGCGTCCAGGTGCCCCGGCCCCGCCAGATCCCCGGCGGGACGCCGGCCTCGTCCTGGGCGACGCGCAGCGCCGCACCCTCGGGGCGGTGGCCGTCACCGACCATCACACCGTGAGCGCCAGCTCTTCAGAGTGGCCATGGTCTGCTCGCCGAGGCAGCGGATCTTGGCGTGCGTGCTGTTGTGTCGACACTGCCACCGTTTGAGGCGTCGGCCGCGGAACGGGACGCGTACGGGGTGGTCGGCTCCTTGGTACGCCTTGTCCGCCCGGCACTTGAGCTCGGCCGCGGCGAGCGCGTCGATGATCCCGTGGGTCCGTGCGGCGGCCAGGTCGTGGGCGGAGCCGGGCAGGGCGGGTGACGTCCACAGCAGCCGTCCGGACGGATCGGTGAGGACCTGGACGTTCATACCGTGGCGCTTGTGTTCCCGGAGTAGTGCGGGGTGTCAGCGGCGATCCGGTCGATCGGCAGGAGGGTGCCGTCCAGGAGCACGAACGCCTTGGTCCGCATGGTCTACATTGCCTCGGTCGGGGTCGGGGCGAGGGCGGCCAGGACGTCGATGACCTCGCGCATGTAGCGGTAGACCGTGGCGATGCCTATGCGGAACCGGGCGGCCAGCTGGGCGTAGGTATCACAGCATCGCAGGTGAGCCAAGGCCGGCAGGGCCCGCCGGCCTGCGGGCAGACGCCGCCAGCGCGTCCCGACCTCCCGCCGCCGCGCGCTCAGATAGCGCAGTGTGCGGCTGGACAGATCAATCGACGACGGGTAGACAAGCACGCGAAGCTCCTGGTGGGGCACGGTGGATCTTGGTCGTGACACCTCCTACCAGGAGCTTCATTGCAATGCAGAGCCGCCCAACTGACGGACACCGCCGTTAGGATGGAATCAGCTCATGGTCACTCGCGGCGCCGGCAGCCCCGCCGCCGCGCTGACGATGGTGTTCAAGCTCGTCGAGTCGGCTCAGGACCGCTGGCGCGCGATCACCGGCGCCTCCCTTGTCGCACTGGTCCGTGCCGACGCGACGTTCGAGAACGGCCAACTCGACGAGCGGCAGGAGGTCGCAGCCTGATGCCCAGCCCGGAACCGCTCAGCGACGAGGAACTCGACGAGCTTGACGAACTCGCACAGGCAGCCACACCTGGCCCTTGGTTCGTCCGCGGCCTCGACGACGAGTACGCGATGAACCTCGTCGCTGTCAGTACCACCCCGGACACCGGCCTTGGCGAGCACTGGCCGAACTTCGACCACCGCGAGATCGTGGCCGCGACACTGGTCCAGCAGCCCCGCTACGTGGATGCCGCCGACGAGCGCTGGGACGAGAACGCACAGTTCATCGCCACCGCCCGCGAAGCCGTCCCCCGCCTGGTTGCAGAGCTCAGGAACCTTCGCAGGCAACTGAAGGCAGGGGGCCCCGGAGGCGGATCAAGAGAAGCACGCTGATCCACAACTATCGACTATTGCTCGATCCACGTGGGCCTGCCCCCCCCTTCGGCCAGATCGCCGAGCGGTCCAACACCATCTGATCGTTGCTCTCGGTGCGGGGAATTCTGGCCGAGACATGAGCAAGGGCTGTTCGTCCTCGTCGCGCACACGGCGCGCCGCCAGCACTCCTGACTGCTCGACCTATCCAGTGACAGCACTGGAGTCCGGTGGAGGCTCGCGATCCGTGGGCTCGTGGGCAGTGGTCGGGATGCTGCCCGGTGCCCAGCCGAGAACCTCCTCGAAACGGCGGGCCGCGATGGGAACGGGAGCACACCCGCGATCACTCTCGTGAAGCCTGATGGTCGCCTGGCTCAACTCTGTGCGACGTGCAAGCTCCCTCACGGAGATGCCCTCGGCTTCCCGAAACTCGATGAGAGCCTTCGCCAGCCGCTCGGATTCTTCGCTCATAGCCAGAGCATTCCGCATCACGCGCGCTTGGTCAGCGTCCTGGTCTGATCCGCCCGTAACTTGCGCTTGGCGCCGCTTCATCGAGTCGAATTCGTCTCAGCCGAAGGCGTGCCTGCCGCCCTTCAGAAGCTGGCAGACGGACTGAGCCGGTGCGGTGTGATGCGACCCCAACGAGCCCGATCCCACCAGTAGTTCGGAGAAGGCCCGCTCTGCGGCGGCTGCAACAACCGCGATTGTAAGAGCCTGCCCTACCGCTTCCTTCAGAGCGGCGGCGCCCAGCACCTCCTGGAATGCCGGGGATGCCGGGAGCAGCGGAACCTGCCGCCCCGGTTCCGCCTGGACATCGTCCGCGCCCACCTGGAGGAGACCGAGCGGCACGGGCGGTGCCGCACGCAGCCGGACGCCGAACTCGAGCAGCAGCACGCCGACGGCGGCGGCCGGTTCCAGATGAGGTGCCGCTGGCACTCATCCAGCCGCTGGACGAAGGACGTCACGGCAGCCGAGGCGGCCGGGCTCGTACGGGCGTACGTCGACGCGGCTCTCGCCGTGCCGGGAGGCCGACCTTCACCCGACGCGACCACCGAAACAAGGTGATGAGTATCGGGCTCGGAGTGCATGGGCAGGATCAGTGACACTGACCGGCCCCGCAACGAAAAAGCGATCCGGGCCGCCATGGACCGGCTCCTTCGCGGCGACCTCCCGCCCGGCGGCCGATGCGGGAGTGACACGCACTGGCTTCTACCCGAAGAAGCCTTGCTCGGGCCGCCGGGAGTGGGCAAGACACACATCGCCGTCGCTCTCGCGGTCGCGGCCTGCCGGGCCGGCTACTCGATCTACTTCACCAGCCTCGAGGCGAGTTCTTCGGAGAGGACCAGGTCGATGAAGTCGAGGTAGCCCATCTTGGCCTCGTCGGCCTGCTGGGCGTACTGGGTCAGGGCCTCGGCCAGGTGGGGCAGCCCAGCTTGCCGGCCGCATTGCGGATGCGGGTGGAGACCAGCTCGCTCAAGACGATTCCTCCGTGCTCGGCTTGCTGGTGAAGGGGCGGGTGCCGGTCAGCTCGTCATAGACCGACACAGGCCGGCGGCCGACCTCGACCTGGGTAACCGCGGCCCGGTCAGCAGTGCCGCCAGCGGCCCTGCCTGCGAGGCCGAGGCGTCGCGGCGGCGGGGCCGGCGGCAGGCTCCCCTCACCGGTGGTGACGCGGCGGCCGGCGCCTGTGGGCAGGCCGTTTCAGTGCTTCTCATCCACGATCCGGGCGCCTCGACCAACCGCCCGGGGACGGACGGCCAGCAGGGTCTCGCCCGTGCGGTCAGGGCCGGTGAAACGCAGCATGACTCGGGACTTCGTGGCCCTGACTTCGACCAGCTGACGGGGGGCGGACCTTGCGGGCCGGCACCGAATAGAAAGTGGCGTCGAACGCGACCAGGCAGTCCTTACCGACGGGGCGGAGATGCCGCTGAGTGACCACATAGGGCGTCTGCGGCAGCGGGCCGAGGGCGACGTGGTCGCGCATCGACCTGAGACCGATGACCTCGCCGTGGGTGCCGTGGACCTACGCCCGCCGCAGCGGCACCCAGGCGGTTAACGCGGCGTTGAGTTCTTCGACCGAGGAGAAGGCCCGGCCGGCCAGGATGTGGTCGCGGACGATCACCTGTCGCTCGACCCGGCCTTTGCCCGTAGGCCGGTAGGCGGCCGGTACGTCAGGATGTAAGTCGTAGTGCCCGGCGAAGGCGACGGCCTCCGGTGGCCGAGTAGCCGGTCCATGACCGCCTGGGCGTCTTCGACGGCTGCCTGCTCGTCGTCGGTCAGCGGGATGGACACAGCCATCTTCTGCAAGTTGCTTTTGGATTCGAGGAGTAGGGATCGCGCGGAGCCCTCGGGGCTGTAGAAGTCGCAGAGTGCGCAGGCCATGCAGTGCTGGCATTGCTCGAAGAAGGTGTAGCTGCAGTAGCCGTGGCCGAGGTCGTAGTGCTGCCAGGGCTCACCGGTCGCGGCGGCGCCGGAGGCGAACGGCGTCGCGGCGGCGCCGGAGGCGAACGGCGTCGCGGTCGAGCAGGACCTCGATGGTGCGCACGTTGCGCTCGAATTAGCCAGCTTCGGAGTAGGCCTTGGAGAGGGTGTTGGGTGTGATCTTCGCGTAGTACTGAGCCCTACCAACCTCACGCTGTCGCGTGGTGAAGGACGAGGACGGCCCGAACGATAGCTGTGATGCGGGTGGTGCTGCAGCGGAGCTTCCGTAGGAGGCGCCAGCCTTTGAGGGTGGCCGTGGCCTGCTCGCCGACGCAGCGGATCTTGGCGTGAGTGGTGTTGTGGCGGGCGCTTCCACCGCTTGAGGCACCAACCCCGAAACGGTACGCGGACGGGGTGGCCGACGCCTAGGTACGCCTTGTCCGCCCATCACCTGAGGCCTGCTCCGGCGAAAGCTTCGACGATGCCGTGGTGTCGCGAGCAACAATTGTCGGACGCGAACGGACTGCCGCTCCTCGTCGGCCTCTCCGCGGCCAACGTCCACGACAGCCTCGCGCTGAAGCCCATGATCACGGGTCACCAAACGAGACACGACTGCCACCGCGGCCGCCACTTCAAGCCCCAGCGACTCCACGCCGACAAAGCCTACGACGTCCCTCATCTGCGGAAATGGCTATGGGGCAAGCACATCGGCGTCCGCATCGCCCACAAGGAAGTCGAGTCCAGCGAATGCCCAGGCCGCCGCCGATGGGTCATCGAACGCACCATGTCCTGGCTGACCGGCTTCCGCAGACTCAACCACCGGGGCCGGCACCGGCACTGCCCGGGCCGGAGCCCAGCGAGGTGGTTAGCCTGAATGCACGCCGGGCCGTCCGCCTTCCCACCGACCAGCGTCCCCTGCCCTCTCTCGACCGCTGGGACCAGCTGCTGAACTGCTCCAGGAAGGAGGCGCCATGACCGGCCTGCGCCACAACCTGACCGAGACCGCCTCCGATGCGGCGATCGACACTGCCTGCCGGGTCCTGCGGCTGCCCACCATGCGAGCCCGGTTTCCCGACCTCGTCGCCCGCGCCGAACGCGAACGACTCTCCTGCCGAGGGCTCCTGGCGTCGCCACCTGCGACTGGGTCAAGAAGGGTGAGCCGCTCTGCCTGATCGGGGACTCCGGCACCGGCAAGTCCCGCCTGCTGACCGGGCTCGGGACGGCAGCGGCCATGGCCGGCCGCCGCGTCCGCCATGCCCTGGCCGCCAGACTCGTCACGAGCTCGTCGAGGCCACCGGCCGACGAGAAGCAGCTGTCCGAGACGATGGCCCGCTACGGGCGCGTGGAGCTTCTCGGCATCGAGGAGCTGGTCCATCTCGAGCGCGACCGGCGGGGCGCCGAGATGCCGTTCCAGGGCCTGACCGAGAGGGAGGAGAACAACAGCGTGGCCATCGCTTCGAATGAATTGTTCGGGAAGGCGCACAAGTTCCGGCGAACGTGTGCGAGGTGGCGCCGAAAGTCAACAGGTTCCGACTCGTCTCGTATTGCGATCAGCCGTCGGAGTAGGAAAGGCAGACCGCTGTTGGCTCGAAGGTCACCTGGTCCTGGGTATAACAATCCGCTTGCCGGGTAGCGACTTCGGCTCCGCAGTTGCTGCAGACCAGGTTCAGGCCGTTGCCGCCTGCAGGACCTTGACAGCAGCCGATTGATCGCATGCTGTCGGGATGCCGTTCGGCGCCGAGCAGGTCAGCAGGGTGGACGATCAAGCCGGGGATGTCGTCGCTGAACTCACTCAATCGAAAGTTCGGAGCATAGGTGCCGCGGAGCATCCGGGCCGGACGTGTCCGGACACCCGGGATCTCCGACATCGGGACCGGCGGCGGCACTCTCACCTTGGTGACCTGTCCGGTGAGGGGGTGTCGGCAGTGATCACACAAGAAGCGCGGCATTCCGCTGATTCTGCAGCTCGAACACAGCCGTGACCAATGAATTTATCGAGTTGAGGGGACATCAGGCGTACGTCCGGGGGCGACGTGGTCAGCGAGGTAGCTCATGAAGCCTTCGAGGTCCATGCCGAGGGCTGCGGCGACGAGCTTGGGGCGAGGGTGTTCACCAGGTCGGCGAGGCGGGTCCTCCGCGGGGTTCGGGGTGGGACGCCGCATGAGTCCAAGAGGTGGCTGACATACGCGGTTGGGCCGGCGCCCGGCCGGTCCTGGTGATCCGCGTGACGATCACATGGGGGTGTCAGTGCGCTGATCCGCGCGGTGGGCCAGACAGCGTTGAAGTGTCGACCAGTTGGCCGGGTCCATGGGCACCGGGTACGGCCGTTTGCCCAGGCGGTAGGCGTCGCGCGGTGTCCCAGCGCGCCTCATTGTCCATCGGCTGGGTGGGCCCATTCCGTCTGACGGCCGCGAAGCTGAGGTCGCCGGTGATCTTCTGGGTCAGGGCCCAGCGAACGAAGCAGCCTGCCTCTGTGCGAAGGAGGATGTCGTGGCTGGTCATCCAGCGATCAACATCGGCCTGCCGGCAGGTAGTCAGGGTCAGATCCTGTACCTCGAGCCAGTCCAGGAGATAGACGGCCGCCCGCAGGTGCTGCCGCGCGGTCGAGAGCTGGTAGTGGGTGATCTCCTTGCCCTGGTTGCGTCGGCGAAGCCGACGTAGAGGACGCCACGTTGCGTACCGGTGCAGGATGTTCCGTCCCTCGACGCGGCGTCATGCCCGGCCGGCCGTGAAGGTCGGGGGCTCGGGTCCGGTTCTCCGCGCGGGCAGGTTCAGCCGGATCGATGGACCGCGCCACGGCCACCGCCTCCTCGCACAGCGCGAGACTCTCCGGATGCCGCCCGCCGCAGCCGGCGTCATCACTCAGATGCCGCAGCGCCCTGGCCAAGAGCGGCAGGTACGCGGCGGGGCCGACCTGGGCGAGAAACCGGTAAGCGTCCACTCCCTCGCGCGGAGTGCGGCGTCCCGACGCAAGCAGCACATACCGCGCCCGCACGATGTCGTCCTGATCAACTTTCCCCGAGTGGCGCATGACAAAGATTCTGGGTGCCCTCAGAGGCCGAACACTGCCGGTCACCTGTGCCGTTCGTCCTACGACAGCGCCCTCTGACGTGTCATGGTGCGTGTGCCATCGCCTCCTGGGGTTTCCAGCAGATGGCCCTGTCGTGATTGCGCTCCTCCCTCTTTTTCTTCCGGGGCGGTGCCTCGGCGTCCGTTCCATCTGCCGCGACGCCGATCCCGCGCCGGCCCATCGGCTCGTCCCGCCCCGGAATCCGACACGACCCGCTTGTCGCGGCTCGTCAGCGCGTCGCGTAATACAAGGCGTTGTGCACGGTATCCGGCAGGTAGAGCACATCGCGACCGTCCGTGTCCCGGCGCACCGCGAGCCGGTCGGCGCTCACACCCGGCGCGGCCGACTGCGCGGTCCACGTCCCGTCCGCCGACTGGGTCGCCGAGAAGACCCGGTCGGTGCCCGAGGGGGTCACGTAATAGACCCGCTTGGTGTCCGTCTCGTCCCAGGTGATGCCGAGGGCGGCCGCGGTCTGTCCTCCGGCGTACACAGTCTTGCCGACCCAGCCGCCACCGCTCGGATACGCGTAGTACACGTGGAACTGACCACCGCTGTCAGCCGAGCGGTAGCGGTAGGCGACCTTCGGGGTGGAGCCGTCGAGAGTGAGCTTGGCGCTCTGGACCGCGGGGCCGGTGTACGCGTTGTCGGCGCTCCACTCCTCGCCCGCGGTGAGGTCCTGGACGATGTCGGAGGTGGCCGGCGTGACCGGGGTGGTGACGGTCGTGTTCGTACTGTCCGTGAAGGCACCGGTCGACGGGTCGTAGGACAGGTACGAGAGCTGGTGGCGGAACGCGGTCGCCGGCGCCTTCGCCCACTCGTAGAGGAGGTGGACGCGGCCTGATGCGTCCACCGCGAGGTCGTCGGGGTACACGGAGCGGTACAGGGCACTCGCGAAGGTCGCCACGACGCTCCAGCGGGAGTTGGCGTTGTCCCAGCGGTACAGCTTGCCGGGGCGCCTGTCGGAGCCGGTTCCTGCACGGGCGGCCAGATACAGGTCCCCGTTGGGGGCGGTGGTGACGACCGGGTAGGTGATGCCCTCTCCCTGGTCGGGCAGTTCGGATGCGTGGTCGGTGACGTTTCCGCCGGGGGCCTCCGTGCGGAAGTACCGCCAGGGGTTGGCATGCATGGAGGTGAAGACGTGCAGGCGGCCGCTGCCGTCGCGGGCCACCGACGGCTGGTTGTGACCGTTGTCGTCGGGGAACTCGGCCTGCTGCCCGTCACTGTTCAGCAACGGCAGTCGGCTCCAGACCCCGTCCGGGTCGCGCCGTGCGATGGCGGGCCGGTGCGTCGCGGCCGTCGAGCCGGGCTCGTTGAAGGCGAAGTACGTGTACTGCCCGCGGCCCTTGTACGTGGCGACAGGCGTCCACCAGGCGGCCTGGTTCGATGTGTCCATCGTGTACGGGACCTTCTCGATCACCGTCGCCGCGGCTACGGCGGTCTGCCCGGTGTCGGCCCCTGCGGCCGGTGCGGGCAGGAGGAGAGCGGCCAGAGCCGCGGCCGAGGCGGTGTGGATACGTACCGTGGGGCGTCGCAAGATGAGCTCCTTCGCGGGTGCGGGCGCGGGCGTGGGAGATGACGCGGACGGCGGCGGCCCGGAGGCCGGCCGGGGCGGTCGTGCGGGGTGGGGTACGGAGAAAGGGCCCGGCGAGGAGTGCGGCGCTCGCCGGGCCGGGGCTACGGCGCTCGGCTCAGCGCTTGATGAGCGCGGCGGCTTCCTCGCCGGCCCGCTTCATCGCATCCTTCGGCTTCGACGTGCCGACGAGAACGGCCTGCACCTGCTTGGCGACGGCCTCCTCGATCTGGGCGTTCTGCGCGAACTGCCAGAACGGGCTGCCGGTTGCGGTCTCTGTGATCTTCTCGGTCCACTCCGCGGTGAAGGAGTCCTTGGCGACTTCAGGAGCGGCCAGACCCGCGGTGGTGGACGGCGGCAGTGCGCGCGCGGCGAAGTACTCGGAGGTGGTGGCCTGGTCGGTGGTGGTGTGCAGCGCGAACTCCGTCGCCGCGTCCTGCCCCTTGCCCTGCACGATCGCGATCACACCGCCCCACAGCAGTGCCTGCGGCGTGTCCCCGGCCTTGAGCACCGGACGCGCCATCGGCTGCATGGCGTCGGCCAGCGTCTTGTCCTTCGACTGGGCGGAGGTCACGCCCTTGCCGATGATCGCGTCGTCGTAGAAGGCGGCCTTGCCCTGCCCGAAAAGGGCGCGGGCGTCGAAGCGGTCCACGTCGGCTGCGATCAGCTTCTCGTCATGCAGCTTCTTGTACCAGGTGACGGCGTCGACCGAGGCGTCGTCGCCTATCGTGACCTTGTCGCCGTCGAGCAGCTTGCAGCCGAAGGTCTGCATCCACGGGAAGATGTCCTTGAGCTGCGCCACCTTGGTGGCGGCGGCGTACGGTACGACTCCCCCACCGAGCCCCTTCAGCTCGCGCAGCGCTGCCTCGAACTCCTCGACGGTGGTGGGGTGCTTCTTGATCCCGGCCTTCTCCAGGAGCTTGGAGTTGGCGATCACGCCGATCGATCCGGTGTTCCACGGCAGCCCGTACTGCTTGCCGTCGTACACGCCGCTCTTCAGCGCCACCTCCGTGTAGCCGCCCTTGGCGGCCACCGATCCGAGGTCGACCAATTTGCCCATCTGCGCCATCGCGGCGAGCCAGGCGATGTCGAGGTGCACGGCGCCCGTCGTCTCCCCGCCGCCCAGCTTGAGGGTGAGCTGGCTCAGGTATTCGTTGTACGGGTACGAGACCGCGCGGATCTTCGACTTCTCGGCCTTCTCCCACGCCGCGATGATCTTCTCGATCGCGGGCTTGGCGGCCTCCTCGTTGAGCGACCAGGAGGTGAAGTCGAAGTTCTTGGACTTCGGGTCGCCGCCGTTGGACGAAGAGCCGGCGCCGGAGGGCGCGCAGGCGCCGAGCACACCGGCGCCCGCTGCACCGAGCGCGCCGATGCCGAACATGCGCAGCGCGCCGCGCCGGCTGATGCCAGAGGTGGTCATGATCTCTCCATGGGAGTGTGCGGGAGGGGGGGTACGTGGGGACGCGGGCCGAACCTGCTGGTTCAGCTCTTGACCGAGCCGGCGGTCATGCCGCCGACGAGGTAGCGCTGCAGGAACATGAAGGCGACGATCACGGGGACCGACACCACGAGCGAGGCAGCCATCAGCTGCGGCCAGGCGGTCTGGAATTCGCCGATGTAGGTGGAGACGAGCCCGGGGGGCAGGGTCTGCTTCTCCTTGTCGGCCAGGGTCAGCGCGAAAATGAAGTCGTTCCAGCCGCGTACGAAGGCGAAGAGCCCGGCGGCGATCATCCCGGGTGCGGCCAGCGGCGCCACGATGGAGTGCAGCGTCCGCCACCGGGACGCGCCGTCGATGGAGGCCGCTTCCAGCAGGGCGTCCGGGATGGTGTCGAAGATGCCCTTCAGCATCCAGACGCACAGCGGCATGGTGAAGGTGGTGAAGGAGAGCACCAGGGCGCTGTACGTGTTGAGCATGCCGAAGCTGGAGAAGACGGTGTAGAGCGTCACCAGCAGAAGGGCCTGGGGGAACATCTGGGAGGCCAGCACCAGGTGCATCAGCGACCGGCGTCCCCGGTAGCGGAACTTGGAGAACGAGTAGCCCATGTACGTGGCGACGATCACGCTGAGCACGGCGGTGATCGAGGCCACGACGAGCGAGTTGATCATGTAGTTGATCAGCTGGTCGTTCTCGGTCAGGGCAGTGAAGTTGCTGAGGGTGAGATCGGTGGGTATCAGCTTCGGCGGGAACTGAAAGGTCGACTCGGGGGTGCTCAGCGCGGTGGCGAGCAGCCAGTAGACCGGCAGCAGACCGAAGGCGCCGATGACGACGACCGCGCTCCAGGCGGCGATCCGCGAGCGCACCAGGTCCTTGCGTATACGGCGCCGGGCGCTGTGCCCGGTCCGCGTGGCGGACGGCTGCTGCCGGTCGACGGCGGACAGCGGGGTGGAGGTGGTGGAGGTCATCAGGCGTCGCCCTTCCGCTCGGTGATCCTGAGGTAGACGACGACCAGGAGGAGCAGGAGCAGCATCCACAGCCCGCCCAGCGCGGTGGCCCGGCCGATGTCGAAGCCCTTGAAGGCGGTCTGGTAGACGGCGGTCGCGAACGTCTCGGTGGTGCCGGCGGGGCCGCCGCCGGTGAGGACGTAGATGGTGTCGAAGTGCTGGAAGTTCCAGATGAACTCCAGCAGGAGCACGATCGAGGCGACCCCGCGGAGCTGCGGCCAGGTGACGGCGAAGAAGCGCCGGATCTCGCCCGCCCCGTCCATCGATGCCGCCTCGTGCAGCTCCTTGGGGACGGTCTGCAGTCCGGCCAGGAGCATCACCATCATCCAGGGGAAGCTGGCCCAGGTCTTGGTGACGATCACGGCGAGCATCGCGGTGCCGGGCCGGCCGAGCCAGGCCACGGACTCGTCGATGATCCCGGCCTCCATGAGGACGCCGTTCAGTACCCCGTAGTTCGCGTTGAAGATCCACATCCAGAGGAAGGAGACCACCACGCCCGGGATCACCCAGGGGAACAGGAACAGGCCGCGCAGGAAGCCGCTGCCCTTGAGTCCGGTGTTCAGCGCGAGCGCGAGTGCGAGGCCGATCGCGAAGGGGACGAGCGTCGCGCCGACGGTGAAGACCAGCGTCTGCTTGAGGATGGTGAGGAAGTCGCCGTCCAGCCAGTAGGTGAAGTTCTCCAGGCCGACGAACTCCCGGCCCGGAAGCCGCAGGTCCTGCTGGAAGAAGCCGGTGAACAGCGCGGACAGCAGCGGGTAGAAGATGATCGCCACGAACAGGGCAAGGCCGGGTGCCGTCAGCAGCAGGGCGAACGCACCGTTGGAGAGCCGTCCCCCGGCCCGCTCGCGGGGTGGGGGCGCCTTCTGGGGAGGTGCGGCCGTACTCATGGGTCTGTCCTCTCATGTGGTGGTGGGGCGCCGGAGCCCTGCGTGGACGTCGTCCCTGCCGCAATGAACGCACGTTGCAGCATGCGGGATCGTTCTCCATATAGTGCGATGGCGTCAACCCATTTCGGTGGTGAATCGCCGATTCCGTACAGGACTGGCGAACACGCCCCACCTGCCCCGAACTTGCACTTTGGCTCCCGACGGCCAGGTCAGTGGCCACCACCGGAACTTACAGCGAATCCCACGGGATGAACAGTGGTTGCACAATATGGATGTGATGTACGTTCAAGGCCGCTCCGCTACGGCGGGGAGTATCCGAGCTTCACACCAAGGAGGCCGCACCGTGCGGGAAGAAGAGGTCCATTACGACATCGCCGTGATCGGCGGCGGATTGGCGGGGACCTGCGCTGCCATCGCTGCGGCCCGGCTCGGCCGACGCGTCGCCCTGGTCAACAACCGGCCGGTCCTGGGCGGCAACGCCAGCAGCGAGATCCGCGTCTGGGTCTGCGGCGCAACCGCACACGGCGTGCACCGCTGGGCCCGCGAGACCGGGATCATGGGCGAGTTGTACACCGAGAACCAGTACCGCAACCCCGAGGGCAACCCCTACTACTGGGACCAGGTCGTCCTCGACGCGGTCCGCGCCGAACCGAACATCGACCTCTACCTCAACACCGACGTACGCGAGGTCGACGCGCGAGGCCCCGCCGACAGCCGCGAGGTGCACTCCTGCACCGGCTGGATGATGGGCTCGGAGCGCCGCATCACCTTCCACGCGAGTCAGTTCCTCGACTGCACGGGAGACGGCCTGGTCGGCCACCTCGCCGGCGCCCGCTACCGCATCGGCCGTGAGGCGCAGACCGAGTTCGACGAGCCCTGGGCGCCGTCCGAGGCGGACCAGGCGCTGCTCGGCTCGACGATCCTCTTCCACACCAGGGACACGGGCCGGCCGGTGAAGTTCGTGCCGCCCGCCTACGCCAAGGACCTGACGACCACACCCATCCTGCACAACCGCATCCTGCGCACCGGGGACAACGGCTGCGACTACTGGTGGATCGAGTGGGGCGGCGAACTCGACACCGTCCACGACAACGAGCGGATCCGCGACGAGCTCCAGGCCGTGATCATGGGGATCTGGGACCACATCAAGAACTCCGGGCAGTTCCCGGACGCGGCGAACCTCACCCTGGAGTGGGTCGGCAGCCTGCCCGGCAAGCGCGAGTACCGCCGCTTCATCGGCGACCACGTCCTCACCCAGCAGGACATCCTCCAGCAACGCCAGTTCGAGGACCGGATCGCCTTCGGCGGCTGGTCCGTCGACCTCCACCCCGTCCAGGGCATGTACGCCGAGGAGCCCGGCGCGCGCCAGCGGTACGCGGACGGCATCTTCCACATCCCCCTGCGCTCCCTCTACTCGGCGAACGTCACGAACCTCCACTTCGCCGGGCGCAACATATCCGCCACACACATCGCTTTCGGGGCCACCCGCGTCATGGCCACCTGCGCGACACTCGGCGAGGCCGCGGGTACCGCCGCGGCCCTCTGCGTCGCCGAAAACCTCACCCCGCGGGAACTCGCGACCGAACGGCCGGAACTGGTCCACCGCGCCCTGCTCCGCCAGGACGCCTCCGTGATCGGCCTCGCCGACGAGGACCCCGGCAACCTGGCCCGGGCGGCCCGCGTCACCGCCTCCTCCTGCCTGACCCGTCTGGCCGCGGAACCCACGCAGGACGCGCCCGGCACCCCGTACCCCCTCACCCGCGACCTCGCGCTCCTGCTGCCGGTCGACCCGGCACTCGACACGGTCGACCTGCTCGTCCACGGTGCCCCGGACGGCGGGCCCCGCGAGCTCACCGTGGAACTGTGGAGCACGGGCCGGCCCGAGAACGGAGTCCCCGCCGACCAGCTCCTGACGACCACCGTCACCGTCCCGCCCGGCGGCCCCCACTGGGTCACGGCCCGCCTCGGCCACCACCCCGGGACCCCCGGGAACGCGATCCTCATCGTGCGCGCCTGCGCCGACACGGCCCTGGTCCTTCTCCCCGAACGCACCGACGGTGTCCTCGCCCTGCGCAGGAAGGCCGAGGGGGACGCGGGCGTCGACCACGACATCCCGGAGGAGGACGGCCAGCTGGTGCTTGAATGGCAGGCCCGCGGCCTGCGCCGGCAGACCTTCGCCTTCCGGGCGGCCCCCGACACCAGGGCGTTCCGGCCCGAACAGGCCGTGGGCGGATACCAGCGCCCCTACGGCGGCCCGAACATGTGGTCCTCCGCCGAGGAGAACAACGCCCCGTGGCTCCGTCTCGACTGGCCCGAGGAGCAAGAGCTCACCGAGGTGCGCCTGGTGTTCGACGACGACGTCGACGAGTACCTCAACAACCTGCACCGCCATCGCACCCCGTACGAGGTCATGCCCGAGCTCGTACGCGACTACCGCGTCCAGATGCGCGACGCCACCGGCGACTGGCACACGCTCCTGACGGTGACGGACAACCGGCGCCGGCACCGCGTCCACGCGCTGAAGGCCCCTGACGGCGGCCCCGTACGCACCGATGCACTGCGGCTCGTGGTCGACGCCACGCACGGGGCGCGGCACGCGCACGTGTTCGCCTTCAAGGCGTACGGCGCGTAGCCGCACCGCGAAGGGGGCCGGGGAAGGCGGAGCGGCCTTCCCCGGCCCCCTTCGCGTGCCCGTCAGAGCGCGCCGAGCGCCTGACTGATGGCGTCGGCGGCCTCGATGACCTCGCGTACGAGGGCAGCGCGCTGCCCCTCGGTGTCGGAGCCGTCCCCGAGCACCGAGGTCGGGCCCCAGAGCGAGATGGCGGCGACGATCTCCCCCGAAGCGTCACGGACCGGCGCGGCGAGGGACGCGCGTCCCAGAGCACGCTCCTCGGCCTCCACGGCGTAGCCGGTGCGCCGGACGGTCTCGATCTCGGCGTCGAGGAGGTCGTGACTGGTGGTCGTGTACTCGGTGTGCGCGTCGAGCGGGTCCCCCAGCAGCTTGCGGCGCTCCTTGGGGGCGAGACCGGTGAGGAGGCACTTGCCGATGCTCGTGGCGTGCAGCGGGGCGGTGTGCCCGGCCTGCGTATAGGACTTGGGGGCGCGCGTGCCCTCGAAATTGCACAGGAACATCAGCTCGCCGCCGCGGCGTACGGCCACGTTGGCCCCCAGCCCGGTGCGGGTGGCGAGGCCCTGGAGCACCATGCGCGCGGCCCGGTGCACGGGGTGGCGGTTGAGGGCGGTGGCGGCCAGCGGGAGAAGGCCCGGGCTGAGGCGGTAGAGGTTGCTGACCGGGTCGCGTTCGACCATGTCGAGGCGTTCCAGGGTCGACAGCAGGCGGGAGGTGGTCGAGGAGCCCAGTCCCGTGAGCTCGGCGACGTCGGAGACACGGAGTTCGGGCCGGCCGGAGTCGAGTGCGCGCAGCACCGAGACCGCTCGTTCGACGCTCTGGTTCGTCCCTGCATCAGTTGCCCGCGTAGCCATGACCCTCCTCGTTCTGCAAACCCCTTGCACATTCTGCATCAGCATATCGCGCATGTTCGGCGCCCGTACCTGAAATCAGCGACCGCGGCGGTTCCCCGACGTCCTACGGGCGGACATCGGGGGCGTCGAGGAACCACCAGGTCACCGGGGAACCCGCGAGCGCTCCGGGCGGTCGGATCCGGTCGTACGGCAGGGGTCAAGCGGTGGGGCGAGGCACCTCGGGGTCCGCCCCCGACAGGAACTGCCGCTGGGCCTCTTCCAGGGCCGCCGTCTCGGCCGGCTCGCCGGGGTGGTCGAAGTGCCCCGCCCGCAGAACCAGGAGTTCGCGCGGCCCGGCCAGAGCGTTGTGTACCGCGAACTGCCCGGGTGGGGGCACATGGGGATCGAACAGGGCTGCGCTCACGTGTACGGGAATCTGGAGGTGCCGGGCCGCCGTCGCGGCGTCGAAGTACGCGAGGACATCGAGCACCGAGGGATCCTCGGCGAACCGCGTACGGACCGACTCACCGCTGCCCGTGCACGGGAGCGTCACCCGGAGCGGATGGTTGCCGAAGGTGGGCACCGTCAGGCCGGCGGCCTGGAAACGGTCGTCCCAGGGCAGCGCCAGCGCTCCGATGCCGCCGCCGAAACTCGTGCCCAGGTACGTCATCCGTCCGGCGGCCTCCGGCACGAGCAGCCGCAATGCGGTCGCCGCGCACCAGACGTCCGCCACGCACCCGCCGATGAGGTACGACTCCCGGGCGCCGATGCCGTGCAGGACGTGCCCCGCCGCATTCGAGGGGACGCCGGACAGCAGGCTCCGCGTTCCGAGCCCGCGCAGGCAGGGCCAGATGGTCGCGGTCTCGGGCGGGGCCTGCCAGGGGTCCGGGGCGGCCCGGCCTCCGTATCCGTGCGTCGAGACACAGCCCTGGGTGACCCGGCCCTCGGCGGGGACGGTCAGCCACCCGCCGATGCGGACGCCGTCGGTGGACGTGTACGAGACGTCGGCGACCCGCACGCCGTCCACCGTGGCCCAGGGCCCTTCGATCCGAGGCGCCGTGTCGACGCGCAGCGCATTCGCGTAGCGCTCCCGCCAGAAGTCGGCGAAGTCGTCCGGTCCCGCCGGCGCGTTCACCGCGAGGAGGCGCGGCAAGTCGTAGCCGTAGGTGGGATCGAAGTGAAAATCGTGCGGCAATGAGCCGAGTTCGCCGGCATCCGTCGTGAGTGGATGGGTGGACACGTTCTCTCCTTGTTCGGTGTGCGAAGTGACCAGCACGTCTTCCAGAGCGGGTTCTCGGCGCGACGCACCCTGCCCTGTCGACGCCGAGCACCTGCCACAGGCCCGGCCCGACGGTTACGTTCCCGCTGGGCGGTGAGGTCACGGGCAGCTGTCTCGACGAGAACGGCGGTGATCGGTACGGGTAGGCGGTGCGGAGGAGACCGGGACGACGACGGCCCGTCGTTCGGTCTCCCGGCTCCGGCCGGACGGGCGCCGCCGTAGGCTCGCCGTGCGCGTCGCGGCTCCGTCGCCGGTCATCGGCCGGAGGATTTCGCGGTGCTCGTTGGCGGAGTCCCCCTCGTGATCATCGTCGCCCGCGCGACCATACGGGGACTGGCCCGCGCCTTGCAACAGGTTGCGGCTCGGTACTCAGCGCGAAACGTACGCAGACTCCTCGGCGGACCCGACAGTCGTCCCGTGGACGCAGGCGTCACGTACGGTGCCGCTGGCTGAGGGACGCCGCGGCGGGGAACGGGAAGCATGTGATCGCCCAGGGCAACGGCGCGTATCCCGCCACCTGCGGTTCAGGGAGTGCGGCGACGGTCTCGCCACCGAGTACCTGGCTCTCTTCGGCTCAGCTGTGACCGTGCCGAGGGAGGCGAGGGCGGTGGGGGTGTCCTGGCGGGCGGAGGAGGGCGGCGAGGCCGAGCGCAGCCCGGGCGGGGCCGGCCGGCTGGGTGTACTGGGCGGCGTTCACGTTCAAGGAGAGCAGGAGCGTGGGGGCGGCCCTCGGCACGTGTCCCTCCGCCGCATCGGTGGCCTCACGTGGGGGTGCGACCACGCACCATTGCTCGCTGACCAGCGCTCCGGGCCGTCTGCTCTCCGCCCGGGCCGGCGGAGAGCAGACGGCCCGGAGGACGGGCATGCCGACGCCTCAGGCTGTGAGGAGTCCTGGCCGGGTACACCGGCCAGGCGCCGGATTTCGGGGTCAGCTGTCGTACAAGGCGGTGCGCAGGGCGTCGATGGCGAGCTTGCGAGCGACGTTCGCGGCGCGGGTGTCGCGCAGGCTGTCCAGGAGCAGGAAGTCGTGGACCATGCCCGCCACACGGACGGAGGTGACGTCCACACCCGCTTCGCGGAGTCTGTTGGCATACATCTCGCCCTCGTCGCGCAGGACGTCGGCCTCGTCGGTGATGACCAGGGTGGTGGGCAGCCCCCTGAGCTGGTCCGAGGTCGACCGCAGCGGCGAGGCATAGTGCTGCTTCCGCTCGGCGGGGTCGCTGGTGTAGGCGTCCCAGAACCACTTCATGCCGTCGCGGGTGAGGTAGTAGCCCTCTGCGAACTGCTGGTAGGACGGAGTGTCGAAGTCGGCGTCGGTGACCGGGTAGAGAAGGACCTGGGCCTTCAGCGCGAGGCCGTCCTCGCGCTCTTTGTTCATCAGCGCGAAGACCGCGGACATGCACCCGCCGACCGACTCCCCGGTCACCGCCACCCGTGAGGTGTCCATCCCGTGCTCGGAGCCGTTCTTTCGCACCCACTGGCCCACCGCGTAGTTCTGCTCGACCTGCGTGGGGTACTTCGCCTCCGGCGCCCGGTCGTACACCGGGAAGACACCGACCGCGTTCGCTCCGACCACCAGCTCCCGGAAGAGCCGGTCGTGAGTCCTGTCGTCACCGAAGACCCAGCCGGCCCCGTGGATGTAGACGATGACGGGCAGGCGCCCGGTGGCTCCCTTGGGGCGGATGACCCGGGTACGCACCGTGCCCCACTCGCCCGCGTCGACGTCGACCCACTCCTCGTCGACCTCGGGCCGCTCCACACCCGCCCCGCTCTGCAGGCCGGCGAGGATGTCCCGGCCCTGCTCCGGCGGGACCTCGTAGATCCGCGGGTGCGGGTCGGTCGCCTCGGCCAGCTCCTTGGCCGCCGGTTCGAGGAAGGGGGTGATGGGGGGAGGAAGCGGCGTCATACGGACTCCAATGTGGGCCCTGCGAGTCGAGGCTTGGTCCCCGACTCCGCATTCCATGTTTCCCGGGACGGGGTGAAGCGCAAGTCAGCCGAGGTGACGACACGGCAGCCACCGGAGTGACGTGCCTCGACGCCTCCGGAATCACTCGTGGTACCCGTTGCCCTGGATCAGCCTGCCGTCAGCGCCGCCAGGGCTCGGTCCATCGCGGCGTTGAACTCTTCCGGCGTCAGAGGCAGCCGGGACTTGACGTCCCGACTCCACTGATCGGCGAGGACCTCGGCGGAGCCCGCCTCGACGCCGTCGAGCGCCGCGTCGGCCAGGTCCGACGGCGCGATCTTGTCCACGGGCCAGCCTGCGGCCATGTCGGTATCGGCCAGGCCGAGGTGCACCGCTGTCACGAGTGTGCGCTGCTCGGCGAGCTCCAAACGGACGCCGTTGGTCATGGCCCAGGCGGCGGCCTTGGTCAGGTGGTACGCATTGGCACCCCGGCCCCCGAACCACGACATGGCAGAGAGGACGTTGACCATCGCGCCCCCGCCGTTCCTGGCGAGCGCCGGCGCGAACTCCCGGATCATTCCCAGATGGCCGAACACGTTGGTCTCCAGCTCGTGCCGTACCGCGTCCAGCGAGCCGGTCACCAGGTCGGTCCCCGTCTGGATCCCCGCGTTGTTGACGAGCAGCGAGACGTCCGGGGCGGCCTCGGCGGCGGCCCTCACGGATGCGGGATCGGCGATGTCGAGTCGCAACACCTCGACCCCGGGCAGGTCCACGGTCTCCGGCCGGCGGGCCGTCGCGTAGACCTTGCGCGCGCCCCGTTCGAGCAGGCGCTGGGCGAAGGCGCGGCCCAGGCCGCGGTTGGCTCCCGTGACCAGGGCGACTGAATTGTTGATGTCCATGCCCGGTACGCTAAAACCTGACGTTGACGTCAGAGGCAAGTGCTGGTCGCCAGAACCAGGGTGAGAGGAATCACCATGACCGCCACAGAGGCCGTGGCCGAGCGGCTGATCCGCATCGGCGAGGTAGCACGGGGCGCCGGCGTCTCGGTACGCGCCGTGCGCTACTACGAGCAGCAGGGGTTGCTGATCGCGGAGCGCAGCCCGTCCGGCCAGCGCCTCTACCGGCAGGACGCCATCTCCCTGGTCCGCTTCTTCCAGCAGATGTTCGCCGCCGGCCTGACCAGCCGAAGGATCACTGAACTCCTTCCTTGCTGGGACTCCGGGCACACCGACGCCAAGCAACGAGCCATGCTGCGCGCCGAGCGCGCCCGCATCCAGGCCAAGATCGACGACCTGCAGACTGCCCTGGACCGCCTCGACGAGGTCATCGCGATCACGGACACACACGCGTAGACGCAGTCGGCCGGACGGCACACCAGCGCTCTACGGCCGGAGCACTGGGACTCCAGCCGTAGAGCGTGGTCTTCACGGCTTGGCGACTGCCTGCCCGACGTCGTCAGTGAGGTGCTGCTTCTCACCAGCCCGGCCCAACTGGCAGACGCGGTCGCCGCGGTGGACGTCGAACTCGACGAGGACGAGGCCGCCTACCTGGAGGAGCCCTACCAGCCGCACGAGGCCGCCGACCTGGAAGAGTCCTTCTACAAGTCGCGCCCTGCGGCGGGCTCCCGGTAGTCCGGGCTACCGCCGGGTCTTCGGCGAGTCCTTGCCTCGGCCTTCGCAGCGCTGTGGTGAGCCCGGCGGTGCGGGCGGGCGGGCGGCGCGCGACAGTGTGATCTGCGCCGTGCCCGCCGGTGCGATGAAAGGGATGCCCGCCGCCGCGGCCGGCAGCATGGCGTCGCGCAGCGGAACGTGCCCGTGGGCGTCCACGAGTGCACGAACGCTTCGGCCTGTCCACCGACGAGCCCTCGGTCGACGTCACCCGCTCCCGTTCGGGACGATTCGTTCGCCGGGGGTTCTTCGCCAGGGATTTTCGAGCAAGGCCCGTGCGCCGAACCCGGTCGCGGGTCGTCGAGAACAGTCACGGTCAGCACCTTGTCCTACCGGGCGGCGGTCAGGTCGTCGTGACGGATCAAGAATTTCGCGTGGTGCTCCCCGTAGGCCCCCGCTTCGCCGGGAGCGGTATCCATTCACTCGCCAGCCGGAACGCGTCCTCCTCCAGCAGAGGGGCAAACGGTTCCCCCTTCGCGAAGTCCTGCGCCGTGATCCATGGACCGTCGCCTCGTCATCGGACGGCCAACGGAAGGGAGCAACGGCAACGGATCGCCCCCCTCCCCCCAACGGACGGCCACTTCATGCCCACCGGCAGCCGTGGCAACCCACCGATGTGCCCGACCGGAGGACCGTCACCACCCCCGATCAATCCGATCGCCAAGCGGATACAGGAGATCCTGCGCTGCCAGGTCCGGGAGGGAGCCCGGCGATCGGAGGACCCCTCCCCCATGATCAACGACACCCAGTCCATTCGCGCGGGGTCACCGGGGTCCCGAAGACCACGACGGGACCGGGCGCCAACCCGGAAGGGGTCGGGCCGTAAGCGGGGACTGGCCTTCGACGTGCTGCGGCTGATCATCTGCGTCGTTGTGCTCGCCGCGTGCGCCCACGACACCACGCCCTGCTCCACCAGGCCACCCAGCGGTGCGGGATGCGTCTGGGAAGGCTCTGGTGGACCAGGGTTTCAAGGGCTGCCCTCATTCCGGTCGGGCCTGTTTGAGTGAAAGGGCGATGCGGCGGCGTTGGTGGTCCACGATGAGGATGGCTACACGGAGGTGGTCGCCGACCGCCAGCACTTCCTGCGGGTGCCCAACGTCGCGGTCGTCCAGTTCCGTAAGGTGGATGAAGCCCTCAATGCCCTCTTCCACCTGGACGAACGCGCCGAACGGTGCCAGCTTGGTCACCGTCCCCGAGACCGTGTCCCCGACCTTGTGGGTATCGGCATAGTTCTGCCAGGGATCGGGCTCCAGCGCCTTCATGGACAGGCTCACCTGCTCCTGTACGAAGTCGATGCTGATGATCTCGGCGCGGATTTCCCGTCCGATGGGGGCGATGTCGTCCACCGAGTCGAATCGGGTCCAGGACATCTCGGGAACACGGAGGAAGCCGAGGTAGCGACCCAGATCGTCGTCGAGGTGTACGTACACCCCTACGTCCCTGAGACCCGTCGCGACAACGCCGTTGACAGCCTCGCCCACTCGCAGCGAGCCGAGGAACGTCCGACGCTCATCGGCCCGGCTGCGATGTGTGCGCCAGCGTGCCCGAACGACACCGTCCCCGTCGGGCAGCACGGCCGCGAGAAGAGGATGGCGATCGGCTCCTTCCAGTGGAACCAACGCGACGCGATGGCCCGGGTCTACCGTGATCTGGGGATACGGCACGTCCGCACGCCCCATGCCCGGTGCCGTGACGCGCGCCTCGGAGAACCCCCCGCCCGGATACTGCCGGACGAGCAGGTGAATGCGTTCCCCTCGCCCGACGGTGTCGCGCATCGCCTCGACGTCGTCGGTGAGGTCCGGCCATACCGCCAGCCGCGCCCGCGGGGTCAGACGCTCATACACGGCCTCGACCTCGTGAGCGGTCGTCAGGCGGTGCCAGCGGTAGTCGTTGCCGGTTGGACGCTCCTCCAGCAGGACCCCGCCGCGGGCCGCGACGAGTGCCCCGACCTCAGACCAGAACTCCTCATCGGCGGCCCGCGAGGCGTCGGTCTCGTCGAGAGCCGGGTCGTAGGGTGAGCGCGCGACCCGCTCAGCGAACAGCCCGAGCATGCGGGTGCGGGACACGGCATTCCGCTGGTCCCACCCGCCGCCGACGTAGATGTCGTCCCGGTCGCCGACATGGACGAAGAAGCCGTTGTCCGCCCGCAGCCGGCACCAGGCGCCCTCGCGCAGCACCATCGCCCGCAGCAACGCGAGGCCGGTGGCGAGCGGGACGCGCGCGCCGTCGTGGAACCCGACGCTGTCATGGGGGAAGAGCCCGCTCAGCCCGTTACCCCCTCTTCCCGCGAGGACGGAGAAGGAGAAGAACCCCTCGGCCATGGGATTGTCGATCGTCACCTGCCCGACAGCGGCATCGAGCGCGAACCCTGCGACGGCCGCCACACAGGCAGCAGCGACGCCTTCCCTCGAGTCGTACGCGATGCACGTACTGTCTGCGCCTGCCCCGGGGTCCAGGTCAGCAGGATCGTACGGAGTGATGCGGTACACCATGGGCGCCATGTCAGCGGCCACACCTTCCGGGCAGGGTGCCCGCTCAGCCGTCGCAAGCGGGAAGCGGGTCATACCGCGTCGTCGGTCAGGGGGATCAGATCGCTGCGTCCCTGCACCAGGCAGGTCAGAGCCCAGCCCGTCCGGCGGTTCAGCATGGTGCCGGTCTCCAGGCCGAGCTGGTTCGCGACCTCTGCGGTGTGGAGGCGTGCGGCGGCCTCCAGGAGCAGGGCGTAGCCGTCGACTGCGCCACGTGCCCGGCGCCACGCGGTACCGAGGACGGTCACCCCGATCACCGCTGACGGCCACCACAGCACTCCGACCGCCACGTAGAGCAGCCCCCAGGCAGCCAGACTCGCCGCTCGTCCGAGCGTCTCGCGCGCAGCGGTGATCTCGGTTCGTGTGGCATCGGGCAGCGTGAGCCAGAGATAGGGCCAGACCGAAGGGAGGTCGAGGGAGAATTCGCGGTCGAGCGTGAGCGTCACGGCGTTCATCCTGTCGCCCATCCAGGTGGGCTGGACAGGCCGGTCGGGCGCGATCCGAGCGAGCCTGCGACGCCGTTCCACCAGCGGGGACGGCGTGGTGAGAGCGGGTGGTCGCGGCCCTGGCCGGGGGGCCGAGCCGGCGAGGCTCCGGGCACGGCCGGCCCGGTCGCGCTCCTCCCTGTAGGCGGTGTCCGCCGCGTCCCACTGTCTCCGGCGCCGGGCCACCTGCCGAGCGGCCAGCTGACGCAGCGGGGACGGCCAGCCTTCCCAGGTCGTGGCCAGCCAGAGGCGTTCCGTCAGCAGGCCGATGCCCTGAACAAGGAGTCCTACGGCCCCGGCCGCCACGAGCACGAGGATGAGAATGAGCACGAGCCCTACGGGGGTGTTCACTGTGGGCGCGGCGACCCAGTGGTCGAACGCCGAGGTGAGCCGGCCGGTGTCGAGTGGATGCGTGTGTCCGAGATGCCAGGCGGCCAGGCTGACGGCGATGTAGAGCACCCCTGGCAGCACCAGTGCGGCAGCCCATCGCTGAGTGAGCTGTTTGCCGATCTCTCCGAGAAGGGTGCCCATGGTCAGAGACGCTCCCAGCGCAATCTCCGACCGCTGAGGGCGCAGGAGGGGACCGCATCGTCGGCGTCAGGCCACCACAGTCGGGAACAACGCCGCTGGGGGCAGAGGAAGACGGCCTCGGCGGGGCGTGGGGCCGCCAGGTCCTGGGGGCGCGGTCCGATGCCTCGGCTGCCGGAGCCGTAGATGCCTACGGCGTCGCCATGCGCGAGGAGTGCATCGTGCACGGCGTCCAGGGATTCCGTCACGTCCTCACCGGCGTCCAGCTGGGTGAGCAACCGCTGCAGGACGGACGCGGCCCCCATTTCGTCGAGAAAGCGTCGGAGTTCGTCCAGGTCACCGCAGACAGTGGCTATGCCGTCGGCAATCTCCCTCGCGCGGGCACGCTGCCGGTGTGCGTCCTCTTCGGCCATCCCCGCCCCCAACCTATCGGCGAGCCCTCACGCTCCCCTGCTCTTCATGCCTATTTCGGCAACTGTCTCTAGGATAGGTGGCGTTGCACCTGGTCGTCGGAGAGCATGATGTGCGTGGCGTGGGACTGTCCAGCGTCGCGGCAGAGGTCGGCTCTGGGGGGTCTCGCAGGTGTCGGATGAGGATGCGCTGCGCGCGGTGCAGCTGAGGCTGGCCCGGATCTCACGTGAGCACAGTCCTGCGGCAGCCGCAGAACCCCAGGCCGTGGAGGAAGCGCATCGCCTGTCTCGGATCCTCGGTCCCAGTGCCCCGATGGACGCGTACATTTCCCTCGGCTATCTGCACTGGTTCCGGCACTTGGCGTTACCGGAGACCGATGGCGCAGAGGATCTGCGCCGGTGCGTCGAACTCCTCGTGCCGTGCTTTCTGCTGGGGATCGAGCCGATTCCGGAGCTGCTGCCGGACATAGCCGTGGCGTCCACGTACGCGGCGAACGATTTGCTGAATCAAGCACTCGACTTTCCGAACCCGGGATTGATCGCCGAAGTCGTCAGGCTCTGGCGCCGCATCGTCGCGGCCGTGCCGGAGAGCTACCACAAGGGCTTGCAGGTTTACCGCAGCCTCCTTGGGACGGCGCTGTTACGCGCCTTCGAGTTGGAGCGCGACCCGGCCATGCTGGATGCCGGCATCCAGCAGTTCACCGAGGCACACGCCGCCGCTGTGGCGAGTGGCGGTATCAACCCCGACAACCCGTACGGGGTGGGCAACCTGTACGGCTTCGCCGGTGCTCTCCTCACCCGCTACAACGTATACGGCGTGGACAAGGACTTGGCCGACGCCACCGCCAGGTTGGAAGAGGCCGTCGACTCCGGGCCGGCCGAGCTCTCTGAACCTGAGGTCCTGTTTCAAGTCGGGCTGCGCCTCCTGGAACACGCCGAGCGGCTACGGGCCCACGACGGCCGCCTGGACAGCGCCGTGACACTTCTGCGGGCGGCGATGGAGGCCACACCAACTGGCCTGAAGGAGACATCGGTCCGGGTCTACGCGCTGTGTCGCTGTCTCGTCATCCGTCACGAACTGACCGGTGCCACACGAGATCTGGAGGAGGCCATCGCCGCCGCCAGAAGAGGTTTGGACCCGGACCCCGAGAGGCTCGTGGCGGCCACCCTCGCTCTCACCCTCATCACCCGCTTCAACAATAACGGAGACCCCGATGACGTCGAGGAAGCGGTGGGGCTCACCACGTTCTTGACCGCCGGGTCGCCGGTCGGAGAAACCGCTCGCCCGGCTGACATGCACATCCATGGGACCTCCCTGCGCGCACGTTACGAACTGGCCGGTGATCTCGACGATCTCAACGCGGCGATCACCGCGTTTCGCCACTGTGTCCTCGCCCAGCCCTCGCCGTTGCCGGTCCACGTGGCCTCCCTGGGGCAGGCTCTCCGTCACCGCTTTGAACGCACCGGCGACGGCTCGGCTCTCGACGAGGCAATCGAACTCCTCCGCGACGCAGCCGAGGCCGCGGTGGACGGGAGCGGTGAAGCGGCGACGTACAGGTCCAGCCTGGGCCTATGTCTTCTGCATCGGCACCTGCGTACTCAGGACCCCGCCGTCCTGGATGAGGCGATCGTCGCACTTGGCCAGGCACTCCACAACCTGCCGGAGAGGCATGCCAACCGTCCACGATTCCATGGCAACCTCGGAATCGCACTCTGCCGCCGGTTCCAACGCACGAAGACTCTGGGCGACATAGACGAAGCCATCGCCACGTATGGTGCCGCTCTGCGGCTCACCCCGCCGGCCCACCGCCGCGACAAAGGGCTCCACGAAGCCAACCGTGGCACGGCTCTGCTCCTCCGTCATGAACTGACCGGGGCGGAAGCAGATCTCGACCAGGCCATCACCGACCTGCACCGGGCTGCGACCGTGACGCCGGTCGAGCAGCCCGAGGGCGCTGTCCTCCTGGGCAACCTTGGCCGAGCACTGACGGCCCGGCATTCCATGACGGGCAGTGACGCCGACCGGCGCGAGGCCGTGTCCGTGCTGACCCGAGCGGCGCACGCACCATCAGCCGCAGCCTGGTGGCGGATCCAGGCCGCCCAAGAGGCGGCTCGACTGGCCGCCGAGCACGACCCGGCCCTCGCCGCGGAGCTCCTGGCGGGCGGGGTCGGCCTGCTGCCCGAATTGGCCTCCCAGAGCCTGCACCGATCCGACCAACAGGATCAACTGGGCAACTTCTCCCGGCTCACCGACGACGCCGTCGCTCTCGCCCTCACTGCCGGCGAGGCCACGTCTGACGGCGAAGCGGGAGCGCAAGACTATGCCGTCAAGGCCCTGCGCCTCGTCGAGACGGGACGGGCCGTCATTCTCGGCCACGCACTCAACACTCGAAGCGACCTCCTTCTCCTACGCGCCACGCATCCGGAATTGGCGCACACACTCGCCGACTTGAGCGAACGCCTGAGCCAAGCCACGATGTCCGCCCTGCCAGGCATCAGATCCGACACAGCCGACGACCGCCACTTGCTCTCCGCTGAGTTCGCAGCCACCCTGCACGCCATCCGCACGCTTGAGGGTTTCTCGTCCTTCCTCCAGCCACCGGAGTCGGCGGACGAACTCCGCTCCGAGGCCGGCCAAGGCCCCATCGTGTTCGTGAACGTCAGCAGCCACCGCTGCGACGCACTGCTCGTCACCCGGGAGAAGGTCACCCACCTGCCACTCCCGGCACTCACTCACGACGTGGTGCTCGACATGGTCGACATGTTCCACGAGGCGCTGCCGCGCACCACTGCCGAATACGCGGACCGTCGGGAGCGTCGCGCCGCCCAGGACACGCTCTCCGCAGTCCTGCGGCGGCTCTGGGACACGGCCGTCGGCCCCATCCTCGACGCGCTCGGTCTCGCGGGCCCGCCCGCGCCCGGGGAGGATTGGCCCCAGGTGTGGTGGGCACCCGGCGGAATCCTCGGCCTGCTGCCGCTCCATGCCGCCGGATATGCCCCTGCCGAAGGTGAGCACCGCAGCGCACTGGAAAGGGTCGTCTCCTCCTACGTTCCCACCCTGCGGGCTCTGCGCCATGCCCGCAGCCGGCCTGCTCCACTCAACGAGGCGGGCAAGGCACTCATCGTCACCATGCCCTTCACCATGGCACTGCCCGAGCTGCCGCATGCGCAGGCCGAGTCCGCAGCGGTCAGGGCGCGGACACCGCGGCCCGTCGTCCTGACCGGAAGTACCTCGCTGCACGAGCACGCGGAGGCACTGCTCGACCCGGCCAACGCCCCCGCGCACCTGCCGACGAAGGCCCGGGTCCTCGAGGAGTTGGTCGATGCCTCGATCGCCCACTTCGCCTGCCATGGCGGGGTCCATGCCGACGATCCGTCCCTCAGCCAGCTTTTCCTGGAGGACTTCGCACGGGACCCCCTGAGCGTCGCCAGTCTTGCCTCGGCCCGCCTCGGCCACGCCGACCTCGCGTATCTCTCGGCGTGCGTCACCGCGCTCACCGGCTCTGCGAAGTTGGTCAACGAGTCCATCCAACTGACGACCGCGTTCCAACTGCTCGGCTTCCGGCAGGTGATCGGCACTCTGTGGCCGATTCAAGACCGCATGGCCGTCGAAGTGGCCGACTCGTTCTACCGGTGCCTCACCACGGCCGGCCGACTGGATACGGATCGCGCAGCCGTTGCTCTGCACCAATCCGTCCGCCTTCTCCGCCGCAGACTTCCCCATCTGCCTCTCCTGTGGGCGGGATACATCCATACAGGTGCTTGACGCCCGTCGAACCCGGTGGAAGTCGCAGGACGTGATGAAACGGCTCCCGCACGGCATTCCGGCGGACCACCCCCGTGCCCGCCTGCCGCGGCACCGTTCCCTGACGGCCGCCCGTTGGCTCGGCTGCGAGGAGTGAGTGCACACCGCCGAAGCTGTCGAACGGGTCCTGGCGGCCGCCGCGGATCTGGACGCCCTGCTGACGTGGCTGGTCCGTCACGTCGACCCCACCCCTCCCGCGCCCTCGACCGTGAACGGCTTGCCTCGCTCGCCCACGCGTCGTACACCTGGCCTCCGACACCACCGGGGGCGTCGGCGACGGCCTGGGCGGCCACCCGCACCGCGGCCGATGCCAAACAGGCCTTCGCCGAGTGGCGCTTCCACTAGGCCGACCCGCTGTTCCTCGATTCACCAGCCGGACGGGGTACCTCGGTGCCCCCGCCGCGGAGGGGGCGTTGGAGTTCAGCGGTGGGCTCTGCACGGGCGCGGGGTTCGCGGAGAATAGGTACATGCATGAGCAGTCGGAAGTCTTCACTGGCCCCGCCATGGACCACCCGGCGTGGTGTTCTCCCGCGCACTGCACCGCGCCGGCCCGCTACGCCGTCGATGACTGGGCGTACGAGGAGTTCGTGGGATCGGATGCATATCGCAGCGGTGCATACGCGCACGCCTCCGAACCGTGGGAGATCCCTCCCTATGCCGGCTTCCATCCGGTCCTCGAACAGTTCGTTGACCAGGGCGCACTGAGTGCGCAGCTCACCCAGTTCGCGGCTACGCCCTGGCTCAACGATGCCTACGTCAGCGTGTATGCAGGCGAGGAGCGGCTCTTGTTCATCAGCGAAGTATGGGTACAGAGAACCTTGGGAGGGGTCATGTCACGACTGCGGGGCCTTGAAGGGAACAGTGCCACCGACAACAAGAGCGTCTAGCTCGGCGTGCTCCGGTCCGTCCGCCTGCCCTGGTGACAACACGCCTGCCCAGGTGACAACACGCCTGCCTCGGTGAGGTCCGCGACGTTGCGACCGACGGCCAGCACGGCCCGGGTCGAACCGAACGTCGCAGGGTGGCGATCTGATCGATTGAGGTCGTCATGCCGTCACGGCCAGGCGTGCATTCCGAGGCGCCACGTCGACGCCTGCCGACCGAGACATCCGAACGGAACCTCGGGACCACGGTCGGCAACTGCCCCGCAAAGGCGGGACGCCGAGGAAGGCGGACACGGCCTTCGCCACGTTGAGCGGGTAGTCCGCAGGTAAGACCGTGTCCTATGTGGTGAGGCGGATGAGTCATGCGTAGCAGCAGAGGCGGCTGCGAGGCCGAGGAAGGCCAGGTAGTTGCGGGGGTGGCGTTCGGATCGGTGGTTGACTCAGCGGTAGCCGGTCAGCCAGGACACGGTCCGTTCGATCACCCATCTGCGGCGGCCCAACCGTCGCTGGGCTCGACTCCCTTGCGGGCGATGCGGACGCCGATGTACTTGCCCCGGAGCCATTCCGCAGGTGAGGGACATCGTATGCCTTGTCTGCGTGGAGGTGCTGGGGCTTGAAGTGTCGACCGCGGTGGGGGTCGTGTCTCGTTTGGTGACCCATGATCATGGGCTTCAGCGCGGACAGTCTGTGGGAGATCTTCCAGACAGTGGCGTCGGAGCCGCCGGTACGCTCCCAAGGCGGAGGCGGGCGGCGGTGCGATGACCGCTCAGTATTGGCCACGATCATCTTCGTCGCCATTTCGGGCTGCGCCTGGCGGCAACTGCCGCCGGTCTTCGGCGTCTCCTGGCAGACGGTCCACCGCCGCTTCACCGACTGGTCCACGGCCCGGGTGTGGGCCAAACTGCACCGCGTGCTGCTGGCCCGGCTCGGCAGGAGCGGCAAGCTGGATTGATCGCGCTGCGCGATCGACTCCACCAGTGTCCGGGCGGTCGAAGGGTCCCCTGACCGGACCGAATTCGACCGATCGCGGCAAGCTCGGGTCGAGAATCCACGTCATCTCCGATCGCAACGGACTGCCGATCTCGGTGGGCATCTCCGACGCCAACCCCCAGGACAATCAGGCCCTGACCCCGCTGATGCGCGGCATCCCGCCGATCCGCTCCCGCTCCGGGCCCCGGCGCCGAGTAATCGTCAAGATCTGTGGACTGGGTAGTTGGAAGAAGCCGATCGTGTCCTTGAGCAGACGAAGGGCCTTTGCGTGGTAGGTGGCGCTGTCGCGCCAGGTCTTCTCTGCCTGCATGCTGGCAATCGTGACGCCCGCCCTCCCGGCCGAGTTCTCCGCGGGCGCCAGGTGGCCGCAGGCGATGCGTGCGCCGATGCGAAAGAGAGCGATGCCCAGTTGGCGGGCAACCTCGGGCTGCGACAGCCAGACACCGTCTGCCGCCTGGGGTACCCGCATGAGCTAGGGGTGGGGGCGCTCGTCTCTCGGTGTCATCAGGCGGCCCCCGCTTCGGAGCGTCGTCCTTGCTCAGCGCGGTGGTCCTCACCCACGGCCGGGACCGGACCCGGTCGCGGCGGGAGAGCCTGTCGTCGACCGCGAGGTGCTCGTACTGGCGGGCGGCGGTCTCCAGCTTCCCGGCCATCTCGGTGACCACGCCCAGGGACAGGTCGAGCTGGGCGATGGGGCGGGGGATATCGAGCTGGGTGAACAGCGACTTGGCGGTGACATAGGAACGCTGGGCGGACAGGGGGCCGACCACGCTGCCCTGGCCGGGCTGGAGGTCGCCGAGGAGGGCGGTCGAGCGGGGCGAAGAAACACCGGCCCCGGTCAGGCAGGCCGCAGCGCTGAGTCGTGCAGACCTAGGCCGCGCACCAGCAGTTCGGCGGCCCGATCGTGCTCGCCTCATCTGGCCGTTCTCGCCCCCAGTACTCCATCCGCCTACCAGGCCTTGAATGCCGCGCCTGCATATGGCGCGGCGCTCGGTCTTGGTCACCCCCTGCCCGTTTCGCGAGACCCCTGCGCCTCCTTACCCCAGTGCATCCAGGAGTTCGCGCTCGCGCTCGGTACTCAGGCCGGCCCGACGCGGCCGGTCCAGGCCCTCCGCCCGCTCCCAGCGCAAGGTCTCCTCCAGCAGCTCCGCCCGAGGCCGGTGCCGCAGGCCGACTGCGCTCGCCGCAGCGCCGTTGCGGGCCCCGAAGCCGGCCCAGTCCGGGTCGGCCACCCACAGCGCGAGCGACTCCGGGCCCATGGCCTGGACCACCTTCTGCCCAAGCAGCCAATCGTCGTCTGCCTCCACCACCGGCCCGGTGTGCCCGCCAACCTCCCGCGACAGCGCGACCCACTCCCCGAAGGGCACGATTGGGCCGACCGCGTTGTACGTGCCGGTCGTCCCCGTCTCCGCGCAGTCGAGCAGCCATGCCGCGAGGTCTCGCGCGTCCACCACCTGCGTGGGGAGGCCCGGAGAAGCCGGTACCAGCAGCGGGGCCAGCGGCTCGCGGGCAGCGCGGCAGACCCAGTACCCGGAGCGGCCGCTGTGGTCACCGGGGCCGCCGATCAGTCCCGCCCGCGCGATGAGGAGCCGGTCCCCCACTGCGGACGCCGCGGCCTCCTCGCAGGCCACCTTGGCCTCCCCGAACTCGTCGTGCCCGACCTCGTCCCGCTCGGTCGCCGGGAGCAGCTCGGCCGACTCGTCCGCGTTCGGCTGCGCATGCGAGGCATACGCGCTGACCGACGACACGTACGACCAGTGGCCCGCCCGCTCGCCAAGCGCCGCCAGCGCCCCGCGGACGAAGCCCGGCTGCCACGACACCTCGACCACAGCGTCCCAATCCCGGCCCGCCAGGCTCTCGTACGCCGACGGGTCACGCCTGTCCGCAGCGACCAACACCGCGCCCTCAGCCGCCTCGCCGCTCTCCCCGCGGGCCAGGCAGGTCACCCGGTGCCCACGTTCCAGTGCCTGCCGCGAGACTTCGCGGCCCACCCACGCTGTTCCGCCCAAGACCAAGATCTTCATCAGCCCACTCAACCCGAACAGTGAGCCTGCGTGTCCCTGCTTCGCCGAGGGCGTAGCGGTTCTCAACGGCCCACCGGGCCGCCTTCCAGCCGGTATGCAACGGGCGGTCAGTTGACTGCACCAGCTCAGGCCACGGCACGACTCCGTGACCTTGTTCACGAGCATGCGGGGGTGCATGAAGCTTCTTCGATTCATCGAGATCTGATTGACGGCCGGGTACAGCTGCCCCGGATGGGGGCGGTGGTGGACGGCGAGTCGCCTTCGTTGCCGTGGCGGGTGGTAGATGCTGCCGGCTGGAAGATCGAGCCGGTCAGCAGTTACCTTCGGGGCCGGGTGCTGGGCGATGTCAGCCCGCTGACATGTCTAGCTACGGCTTTGACCTGCTGCGCTGGTACCGAGTGCTCTGGACACTGGATGTGGGCTGGGAGCAGGCCACCGAGGCGGAGACCGCTGCGTTGGTGGGCTGGCTTCGTTCGGCTCGCAACCCACAGCGCCAGCGCCGGGCAGATGGCCACCGGGCCGGGACGGTGAACCCGGAGACGGGCAAGCCGACGCTTCGGGCCGGGTACGCGCCGGCGACCATCGCCCACAACGTTTCCTGGCAGAGCGGCCGAGGCCCAAAACAGTCGGCCGAACGGAGCTGCGAGGACCTGCGCATTCATGCCGTGGCGTTGGGGCTTCCCCGAGTGGTACGGGGTGTCGACGGCGATCCGGTCAATCGGCAGCAGGGTGCCGCCCAGAATCACGAACGCCTTCTTGCCGACCGTCTCCATCGCCTCGCCAGGGGCGGTGCGAGGACGCACTGCACTTCGACCGCCCCGCGTATGTCCCGGCAGACGGGCCCGATATGCGTGTGCCTCGTGGCGGCGTCGATGTCGGGTTTGCGTTGGAGCTGAAGGCCCGCACAGGGTTCCTCGGGCGGCATTGACCCCCAACCATCACACAGCGCTACACGCCACCCGGCCAGGACGACAAGAGACAGGGGCCGTCAGGCGTGATGGTGGTTGTCCTGGCGGAGGCGATGCGTCGAGACCGTCGGCCGACGCGGCCTGCTCAGTGGGTTTCGGGGGCTTGAGGAAGGCTGGTGGAGTAGACCTTGTGCCAGCGTTCGGCCGAGCGGACCAGGTCGTCGATGACGTGGCGGAGGAACTGGCTCGTATTTTCCAGTCGGGCACCGGCGGGGGTGGTGACGCCGAGCTTCCGGGCTCCGGCCGCGCAGGCTTCGGCGATCCGAGTCTGGTTGCGCGCGCCGGCCATGATGGAGGTGAACACCGCGTCGTCGTCGATGACGTAGCGCTCGGCACGGCTGCGAAGGTCGCGCTCGCGCTTGATGAGTGCCTGATTCTCCAGATAGCCGATGGCCTTGGAGACGGAGGCGGGACTGACCTGCAGGCATCGCACGAGTTCCGCGGAGGTGAGGCTGCCGCTGTCGGTGGTGAACAACGCGGCGAGCACGCAGTGCGTGTGGTGGACGGTGGAACGATCACCGTCGGGTGATCAACGGGGTTCTCCACCAGGTGCGGACCGGTGGACATGAGAAGCAATCTGCCGGAGCGGTTCGCCGTGAAAACGGACTACAAACGACATCGTCGCTGGTCAACGGACGGGACCTGGCAGATGCTGCGGTCGCGGGTCCGCAGACCGGAATCGGCCGGCCTCACCCCAGACGGCGACGACGTGGCGGACAGGCGTACACGTCCCGTGGAAACCACTGCTATGGGCCACGAGGCGGAATCCTGCACACGATCCGAACGCCCCGACCAGCAGAGGACCCATACCGTCCGTCTGGCCGAAGACAGCCGACGAGATCCTCGAAAAAGTCGCCGCCCGCTACGGACGAATGCCTCACTCGGTTCATCAGGTCTGTCCGGTGGATTGTGTTCGGGTGGGCCCGGTAGGTTGCCTGTATGTCTTCTGCACTTGTTGTTGGTTACGCCCCGCAAGCGATACCCGGCGTAGATGGTGAAGCTCTTCGCACCGCTCTCGATGCGGAGTTGGTCCGGTTCGGCGAGCACGGAATCGACGCGGCCATGACGCTCGTCGTGTTCGATGGATCGGCGGAGTCCACCCTCGTCGAGTCGCTGGCCAAGCAACCATGGGATGTCGTGGTCGTCGGTGGGGGGATCCGCAAGACCGAGCAGTTGCTTCCTCTCTTCGAGCAGATCGTGAACCTGATCCGCCGCCATGCGCCCCAGGCCGCCATTGCGTTCAACACCAGCGGCGGGGACAGCGTCGAGGCGGCACAGCGATGGCTCTGAAGCCCGCCCGACCGATCACGTCCTGTACCACAGCCGGGTCGCCGCCTCGGTGAGGCCGCCGACGGCTCCCCCGCCCGGGCAGCTGGGCAGTGCTGCTGACCAGCAGTCTCTACTGCACCCGTGGCCGCCGCTGACGCCTTCCGCGAGCTGGGGTTCGCCTGAGGCCACCCGGCGTGCTCCCTCACGTGGTCAGGCCACTGACTGTGTCGCCTACATATTTGGCGCCGAGGACGAGGAACAGGGGGGTCATGATGGCTGCGTTGTGGGCCGCCATCCACGCCTTCCACTCCCCCAGGACCTTCGGGGAGCGGGTGCCGTCGAAGAGGTAGACGGCGAGGGGCAGGAGGGTGCAGAGGGAGGCGGTGAGGACCATGAGGGCGGCGGCGATGGTCTTGCCGCCCGTAGTGGCGGTGCTGGAGGCGATGGAGACGGCGCCGCCGACGGCGAGGACGAGGTTCTTGGGATTGGCGACGGCGAGCGCGGCGGCGAGGCCGGCGGCCTTGGCGGGTGTGAAGCGGTCGATCGCTTTCATCCAGTCGGACGGTTGGGTATCGCGGCCTTCCCTGGGTCGGTCCTTCCACTGCTTGACGCCCATGAGGAGGAACAGCACGCCGAGGGCGAGCTCGAGCCAGAGGGTCCAGGCGGCAGGGCCGCCGGCGCCCTGCGATACGTCGGCGCCCGAGCCGGGCAGCACGATCACGGTGACCAGGGCGGAGAGAGAGCACCCACCCGGGGGTGAAGGCGATGCCGTTGGCACGCCCCTTCGGCGTGGCCAGCATCAGGATGACCGCGATCAGCGGGAGCGGGCTGATGGCGATGCCGACCGCGGAGGCCAGCATCTGACCGACGGTGTCGCCCACGGTGCACCTCCAGTGGCTCGTACGGCCGCTCCAAGAGGATCGCACGGTGCGCGTTCTCGGTGGCGTTGGTCGCGCTCGCGCAGGCCGCTGGGATCGCACCGTCGATGCCGAACCCTGACGGCATGCGTTCCGACATCGACGGCGACTTCCGTTCCCCGGGGTACGCCAACCTTTCCTCGTCCTCACCGTACGGACGGTGCCCGACGTGCCGTCCTCGGCGGTGATCAAGCTCCTCGACCGGCACGCCCGCGTCCTCGCCGACGCGGGAGGACGCCTCGTCCTGGCCGATGCTCAGCCGTCGCTCGTCCGAGCGCTGGACGCAACCGGGGCTCGGCGCCCAGGAGAAGGCTGACAAAGTGCGTAGACGGGCGAGCGGTGCTGAGATGAACCGGACCATCGCGGAACGGAGTGAGCCCATGGGCGCAGCCCTCCCCTTCGCGCTCGCACGGCGACCACTTCGGCGGTGTCCGCGGCGTCCTCCCCCACGGCACCGAGCAGGGCGTCCCGGTCCTCGCCCCTGAGGGCTTCCTGGAGCACGCGGTCAGCGAGAACGTCTATGCGGGCGGGGCGATGGGCCGCCGCGCCGGGTACATGTACGGCGTCATGCTGCCCAAGTCGCCCGAGGGGCAGATCGGCGTCGGTCTCGGCCAAGCCACCTCCAACGGCACGATCACGCTCATCCCGCCGACCGTGGACATCACCCGGACGGGGCAGGAGGAAACGGTCGACGGTGTGCGGATCGTCTTCCAGCTCACGCCCGGCACCGAGGCCCCGTCCGAGATGAACTTCCTCTTCCCCGACAAGCGGGCTCTGTGCCTGGCGGAGAACGCCACGCACAACATGCACAACATCCTGACCCTGCGCGGCGCCGTCGTCCGCGACACCCGGATCTGGGCCCGCTACCTGGACGAGGCCATCGAGTACTTCGACGGACGCTACGACGTCGCGTTCGCCTCGCACCACTGGCCCACCTGGGGCAACGACAACGTGGTCGCCTTCCTCTCCGGACAGCGCGACCTGTACGCGTACATGCACGACCAGACCCTGCGCATGCTCAACGACGGCCTGACCGGCCCGGAAATCGCCGAGGCCATCCAGCTGCCGCCCGCTCTGGAGAAGTCCTGGCACGCACGCGGCTACTACGGCTCGCTGTCGCACAACGTCAAGGCGATCTACCAGCGGTATCTCGGCTGATACGACGGCAACCCGGCCCATCTGTGGGAACACCCGCCCGCCGAACTCGCGCAGCGGTACGTGGACGTGGCCGGCGGGCCGGCCGAAGCCCTCGCCAAGGCCCGCGCATATGCGGACGCCGGGGACCTCCGCTTCGCCGCGACCCTCCTCGATCACCTGGTCTTCGCCGACCCCGGCGACCGGGACGCGCAGGAGACACTGGCCGACGTCTACACCCGGCTAGGTCACGGCGGCGAGAACGCCACCTGGCGCAACTTCTACCTCATGGCCGCCAAGGAACTGCGCAGCGGCCCGGAGTCAGACATCGTCGACCTCGCCAACCCAGAGATGCTCATGGCCCTCACGGTCCCCATGCTCCTGGACTCCCTCGCCATCCGCGTCGACGGCCCCCGCACCTGGGACGAGGACCTGACCATTGACCTCGTCCTCACCGACCCGGTTGCCGAACGAGCCCGACACCGGGCCACCCTCCACAACGGCGCCCTCACCCACCGCGCCGCCCTCGCCGACACCCCGCCGAAGACCTCCGCCGGACTCACCCTCACCCTCACCAAGGCCCAGCTCCTCGGTGTCCTCGCCGGCAAGGGCCTCGACGGCGTCGCGGTCGACGGCGACCCGGCCCTCCTCGCCCGTCTCTTCTCGTACATCACCACCCCCGACAAGACCTTCGCCATCGTCACCCCCTGACCCCTGTCACCGAAGGGACCCTCTGTTCACCCCGGTGGGACCTCGGCGGGTCGTGGTGTGGCATCTGCCGGACCGCCGCGCGTCGGTGCTCGGGCGATGTCCGGCAAGCCTCGAATCAGAAGTGGCTACGGCGCGTTGTGAGTGGGGTCGAGTACCGGGGTGCTGTCCGGGACCCAGGACACGTCCCAGCCGGGATGCCGGGTGTGGACGATGACCAGGTCCCAGTGGCGGGTGGCCGGATCGGCGACGGCGGTCAGGACGCGAGGTCCACGAGCAAGGGTCGGTACGTAGGGGTCGGTGTAGGCGACGGACGCCCCGTTCGCGGAGAGGGCGTCGATGATCCGCAACGCCGGACTGTCGCGGACATCGGCGACGCCGGGCTTGTAGCTGACGCCCAGCAGCAGCACACGTGGCGGCCGTGAGGCGTCTTTCCTCGCGGCTAGGAGGGCGAGGGCGCGGCTCGCCACGGTGTCCGGGCGGGCAGCCACGGCCGCCATCGCGGTGTCGAGCAGGGGCGTGGCGGCCCCCGTTCGGGTCAACTGCCACCGCAGATAGTGCGGGTCGCAGGGAATGCAGTGGCCGCCTACTCCCGGCCCTGGATAGAACGGCATGAATCCGTACGGTTTGGTCGCCGCCGCCTCGATCACCGCGCGGGGGTTTAGGCCCAAGGTCAGGCAGCCGTCGGCGAGTTCGTTGGCCAGGGCGATGTTGACCGCGCGGAAGGTGTTCTCCCATAGCTTCGCCTTCTCGGCGGTCTCGGGGCTGTCGACGCGGTGCACGACGGGTGCGGTTCGCGCCAGCAGTTCGGCGGCGCGCTCGGTGGCGGCCGAGCCGACGCCGCCGACCATGCGAGGCGTCCGCTCCTGGTCGTGCAGCGGGTTCCCGGGGTCGATCCGCTCGGGCGCGAACGCGACGAACACGTCCCGCTCGGGGCGCAGCCCGCGTTCCCGGGGCGGGGTGACGAGCAGGTCGCGGGTGGTGCCGACGTAGCTGGTCGAGGTGAGCAGCAGCAGTTGCCCGGCCTGGGCGCGGGCCACTACCGCCGCGCACGCCGCGCGCAGTTCAGTCAGATCGGGAACGGCCTCATCGGTGACGGGGGTGGGCACGCAGATGACGACCGCCTCGCAGTCGCGGAAGGCGTCGGCGTCGTCGGTGAGCAGGAACTCCTCGTCGTCCAGTGCCGCGGCCAGTCCCGCGCACTGCCCGGGCAAGAGGTCCACCGCCCGGCGGCGGACCGCGTCCAGCCGGGCCGGACTCACGTCCATCCCCGTCACCCTAGTGCCCGAGGCGTGCAGCGCCAGCGCGGTCGGCAGCCCGACGTACCCAAGGCCGACTACCGCCACCCGTCCGGCCTGCACAGTCGACGGTTTCCGCATGCGCTGGCACGCTGCCGGCTGCTTCGCCCGGGTCGTCTGACCGCTGCGGTCCCACTGCGTTTCCCCGCAGGATCCCGAGGAGTTGCGCGAGGACGGGCCGGATCGCCGGGGTTCATCACGCGCCGAAGCTGTCGTCATCTGGACCGAGGGTTAGGTGGGGTGGGCACGCGTGCGTGGCACTCCAGTGGCCGGCACTCGTCAAGAAGGGCTCGGAGCCGGCCTCGGTCCGGAAGGTGAAGGTGACACCCGTCGCTTCGATCCGCAGCGCCACCTGTCCGGGCGGCTGGTGGAGTGTCACCGGGTTGAAGCGGCAGCCCATCGCGTTCAGCTCGGCCGTGATTTCTGGGTGTGTGAGTGGCCCGGTGAACGTCGCGCGTTTCTCCGTTCCGAGAACCGGAAGCTCGACGGTGTCTCGCCAGGTCTGGACGCTGATCATCGTGACGCGGCGGCATCGACAGACGCAGAATTCAGCATCCCCGTAGGAGAACAGATGTGGCCAGCGCCGACGCTTACTCACCCGGCCGATGTCCCATGGCGGCCCCAGGATCGCCGCGATGTCGTTGAGAGACGCCCCGCAGTGCAGTGGGCCGATGGCTGCGGAGGAACCGAACTCGGCCAGGATTCGAATCGCGGTCACGCAGTGGAGCGTGCCACGTGACCTGGTCGGACGTCCATCGCGTTGATCCGCCGGCGCGAGGACGTCAGGACGCGTCACACGGTGCAGACGCGTTCGACTTCGTCGCGCTGCGTGTGCAGGTCCCAGTAGAGGGGGCGAGCTCCTCGGCCGAGGTCGCCGGGCTTCGGGCGGGCCGTCCGTGCCGATGCGCACGCCGATGGCGAGGTGCCCGGCCTGGACGCCGGGCGAAAAGGGAACACGGTCAAGCTGTGCTTCGCCACGACCTACGCTTCTTGAACCAACCCGGTCGGGGCCCGCTTCGGACCACTAGGAGCTCGTAACACGATCCTGTGACCTCAGGTTCTGCATTGCTGTCACACGGCCGCCTATTGAGCCATGGACAGTTACGAGGGCGCAGCGACGCTTGAGTGGTGGGCCAACCGATCGATGTGTCTGGGCAGGCTTCGTGTGCGCATCGTGGTCTGTGCCGCCCGGAGACAACTGGCCATGCGAGGCGACCCTCGAAACTCCCCTGGCGTAGGCGAAGCAGCGGGCGACATACAGCAGCACGGTCGACACCTCGCCCGCCAAGAGGGATACCTCCCCCTTCTTCGTGCTCACACCAGTCGCACCATGATCATTCCATCTGCTTGTCGGGCCGGACCGGCCAAACGTCGCGAGGCAAGGTCGATGACAGTGGCCCGGTAGCAGAACTTGCCGCCCTCGACGGGCAGGTAGGTGATATCGCCGACGTACTTCGTGTTCGATTGCGTCAAAGTACGCCTCGGGCGGGACGTGGGGCAGGTCCCTATCGGGACCCGCAGCGTCGAAGTCACCGAGCAGCGCAGCCTCGTTGCTGTTTGGACGTCGCCCCAGAGCAGCTGTGGAGCCCGTCCCCTTATCGTGGCCCTGGGACGTGACGGCGCCGAACTCTCCCGCATGGGCACCCATGACAGTCTGGACACTCAAACGCCAGATGGTGTAACGGCGGATCATGCTGTCCTGCTCCTTGTGGACGGCATGGTCCGTGCCGTCGTCGAGGGTGATGCAGCGCAGGGCGGTGAACCTCGGTTGAAGAACATCGGCAGCATCCGCCTGTACCGCCCAGACGACACTCCGCCCGGCTGGCCGGCGCTCGGGGCGTCGCTGACACGGCCGATCCGCTGGGAGCTGATCGAGCAGCAGTACGACCCGATGGTCAAGTACGCCACTGCCCTGCGGCTCGGCACCGCTGAGGCGGAGCAGATGCTGCGGCACTTCACCCGCGCCGGCCCCAAGCACCCCACCTACGCCGCGCGCGAAGAACTCGGCCGCGCCGTGCGCACGACCTTCGCCTGCGACGACCAGGCCCGCCCCGGCCTGTGCCTCACCCCCGCGCCTCGACGGAAGCTGCTACTCCATCGACTACGGAGACACGATGACGGGCTCCGACGATTTCAGGACGTCACCGGCGCCTGATCGAACAAGGCAGGGTGGCACTGGCCGGACGGGGTGTCGTCGTAGAGCGTGGAGGTCGAAGCGAGAGAAGCCGTACCGCTCTGGAGGAGGCGTGTAAGGCTGTGGGTTCGATCGGGTGTCAGGCAGGGACGGCGCCGATCAGGCCGCCGTCGATGACAAGGTCCTGACCGTTGACGTATGACGCGTCGGGCGAGGCGAGGAACGCGACAGCCGCGGCGACCTCTTCCGGGCGTCCGAAGCGGCCAGCGACGATCTGGCCGGTGACCGTCTTTGCCTCCGCTTGGGGCAGTGCGTCGGCGGGGTACATCGGCGTGTCGATGTAGCCGGGGCTGATGGAGTTCACGCGGATCTTGCGGGCGGCGAGTGCGGCGGCGAGGGTTCGGGCCAGGTTGTGCGAGGCGGCCTTGGTCGCCGAGTAGAGGGTCAGCACGCTGTTGCCCCGGTGGAGGGTCCATGAGGCGTTGATGACGATCGAGCCTCCATCCGTCAGTAGCGGCAGCGCCTTTTGGAGAGTGAAGAACACACCCTTGAAGTTGACGTCGACGCCGTGGTCGAAATCCTGCTCGGTGATGTTCTCGAACGGCAGGAACGTCCCTGTGCCCGCGTTCGCGAAGAGGGTGTCGAGGCGACCGTGACGGTCCCGGACGGTCTCCATCAACGCGTCCACCGCGCCGAGGTCGGCGGCGTCGGCCACGACACCGGAGGCACGGGGGCCGAGTTCTTCGACGGCCGCGTCAAGCCGTGCGCGGGTGCGGCCGGTGACGATGACATGGGCGCCTTCGGCGACGAGGCGGTGTGCGGTCGCCAGACCCATGCCGCTGGTGCCGCCGGTGATGAGGACGGTCTTGTTGGTGAAGCGGTTCATGCCGGTGCTCCCGTCAGGGTGTGGACGAGGTGGTCGCTGAGGTGGGGCAGCCAGTCGGGCCGCGCGTTGCCGAGGAGATGGTCCCCGTGCGGGACGGACAGGTAGCTGCCGAGCGGTGCCAGACGGGCCAGGTGCTCCCCGTTCGTCACACCGGGGATGACGTCCTGGCCGCCGTCCACGACCAGCACTGGAGCCGTGATGCGCGGTGCGAGGGCGGCGAGGTCCACCTGGCGTACGAACTCGCGGGCGGCATCGGCACTCCCGGTGCGCGTGGCCATGATGTCCCGTACAGGCGGGGGCAGTTGCTCCCAGTCGAGGCAGAAGGGACCGCTGACGGTGGCGAGGGCTGCCACACGCGGCTCCAGCGCCGCGGCCCGGGCCGCGAAGTAGCCGCCCAGGCTCAGGCCGACGAGCCCGACGCGTGCGACGCCGAGAGCGTCGATGACCCGGCCCACGACCCGCTCGTAGTCCGGGACGAAGGTCGTGGTGGCCGCGAGCACGCCCTGTCCAGGGCCGTCCATCGCGAACACCGCAAGCCCCCTGGCCAGCAGCGCGGACACCAGATCGAGGAACTCCTCCTTGGCCGAGTCCAGGCCGGGGACGACGACCACGGTCCCCGGCGCGTCGGCGGGGCCGCGCAGCCAGCCGGTGAACCCTTCGCCGACGACCCGCCGCGCGTCGGGCTCCAGCACGGTGAGGGCTCGGCCCAAGGCGTGGTCCGCCTCGGCGGCGGCACGATGTGCCTCCGGATACGGCGCCAGGGTGGCCAGGTGGAACCACCGGGCCGCCATCAGGAGGTACTCACCCGCCGAGAGCGGTGATGCCGCGTCCTGCGCGCGCCGGAGGTAGTGGTGTCCGGTGCGCACGAAAGACGGCCCCCAGTCGGTGACGCAAGCGAGGCCATCGGTGACGCGCCGGTACTCGTGAGGATCCACTCCCATGCCGGTGGCGCGTGTCCACTGGGCGGCGGCGAACTCTGTGGCTCTCATCGTGCTCCTCCGGTCAGCAGGACGGCCTTGCCGCGAATCCGGCGCTCTCGCAGGTCGACCAGGGTGTCGGCGGTATGGGCCCAATCGGTGACGCGGCCGATCTCCGGGTGCAGCCGGCGCTGTTCCACCAGCCTCACCAGGGCTGCGAGATCGGAGCCGTACGGGGCACCCGCGTAGTGGAAGTGCTGAATCGTGACGCGCTCGGGCCCGCCGAGGAGCTGGAAGAAATCGAGGGTCGCCGGGGTGCGGCTCGCCTGGCCGAACCAGACGAGCGTGCCACCCGGGCACGCCTTCGACAGGGCAATGGGCAGATCCGGCCCGCCCGTGGACTCCAGCACGACATCGAACAGCCCCTGAGCCGCCGCGACCTCGTGCACCACCGTCGCACCCAGCTCCGCGAGCCGTTCACCGCGTACCGGCGTGGCCGTCACCGCAGTCAGTTCGGCTCCCGCGCCGACGGCCAGCTCGGTGACGTAGTGCCCGACGCCGCCCGAGGCGCCGGTCAGGAGCACCCGGCGGCCGGCCAGGGAACCCGCCGCACGCAGCAGCCGCAGGGCGGTGATCCCGGCCAGGGGCAGGGCTGCCGCCCGTACGCTGTCGATGCTGTCCGGGAGCACCGCGAGGGAGTGCGTGGGCACGGCGGCGTACTCGGCCCAGCCTCCCTGCGCCGGGTGCCCGACCACGCGGGCGCCGATGCCGGGGCCGGAGCCGTCGGCCGCCGCCTGCACGACGAGCCCCGCGATGTCCTTGCCGGGCAACAGCCCCGGCGCGGGATTCTCGAGGAGGAAGGTCTCGCCCCGGTTCGGAGCGATCGCGTCGACCTTGATCAGGGCCTCACCGGGCCCGGGCGCCGGCTGGGGGACCTCGGTGAAGGCGACCGGCCGCGCCGCTTGCCCCGTGGGAATCAGTCTTTGCATGGGGAGGATGCAACCTCCGCGGCCGCCCCGCGATCCAACAACGAACGAGCACAGCTGACAACGTTTAGTTGTCACCTAGGGTGAGAGCCATGGATCTCGACGTGGCGCAGGTACGTGCCTTCGTGCGCACCGCCGACGAACTGCACTTCGGGCGGGCGGCCGGAACCCTCGCCATCTCCCAGCAGGCACTGTCCAAGAGGATCGCGCGGCTGGAAACCCTGCTCGGTACCGAACTGTTCCGGCGCGGCGGCAACGGCGTGCGTCTCACCGAGGCCGGACAGCGTTTCCTCCTACCGGCCCGGCAGGTCGTGGCCGCGGCGGACACCGCTGTCGCGGCAGTGGTCGGAACCGAGGATCCGTTGCGCGTGGACGTCTGGGGTCACCTCTATGCGCCGATGCGGACGCTGGCCCAGGTCGCCGGACGGGCCGGCGAGCTGACGTTGGGGCACGGGCGTGACCTGCCGTCGGTGATCACGGCACTGCTGCGTGGCGACATTGACGCGGCCTTCGGTCGCGTCCACCCCCCGCTGCCCGCCGGCCTTGCCCACCGCCTCGTCCGCCTTGAGCCGGTGGATGCCCTGCTGAGCGAGGACCATCCGCTCGCAGCCGAGCGGGCGCTGCGACCAGACCAGTTGCGCGGCAGCGTGCTGTGGGCACCTGGACCGCTGAACCGCCTCGACTTCCTCGACCAGTTCGCCGACCGGTTCGGAATCCACGACACGGCGTCGAGCGTCAACCTGGGGCTTGCCCACTTCCTTGCCGAGGTGGCGGAAGCGCCGTCACGGTTCTCGCTGATACCTGCTGATGTGCCACTGCCGGAGGTATCCGGGCTGAGAAGCGTCCCCCTGGTCGACCCCACGCCGCTGTACGCCTGGTCACTGCTGTGGCGCACCGGCAACGGGCACCCTGGACTCACCAGCCTCACCGCCGCCTGCGCGGAAGAGGCTGGGTGCAGGCGATGGCTGGAGTACGACCCGGCTCGCGACTGGCTGCCCGAACCACCCACAGGCGACCCTGACCCCGGATCGGACCGACCTCGTTGCAGACAGCGTTAGCCCGTTTCATAGGTGGTCGCCTGTGAAACGCGGCATCGCCCGGAAATCCACCTGCGGCGATCACTTGTCATGAGTTGGTGCAGACGACTGGACTTTTGAAACACGATGCCGCCGATGATCGCGGCCTTCTCCTATGCCTTGGCCCTGATCTGCGGTTGCCACCGGGGCCTTCACCTCGCGCTCCAGGCGCGCGGCGAGGTCCGGACGCGACCCTTTCGAGGTGGCTCTTCACCTCCCGGTCCACGGTGCGCTGGGAGACCCGCGGCATCTGAGCGACCGCCTTCGTGCCGCCGAGCTGCCTGACCAAGTACCGCATCTGCGGGCCCGCGTTCTTCGGAACCGGACGCATGCACGCCTTCACCACCGCCTGATCGAGGCCGGCCCCGAACTCCTTGGTCATCGCACTCCCTACTCCCCTGTTGTCCTTGTCGGTGACGGTGCGGTCCTTGATGTACCGGGCGAGGTTGAGCTCAGGTGGCTCGTGCTGCTCCCGGGCTCTCTCCCTACAGCCTCGTCTGCGTGCCCCGGTGCTTGACCGGCCGGGGTTGGTTCCGAGCTTGAAGTCGCCCGGCAGCGGCTTGTCCTTGCGGTAGGGCAGGAAGTCCAGCGGAGAGGGCCCGTCGGCGGCGTAGACGACGCAGTCGGTCAGGATCGCGATCGGGTACTGGCCGGTGAACGCCGCATGCCTGACCATCTTCCGGTGGAGCTGACATCTAGCTGTTGTGGAGCAGGACGTTGGTGACGGGGAGACGGGGTCACACCTGCCGTGGACCGGGACCGACATGGACTTGACTGAACCCCCGGTCCAGCAGAGCTGGGCGGTCCGCGTTCCCATCCGATCGGGCCCACTGGCTGGACACAGCATCGAGTACGGCCGTGGCGGTGTTGGTGAGCAGGTCCGCGGTGTACGGGTCGAGTTCGGCGTCCGGACGGTCCTGGAGCGCGCCGCTGACCCGGCTGCGCCATTCGGTTCTGCGTTGGTGAAGTCGCGCGTTCAGCGCGGGCGTTGCTTCGATCAGGCGGATGGTGGCGAGTGCCTGCTCACTGGCGTGGATCTCTTCCTGCCAAGCCCGCAGGACCTGGTGCAGGCACTCCCACGGCCCTTCTCCTGCTGGTCGCGCCGCGATGTCGGCAACGACGCTCTCTCCGGTGAGGTCGATGCCCTCGAAGACGACGTCTTCCTTGGTCGGGAAGTAACGGAAGAAGCTGCGCTTGGTCATGCCGGCCGCGCGGGCGATGTCCTCGACGGTCGTCTCGTCGAAGCCCTGGCGGGCGAACAGGTCAATGGCCACCTCGGCGAGTTCCGCCCGTACGGCGCGGCGGGTGCGTTCGCGCAGTCCCTCTTTCATGCACCCAGTCTACTTTGCATCATTCGATGACTATCCTGTCACCAGGTGACAGTTTACGAATGGGGTGGTGGCAGTGGAAGGCAAGACCGTCCTGGTGACCGGCGGCACGGGTGGCATCGGCAAGGAGACCGCACGACAGTTGGCCGCGCTCGGTGCGAGCGTGATCCTCGTCGGACGGGACAAATACCACGCCGACGCCGCCGTGGCGGATCTTCGTCGCACCAGCGGGAATGACGACGTCACGGCGATTACAGCCGACATGTCCAGGCTGGGCGACGTCCGTCGTCTCGCCCAGGAGACCAGCGGCCGCACCGGGGGCGTGAACGTGCTGATCAACAACGCCGGAGCGACCCGGTCCCACCGCGAGGTGACCGAGGACGGCATCGAGACCGCGTTCGCGGTCAACGTGGTCGCGCCGTTCTGCCTCACCCACTGGCTGATGCCGGCCCTTACCTCGTCCGGGCAGGCCCGGGTCATCAACATCACCGGCGGCATCCCCCGGGGGCAGATCGACCTCGACAACCTCCAGGGCGAGAAGTCCTATGTCGGGCTGTCGTTCTACAGCCAGACCAAGCTGGCGCAGATGGCGATGAGCTACCGCTTCGCCCAGGAGCTCGCGACCTCACCGGTGACGCTGAACGTCGCCTACCCCGGACACGCCTACACCTCGATGAACAAGAACCTCACCGTCGGCACCTATCCGCCACTGGCCCGCCCGATCGTCCCGCTGCTGCGTCTGGCGATGCCCGTCGTCTACGGCCGCCGGGCGCTGCTGAGGGCCACGCGCTCCAGCGTGCACCTCGCCAGCAGCCCCGAGGAGCGCACAACGAACGGCGCCTACTTCAACAGCAGGGCCCAACCGACCCCGTGGCCCGATGCCGTCCTGGACGACACCAACCGCAACACCATCTGGGAGCTGTGTGAGATGCTGCGCGACCGTCCGACCACGGCGTAACCCTGTCACCGACAAGAACGGACGTGCTCTTGGTGCGTCGCCCCCGAGGGGCGGCGCCGGATCGCTCGGTGTCGAACCCGGCCGATCACTCCCGGAGCAGCCGAGGTGGGTTTCGTACCTGGGCCGCTTCGAAGGCATCTCCCCCGGTGACGATCAGTTATTGCTTCACGGTGAGCCAGAAGTCGGGTACGGACAGTGCATGTTCACCACTTCGGGAGGCACTGCGGAAGCTGAACAGTCTGTGACCTGCTACCGGTCCATGCGAAGCGTTCAGTCCCACCAGTCGTCGCCGGTGTGCCAGCGCTGCACCCACTCCTTGAAGCCCCATGCCGGTTCGCCGGGCGTCGGCCTGGCGCCGTCGTCGGCGGAACCGAGGCTGGACCCGTTGGCGACCTCCGCGACGAACGTTCTGTACGGCTCCGGGAGAACCACCCGGTTCTCCTGCTCCCAGGCCGCGACGGCTTCATGCCCCAGCGCCGGCTCTCGCCACTCAGGCGGAAACGCGGAGCGAAGGAAGTCGAGAGCGGCTTCGGCGGGACGCTGATCACATGTGTCTGTCACGGCAGCATGCTGGCAGGCGAGGCTGACAGCCCATCGCGACTATCCCTCTTGCTGTGGTGCTCAGGCCATGAACATCGAACAGGGCTGAAAGCAGGTGCCTCCCGAAGTAGTGAACATTCACCGTCCGTACTCGGGCTCTGGCACAACTTCTGTGGAGCTACGCCCACCGGGCCTCTGCCTCCCTCTTGGCAAGCCCCTGACGTGCCGGTTCCCGGCATGCTCCGGCCTCGGACACCGAGCTTCGACTCACCACCTCAGAAGTGGTGCCGGAGCCCCACTTCGGGAGGCACGAGAGTCTGGTGCTGTTCGGTTGCCGGGCGGCTAGAAGAGGCCAGCCGAGGTGCTCTGCGTGAGGTTCGCGAGGATCGTGCGCAGCCACGGGCTGCGCACGGCTGGTAGCCGGACCAAGGTGTGCTGGAACGTTCCCCGGTCGGCCCGGAACAGGTGATTGGGCAGCAGCGGAAGTGGGTAGTCACGGAGGACGTCTCGGGCTATGCGCCCCGACGCGGGAACCGGCAGGTTCGGTTCGGGAGAGACGAGCCACCGCCACACCCCCAGCGGCAGGGGCACCAGGTATGCCTGGGTGGTCGGGTCTGCAGGGGCCCACGTCCAGCCCGTCTCGGGATGGACGGGGACGAGGAGGATGTCGACGCCCGCGTCCGGGGAGGGCTGTCCCGGCCCGGCCAGGACGGCTTGCCGCTCCCGGGTGTCAGACGGAAGCAAGGCGTCGAGCGTGCGTTGGAACACGTCCGCGGTCAGGCCGTCCGGAACCTTCACCGGCTGCCCCTCGGAGGCAATCAGAAGGTGGGCGAGCGCCTGGCCGGCTGCCGCCTCCCACTGCGGACTCCATGACCAGTAGTGGTCCGGCCCCAGCCGCCCTCCCCACGTGGCGATCGGCTCGAACGGGGGCGTTTTCTCCCCCTTCTCTGCCAATTCCGCCCAGGACAGGGGTGCGGCGTCGATACCGTCGACGGGGACGCGGTGCACAACGTCTGAGCCGAGTCTCACCATCTGCCAGAGCGAGCAATCGTCGACCCTGGTCGCCACGGGGAGGTCGCATGCCTCGCAGGTCATGTTGGGCCCGTCGGCCCCGTCGAGGCCACAGCAGGCACTGCCACGCTTCTCGGGAATCAACCGGGTTCCACGGATATCACCGGGCGCAATGACACTGGCCCCGGGCGTGCCGTCGGACAGGGCATGGACTGGCGCGTAGATGCCGCGTGCCTCAGCCTCGCCCGGATCAAGCTCGTCCCACAGCCGCCACGGCCCTCCCCAGGGGTCAGGATCCACGGCGAACGTCCCGGATTCCATGAGCACCGGAAGCTGGGCCCCGTTCCCGTACTGCTGACGGGCGTGTACCGGCAGTGAGACCTGGGACAGCGGGACGGTCAGCTCGGCGCCGCATCCCGCACACACGAAAACGAACAAACTTCCTCCGCCTGGGAAACAGACGCATCGTCGCAGCTCACCGGCGGGCGGCCAACATGTTTTCTCATCTGCTGCGGAAAGGGCGAAGGGCACCTGTCACCGTCGCGGAGTGTCAACGCAGCGCAAGCAAATGTCAGCCGCCGTCTCGGACCCCGGCAAGCGACTCACTCGGTGTCCGCATTCTCCGGTGTGCTGAGGTGCCTCCCGAAGTAGGGTTCTGGCACCACTTCTGCGGTGGTGAGTCGAAGCTCGGTGTCCGAAGCCGGAGCATGCCGGGGACCGGCAGGCCACGGGCTGGCCAAGGGGGAGACAGAGGCCCGGTGGGCGTAGCTCCACAGAAGTTGTGCCAATACCCTTCAAGCGGCAGCGTTTGTCCATCGGTTTGGGTGGCGATGGGCGGTCGGCGGGGCCGTGGATGTGCATGAGAGGTCGTCAGAACCCCTCCGTACACCCGCAGGGTGAAGCAGCGCGGCTTGTAGCCCGTTGAAGGGGGACGTGAGTCGCCTGGCTGCCGACCCCAATCAAGACCGAGCGGCTCATGCTCCGTGAGTCCACATGCCGGCCCTGATGCAGCCCTGACATGGTGGCGTCTGTGACGCGTTGGCGAACGGCTTGTCGTTGACGCGTGCGGCGTTCTCTGGGAACGACATGATGAAGCTTCTCCTCACCGACTCCGGCGTCAAGAACGCGAGCATCCAGGATGCGGGCTCGACGGCCTGCGGACCCAGATCCACCCGTCGCTGGAACGGGTGCTGGGGCACGGCTGCAGCACCCGGCCGTTCTACCGGCAGGCGGTGGCTGGTCACCCTGCTGCGGGCGAAGGCGCCAAGGATGGCCGAGCGGCTGGTCGAGGACATATTCGGAGCTCTGGACGAGCACACCGTGACGGTCCCAGGGACCGAGGCGGCCACGCTGATCGTCCCGAGCCTCGCCGCCGTGCGCGACCAGCGGAAACTGCTGGCCGGGCGGATCGAGGAACTGCTGGAGGCCCACCCTCTTTCAAAGGTCCTGACCTCGATGCCGGGCATAGGCGTCGGGACCGGAGCCCGGATCCTGATCGAGGTCGGTGACGGCAGCACCTTCCCGACCGCCGGACACGAGCAGCGCAAACGGGCCTTCCTCCTCTCGCGTTCGCCGCCCTGGGCGACCCGGCATCCAGGGCCTACTACGACAAGAAGATCGCCCAGGGAAAGCACCACACCCAGGCCCTGCTCTGCCTCGCCAGACAACGAGCCGACGTCCTGTTCGCCATGCTCCGCGACGGAACCTTCTACGAGTCCCGGCCCACCACAGTGGCATGAGATCGCTCACGAGTCGCACTGCATGGACGTCAGAGGGGCGACTCGCAGTCGAAGTCGAAAGTCTCTACGGCGGCGTCAGCAGGGAAGTCTGGGTGGTCGTGCCAGATTCCAGCCAAGGCCACCAGGAGGTTCCACGAGGCGGTTGCATGCAGCTCCGTCTCCCCTGAGCGATCGGCCGGAGAGTTTCGGTGGAAGATCACCGCTGCGATCTGCTTGTTCGCGGCCAAGCGCAGGGCTGCGGCCGTGCGGCGGGCTTCGCCTTGCAGCGGAGCGGTTTCGGGGATGCGTGCCGACACGAAGCTGGCCAGCCGTGCGACCTGGTCCTCAGTGATCCGTTCCACTCATACCCCCTGCGGCTAGCAACCCTATTCACCTGCGACGGAGCCAACTATCGCACCGCGCTGACACCGCCATGGGCGACGGGAAGCCCAGACAGGAGGCCCAGACAGCTTGACCAAAGACATGGGCCCCCGAGAACAGCGCATCGACTGCTGTCGATGGAACGTGAGTGAGTCTGCGGCTCATGAGGTCGATCATCGCTATGTTGATCATGGCTTAGGAGCGGTGTGGGAGAGTTTCGTATTCGCGGGCGAGGCGGCGGTGGTCCATGAGTCGGCCGAAGGTCCGCGCGACGACCCAGCGCCGTGGAATCACTTTGAAGCCCTTTTGGGCTGGGTTGCGGCGGGTGACTTCGACGCCGGTGCCCTGGCGCGCCGTGGTCGATGGCCTTGGTGCGGTAGCCGCAGTCGGCCCACGCCTTTGTGTTATGGGGGGCGGGCCTCCGGCGATGTAGGGCTGCGAACGGTGCCCGGGCCCTGCGCAAGCAGCCTCACTGCTCCTGCGAGCACGGAGGTGACCGTCACCGGTCTCATCTGCTGACCCAAGGTGAGCCGGACCGCTTCCGGGACCACGCGCGGGACGGTGGCGCGCGCGCTCATCGCTCCCCCGTCGACTCCGGCTGTGCCGTCGATCATCACCCCCGTACGGTTCCATCCGATCGCACTTCTCCGGATTGAGGGGCTCCGTCACCGCCTCGATCAGGGGCGGGAACTCCTCCAGCAAGCCAGCCTCCGGCAGCCACTGCGGGCGTCGGCTCGGGCAGAGCTCTGATCCGAGCTGCCGCCCGGCGGCCCGCAGCTGCGGCCAGCCTCCTCCTCGCCCTTCGCAGCCTCCCCTTCCGGATGTTCTCTCAGACGTTCCGACACGAGAACCACCGACCGGGCTTCCGGTCCCCAGGGATGTGTGCCCGGAGTCTGATCACGGTGCCCCTGGGGACGGACGATCGCGGACCGCGGAGTGAAGGAGCACGCTGGAAGGATGAGCGCGCCTATCGTCATTCACCGTCCGTCTGCGACCGGTGGGCGGCGGGTCACCATCCGCGGGCAGATCGTCGGACTCGCCCACGACGACCTCGATGTCGTGGAGTTCCTGCGCCGTGCCGGCCTGCCCGACGCCGAACAGCTCCTCGACGATTCCTCGTGGGTGCAGTGGCGCGGCGGTCGCGCGCACCGGTACGAGGCAGCGTGATGCCTTCTCGTTGCGGCGGACGTTCCTCCGAGTCGCCGAACGGGTCCGCGCGACGTAAACCGGAAGTATGGGCGACGAACAGCGAACGTGGCATCCCGGGGAGATCGTGCCCGAGAGCGGTATCTATGAGTGCGACTGCGGGGCCGGTCATCACTGGAGCACTGACGTCAAGGGCCACCGGTTCCCTCCGCTGCCGCCCGGTTGTCCCGGTGGAGCGTGGGCGCTGAAGACGGACGCCCACCCGGACACCTGATGTGGCGCTGAGACCGTCCTTGGAGCCGATGCTGGACCAGGCCCCGCGGACGCCCTCGCGGCCCGGCCCGGGAGGCGCGGCGGCAGAGGCGAAGTCTGACGGGTGCCGGGCCATCCTGTTCACCCCTGACGCTCCGGGTGACCGGGTGCAGTCGCGGCACGGCACGACGCTGCAGTCCCGCTTCCCCGATCTCGTCGTCGCGGCCGGCCAGCTGCCGCACGGCCTGCTCCTCGACGGCGTCATGTGACCTGTGCGGTGTCTCGGCCCCAGGGTGTCTCAAATGGCGCATCTCTGTGGACGAGAGGCGTTCGCCGCCGATGGTTCAGGGAGCCAGAGAAGGAATAGGGCCGTGCGACCGCCGGCCCGGCACGGATAACCTGCGCGAATGAAGCGGATTCAGCGGGCCGCTGGCGCGGTTGTCGGCTCAGCGGTGGGTGACGCCCTGGGCGGACCCTTCGAGTTCGGTCCCCGGGGAGCGTTCTCCGCGCGGTTTCCCGCGCCTGGTGCCGGTAGCGAGATGTGCGGGGGCGGTGGCTGGGACCCCGGCGAGGCCACTGACGACACGCAGATGGCCGTGCTGGTCGGGGAGTCGCTGCTGGAGCAGGGCGAACTGGAGCTTTCGGACATCTTCGCCCGCTTCCAGCGGTGGGCAGCATCAGACCCCAAGGACATCGGCCTGCAGACCGAAGACGTCCTGACCAACGGCATGCCCTGGGACCTCGCCGCCGCGATCCATTTCCAAGTCAACCAACGAGCGGCCGGAAACGGCTCCTTGATGCGTGCATCGACCTCCGCAGTCCACTTCGCAGCCGCAGGCCAAGAAGCCACCATGGACGCCGCGCGCCGCATCGCTGCTCTCACCCACGGTGACCGCGCGGCCTGGGAAGGAACCGCGATCTTCCACGAACTCATCCGCCTCCCGTTCGAGGACACCACCCCCCTCACCGCGCTCCCGGAGATCCTGGCTCATGTCCACCCCGACCACCGCAGCCGCTACGCCACCGTCCTCTCGCCCGACTGGCACCCCGATCAAGCAACCGAGTTCAACGGTGCCGTCTGGCCCTGCCTGGGCTCCGCCGTGTGGGCCCTGCGCACCACCACCAGCTTCGAAGACGCGATACGCGCGGCAATCGACCTCGGCGGCGACACGGACACCGTCGCCGCCGTCACCGGAGGCCTCGCAGGGGCGTGTTACGGGCTGGACGCAATCCCCGCCCGCTGGACCCAACCACTCCATGTCCCCCTCCCAGGCTTCGACGGACGAGTACTGCACCTAGCAGATTTGCTCGACCTCGCACACCGCCTCGCAGGCTGAACCGGGTGCTGCTCTGCGACGGCACTCTCCAGACTCCAGCCCTCAGCAACCCCCTGCTCACCGAGAGTAGTTGATCTGATAGACCTCGGGGTCGAGCTGCGGAATCATCTTTGTCGTCCGCGCGATCTCCAGATGCGAGTAGGCGAGCGCGGCCACCTGCATTTCCCTTAAAGTCCACGCTGCGCATCTTGGCGCGGAAGTCGTTGTGGTCGTTGCTGCGTAGCCGATTGCGCATATGCGACTGTCCCGTCGCTTCCGACCACAACGCGAACCGCTCCGGCGCCGCCACGACCTCCGTGCTCAACTCCGTCACCAGCATTCCCAGCCCTCCGGTGGCCGGTTCCCCGCGGCTTTCGAACGTGGCACGGGGAGATACATGCAGTCCAGCAGCACTTCGGTCACATGTGCCGCCATGCACCCACTGGCAGCAACGAAGCCTCAAGGTCAGAAGTATCAGGTCAGAGACACGCACTGAAGCGCAGCCCGCCGGCCAGGACGTGCGGTCAGCGTCCCGCCCGGGGGGGGGCGGCGACCTTCGGTAGGAGTTACACAGTGGCCGGCTACCGGTCTGCCAGGCAGCGAGCATGCGCCGGTCGGCGAGTACATGCGCAGCTGTTCGCTGAGCGGTGGCGCAGCGGGAGGAGAAGCGGCCGTTGGTGACGACGAGGACGATGTCGGCGCCGTGAATCCGGCGGGCGGTGCCGTTGACGCGTTGGAGGTCGGGGGTGCCGACGGCGGAGACTCGGTCGCCGGCGCGGTGGTGCTAACACCGGATGACCCAGACGCGGCCGCGCGGGTCGGTGGCCCGAACGTCGGCGCCGTTGCCACCGGACCCTCTGATCTGGCGGGCGTCGGTCCATCCGTCGCGGCGAGGACGTCTCGGAGCGCGTACTCGAAGAGGTTCTTCAGCACCCAGTGCCGCCATGCCGGCAGATCGCGATGCCCCATGCCGGGTACCTCGCCCAACAAGGCGATGTTCTCGCACCGCAGCAGGCCATGGGCTGGTGCAACAAGGGCCGCAGCCATTCCGCTGCTTGGACGCCCGCGTGAAAGAGCTCCACCTGGACGGCTTCGCCGTAGCCGTCGGCGCGGTAGACCGTCCCGGTCGTCAGGCCCCGAGGGAGGGAAGGGGCGAGATAGGGGCAGTGGGCGATCATCTGGCATGCGTAACCGCTGATGAGTTGGTCGGGTAGTGCTGGCCTCGACGAGGCGGAGCGCTGGAACGGCTGGTGGTCACCGGCGGGTGGTGGCCGACTGGTCGGGCACGATGTCGCCGCCGGCTGGGCGCTGTCCCACTCGGCGACCACGATGCCGCTCTCCCGGTAGCGGGCGACGGCGGCCTGGTCGACGTCGGCGTCGGCGTCGGCGAACCAGATCCACTGCGAGCGCGCGCACAGACATGCCCATCTCAAGCCCGCGAACGACATCGTCGGCGATTCGGCCAACTACGCGTGCCCGTCCACCTGTTGCGCGACCTGGGTCGGTGCCCCCTTCACGCGCCGCCGCCCGCTCTATCTCGGGATTCCAGAACCGACCGAAACACATGTGTTCGATACCCCGGCCAAGTCGTTGAGCAGCACGACTCATTCATGACCGACCGGCGCTGAAGACCGAGCCTGCGATGCAGCTGCCCACCTCGGCCTCACGCCCGCCAAAGGAGACGTATGAGCACGCTTCTGCCACTGGAGGACTACATGGCGACACTGCCGAAGGCAACCCTCTTCGGCGCGTTCTACTTCACGGACATGAACGGCCGGCCTGTGCAACTCCATGCGGTCTACGGCACCGAGCATCCGTGGCAGCTGCCGGGAGGTACGACAGAGTCGGGTGAGCGACCGTGGGAGACCGCGGTACGCGAGACGGAAGAGGAGACCGGGCTCGTGGTTCCTGGGCCCCCGCGCCTCTTGGCGGCCGTCTTTGGTCTTCCCGGGGCAGCATGGCCCCTGGCGACTGCCGGATTCGTATTCGATGGCGGACGTCTCACCGACGAGCAGATCGCAGACTTGCGCCTCGCCCCAGAGGAGCACGACGAGGTGCGGACCCTTCCGTTGGAGGAGTGGCAGGCGCTCATGCCGGAACGTGATTACGCGCGTCTCGCCGCGCTTGCGGACGCGCGCAGGACCGGAAGGGCGGCATACATCGGCGCCTGGGACTGGGACACCGCCCCGAACGACGACACCACTACGGGCGTCGAGGAAGTTCCACGGTGAGCGCGCCGAAGGCACCGCCGCCATCATGAGAAGGAACCGGTCGCCGCCTGAAGAGCGAAGATCGCGCGCCCCGGGAACTCCAGCAGCGCACCGGCAGGGAGGCCGGCATCACCGCGCGATCTCCAGCCTGCGCACGCGTACCTCAACGCCCCCCTCGCTCCACTCTTCGCTCCGGACGGCACCGATGTTTGGAACGACGCCTCAAACGCTCCGCCCTCTGAGACCTCCGGCCCCTACCGAAGGCAGCACGCGCCCGGCGCTGTCGTCTCCCGGAGCCCCTGATCGAGTGCCGCACATCATCAACCACTCGAACGTGTGGATTGAAGAGTGACCCACCAATCGGCCCTTGCCCGAGGCGCCAAAACCGCATCCACGTTCGAGACATGCGCCCGTCCGAGACCGTTACGGCTTCGAGTCCGGCGCGTGTCTGGAGCACCAGTACCCATCACCCGCCCCGACGGAGGACGCCATGAACACTCCCCCCACTCCCATCCATCGACCTGGATTCGAACAGCGGCGGCGGTTCCCGCTCGCCACACAGACCTCCGGAACCCGTCCGTCCGACGTCTCCACGCGCCGTTCAGCACGACTGGATACGAGGTGGGGGGCATGAGCAGCGGCAGTGACGCAGACAGCATCCGCCAGGGTGCGGTACCCGGCCCACGCGGTACGGAGCTTGCGCTGCCGCCCGCCGCCGTGCCCGGCGGGCCGCACGACGGTGACATCGCGGACGGCCTGGAGGAGGCGTACTGGTCGGTGTACGACGGCGCCGCGTCCAAGGCCACGGTGGGACAGATCCTTGCTCGGCTGCCGCGCATCGTACGCCAGATCGGTCGGCTGGCCTGGGCCGCGGACCGGACCGCAACCATCTCGGTCGTCATCCTGCAGCTGGCGTCGGCCGCCATGACAGCCTTCGGGCTCATGGCCTCGGTGGCGGTGCTACGTGAATTGTTCGCCACGGGGCCCACCCCGGATCGGGTGCGCGCGGCCGTCCCCCAACTCCTGGTCGTTGTCGGCCTTCTGTCCGCTCGGGCGCTCTTGGAGGCTGGCGTCGCCGTCGCGCAGGCCCGGGTGACCCCGAAGATCCGCACCGCGCTGGAGAGGGAGTTCCTCACCCTGACCGCCCATGTGCGGCTGGAGGTCGTCGACGACGCTGAATGGCACGACGAGGCATACCGGGCCAACGACCGCGGGCTGTTCTATGCCCGGCAGATCGTCGGCCAGGTCGTCTCCCTGGCCGCGGCACTGCTCGGACTCGTGGGCACCGCCGGCGTCCTGGGCGTCCTCCACCCGGCCTTGCTGCCGCTGCTTCTGCTGTCCGTGCTGCCGGTCGGCGCGGCGGCCGTTCGCAGCGCCCGGGCGCGCTTCCACTCCTTCAAGCGGTGGAACACCCTGCAGCGCAGGGTCCGCATCTTCTCCTGGCTGCTGCTGGAGCGGGACGCCGCCGCCGAACTCCGCTCGGACACCGCCCAGGGCGCGCTGCTGGAAGAGCATCACCGGCTGACGACACGAATCGCCGAGGAGGACACCCGCCTGGGCGTGAGCTCGGCCCGGCTGGCCCTGGCGGGCCGAGCCGTCGGCGGGATCGGTACCGGCATCACCTACACCGCGCTCGGCGCCATGCTGATCGCGGGTTGGCTCCCGTTGGCCGCCGGTGCGGGCGCGGTCCTTGCCATCCAGGCCGCCCAGTCGTCGCTGACCCGGCTCGTCGACGTCTCGCACCTGGTCTACGAGCACGCCATGTGGGTGGACGACCTGCTTGCCTTCCAGGAACGCTGTCGCACTCTCCAGCCGCGGCGCAGCGGGCTGCCCGCACCCGAGAACGTGAAGACCATCTCGCTGGAGAACGTGTCCTTCGCCTACCCGGGGAAAGACACCCCGGCGCTGGACGGCATCTCCATGAGGCTGCACGCCGGTCAGACGGTCGCGTTCGTCGGTGTCAATGGCAGTGGAAAGTCCACCTGCGCCCGGCTCCTCGCCGGGCTGTACGAACCGCAGGAAGGCGGCATGGTCGCCTGGGACGGCGTGAACGTGCTCGACATGGACGCCGAGTCGCTGCAGGCCCGGGTGGGGTGCGTACTCCAGGACCCGGTGCGCTTTCCGTTCAGCGCGCTGGCCAACCTGACAGTCTCCCGCGGCACCCTCATCGAGGCCGACCCGCAGCGGGCCCTGGAGGCCGCGCGGGCCTCCGGCGCCGAGCAGGTCATCGCCGGGCTGCCCGGCCGGTGGGAGGCGCTGCTGTCCAAGCGGTTCCGCGGCGGCCAGGAACTGTCGGCCGGCCAGTGGGCGAAGATCGCGGTCGCCCGCGGCCTGTACAAGAACGCTCCCGTCCTGCTGCTGGACGAACCGACCGCCAGCATGGACCCCCGCGCCGAGCACGCCGTGTACGAGGCGGTGCTGCGGGACAACTCGCGCCCCGATCAGATCACGGTGCTGATCTCCCACCGCCTGGCCAGCGTCGTCGCCTGCGACCGGATCTTCGTCTTCGACGGCGGCCGCATCACCGAGAGCGGCACCCACCAGGAGCTGATGGCCCTCGGTGGCGAGTACGCCGCGATGTTCACCCTCCAGGCTGCTGGCTACCGTGCCGAGGCCGGGGAGGCGGCGTGATGCCCGGCCACGCACCTCCCCATCCCGCGCCCGCGCCGTCCGGCGCCTGGCCGGAGAACTTCACCAGCCACCGCCGGGGCACCGACTGCCCGATGTGCGCGAACGACTTCGCCGCCGACGACATCGGGTGGGGCCTCCTTCTCAGGCGCGGAGAGGTCAGCAACGCCTACCTGTGGCGCAGCGGCCAGGTCCGCGGTTACGCCGTCGTGATCTACACCGGCCGTCATGTCGCCGAGCCCACCGAGCTCGACGGAGAGACGGCGGCCGCATTCTGGCGCGACGTCCTTACCCTGGGCCGGGCTCTGGAGGCGTTCTACGAGCCGCTGAAGATGAACTACCTGTTGCTGGGGAACCAGATCCCGCACGCCCACTGGCACTGCGTTCCACGTAGCGAAGCCGGTACGGACCCGGCTGCGGGCGGGCCGCTGTCCTTCGATGTACTCGACCTCGGGCGCCAGAACGAGGAGCAGCTGCAGGCCGATGCCCGTGGACTGCGCCGGCTGCTGACCGGCGCGATGTGCAGCACGACCTCCCCGGAAGCTGGCCCGTGAGCATCCGCAAGCACACGTTCCCCGGTCCGGAGCGATCACCGGCGAGCCCACCGCTCCCTCCCAGCCCATACATCCCGTCCCACACGTCCCGAGGTGATCACGTGCCGCCCTCCCGCTCTGATATCCGAGGGACCATCGAGACCTACCTCAGCCGGCATCCTGTGGAACGGGACGCCCTCGAAGGGCTGTTGGCTGCCCTCGACGGCGCCGAAGAACCGTCCGGCCACCACTCCACACTGCCCGGCCACGTGACCTGCAGCGCCGTAGTCATCGACCGCGACTGCCGGGTGCTCCACATCGGACATCGGGTGTCAGGGATGCTCCTTTGCCCCGGTGGCAACATTGCGGCGGGTGACCGTACGCTCCTGGCTGCGGCTGTGCGCGAGGTGTGCGAAGAGGCTGGGCTGCGCCCCGGCGACCTGTGCCTGACCCCGCAGTTCCTCGACGAGCCGATCGATGTGAACGTGCATGACATCGACGCCAGCCCGGCCAAGGGCGAGCCCGCTCACCAGCACTTCGATGTCCGCTTCGCCTTCTACCTCACCGCCGAGCAGCCACCTGCGCCCACGCTGCAGGACGCCGGAGCGCAGTGGCTCCCGTACGCCGACGTGCGGTCCCCGACGCTACGGGCCAAGCTCCGGGCCGCCGAGGCAGATGGCCTCGACGGACGGCCGGAACCGGTGAACGCCTCCGCGATCATCCACGATGGCCACGGCCAGTACCTGATGCACCTTCGGGACGCCCACAAGCCGATCTGGGAGCCGGGGTGCTGGTCGCTTCTTGGCGGTGGCCGGGAGCGGCAGGACCGGACTCTGCTTGACACCGTCCGCAGGGAGTTGCGCGAGGAGGCCGGGCTCACGGTCGCCGACCTGGACCCGTACGCGGTCGAGTGGGTCACCGGCATGGACGGGACGAGCGTGCCGGTGCAGGTGTTCGCCGGCCGGTGGAACGGAGATCCGGCCCGTCTGCCGCTCACCGAAGGCGTGTTGGTCGCCTGGGTGCACCCCGAGAAGTTCCCGTACATGACGATGCCGTCCACAACCAGGGAACTGCTGCAGCGCCACGCGACCGAGTATCCTCCGCCCCCCGCAGTCGCCTCGGTGGGTGCGGCCGGGATGGCCCCGGCCGGGGCGCCGCCGGGGACCGTTTTGAATGTGGTCGGCGTTCACCTCTATCTGGAGCGTGATGGCCAGGTTCTGCTGGGTCTGCGCCACCCGGACTCGGCGTTCGCAGGCGAGACCTGGCATCTGCTCGCGGGTCACTGCGAGGCGGAATCGGCGACCGCCTGCCTCGTGAGGGAGGCGTACGAAGAGGCCGGGCTCGTGATCAACCCGGCGGATGTCGAGCTCGTGCACACCGTCCACATGGTCAACCGGCCAGGCGCCCAGCCCCGGATCAATCTGGTCTTCCGTGCCCGGAACTGGGAGGGCGTGCCCGAGCTGAAGGAGCCGGACAAGTGCGTGGCCTGGCAGTGGTGGAGCGCCAAGGACCTGCCCGAGCCCCTCGTCCCCTACGCGCGCGCCGCGATCGAGGGCGTCAAGGCGGGCCGGGTCTACAGCGAGATGGGGTGGGGACATTGACCGGGTCCGAATCGGGGGGGCGCGTACGGCGCCCGCTCCCGCATGGTCGACCGGCTCTCGGTGGACGGTGTCCTGAGCGACAGGCTGCTGCGCGACGCGCTGCTTCGCCTGCCGCGCGAGGTCCTGCTCCCCCACGCGTATGTGCGGGTCAGCGGCCCGGGCGCGGATCCGATCGAATGGCGCCTCCTCGACGGCTCCCATCCCGAGGACCGGCAGGAGTGGCTCGACGTGATCCACAGCGGCGATTCGGTCCTGCTCCAGCGCGACGGCGAGCGGCTTGACGCTCTTGCCCGCGGGCCGGTGACCGGCGGACACATGACGTCGATGTCCACCTACCTCCCCGCCACCGTCGAAGCCCTCCAAGCCCTGGAACTCGGCCCCGGGCAGCGGTATCTGGAGCTCGGGCCCGGGCCCGGCATCTCCCTGGCGCTCGCCGCCGCCATCACCGGCCCCGGACTCGCCACCGGGGTGGAGCGGGACACGCACATGGCCGCCTTCGCCCAGCAGAACCTGAACCGTCTGGGCGTCGGCGCGGCCGTCGCCGTGGGCGACGCACTCGACGGGCAGCAGGCGCGGGCGCCGTACGACCGGATCCACTCCGGCATCGGCGTCCCCCGCCTTCCCGAGGCATGGGTGGACCAGCTCGCGCCCGGCGGCCGGCTGCTCACGACGCTCGTGACCCGCACACCCAGCTGGCCCGGACAGCTCATGGCCACCCGGACCGGGACCGGCAGGATCGAGGCAGTGCTGCAAGGACGGCCGCGTGGATACCGGCCCATGCTCGGCTACCGATGGCTCGACGCGGTGCCGATGCGCTCCAGCATCAAGGCCGACCCCGGTCTAGCGCGCCCGACCCGGCTCGCGCCGCCGCCGGACGAGGCCTACGGCTTCTGGCTCGCGGCCGCGTATCTGGCGCCCGGGCTCGTCCGCGACTTCCAAGCCGGAACGATGACAATCGTCGCTCCCGGTGAAGACTCCTGGGCGGTCGCCGGGCCCGACGAGGGGACCGTCCGCGTCCACGGGTCCCGCGACGTGTGGGCAGAGTTGGAGGACGTACACGCCCGCTGGGCCCTGGCCGGACGGCCCGACACGTACCGGGTGGCTGTCGCGGAAGGCGCCGGCCCGCAGCACGTCTCGTCCGGCACGGGTCTGCGCGCCCTGACCTGGGTCCTGCCTCCGCTCGCGCCGGTGCCCCACCAGCCCGCCGCCCCCTGCCCGACCGAGCACCCAACGGAGAAGGCCCCGTGAGCCTCCACGCCACGGCGGACGTCTGCAGTGACCACCGCCCCGGCCTCCCCGACGACGTCGTCCACCTGCTCGCCGGCGCCCTGCGCGGCATCCGTCTACCGGCTCTGCTCGATCTGGGCACCGGGACCGGCCACGTACCGGCCGCCCTTTTGCCGGTTCTGACGCAGCTCGCCCGCCTGGACCTGGTCGATGCCGACCGCGACATGCTCCACCAGGCCGATCTCGCCCTCCGCCCCCTCCTCACGGCTCGGATCGCTCAACGATCTCGAGCGCGGACGGCAAATGCCGACCCGGCTCCGCACTGAACAACGCCCATGAATATCGCCACCGCCTACGTACGAGGAGCAGCACGTTGACGTACACAGCCCGCGCGGAGTGGGAGCAGCATTTCAGCGACGGCCGGGGGTTCCGGCAGGTCGGTGAGCGGGAGCGGGAGATCCTCGCCGCGCACACGCCCGCCCCGGACGGCGCCCGCGCTCTCGACCTGGGGTGCGGGACCGGCGAGTTGGCCGCCTACCTCGCCTTGCTCGGATACACGGTGGACGCCGTCGACTTCGCGGACAGTGCGCTCGCCCGGGCCCGCGAGGAACACGCAGATGTCGAGGGCGTGCGCTGGCTGCGCCTGGACATCGAGCGCGACGATCCTGCCCCGTTGCGCGAGGAGGGGTATGACCTGATCACGCTCCGCCTGGTGTGGGCGTTCGTGCGGGACCGGGGGCGTGTCCTTCGCGGGCTGGGTGAGCGGCTCCGGGACGAGGGCGCTCTCGTCGTCATCACCCCAGTGGCGGCGACCACGCCGGAGGAGCGGCGCGGCATCGCCTTGGACGAAGACGAGATCGCCGTGCTCGCCGCGGGATGGGAGACGGTGGAACGCCGGGACGCGGACGGCCTGGCCGTCCTGGTCCTGCGCGGCCCCCGCCCCACCGGGACGAGGGCCGTCGAGAAGCGACCACCCACCGCCCATGCCCTGACCGGCGCACTCGCGGTCGTCACCGACGACGCCGGCCGGGTCCTGCTCGGCCGCTCCCGCCGCGGCATGCTCGAACTGCCCGGCGGCAAAAGCCGCGGCCCGGAGGACTTCGCCGCCGCGGCCGTCCGCGAGCTCGGCGAGGAAACGGGCCTGATCGCAGACCCGGCGGACGCGTACGTGGTGACGATGCTCGTCGACGACAGCCACGGCATCCCGCGGCTCACGGCCGTCGTCCGCATCACCGCGTGGACGGGCACCCCGACCAACCCGGAGCCGGACAAGTTCGACCGCTGGGAGTTTTTCGACCTGCGCACTCTCGCCTGTGTCGGTGACGTCTTCGTCCCGGCCGCACACGCGATCGACAGCGTGTGGCCCGGCGTCATCCGGGACCTGCCGCCGGTGGTCTCCTACCCGCTCTCCGCTGATCGGCCGCCGGTGCCGGGCGAACCGGCCGAAGCCGCTCGGCTGCGCCGGGCGATGGCCCGGACGGTGATCGCGGGCGGCTGGGCCCCGTCCGCTGCCGTACGCAGCGCGCTGGAGACCGTGCCCCGGCACCGCTACGCCCCGGAAGCGGGCCTGGCGGTTGCGTACGACGGCGGCGACCGGGCCGTCATCACGCGCCGCGACAAGACCGGAGCGGCGATCAGTTCCGTGTCCGCGGCCTGGCTGCAGGCCGACATGATCGAGCAGCTGCGTCTCGATCCGGGCGCGATCGTGTTCGAGGCGGGGTCC
>NZ_JBHUXS010000011.1:172687-252075 GCF_042669245.1 Streptomyces sp. NPDC057249 | reverse complement strand
CTACTACCTCAAGAAGCGCGGCGAAGGGCTGTTGCACACCCAGGCCCTGCTCTCGCTCGCCCGACGGCGAGTCGACGTGCTCTGGGCGATGCTGCGTGACAAGAGGCTGTTCACCTCCGCCCCACCGGTCACGCAGACGGCTTGACTTCATCATTGAGATTCCTCGCTGTCGGGTGACGGCTGCGCCGCCGTTCAGTGACGAACCTCGCGCCGTGCCGCCTTCGCCTCGGCCTGCGCGATCCGCCCGGCGGTCTCGCGCCGGCGCCCCTCCGCCTTCAGGCGCTCGTCGCCCAGCGCCGCGCCGTCCGACTTGAGCTTCGCCGCCTTCGCCCTCATGGCCAGGGCGCGGGCGATTTCGGCATGCCTTCCCATGTCTCCTCGGTTCCTCCCGGGTCGTCCTGCGGGCGTGCCCGCACAGCCGTTCCGTGCGACGGGTTCCCACGGAATCCGGGTTCAACCGGAATGCCCGATTCAATCCGGGACCGAGTCGTCCGGGCGGCGGCCCACGCCCCGGTCGGACGGCCGGACCGGGCCGTACGAAAACGCCCGGCCGGTCCCGCATGTCCCTGGTCGGGACGGGTACCCGCCTGGCCAGGCTCCCGGCGTACGCGGGAGCAGGCGCTGCGGTTGGGACCACAGCCGCAGCACCGTCCGGCGGACTCCGAGTCGCGCGCCGGGCCCGGTGCGCCCAGGATCGACGCGGGGCGCCGACGGGCCGCCCCGGACGCCACGCCGCCGCACGGACCCCCACCTCTGTCCTACGGAGACTTCATGGCCGACAGCACCCTGTCCCTCCTGCTGCGGGGTTACGCGTGGCTGCCGGACCGCCGGCGCCGCAGCGGCGGTGCGCCGGTCCGCACCCGTCTGCTCGGCAGACGGGTCATCGCGCTGCACGGGCCGGCCGCCGTCCGCTTCTTCTACGACGAGGACCACATACGCCGCCATGGCGCGCTGCCGGAACCGGTCATCGACACGCTGTTCGGCCAAGGGGCGGTGCACACCCTGGACGGTGAGCCACACCGGGTGCGCAAGGGGATGTTCCTGCACCTGCTGAAGGACCCGGAGGGCGTACGGGCCCTGACGGACCGGACCGCACTGGAGTGGAAGGACGCGGTGGCCGGGTGGGCGGACCGGGGCCGGGTCGTGCTGTTCGACGAGGTGGCCGGGGTGCTGACGCGCGCCGTCCACGCGTGGGCCGGGGTGCCCCTGCCGGAGGGCGAGGCGGACGGTGCGGCGCGCGACCTGGTGGCCATGGTGGACGGGTTCGCGTCGGCCGGGCCCCGGCAGTTGCGTGCCCGGGTCGCCCGGCGCCGCCAGGAGAGGCGTCTGGCCCGCCTGGTGGAGCGGGAACGCGCGGGCGGTGATCTCGCTGCCGACGGCGGGGTGGGTGCCACCCCGTTCCGTACCGTGGCGCACCACCGCGATGCCGACGGTTCACTGCTCGATCCCCGTACGGCGGCCGTCGAGGTGCTCAACGTCCTGCGTCCGACCGTCGCGGTGAGCTGGTTCGCGGTGTTCGCGGCGCACGCCCTGCACCGGTGGCCGGAGCACCGGGCGGCGCTCCGCGACGGCGGCCCCGGCCACGCCCTCGCCTTCGCGCAGGAGGTCCGCCGCTTCTACCCGTTCGCTCCGTTCATCGGCGGGCTGGCGGCGGACCGGCTCGACTGGGAGGGCCGCACCATCCGGCCGGGGACGCTGGTGCTCCTCGACCTGTACGGCCAGAACCACGACCCGGACCTGTGGCCCCGGCCCTACGTCTTCGACCCCGCGCGCTTCCACGGCACGCCGGTACGGCCCGACGAGCTGGTCCCGCAGGGCGGCGGCGACCCGGCGACGGGACACCGCTGCCCGGGCGAGGACATCACCCTCGCCCTGCTGTCCGCGCTCGCGGTGCTGCTGTCCGGCCTCGCGTACCGGGTGCCGGAACAGGACCTCTCCATCCCGCTCCACCGCGTCCCGACCGCACCCCGGAGCGGGTTCGTCATCGAGGACGTCCGGTAACCCCCCGCTCCCGCCCACCCCACGACCCGTCACGGAAGAAGGCCCCATGAGTACACCCGGCCAGGACCCCACCGAGCGCTTCCCGAAGCCCGACTTCCCGCAGCAGGGACAGGAACACCCCGGCTGGACCGGCCCCATGGACCCGCCGCCCGACCACGGCGAGGACTCCTACCGGGGCCATGGGCTCCTGAAGGACCGCAAAGCCGTGGTGACGGGGGGCGACTCCGGGATCGGCCGCGCCGTCGCGCTGGCGTTCGCCCGCGAGGGGGCGGACGTGCTGATCACCCACCTCGACACCGAGGAGGACGAGGCCCGGGAGACGGCCCGGCTCATCGAGGAGGCGGGCCGGCAGGCGCTGACCGAGGCGTGCGACATCCGCGACGAGAAGCAGTGCCGTGCCCTGATCGGCAGCGCGGTGCAGGAGTTCGGGCGCATCGACGTCCTCGTCAACAACGCCGCGTACCAGATGGCACAGCCGGACGGGATCTCCGCGATCTCCACGGAGCAGTTCGACCGGGTGCTGCGCACCAACCTGTACGGGATGTTCTGGCTGTGCAAGATGGCCCTGCCGCACATTCCGGCGGGCGGGTCGATCATCAACACCACGTCGGTACAGGCGTACAAGCCGAGTCCGCATCTGCTGGACTACGCCATGACCAAGGGCGCCATCGTGACGTTCACCCAGGGCCTGGCCCAGATGCTGGCGTCCGACGGCATCCGGGTGAACGCCGTGGCGCCCGGACCGGTGTGGACGCCGCTGATCCCGGCGACGCTGCCGGACACGAAGGAGTTCGGGAAGCAGAGCCCCCTGGGGCGGCCCGCCCAGCCGGCCGAGATGGCTCCGGCGTACGTGTTCCTCGCCTCCGGCAACGCGAGTTACATCACCGGGGAAGTCGTGAACGCGACCGGCGGTACACCACTCCCCTAGCTCGTACGCCGTACGGAGTGACGGAGCGGACCACGGGAAGGCGGCGGACATGCCGAAAAATCATCAGGAAGCACCTGTTCTCGACGCCCTGGCCGCCTACCGGCAGCGGGGTGAGCTGGGATTCACGCCCCCGGGGCACAAGCAGGCCCGGGGCGCCGCTCCCGAGGTCAGGGCCGTACTGGGCGACGCCGTGTTCCTCGGCGACGTCCTGGCCAGCGGCGGCCTGGACGACCGGCGGATGAAGTCGGGGGTGCTGCAACGGGCGGAGGTCCTGATGGCCGACGCCGTGCACGCGGAGCACGCGTTCTTCTCGACGTGCGGCAGCTCCCTGTCGGTCAAGGCGGCGATGCTGAGCGTCGCCGCGCACGGCCAGAAGCTGCTGGTGGGGCGGGACGCCCACAAGGCGGTGATCTCCGGGCTCATCCTCTCGGGCATCCGGCCGGTGTGGGTCGAGCCGCAGTGGGACACCGAACGCCATCTCGCCCACCCGCCGTCCCCGGAGGCGTACGAACGGGCCTTCGAGGAGCACCCGGATGCGAAGGGCGCCCTGGTGACCAGCCCCACCCCGTACGGGGTGGCGGCGGATCTGCGGGCCATCGCCGAGGTGTGCCACCGGCGCTCCCGCCCGCTCGTGGTGGACGAGGCGTGGGGCGCACATCTGCCCTTCCATCCGGATCTGCCGACGTGGGCGATGGACGCGGGCGCCGACGTCTGCGTCACCAGCATCCACAAGATGGGCAGCGGCCTGGAACAGGGGTCGGTGTTCCATCTGCGGGGCGACCTGATCGACCACGACACGCTGGCGTCCCGGGCCGATCTGCTGGGCACGACGAGCCCGTCCGTCCTGCTGTACGCGGGCATGGACGGCTGGCGGCGCCAGATGGTGCTGGAGGGGCACACGCTGATGTCGCGCGCCCTCGACCTCGCCGCCTCGGTGCGCGAGGAGATCGAGGCGATCGACGGGATGCACGTCAACGACCGCGACGACTTCTGCGGTCCGGGCGCCGGCTCCGAGTTCGACCCGCTGCCGGTGCTCGTCGACATCTCCGGCCTCGGGATCTCCGGCTATCTGGCGGCGGACTGGCTGCGCGAGCACCACCACCTGGACACCCATCTGATGGACCACCGGCGGGTCAGCGCCCAGCTCACCCACGCCGACGACGCGGAGACGACGAAGCGGCTGCTGACGGCGCTGCGCGACCTCGCCCGGCAGGCGCCCTCACTGCCCCGGGGGCCCGAGGTGGCGGTCCCGCCCCCGTCGGAGCTGCGGATGGACCAGGCGAGGCTGCCGCGCGACGCCTACTTCCACGCGACCGAGGACGTCCCGGTGGAGCGGGCCGCGGGGCGCGTCGCCGCCGAGATGATCACGCCGTATCCCCCGGGCATCCCGGTGGTCCTGCCCGGCGAACGGCTGACGGAGCCGGTGCTGCGCTACCTCCTGACCGGCCTGGCAGCGGGGATGAACCTGCCGGACCCGGCGGACCCGGAGCTGCACACCGTGCGGGTCTGCGCGGACGACTGAGCGCCCGGCACCCGACGGCCTCCCACCCCTTCGGGGCGGGAGGCCGTCGCGCGTCGTCTCAGCCGCGGGTGCGGCCGACGCACTCGGTGACCGCGTCGTGGAGGCTGCCCGTGCGGGAGAGCGCGTCGCGCTGGATGCGCGCGCCCGTGCCGCTCTTCAGGACCCGGTCGATCCCCTCCCGCGCCGACGCCAGGTCGCCGCTGTCCTCCAACGCGTCACGCACATGGGTGAGCAGCGCCCGCACCACGGCGGGCGCGGGGGCGGGCCGCATGGTGGCGGGGTGCAGCAGTTCCCCCTCCAGGCCCGAGCGGCCCGCCTGCCAGGCCGCCATGCGCAGCAGACCCACTCCGTACGGCTCCGGCGGATCGCCCGCCCGCCAGGCCCGGGCGGCCGTCTCGACCAGGCCGCGCACCAGCGTGGCCAGCAGCGCGGCGTCGGCGGGGTCGAGGCAGACGTCCGCGACCCTGACCTCGACGGTGGGATACCGGTGGGAGAGCCGGGCGTCGAAGTAGATCATGCCCTTGTCGCGCAGGACGCCCGTGCCGACGAGGGCTTCGACCTCGTCGTGGTACCGGCGCGCGGAGCCGAACAGTTCCATGGGACCGGCCGAGGGCCAGCGGCCCCAGACCCGGCTGCGGTAGCTGCTGTACGCGGTGTCCTGCCCCTGCCAGAACGGCGAGTTGGAGCTCAGCGCGAGCAGCACCGCGAGCCAGGGGCGGATGCGGTCCAGGACCGCGACGCCCTCCTCGTCCGACTCCACGGAGACGTGCACATGGCATCCGCAGGTGAGCTGCTCCTGCGTGGTCAGCCCGAACCTGTCGGCGAGCCAGCGGTACCGTTCGCCTTCGCCGATGGACGGGCTGACGGGCAGCGGAGAGGTGGCGAGCGCGACGACCGCTCCCCCGGCCTCCGCGGCGCTGCGGGCCGCCTCCGCCCGCCAGCGCAGGATCTCGTCCGCGAGTTCCCGCATGTCCGTGCGCGGTTCGGTGGCGAATTCCAGCTGCTGGCGGTGCAGCTCCTGTTCGAAGGCCGAGTCGCCCTCGGCGCGCCGTTCGGCGAGGGCCAGGACGGCCGTCGACAGCGCCCTGGGGTCGCCGTTCCGCCCGTCGACGAGCAGCAGCTCCTCCTCGACACCCACAGTCCGCACCATCATGTCCTCCATGCTCGATCGGCCGGGGGCGGGCGCCGTCGCGCCGGGCGGCTCCCGCCCTCCCCCACTTCGCCGTGTGCCACCGCACGGCACCGGCACCCCTGAGCGGCCGGCTTTTCTCCGGGCACGGTCCGCCGCGCCCGCCGCTCAGCGCACGCCCGGCCCCTCCGCGAGGCCCCGCCGCGCGACGACGGCCATATGGCCCGCCGCGATCTCCGCGGCGCCCGCCTCCAGCAGCGAGAACGGCGGCCCGGCCGCGCCCCGGAGCAGCGTCAGCGCTCCCAGCACCGTCGTGCCGTCGGGCGCGGTCAGCGCCACGGAGAGCAGGGCCGTGACGTCGGCGCGGACCATGAGCGGGGCGCCGTCCTCGTCCGCCCCCAGCCGGTCCAGGTCGTCGGTCAGCTGTTCCACCGCCGCCGCGCCGGAGGCCATGACCTCGACCGACACGGGGCAGCTGCGCGGGTCCTGCCGGAGGAACGCCTTCTCCAGCCCCGCGTCGTCCGGTGCCGGAGGGCCGTGGACGGCGATCCGGACCGGTCCGTCCGGGGGCCCCAGGTCGAGCAGCGCCCAGTCCGCGAGGCCGTCGCGCAGGAGCCCCGCCACGGCGCCGAGGGCCCCGGCGGAGGGCTCCTCGGCCAGGAGGGCGCGGGCCGTACGGTCCAGGAGGCCGGTCAGCTCGGCCTGGCGCACGACCGACGAGGGATCGGCCCGGTCACCGGCGCGGCCGGAGGTGCGGGGGCCCGGTGCCGGTGCGAGCACCACGAGCACGTCCCGTCCGCGCCCCGCCGGAGCGTCGATCCCGGTGAGCGTGGCGTACAGCGGGCCGTCCGGCGGACCGGGGAGGCGGACCGGGAGGCTGCGGGCTCCCTCGCCGCGGGCCACGGCCGCCGCGTGGGCGCGGAGGGCGGCCCGGTCGGCGGGGCGCAGGAGCGCGGCGAGGGGCCGGCCCGCGGCGTACCCCGGAGGGAGACCGGTCAGTCGGGCGGCCGCCTGGTTGAGGCGGCGCACCACGGTCTGCCCGTCGGTCACGATGACGGGCCACGGAAGGTGGTCGAAGATGGTCCTGAACGAGTGGGGCGCCGTCTTCGCGCCCGGTCCCCGGGGCGGTTGCCGCGGGTTCCCGGCCAGGCGCAGGGCCTCGATCGCGCGGTCCAGCTCCGCGAGGGCCGCGTCGAGCAGGACCGGGTATTCGGCGGGAGGATGGTCCCGGGCCGCGCGCAGCTCCCGGGCGCGGGCGACGAGGACCTGAAGACCGCTCTCGTCCTCCGGTGGCCCGTGCATACGACGAAGCTAGCCGATCATCGGTGTCCCGGCGCCGAGCGGCGCGGCGGGTCCCGCTCCGTTCCGCCGCGGCGGAGACCGGGGGTTCGCAGGGAGGCTGAGGATGGCACTGCCGATGGACACGGTGACCGATGGCGCGGACGTGGCGCCGTGGCTCGTCCGGCTCGTGCGGCGGGCGATGCGGTGTTCGGCCGGGTGCCGGGGCGCGTCGGTGTGCCTGCGGTGGCCCGGCGGGGAAGCCCACAGCGCTTCGACCCACCCGGATCTCGCGGTGCTGGCCGCGCTCCAGGAGGAGACCGGCGAGGGGCCGGGCGTCGATGCCGCCCGCTCGCTGCGGGCGGTCGGGGCCGCCGATCTCGTCGCCGACGGGCGGTGGCCGGATTTCCGGGTGGCGGCGCTGGAACGGGGTCTGCGTGCCTGTGCGGCGGTGCCGGTCCTGACGGAGGGTGTGGCGGCGACGGTCACCCTGTACGCGTTCCGGCCGTGGCGGCTGACCGCAGGGGGCCGGGAGTCGGTCGGGATGCTGGCCGGGGAGACGGTCGGCGGACTTCTGCGCGAGCATGCCCGTACCGGCGCCGAGACGGAGGCGGAGCAGCTGCGCACGGCGATGGCCACACGGGCCGTGATCGACCAGGCCATCGGAATCGTGACGCACCTGCTGGACTGCGACCCGGGCCGGGCGTTCGACGTCCTGCGCGGGCTCTCCCAGCGCACGAACCGCAAGCTGAGCGCCGTCGCGGCGCAGATCGTACGGGCGAGGGGCCGGGGCAGCACACGTGAGCTGCGCCGGCTGCTGACGGAGACCTCCTAAGGGCTGCCCCAGCCCGTCAGGAGCCGGTCGCCGAGCCGGTCCTCCAGGAAGCCGGTGGCGTCGATCCCGAAGACGATGTCCGCCTCCAGGGCGGGTTCGTCGTCCAGCAGCCCCCGTACGACGTCGTGCCGCACCACCTGCTCGTGGACCGCGTCCGCCTCCACGTGTTCGGTGTAGAAGAACTCGGCGGCGGGCCCGGCGCCCGCCCGTTTCATGGCGAGGGCGAGGCGGCGCGAGGCGGGCGACGAGGTGATCTCCACGGCGGCGAAGTGGCCGACCAGGGCGCCGCGCAGCCGCCGGTGCAGGCCGAACAGGGACATCAGGTTGACCAGGGCCAGCATCTCGGCGTGGCCCTCGTCCAGATAGTGGCCGTACGCCGTCTCCAGGCCGAGGTCCGTCATGAGGTCCGCGAAGAGCCGGGCGTGGACGCGGTCGGCCCGGCCGGCGCCGAACTCGTCGTACTCGATGGCGGCCATGCCCGCCTTGGCGCGTCCGCTGAGCCGGGGCAGCACCCAGGCGTGCGGGTCGGCCTCCTTGAGGTGGTACAGGGAGCGCTGGGCGGCGTAGGCGCGCAGCCGGTCCGGTGTGGCGTGTTCCTGGAGGAAGTGCGACACGCCCGTGCCGTCGACCGGCTCCACGAGCAGCGCGTCCAGCGTGTCGTCCAGGCCGGCCCCGGGCGGGACGTCGCGGCGCAGCGCGGACTCGAAGCGGCGTTCCAGGGCCGCCCTGACCGCCAGCAGCGCGGGGTCCCATTCCCGGGCCGGGTCCACGCCGTCGAAGCCCCGGTAGTGGAGCTCGTAGCAGACGTACAGGGCGAGGTGGAGGTCGTCGCCGTAGGGCTCGGCCGCGTCCGCCAGGGACGGGTCGGGCAGCGGCCCGTCCTCCCGGAGATGGGCGACGACCGCCGCCGAAAGTTCGCCGCGGGCCCGGGGAAGCCCGGGTCCGCCCTTCTGACCGGCCATGATGTCTCTCCTCGTACGTCGCGCTCGGGCACCGGCCCGGTACCCCGCGTCCGGCGGGTCAACCGCCGGGGCGCCGCTCTCCCACCATGTGGGTCCGCCGCCGTTGCCGCTACAGCACGGGCGGGCGGTGCGGATGAATGAGCCCGCCCGTGCGGGGAACCCAGAGGCTGCGACCCGGAAGCCACGTCACCGGGCGTGTTCCCCGTAGGACGGAAGGACGGCAGAAGATGAGCGACAACGGCAGCAAGGGCAAGGTGCTGGCCATCGTCACCAACTACGGCGTGGAGCAGGACGAACTCGTCGTACCGCTGGGCCATCTGCGCGAGCGCGGGGTGCGGGTCGATGTCGCCGCCCTGAAGAAGGACGACATCGAGACGCTCGTCGGCGACAAGGACCCGGGCACATCCGTACGCCCCGACCTCACGCTGGACGACGTCGACCCGGCCGGCTACGACCTGCTGCTCGTACCGGGCGGCACCCTGAACGCCGACACGCTGCGGCTCCAGGGCCCGGCCTGTGACATCGTGCGGTCGTTCACCGGCTCCGGGCGGCCGGTCGCGGCCATCTGCCACGGGCCGTGGGTGCTGGTGGAGACCGGCAGCGTCAAGGGCAAGCGGCTCACCTCGTACGCCTCGTTGCGGACCGACGTGCGCAACGCGGGCGGTGAGTGGGTGGACGAGCCGGTCGTGACGGACGAGTCCGGCGGCTGGAAGCTCATCACCTCGCGCAACCCGGGCGACCTCGACCCGTTCCTCAAGGAGGTCGACGCCGCGCTCGCCGGCTGAGACAGCCGACGCGCATGAGGGCCGCCCGGCGTTCCGGCCGGGCGGCCCTCATGCGCGTCTCACACCGGTTCGGGCGCGAAGGGCCGGAACTCGTCCTCGCCGGGCTGCACGACCCCGTAACTGCTCTCCGGCACCTCTTTCCACACGCCGGGCAGCCCGCCCAGGGGTTCCGACACCACCAGCCGGGTGCTGTCGGACACGCCCCGCAGGAAGTCCAGGTCGGGGTGGAGGGCGCGCACGGTCTCGGCCTTGCTGCTGTAGAACAGCGAACGCGACTTGCCAAGACTCGAATAGCGGAACGACCACAGCCGCTCGCCGTCGGACACCGCGACGGTCATCTGGAGCGGATGCTCCACGCCCTCGGCGCGGCCGACGCGTTCGATCAGCCCGGCCATCCGGGCCACGGCGCCCGGCACGTCCTGGTCGAGTCCGAAGGTCAGCGCGAGGTAGAACATCACCTCGGAGTCCGTGGACCCCTCCAGGGCCGAGAACAGCGCCGGGTCGAGCGCCAGGGACAGATCGCGCCGCAGCCGGTGGAAGTCCGCGATCGCACCGTTGTGCATCCACATCCAGCGGCCGTGGCGGAAGGGATGGCAGTTGGTCTGCTGGATGGCCGTCCCCGTGGACGCCCGTACGTGGGCGAAGAACAGCGGCGAGCGGATGTGGCTCGCGATCTCCCGCAGGTTGCGGTTGTTCCAGGCGGGTCCGGTGTCGCGGATGATCGCGGGCGTCTCCTGCTCGGAGCCGTACCAGCCGACTCCGAAGCCGTCACCGTTGGTCGTCTCCACGCCCATGGTGGAGTGCAGGCTCTGGTCGATGAGCGAGTGCTCCGGCTTGTAGAGGAGATCACTGAGCACGACACTCGTGCCGGAATAGGCAAGCCATCGGCACATGTGCGACCGTCCCTTCCCGGGCGGCGGGCAGGGGCCGCTGCGGACGCGCCGGTGGTGCTTCCGCGGGCCTCGGTCCCTGGGACGCCCGGTCGTCGTCGTTATGTCCACGCTACCGACTTCATGGGTCGGCTGCCCGGCCGAGCCCGCCGGAAACGCCGCGGGGGCCGAGCGCTACGGCGCGGTGGGCCTGCGCCGGAACGTCTCCGCCAGGGCCGTGTTCGCCACGACGACGACCCCCAGCACCGCCGCGGCGGCCGGGTGCCCGACCCCGTACAGCGCGAGGGCACCCCCGCCGAGCACCAGGGCCTTCACCGCCAGGACCCCCGCGAGCGGCGGGCGGAACCGGGCGCGCGGCGCCGCGAACAGCGACCACAGCACCACCGCCGCGACAAGCGGTGCGGAGCCGAGGAGCACCTGGAGCGCCAGGGCGTCCGCCAGGGTGAACCCCCACCAGAAGAGGCAGCCGAGCGCCACCACCTCCAGAAGGAAGGCGAGCAGTTCGTTCGCCGCCCACCAGGGCCGCCCGGCCACCGAAGGAATCACCTGGTCGTCCGCGGCTCCGTCGTGCACCCTGCCCCCTTGTGTCGCCCGTGTGCGCGAAGTGAGCCTACGGGAAGCCCCGTTCAGCGGGCGCGGCGCAACCGCAGCGCGGCCACGGCGCCGAGGACGGCGCCCACGGCGAGGACCGCGAGGCCCCGTAGCCAGACGTCGCCCTCGATCTGTGTGGCGAGCCCGACGCAGGAGGCCGCGCCGAGGACGGGCACGACGGTCGGGGCCCTGAAGTGCCCGGGGCGTCCGGGGTCGCGGCGCAGCACCAGCAGTGCCGTGTTGACCAGGAAGAAGACCACGAGGAGCAGGAGGACGAGGGTCGAGGCGAGCGTGGAGACGTCGCCGGTCAGCGCGAGCAGCAGGGAGAGGGCGGTCGTCGCGGCGATCGCCGCCCACGGGGTGCGGCGGCCCGGGAGCACGGCCGTCAGGAAGCGGGGCAGCAGCCTGTCACGGGCCATGCCGTACGCCAGCCGCGAGGACATGATGCCGGTCAGCAGCGCCCCGTTGGCCACGGCCACCAGTGCGATGGCGCTGAACAGCCAGGTGGGCACGGCCCCGGCGGTGCGGACGACTTCGAGGAGCGGCCCGCTGGACTCGGCCAGCTTCTCCGTCGGCACGGCCGCCGCGGCCGCGGCGCCGACCAGTGCGTAGACGGCGCCGGCGGTGATCAGCGCGCCGAAGAGCGCCCTCGGGTAGGAGCGGCGGGGGTCGCGCGTCTCCTCGGCCACGTTGACGGAGGTCTCGAAGCCCACGAAGGAGTAGTACGCGAGGACCGCGCCGCTCAGGACCGCCAGGACGGGCCCTTCGCTCTCCGTGCCGAGGTCGGTGAGCCGGCCCGGGTCGCCGTCGCCGCGCAGCACGATCCAGGCGCCGAGACCGATCACCAGCAGCAGGCCGCCGACCTCGATGACGGTGGCGACGGCGTTGGCCCGGGTCGACTCGCTGATGCCCCGGGCGTTGAGCAGCGCGAGCGCCACCAGGAAGACGATGGTCACCAGGACCAGCGGGAGGGTCACGAACTCGGAGAGGTAGTCGCCGGCGAACCCCCGGGCCAGGGCCGCCACCGACACCACTCCGGCCGCGAGCATGCAGAAACCGGCGACGAACCCGGTGAAGGGTCCGTAGGCCAGCGTCGCGTAGTGGGAGGCACCGCCGGCGCGCGGGTACTTCGTGGCCAGTTCCGCGTACGAGGCGGCGGTCAGCAGCGCCAGGCACAGGGCCACCAGGAGGGGCACCCAGACGGCGCCGCCGGCGTCGGCCGCGACTTCGCCGACCAGGACGTAGACGCCGGCGCCGAGGACGTCTCCGAGGATGAAGAAGTAGAGCAGCGGGGTGGTGAGGTCCTTCTTGAGGCTCGTCGGGGCGTCCGCGCTCTCGGGCGTGGTTCGGGGAGCTTTCACGGAGCCCGTATACCCGGTGCGTCCGCCGGCAGACAGCCGAGGAGCGGCCGGAGGACGGCCGGTCGCTCGTTGGAACGGGTCGCCGATGCGGATGGCTCAACCGATGTGTCCGGCCGGGGACGAGGGGGTACGCGTGGTCGGGCGATGCCGTCCCCAGCGCGCGCCGACCACTCCGCGCACGGCATGCCCCTCCCCCCGCGAGATTGGAATCCAGTGAGCGACAAGAAGAACCCGGTGTCGGCCGCCGCGGAGAAGATCGCCGGAAAGGTCCAGGAAGCCGTCGGCCAGGGCAACGAGATCCCCGGCGCTCCCGGCCCCGAGCCCGCCCAGGTCGACGAGCCCACGAAGCCGCGCGGGCCGCTGCCGCCCAAGCACGACCAGCGCGGTCCCGAGACGATGAGCCCGACCGGGCAGCCGACCGGCGCCTCCCAGGACCAGGTGGCCCAGGGCGGCGCCTACCTCACCACCGCCCAGGGCGCCCGGCTGTACGACACCGACCACTCGCTGAAGGCCGGTCCCCGCGGCCCGGTGCTGCTCCAGGACCACCACCTGCGGGAGAAGATCACCCACTTCGACCACGAGCGCATCCCGGAGCGGGTGGTCCACGCCCGCGGTGCCGCCGCCCACGGTGTCTTCCGCGGGTACGGCGCGGCGGCGGGCATCACGAAGGCCGCGTTCCTCGCCGAGGGCGTCGAGACGCCGGTCTTCGTCCGCTTCTCCACCGTGCTCGGCTCACGCGGTTCCGCCGACACGGTGCGCGACACGCGCGGCTTCGCGACGAAGTTCTACACCGACGAGGGCGTCTTCGACCTGGTCGGCAACAACATCCCGGTCTTCTTCATCCAGGACGCGATCAAGTTCCCCGACATCGTCCACGCGGGCAAGCCGCACCCGGACCGGGAGATCCCGCAGGCGCAGAGCGCCCACGACACGTTCTGGGACTTCGTCACCCTGCACACCGAGGCGACGCACCACACCCTGTGGAACATGTCGGACCGGGGCATCCCGCGTTCGTACCGGATGATGGAGGGCTTCGGGGTCCACACCTTCCGGCTGGTCAACGCCGAGGGCGCGACCACGCTGGTGAAGTTCCACTGGAAGCCGAAGCTGGGCGTGCACTCGCAGGTGTGGGAGGAGGCCCAGATCACCGCCGGCATGGACCCGGACTTCCACCGCCGGGACCTGGCCGACGCGATCGAGGCGGGCGCCTTCCCCCAGTGGGAGCTGGGTGTGCAGACGTTCCCCGACACCGAGGACCAGATGTTCGAGGGCATCGACCTGCTCGACCCCACGAAGATCGTGCCTGAGGAGCTGGCACCGGTCCGCCCGATCGGTCTGATGACGCTGAACGCCAACCCGTCGAACTACTTCGCCGAGACGGAACAGGTCGCCTTCCACGTCGGCCATCTGGTGCCCGGCATCGACGTCACCAACGACGCGCTGATGCAGGGGCGCCTCTTCTCGTACGTCGACACCCAGATCACCCGGCTCGGCGGCCCCAACTTCGCCCAGCTGCCGATCAACCGCACGCACGCGCCGGTCAACGACATGCTGCGTGACGGGATGCACCAGACGGCCGTGCACCGGGGCGTGGCGCCCTACCGGCCCAACTCCCTGGACGGCGGCTGCCCGTTCACCGCCGGCGCGGACACCGGTGCCTACATCGAGGTGCCCGTCGAGGTCCCGGCGGCCCGGAAGGTGCGGGACGCGGCGGCCTCGTTCGACGACCACTTCAGCCAGGCCCGGCTGTTCTGGCTGAGCATGACGCCCACGGAGCGGGAGCACATCACCGCCGCGTACACCTTCGAGCTCGGCAAGTGCTGGGACCAGGCGGTCAAGGAGCGGGGCCTCAAAGTGCTCGCCAACATCGACCCCGAACTGTGCGCGCACGTCGCCGAGGGGCTGGGCCTGCCGGCACCCGGGGCGACCGAGCCCCTGGCCTCGCCCGAGCCCAGCCCGGCCCTGTCCCAGCTGGGCCGCACCTGGCCGGTCGACGGGCGGATCGTGGGCATCGTCACGGACGGCGAGAGCGGCCTGGACACCGTGCGCGAGGCACGCGGCGCCGTCCTCGATGCCGGGATGGTCCCCCTGGTGATCGCGCCCTCGGGCGGAAAGCTGGGCTCCGGGAACGACGCGGTCACCGTGCAGCGCACCTTCACCACGGCCCGGTCGATCGAGTTCGACGCGATCGTGCTGGCGGGGGCGCCCGCGCCGGCCCCGGACGCGTACGGGGCCCGTGACGCCAAGACGGACGACGGGGCCCGGTCCACCGGTGTGGACCCGCGCGTCCTGCTGCTGGTGACCGAGGCGTTCCGGCACGGCAAGGCCGTCGGTGCCTGCGGTGACGGGGCGACGGTGCTGGAGAAGGCCGGCCTCGCCTCGGACGCGCCGGGCGTCGTGTCGGGCGGGGCCGCGTCCACGGTGCTGGACGGCATCACGGAACTCCTCGCAGGTCACCGCGCCTGGGACCGCTTCACACCCGCGCTCTGAGACCGCTCCGGGCCGGCGCGCGTAGCCGGCCCGGACCGGGGCACGCGCGGGGGGAACCCGCAGACGGCACCGACAGGAGGAGACGCATGAACCACCGGGACCGAGAGCACGAGCAGCCGCCCCGGACGGCCGTCGAGGAGGTCGTCCGCGAGGCGGAGGAGGCCGAGACGGACGTGGCGGACACCAGGCGGGAGCGGCACGGCCGGGACAGCGAGGCCGGCGATGCGCTGACCCCGAACGAAGGGGCCCAGGAGGACGCGGACCAGTAGCACCCATAGGGTGACAAAGGGCGCGTTTTCCCCGTGCCCGGCAGGGCATTCGCAGGATGCGGAGGGCCGCCGCGTGCGGCGGTCCCGGCATCCATGACGCCTCCGACGGAAGGACGAATCATGCCGACAGAGGCACGTGGCGACGACGTCTACCAGCCGCAGGACGACGGCCAGGACCCGCCCAACGACGACCTCGACCTGGAGAACACGCTGGGCGAGCGCGGCCTGGACGACCAGATGGAGGAGGGCTACTCGCCGCCCGAGCGCCCCCTGGGCGTCGACAAGTACGGCACCACGGGCGAGGAGGAACGCCGCGGCGAATCCCTCGACCAGCGCCTGGCCCAGGAGGTCGAGGACGTCGGGCCGCCGGACGGCGACGGCATCGGGGACCTGGACGGCGGCGAGGGCGAGCCGCTGGAGCCGGAGGAAGGCGGGACCCGCTCGGGCCGGCTGAGCGCGGCGGACGAGGTGCCGGGACGGCGCACCGACGTCTACGCCGACGACGTGGGCATCGACGGCGGCGCGGCCTCGGCCGAGGAGGCCGCCGTACACACCACGGACGAGGAAGAGGACCAAGGGCGCGAGGGCTGACCCGAACGGGCCCGCCGCCACGGATCATGCGCGTACAGGAGGGGTTGTCGGTGCTGGAGACCGGGACGAGCGCCGGCCGCCGGGCGGCGGCCGTACGGGAGCGGCTGGGGGCCCTGGCCTCCGGCGCACGCCTCCCCGACCGGTATCAGCTGGTGCAGTCCCTGAAGGCCGCGGCCGCTGCCGCCCTCGCCTGGGCCCTCACCGGGTGGTGGCTGGCGGCGCCGATGGCGCTGATGGCCCCCTGGGCCGCCGTCGCCCTCGTGCAGGGGACCGTCTACCGGTCGCTGCGCTCGGCGGTCGAACTGCTCGCGATGATGGCCTCCGGCACCCTTCTCGCCGCGGGCGCGGCGGTGCTCACCGGCAACACCATGGCGGCCATGCTGATCGCGCTGCCGCTCACCGTGCTCCTCGGCAACTGGCTGCCGGTCGGCGAGCAGGGCCTGTACGCGCCCACCACCGCCCTGTTCGTCCTGGCCTACGGGACGTACTCGCTGCCCGCCGTCGGACACCGGCTGCTGGAGACGGTGGTGGGGGCCGTCGTCGGGATCGCGGTGAACGCGATCGTCCTGCCGCCGGTGCACTCGCTGCACGTGAGGACCCTCGCGTGCGCGCTGCCGAGGGACTGTTCCCGGCTGCTGCGCGACCTGAGCGAGGGCATGGCCGAGGAGTACGACGAGGAGCGGGCGGAGCGCTGGCACCGGGCCGCCGGGGAACTGCCCGGCGCGCTGTCGGACCTGCGCGCGGCACGCGGGTGGGCGACGGAGAGCTTCCGCTTCAACCCGGGGCACCGGATGCGCCGCAGCACCCCTTCGCCCTCCGAACGGTGGGACGTGGTCTGGGCGCAGGTGGCGAACCGGCTGCTGACCCTGACGCTGACGCTCTGGGAGACCGCGTCGGAGGGACGCGGTCTGCCCCGGCCGCCGGGCCCGTCCCTGGCGGACCTGAGCGCCGTGATGGCCGCCGCCGCGGAGGTCTGCGCGACCGACGCGACGATCATGGAAGAGGGCCCGGACGACGAGTGCCTGGAACAGCGCGCCGACCGGCTCGCCGACGCCCGGCGCGCCCTGGCCGATGCCAAGCGGCAGCTGCGCGGGCCGGGCCCCGACGCCGGCGCCTCGCTCGGCAGCCTGGTGGCCGGCTGCCAGGCACTGCTGGACGACCTGCAACCCGGCGAGGACGGCTCGGCGCTTCTCACCGGCGGCGCCCGCACCGGCCGGATCTGAGGAGTACGCATGACACGCACGGACCGCATCGCTCAGCCCTGGGGCACCCGGACCCCCTACGGTCCCGGTGAGCCCTGGCCCGTACGGGTGGACACCCGGCTCGCCGACGGGGTGACGCCGGATCAGGTCGAGCGGTGGGTGCAGTCGGCGGCGATCCTGCACTCCAACGGGGACGGGCTCGACATCGCCGTGAAGGACGGCCGGATCGTCGGGGTGCGCGGCCGGGCACAGGACCGGGTCAACCACGGACGGCTGGACCCCAAGGACCTGTTCGGCTGGCAGGCCAACGGCTCCCCCGACCGGCTGACCCGTCCGCTGGTGCGCGACGGGGACGGCCGGCTCGTGGAGAGCGACTGGGACACCGCGATGGACCGGGTGGTGCGGCGCACGAAGGAACTCCTCGACGAGCAGGGGCCGTCGGCGGTGGGGTTCTACACCTCGGGGCAGCTCTTCGCGGAGGAGTACTACACGCTGACGCTGATCGCCCGGGGCGGCATCGGCACCAACCACCTGGACGGCAACACCCGGCTGTGCACGTCCACGGCCGCCGAGGCGCTGAAGGAGTCGTTCGGCAGCGACGGGCAGCCCGGCTCGTACACCGACATCGACCACGCGGACACGATCGCGCTGTTCGGGCACAACATGGCGGAGACGCAGACCGTGCTGTGGACGCGCGTGCTGGACCGGCTGGCCGGGCCGAACCCGCCGGCCGTGGTCTGCGTCGATCCGCGCCCCACCCCGGTGGCGCGGGCGGCGACCGTGCACCTGGCGCCGAAGCCCGGGACGAACGTGGCCCTGATGAACGGTCTGCTGCGGGAGATCGTGGAGAACGGCTGGACCGACCAGGACTACCTGGACCGCAACGTCGTCGGCTTCGACGAGCTGAGGAAGCGGCTGGACGCCTACACGCCCGAGCACGTGGCGGAGATCTGCGGGGTGCCCGCCGAGCGGCTGCGGGAGGCCGCCCGTCTGCTGGGCACGGCGGAGCGGCTGCTGTCGACGGTGCTCCAGGGCTTCTACCAGTCGCACCAGGCCACCGCGGCCTCGGTCCAGGTCAACAACCTGCACCTGGTGCGGGGCATGCTCGGCAAGCCGGGCTGCGGGATTCTCCAGATGAACGGCCAGCCGACGGCGCAGAACACCCGCGAGTGCGGCGCCAACGGCGACATGCCGGGGTTTCGCAACTGGGAGAACGACGCGCACATGGCCGAGCTCACCCGCCTGTGGAACCTGGCCCCGCTCCGGGTGCCGCACTACGGCCCGCCCACCCACGCGATGCAGATGTTCCGGTACGTGGAGGAGGGCTCCATCCGGTTGCTGTGGGTCAGCGGCACCAATCCGGCGGTGTCGTTGCCGGAGCTGCGGCGCATCCGCTCGGTGCTCGCGCAGGAGCGGCTGTTCCTCGTCGTCCAGGACGCCTTCCTGACCGAGACGGCGCAGCTGGCCGACGTGGTGCTGCCGGCGGCGGTCTGGGGCGAGAAGACGGGCACCTTCACCAACGCCGACCGCACGGTGCACCTGTCGGAGAAGGCGGTCGAGCCGCCCGGCCAGGCCAGGCCCGACCTGGACATCTTCTGCGACTTCGCGCGCCGGCTGGACCTGCGGGACAAGGACGGCGGCCCGCTGGTCCCGTGGAGCGACCCGGAGGCGGCGTTCGAGGGCTGGAAGGAGTGCAGCCGGGGGCGCCCGTGCGACTACACGGGCATCACGTACGCGAAGCTGCGCGGCGGGAGCGGCATCCAGTGGCCGTGCAACGAGCGGCATCCGTACGGCACGGAGCGGCTGTACGCGGACGGCCGCTTCTGGAGCGACCCGGACTACTGCGAGAGCTACGGGCGGGATCTGGTGACCGGGGCGCCGCTGGAGGAGACCGAGTACCGGGCGATGAACCCGTCGGCGAAGGCGGTCATCAAGGCGGCCGAGTATCTGCCGCCGCACGAACCGCCCGGCGAGGAGTATCCGTTCTCGCTGATCACCGGGCGGACGCTCTACCACTTCCACACCCGGACCAAGACCGCGCGGGCCCCCCAGCTCCAGGCCGCCGCCCCGGAGGTGTGGGTGGAGGTCTCCGCCGGCGACGCGGCCTCGTACGGCGTCCAGGAGGGCGATCTGGTGGAGGTGACGACCCCGCGCGGCACCGTCCGGGCGGCGGCGCGTGTGAGCGGCATCCGGGACGGGGTGCTGTTCCTGCCGTTCCACTACGGCTACTGGGACACCGACGGCGGGTTCGAGCCGAAGGGCGACGGGCGTGCCGGCAACGAGCTGACGCCCACCGAGTGGGACCCGGTCTCCAAGCAGCCGCTGTTCAAGACCGCCGCCGCCCGGCTGCGCCGGCTCGGGCCCTCCGGCTCCCCCGCGCCGGCGCCCACCACCACCGCCTCGGCCCCGGTCGCCGGCGCGGCCGTGCCCGCGACCACGGGCGGCGGCGCGGGCGGGGCGGACGAGGAGCAGCACGCGTACCGGGAGGAGACCCGATGAAGCTGGACCTGGTTCTCAAGGAGGTGCACCACGGGGAGAACGGGCTCGCGGTGCGGCTGATGCGCCTCTCCAGCACGCACTCCACCGACCACGAGGTGCACCACGTGGCCCGCGACCTGGCCGCCTGGTCGCGGCAGCACGTACGGGAACTGGCGGAGGCGGCGGCGGATCACGGTGTCGACCTCTCCCCCGAGCCGAAGGAGGAGTCCTCGGCCGCGGCCTGGCTGCGGGAGAAGGGCGGCGAGCTCGTCGGACGGCGTCCGGAGACCGGCCTGCTGCTCCTGCGGGATCTGCGCGACACCTATCTGAAGGCGGCGGCCGTGTCCGTGGACTGGGAGCTGCTGGCCCAGACCGCCCAGGCCGCCCGCGATCAGGAACTGCTCGACCTGACCGAGCGCTGCCACCCGCAGACCCTGCGCCAGCAGCGCTGGGCGAACGCGATGATCAAGGTCGTCTCACCGCAGGTCCTGACGAGCTGACCGGCTCTCCGGCGGCCGGTCCGGTGCGGAATCGGATGCGGGCGCCGGGGTGAGCGCGTGCGTGGGCCGGGGCGCGGGCGCATCGTTCTAGAGGACCCCGGCGAAGGAGCGCGCCCTATGCCGAATCTGGACTGGCGGACACCCGTGGCGGGCGCGCCCTGCTGGGTGAGCCTCGCGACCCACGACCTGCGGGCCGCGCGGGCCTTCTACGGCCGGACGCTGGGCTGGGAGTTCCACGAGAGCACCCTCGGCGAGGACTTCGTACTGGCGCGTGCGCACGGCAGGGCGGTCGCCGGCATCGGGGGCTGCCCGGGCACCGGCGGCCCGCCCCCGGCCTGGATTCCGTACTTCGCCGTGCCGGACGCGGACGATACGGCCGACCGCGTCCGGGAGCGCGGCGCCACACTCGCCGTCGGCCCGCTGCCGCTGGGCAAGGGGCGGGCGGCGATCGCCGCCGACCGGGAGGGGGCCGCCTTCGGCTTCTGGGAGGGCCCGGCGCCCGTCTGGGCCGACGGGCCGCGCGCCCCGGCCAGGGTGGATCTCCAGTCGCGCCACGCCCTTGAGGCGGCGATCTTCTACGCGGAGGTCTTCGGCTGGGCGAGGCCGCACAGCCGGTGCGCGGTCGACTACGCGGAGGAGCGTGTCCTCGTCCGGGCGGGCGGGCACACCGTCGTCACGCTGCGTGGCGGCGGGGTGGAGGACGCTGCGGACCCGCGGGTGCGGGCGCGCTGGATCGTGGACTTCCTGGTGCCCGACAGCACGCGGACGGCAAAGGCCGCGGTGGCCGCCGGGGGCGAGGCGACACCGGTGGAGGGCGTGCCGGGGACCGCGTACGTGCTCCGCGATCCGGAGGGCGCGCTCTTCACGGTCTCGGACCGTTGACGGCTGCCGTGTGAGGAAACCCACCATCGCGCGAAATTCCTTGCGGTGACTGGGTTTCCGGGGCTGCGGGGCGGGGCGGGCGGGCGCCTAGGCCGGTACCTCGGCGGGATGTTTGTGAAGATGAAATGCGCCGGCGGGCCGTTGCCCGCCGGCTTTTCGCAGCCGAGGCGTTACCGAGACACCGTTCCGTGATCCGACGCGTGCTGCTTCACCGCCCCCGTCGGAAATGTGCTCCCCGTGCCTCCTGCCGCCTCTGTTCCCGAGTCCGCCCGGAAGACGCGCCGCCGCGACAGCAGCCCCTGGCGATGCCTGGCCGTCCCCAGCATGCGCTGGTGGTCCGCCGCCAACCTGGTGTCGAACACCGGGGCGTGGATGCAGCTCACCGTGCAGAACCTGCTGGTGCTCCAGATCACCGGTTCGGCCGCGGCGACGGGCCTGTCCCTCGCCGTCCAGGCCGGGCCGGGACTGCTGCTCGGGGTCTTCGGCGGTGCCGTGGTGGACCGCTGGCCGCTCAAGGTCACCGCCGCGGTCAGTCAGGCGGTGCTCGCCGTGATCGCGTTTTCGACGGCCGCCCTGATCGGGGCCGGGCTGCTGAACATGCCCGTGCTGCTCGTCCTCGCGGCGATCACCGGCATCGTGAACACCATCGACGGGCCCGCGACCTCGCTCCTCGGCAACGATCTCGTGCCCCGGACGGACGTGCCCTCGGCCATCGCGCTCGGTTCGATGGTGCACAGCGCCGGGCGGCTCGCCGGGACCGCGCTGGCGGCGGTGGCCGTCGGGACGCTCGGCACCGGGTCGGCGTACGTGGTCAACGGGATCTCCTTCCTCTGCGTCACCGCGGTGATCCCCTTCCTGCGGCCGGCCGGGGAGGCGGCGCGGGTCCGGCAACCGTCCCCCGAGAAGCGTCCCGCGCCGGCGAAACGCGCGCCGGCCGGCGGGGACGCCCGGGCCGGAGTGGCCTACTTCCTCGGGAAGCCGGGGCTGGTCGCCCTGGCCGGGATCACCGCGGTGAGCTCGATCTTCGGCCGGAACTACCAGCTGACGCTCGCCGTGCTGGTCATCGGCCCGCTCAGCGCCGACGAGAGCGACTTCGGCACGGTCTCCACCGTGCTGGCCGTCGGCGGCATCCTGGGCGCCGTGGTCGCCGGGCGGCTGCGCAACCCGACCGTGCGCCTGGTGAGCGTCCTCGCCGCGTGCGGCGGGCTCCTCCAGGTCGCGGCGGGTCTCGCGCCCGGGCTCATGGTGCTCATCGCGCTGGTCATCCCCATGGCCGTGGTGGAGTCCGTGTCCGACACGGCCGGGTCGACGGTGCTGCAGACCGAGCCCGAGCCCGAGATGCGCGGCCGCGTGCTCGGCGTCTGGCGCAGCGCGAGCACCGGCTGGCAGCTGGCGGGCCCGCCCCTGCTCGGGCTGCTGGTCGAGTTCGCGGGCGCCCGGGGCGCGCTGGTCGCCGGCGGGCTGCTGATCGCCGGGGCCATCGCGGCCGGCGGGCTGCGCGGGCGTGCGGTGGCCCGGAGGGTGGCCGGGGCGGACCGGCCCGTCCCGGCCCAGGAGCCGGTGGCGGCCCCGGTGTCCGTGCCCGCGCTCACCCCGGTCGCCTGATCCGGGCGGCGCCGCGCATGTTTGAGGCGGCCCGGTACGGGAATGGGCCAGGGGTGCTTCGGACCAGAGGCGCGCCCGTGGGAGCTCCGCTCCGGGTGCCGCCTGTCCGGCCGAGGCTCCCACGGCGGTCCCGACAGGCGACGCCGAGGAGTGAACACCATGGCCGGTGCCCGACAGACTGCCCCCGCGCGACATGGGGACGTACCGCCGGAAACGGCGTCCTTCCACCGGCTGCGGGCCCTGCCCGACGGCCCCGAGAAGGACGAACTGCGCCGTGCGACCGTCTGCGCCTGGCTCCCCATGGCCCACCGGCTGGCCGCGCGCTTCCGCGACCGCGGTGAGCCGCTGGACGATCTGCGCCAGGTGGCGGCGATCGGTCTGGTCAAGGCGGTGGACCGGTACGACCCGGCCCGCGGCAAGGCGTTCGAGACGTACGCCATCCCCACGGTGGTCGGCGAGCTCAAGCGCCACTTCCGCGACCACACCTGGGACGTCCATGTGCCGCGCCGGGTCCAGGACCTGCGCAATCAGGTGCGGGTGGCCCGCCGCGACCTCGCCCAGTCGCCGGGCGGGCGGCTGCCGACCGAGGCGGAGATCGGGGCCGCCACAGGGCTCTGCGCCGAGGACGTCCGGGCCGGTCTGGAGGCCCTGGACAGCTATCGCACGCTGTCGCTGGACGCCGAGGTACCCAGGGCCGAGGACGGGTCGTGCCTCGCCGACACCCTGGGCCTGTGCGACCACGCCCTGGACGTCGCGGTCGACCGCGAGGCGGTGAAGCCGGGGCTGCGCCGCCTGCCCGAGCGCGAGCGCACCATCCTCTACCTGCGGTTCTTCCGCGACATGACGCAGGACCGGATCGCCGAGACGCTCGGCATCTCGCAGATGCACGTCTCCCGGCTGATCGCCCAGTGCTGCGAGGAGGTGCGCAGGCAGGCGCTCCAGGAACCGGCGGGTCAGCCGACGTAGCGCCGCGCCGTGCCCTGGCGCTGGGCACGTTCCAGGGCGGCGAGCCGCCGTTCGATGTCCGGTGGTACGGGTCTGCGCCTGCGCAGCACCCAGGGCAGGCCCCGCGCGGCGTGGGCGAAGGCGCGCAGCGAGGCACGGTCCCGGGGAACGGTGGCCAGCAGATACAGGGTGCGGCGCAGCGCGGAGCCGGCCGGGCGGCGCAGCCAGGTGAACCAGAGCGTGTTGCGCAGTCCGAGGACGCGCCGGGCGGTGCTGTCGCGGACCGGGGACGCGGCGTGGTGGATGACCATCTCGGGGACGTACGCGAGCCACCACCCGGCCCGCATCAGGTCGGTGGCCATCAGTTCCTCCTCGCCGCCGAGCCAGAGCCCCGGGTGGAAGCCGCCCGCCTCGCGGAACGCCTCCGTGCGCATGACGGTCGCCGCCGCCAGGAACGAGCCGATCGCGGGGCCGGGGAGCCAGGACGGGCCGGTGAGCGGGGAGTCGCGCAGCTCGGCGACCACGGGGTCGTCCTCGCCCCCGGGCTCGACGACGATCCGCGCGGTGACGGCCGCCAGGCGCTCGTGGGCGTCGAGCCGGTCGGCCGCGATCCGCAGGGCGCCCGGGTCCCACCAGGTGTCGTCGTCGCAGAACGCCACGTACGGCGTACGGACCTGCTGGACGGCGAGGTTCCGGCCGACCGCGCCCAGGTTCCGGCCGGGGGTGAGCAGCCGCACGTCGGGGAATTCGCGGGCGACGGCCTCGGCCGTGCCGTCGTGCGAGGCGTTGTCCGTGACGACGACGGCCGGCCGCTCCGGGAGCCGGCTGAGCAGGCGCAGGGTGCGCAGCAGCTCGGCGCGGCGGTCGTGGGTGATGACCACCACCGTGACGCGGGGGTCGGGGGCGGGCGGGTCGCCGGGGCTCATCGGTCGTCTCCGTTCGGCGGGGCGCTCTCCAGGAGCCGGATCTGGCGCTCGACCCAGGGCGGCAGTTCCCTGCGCCGGCGCAGGGCCGCGGGGAGCCGTGCCAGGGCCTGGCGGAGGGCGGGGCCGGCGTCGGGCCTGCCGCGGGCCCAGGCGTCGGCCAGCCGGCCGGTCTCGCGCAGTGCGACCGGCAGGGGCCGTCTCAGCCAGGCCGTGAGGAGCGCGTTGCGGAGCACGGCGACGGTGCGGCCGGGCCGCTCCCCCGGGTCGGGTCCGTGGTGGGCGACCAGGCTGGGTTCGTAGACCACGCCCCAGCCCGCGGCCGTGAGGTCGTACGCCAGCAGGGTCTCCTCCGCGCCGAAGAAGAGGACGCCGTGGTAGCCGCCCGCGTCGAGGAAGGCGGAGCGGCGGACCACCGCCGCGCACCCCAGGAAGCCCAGCACCGGGGTGCCGGGCAGGTCGGCGCGGCCGGGGAGCGGCGAGGCGGCGAGCACCCGGTTGAGCGGGTCGGGTTCGCCCGTGGGGTGCACCAGCGTGCGGGAGGCCAGCAGGCCCAGCTTCGGGTAGGTGTCGAAGAGGGCTTCCGCGGTCTTCAGGGCGCCCGGCTCCCACCAGGAGTCGTCGTCGCTGAAGGCCACGTAGGGCGTGCCGGCCCGGCGCGCGGCGAGGTTCCGGCCGAGGGCGCCGGTGTTGCGGCCCGGGGAGAGCAGCCGGGCCCCGCCGGGGTGGCGGCGCACCGCTTCGCCGGTGCCGTCCGTCGATCCGTTGTCGACCACGATCACGGGCGGTCTCTCCGGCAGGGCGGCCAGCCGGTCCAGCGTTCTGACCAGGCTCTCCCGGCGGTCGCGCGTGATGATCACGACGGTGGTCCGGCCCTCCCCCGCGGCCGGTCCGCGGACACGCTCAGCCATGCCCGGCCGCCTCCTTCGCCGCCGCGCCCCGGTGCAGGGCGGCCAGGGCGCTGCCCAGCACCTCGTCGGTGGTGATGCGCAGGAGCAGCGGGTCGGGGGTGGCGGCGTGCGGGTCGCCGGGCGGTCCCGGGTGCCAGAGCGCGGTGTGCCGACGGTCCGGGGGCGGGCCCCAGAGCGAGGGTGCGACCGGGCCGAACAGGGTCACGGACCGGGTGCCGTGCGCGAAGGCGAGGTGGGCCGGTCCGGTGTCGCCGCTGACGAGGAGCGCGGCGCGGGCGACGAGCGCGGAGAGGCCGTCGAAGGTGAGGGTGCCCGCGAGCACGTCGGCGGGGTCGAGCCCGGCGCGGCCGGCGACCTCGGCGCACAGCTCCTCCTCGCCCGGGCCGCCGCTGACGACGACGCGGTGTCCGGCGTCCCGGAGCGCCGTCGCGACGGCCGCGTACCGCTCGGCGGGCCAGCGGCGCGCCGCGGCGTCGGCGCCGGGGTGGAGGACGACGGCGCCCGGTGCCGGGGAGGGCGCGGCGGGCGGCGGGACGCGGACGTCGGCGGGGTCGGCGGGGATGCCGTACGCGGTCAGGAACCGGCACCACCGCAGCCGCTCGTGCTCGTCGGGCCGCCAGCGGGGCGGGGCGGGGTGGTCCGCTTCGGGGCGGGCGAAGGAGAGCGTCCGGCCGGGTCCGAGCGCGGCGAGGGCGTCGTGGCTCAGCGGCCCGTTGCCGTGCAGGTCGATGGCGACGGCGGGCGGCGGGCCCGGCCAGTGGTCCAGGGAGGGGACCTGGCGGCCGTTCTCGGGTGTGGCGAAGTGGACGTCCACGGTTCCGGTCGCCCGGACCGCCGCCGCCAGGCTGTCCGGGGCCGCCAGCACCGTCTCGTGCTCCGGGAAGGCGCGTCGTACGCCCCGGAGCGCCGGCACCGCCGCCAGCAGGTCGCCGAGGCCGAGGGCGCGCAGGACGAGGACGGCCGGGCGGTCGCCCGAGGGGGCCGGGCGGGTCCCGTTCACCGGGCTCACCGCCGGGTGGGGGCGCCGGGGCGGCCGGCGGCCCGTTCGGCCAGGCGGGTGCTGGAGCGTCCGTCGAGGTAGGGCAGGAGCACCACCTGCCCGCCCCAGCTCTCCACGAGGGCGGTCTCGGGCAGGTCGGTGAGGGCGTAGTCGCCGCCCTTGGCCCAGATGTCCGGGCGCAGTTCGTCCAGGAGGCGTTCGGGGGTGTCCTCGTCGAAGACGGCGACGGCGTCCACGCAGTCGAGCGCCAGCAGGACGCGGACCCGGTCCTCGGCCGGCACGACGGGCCGGCCGCCGCCCTTCCGGCGCCGGACGGAGGCGTCGGAGTTGACGCAGACGACGAGGCAGTCACCGGCCCGGCGGGCGGCCTGGAGGAGTTCGACGTGTCCGGCGTGCAGCAGGTCGAAGCAGCCGCCGGCGGCGACGACGGTGCCGCCCCGTTCGCGGACGCGACGGACGAGTGCGCGGGCGTCTCCTGGCGTGCCGTCCGCCTCGGCGGGTCCCGCGTCCCGGAGCACCGCGTGGGCGCCGCCGCCGGCCACGAAGCGGGCGGCGGCCTCGACGGCCTCGCGGACGGCGAGTTCGACCAGGTCGCCGTCGGCGAGCCGGCCGGCCACCGCGGCGGCGAAGCTGTCCCCGGCGCCGCAGCAGTCGCCGTCGGCCCGCCAGGGTGCGGGCACCAACAGCGGGGGGCCGCCGCGCGACAGCAGGGCGCCGTGCTCGCCGAGGGTCACCGCGACCGAGGCGATCCCCCACTTGTCCAGCAGGGTCCGGGCGTCCGCCGAGGCGTGGCGCAGGACGTCGCGGTGGTCCTCAGGACGCGCCGGGGCGGCGGGCCCGGGGTTCCCGGCGAAGTGGCGCGCCTCGGCCGCGGCGGGGGTGGCGAGCCGGGTGCCGGGGACGGGCGGGCCGCCGGCCGGGTGCGGGTCCCAGACCACCGGAATCCGGGCGGCCCGTGCGGTCAGCGCCGCGCGCAGGACGTCGGCGGTGCCCCGCCCGTAGTCGGCGACGAGCACCGCCCCCGCGTCCGCGAGAGCCTGCTCGGCTTCGGCCGACGGACCGGCGGCGCACCCGTCGCCCTCGTCCAGGCGCAGCAGGGGCCGCCCGTCCGCCATGAGCCTGGTCTTCCGCGACAGGGGCGCGTCGAGCGGGACCTCCACCAGCCGGACCCGGTCCCCCAGCAGGTCCCGCACGGTGTGGGACGCCTCGTCGTCGCCGAGTGCGGTGACGAAGGTGGTCTGCCGCCCGGTGGCCGCGGCGAGGCAGGCCGCCAGGGCCGCTCCGCCGGGCCGGGTGCGCTGTTCGGCGTCGGCGACGACGGGCACGGGCGCGTCGGGGGCGAGCCGTTCGGCGTGGCCCGAGACGTCCTGGTCGAGCAGTGAGTCGCCGACGACGACGAGGGGTGCGGGGCGCTTCACGAGGCGTCCTCCTCGGCGGGGGTGCCCGCCACCGGGCGGGCGGCGGTGCGGGCGGCGATCTCGCGGTCGAAGCTCTCGCAGATCATGTGGACGGCGACGAGGTGGAGTTCCTGCACGGTGGCCGACCCGGCGGCCTCGACGCACAGCGACTCGTCGCTCGTCGCGGAGAGCGGGTTGGGTTCGGGCCCGGTGAGGGACCAGACGGGCATGCCGATGCGCATGGCCTCCTGCGCGGCCTCCAGGAGGTTGGCACTGGCGCCGCTGGTGGACAGGAGCATGAGGATGTCGCCCCGGCGGCCGTGGGCGCAGGTCTGCCGGGCGAACACCTCGTGGACGCCGTAGTCGTTGGCGATCGCCGTGGTCGAGGAGGTGTCGGCGTGCAGGGCGATCGCCGAGTAGGCGGGGCGGTCGTCGCGGTAGCGGCCGACGAGTTCGGCGGTGAGGTGCTGGGCCTGGGCGGCGCTGCCTCCGTTGCCGGCGACGAGCAGCCGGCCGCCGTCGGACAGGACGCGGGCCAGGGTCTTGCCCCAGCGTTCGGTGACGCCGGCGGCGCGGCGGAAGGCGGGGAGGGCGCGGGCGAGGTCGTCGCAGTGCTGGCCGGGAGCGATCAGCTTCATCGTGCCACCTCCGAGGGCTGGGGGGTCCGGACGAATTCGGCGTAGACGCGGGAGACGCCGTCGGTCACCTCGTCCCAGGTGAACCGGGCGAGCGCGTGGGTGCGGCCGGCCGCTCCGTACCGGGCGCGCCGCCCGGGGTCGGCGAGCAGGTCGCGGACGGTGGCGGCGAGGTCGTGGCGCTGGTCGTCGGGCGGCACGAGCGTGCCGGTCACCCCGTCCACGACGGTGTCCAGCTGTCCGCCGACGGCGCTGGCCACCACGGGGACGCCGCAGGCCATCGCCTCGATCGGGACGATGCCGAACGGTTCGTAGCGGGGCAGGGACAGCAGCAGGTCCGCGCTGGACATGAGCGAGGGCATCAGGCCCTGCGGTACGCAGCCGAGGAGCCGGACCCGTTCGGCGACCCCGTATTCGGCGGCGACCTTGCGCAGGCGTTCGGCCTCCGGGTCGGCGAACAGGAGTGGGGCCTCCGGGCCGCCGGCGATGAGGAGTTCGGTGCCGGGGATGCGGGCGAGGGCCTTGATGGCGCGGTCGAAGCCCTTGCGGGGGACGAGGCGGCCGACGGACAGCAGCCGGTGCGGGGCGCCGGGCGGCCGGGCGGCGAGGGGCACCGGGGCGAAGTGCTCGGTGTCGACCCCGCAGGGCACGATGCTGATCCGGGAGCGCGGGATGCCCATGGCGGTCAGCTCGTTGAGCTCGTCCGCACAGGTCGCGATGATCCGGTGGGCCTCGCGGCCGATCCGGGTCTCGATGTCGACGCGCTCGGGCGGGCTGGTGTCCTCGCTGCCCTGGTGACGCTTCTTCACCGTGCCAAGGGCGTGGTAGGTCTGCACGACGGGGACCCCGGCCTCGCGGGCTCCGGCGAGGGCGGCCAGGCCGGACATCCAGAAGTGGGCGTGGACGACGTCGGGGCGGTTGAGCCGCCACAGCCTGGCCAGGTAGGCACCGAAGTCCGGCATCCAGGCGAGCAGGTCGTCCTTCGGCACGGTCGTCGGCGGGCCGGCCGGTACGTGGACGACCTTGACGCCCGATTCGGTCCGCACCAGGGTCGGTCTGTCGGGCCGGTCGCGGCGGGTGTAGACGGTGACGTCGTGTCCCCTGCGGGCCAGGCATGCGGCGAGCTGGGCCACGTACACGTTCTGTCCGCCGGCGTCGGGGCCGCCGAGTTCGGCGAGCGGGCTGGCGTGCTCGGACACCAGGGCGATCCGGGCGGGTCGCGGCATGGGCTGCGTCATCGCGTGACCTCTTTCATGAGTCGGTCCCAGTCGTCCAGGAAGCGCTGGACCCCGTACCTGGCCCGGGCCGCCTCCCGTGCCAGGCGGCCGGTGTGCTCGGCGTGGGCGTGGTCGGCGGCGAAGTGGCGCAGGGCGTGGGCGAGGACCTCGGGCCGGTTGGAGACGACTCCGGCGCCGGACGGCACCGCTTCGCGCACTTCCGTGGTGCCGAGGGCGACCACGGGCATGCCGAGGAACATGGCCTCCAGCAGGGAGAGTCCGAGCGAGGTCCAGCGCACCGGGTGCAGATAGACCCGGCGGCGGGCCATGGCCCGGTGGAGTTCGTCCTGCGGGAGGTCGAAGGTGCGGCACTGTGCCCCGGTGAGGCCGAGGTGGTCTGCTAGCCCCTCCGTACGCATGCCGAAGACGTCCAGCGGGACGGCGGCGGCGAAGGCGGGCAGCAGGTCGGTGCCGGTGGTGCGGGCGCGCCGCACGGGCTCGTTGACGACCACGGCGGCCCGGGGCTCTGTGCCCGTCCACAGGGGTCCCGGGTCGATGATGCCGTGTTCGATGACGCTGGTGGGGGCCCGGCCGCTGTCCCACATCAGACGGTTGAAGTGGGTGACGTGGACGACGGGGACGTCGGACCGGTCGGCGAGCGTGTGCCGGGTGTCCACGGGCGTCTCGTGCGGGCTGTTGTGCTCGACGTACACGGCGGGCACGTCCCGGCCGGGGCGTCTGCCGGTCCACTCGTGGGTGAGCTCGATCTCGTGCGGGCGTTGCAGGACGACGAGGTCGATGTCGGCGTCGCGGAGTTCGGCCGGGGTGCGCTCCTGGACGGACGCGGGCCAGTCCCAGGTGCGGGCGCGGCCGAGGCCGTCGGGGCCCCGGTCGGGGGTGGACGGCACCAGGTAGGTGTGCGGGCCCTGGACGAAGGAGGTCAGCCACGAACCGTGGACGTGCCAGATGAGGATGTTCACGCTCTCTCCTTCCGGAGCTTGTGCACCGCGCTCACCACGTCGTGCGCGGTGACGCCGTCGAGGCAGGGGTGGCCCGGCACCGGACAGTGCAGGGCCCTGGTGTCGGCGCAGGGGGCGCGCTGGTCGCCGAGGAGCACGAAGGGCACTCCGTAGGGCGCCCAGCGCGACGCGGGCACCACGGGCGCGAAGAGCGAGACGACCGGGGTGCCCACGGCGGCGGCGAGGTGGGCGGGTCCGGTGTTGCCGCTGACCACGACGTCCGCGTGGCGCAGCACGCCGGCGAGGGTGCGGGGGCTGGTACGCCCTCCGAGGTCCACGGCCACGTCGCCGCTGACGAGCCGGGTGAGCCCGGTCTCGGCCGGTCCTCCGGTGACGACGACGCGGTGCCCGGCGTCGGCCAGCTCCTGGACGGCCTCGGCATGCCTGTCCGGGTCCCAGGCCCTGGCGGGGGCGCTGGCGCCGGGGTGGACGACGACGTAGGGGCCGTTGCCGGTGAGCGCGGCGGTGTCGGGCGGCGGCAGCACGCGCAGCCGGCCGGGGTCGCCTGCGGGGAGGGCGAAGCCCATGGCGAGGGCGAGGTCGAGGCCGGCCTCGGCCTCGTGCCGGCCGGGGAGCCGCTGGTGGCGCACGTCGAGCAGTCGGCCGGGGTGGTCGACGCTGTCGGCGCCGATCCGGGCCACTCCGGCCATGCGCAGCAGCAGGGCCGCCGGCAGCGGGCTCTGGTGGAACGAGGTCAGCACGAGCGCGGTGTCGTACGTGCCCCGGCGCAGGGTGGTGAGCAGGCCGGGGACGTCCGCCTCGTCCACGGGCGGCGGGTCGGTGCCTTCCCAGGGCGCCTGCCAGACGACGACCTCGTCGACGCCGGGGAGCAGCCGGGCGGCGGGTTCGCCCAGCGGCCCGCAGACCATGGTGAGGTGCGCGGCGTGCGCGGCGACCGCCCGGACGGCGGGCCCGGCGAGCAGCACGTCACCGAAGCTGTCGAGTCGTACGACGAGGGCCCTCATGCGGTCCGCCCCCGCACGTGTGCGGCCGTCCCGGCGGGGTGCGGGCGGGCGAGGAGCCGGCGGACGGCGGTGAGGAGGTCGGGCGCGGGGTCCGTCTCCGCCCGGGTCTCCTCGGGCCGCGTTCGCGCGTTCGGTACGAGGATGCCTTCGGCGCCGGCGGCCCGGGCGGCGAGCACGTCCGCCGCGATGTCGCCGATGACGGCGCAGTCGCCGGGGCGGACGCCGAGCCGTCCGGCGGCCTCGATCACCAGGCCGGGCCGGGGCTTGCGGCAGGGGCAGCCCTCGTCGGGGCGGTGCGGGCAGTAGACCCAGACGCCGAAGGGGCCGGTCAGCTCGTCCACGCGGGCGTTGACCCGGCGGACCTCCTCGTGGGTGAGCAGTCCGCGTCCGATGCCGGACTGGTTGCTGACGACACCGGTGCGTATGCCGGCCTCGCGCAGCAGCCGTACGGCGTCGGCGGCCCCGGTCACCGGCCTGACCAGGTCCGGGTCGCCGTTGTACGGGACGTCGTGGACGAGGGTGCCGTCCCGGTCGAAGAGCACGGCGGCCGGCCGGGCGAGCGGCGGCCCGCCGGGCGGCGCGGTGCGGCAGGGCTGGGAGCTCATCCGGTGCCTCCCCAGGCGGTGGCCCGACGGTGGCGTATGCCGCCCAGGCCCCGGTGCAGTACGGCCAGGGGCGGGATGACCACGCTGGTGACGAGCATGGTGGCGGCCTCGGCCCCGGTCCGGGGCCCCGGTGCGATGCGTGCCCAGGCGAACTCGGCGGTCCCGGCGGCCCACAGCGCGCCCGCGGCCGCGGCCGCCCGGCGTCGTCCGGACAGGGCCAGCGCGGCGGCGGCCAGTCCGGCGGCGGTGACGGCGAGGTGGCCGGGCAGCCGGCCCCGGGGGGCGTCGGCCCTGGTCCACCAGTCCGGTCCGTGGAGGCGGTTCATCAGGGCGTCGTCCGCGTTGCCGCGCTGGGTGCGCACGGAGACCCAGCGGTCGGCGGGGCGGACGGGGTGCAGGGTGGAGCGGGTGCCCCGGGCCAGCGTCCAGCCGCCGCTCATCAGGCGCAGGGCGAGGTCGGCGTCCTCCCGGAAGGCGCGCGGGAAGCGCTCGTCGAACCCGCCGGCCCGGCGCACGGTCTCCGTGCGGTAGGCCATGTCGGCGGTGGCCCAGGCGGCGTCCGCCAGGCCGGCCGTACAGCGCTCCCAGTCGGTGGGCCTGCGGTCGTCGGGCAGCGGGACGGTCAGCCGGCCCTGCACCCCGGCCGTCCCGGGGCCGGCCTGTCCCAGGTCGTGGGCGAGGAGCGCACCCCAGCCGGGGCGCACCTGGACGTCGTCGTCCAGGAAGACCACCCAGGGCGTGGTGACCTCGCGCAGCCCGGCGTTGCGGGCCGCCGCGGGGCCCCGGCCGCCCGTGGCCAGGACCGTGACGCGGTCCGCGAGCGGCCCGGCCGGGGTGAGGTCGAGCGGGGTGTCCGGGGCGGGCCGGTCGTCCACGAGGAAGATCGCGTGCGGCGGGGGGACGGCTGCCTCGGCGAGGGCGCGGAGGCAGGAGCCGAGGCAGCGGCGGCCGATGGTGGGGACGACCACGGAGTACGGTTCGGCACCCGGCAGGTCCCGGTGCCCGTCCGGCGCGGCGGTCGTCACGCGCGGTTCCGCGTCTCCGGCGGTCATGTGAACGCCTTCGACCGGCGGACGATGAACGGCCCGATGGCCAGCAGGTCGACGGGCGCGGACCCGAAGCACTCCAGCGCCTCGCGCGGGTGGTCGACCATGGGCCGGCCGGCGGTGTTGAGGCTGGTGTTGACCACGACCGGGAGCCCGGTGCGCTCCTCGAACGCCGTGAGCATCCGGGCGACCAGCGGTTCCGAGGCCGGGTCCACGGTCTGGATGCGCGCGGTGCCGTCCACGTGGACGACGGCGGGGATGCGGGGCTTCCACTCCTCGGCGACCTCGTGCACGAAGAGCATGTACGGGCTGGGCATCGGTCCGTCGAAGAGTTCGGCCGCCCGTTCGGCCAGCACCATGGGCGCCACCGGGCGGAACTCCTCGCGCCCCTTGACCGCGTTGAGCCGTTCCAGGTTCTCGGCGCGCCCGGGGTGGGCGAGCAGGGAGCGGTGGCCGAGCGCCCGGGGGCCGAATTCGCTGCGCCCCTGGAACCAGGCGACGACGCCGTCCTGCGCCAGCTCCTCGGCGACGGCCGCGGCGACGTCCTCGGGCTCCTCGAAGGGCAGGGCCGCGGTTTCGAGCATGCGGCGCAGTTCGTCGTCGCTCCAGCCCCGGCCGAGGGCGGCGGTGGTCATCGGGGTGACCGGGCCGTGCTCGGCGGAGACGTGGAGGGCGGCGCCCAGCGAGGTGCCGGCGTCGCCGGCGGCGGGCTGGACCCAGACCTCGTCGAAGGGTCCCTCGCGGTGGACGCGGGCGTTGGCCACGCAGTTGAGGGCGACGCCGCCGGCGAGCGCGAGGCGGGTGGCGCCGGTGCGTTCGTGCAGCCAGGAGGCCAGCTGGAGGACGGTCTCCTCCAGGCACCGCTGGGCGCTGGCCGCGAGGTCCGCGTGCTGTTCGGTGTAGGGGCCGCCCGGCCGGCGCGCCGGTGCGAACTCGCTCCACGGGACACCGGAGGCGCGGAAGCCGCCGCCGTCGGTGTGGTGGACGTACTCGGCGAGCCGCTGGGCGAAGACCGGCTTCCCGTAGGAGGCGAGGGCCATCACCTTGAACTCGTCGCTGCTGCGCAGGAATCCGAGGTGCGCGGTCAGCTCCTCGTAGAACAGGCCGAGCGATTCGGGCAGCGGCTGGGTGCTGAGGATCTCCAGGGCGCCGCCCGTGTAGTGGCCGGCGAGCTGGGAGGCGCACTCGCCGCGCCCGTCCAGGACGAGGACCGCGCGGTCGCCCGGTGGGGCGGCGAGCCCGGCGGAGGCGGCGTGGGCGACGTGGTGGGGGACGAAGCGGACCTTGTCCGGGTCGAGGCCGGGCAGGGCCTCGGCGAGGAATTCGGGGGCGCGCCGGGCGTAGGTCTGGCGCAGCTCGTCCCAGGGGTCGTTCAGGCCCATCTGCTCGGCGGGGCGGGCCAGTCCGGGGTCGTACGAGTAGGCGACCGCGTCCAGGTCGGCGGCATCCAGACCGGCGCTCTCCAGGCACCACCGGGCGGACAGCTCGGGCAGTTCCCAGGCGGAGAACGGCACGGGGCGCTTGCCGTGCTTGCGGCGGCTGAAGCGTTCCTCCTCGGCAGCGGCGACGGTCTTCCCGTCGATGACCAGAGCGGCCGAAGGGTCGTGGAAAAGGGCGTTGATTCCGAGCACGCGCATGCGCTGGGCTCCTTCAGGATTCGCGGGCCGGGAAAGCGGCGTGGGAATCGTCCGGCGTACCGGGGAGCGAGGCGAAGAACGCGATGGTGCGTTCCAGGCCCTCTTCCCAGGAGACGCGGGGTTCCCAGCCGAACATCTCCCGCACCAGGGTGGTGTCGGGACGCCGCCGCTCGGGGTCGTCCACGGGCCGGTCGATGTAGTCGATCCGGCTGGCGGAGCTGGTCAGTTTGACGATCCGCCGGGCGATTTCCCGGACGGTCGTCTCGTCGCTCCCGCCGATGTTCACCGGCCGCACGGATTTGCTCGCGGCGACACTCAGTACGCCGTCGACGGTGTCGTCCACATAACACAGGGACCTTGTCTGGCTGCCGTCGCCGGCGACGGTGAGCGGTTCTCCGGCGAGTGCCTGGCTGATGAAGGTCGGCACGGCGCGGCCGTCATGGGCGCGCATGCGGGGGCCGTACGTGTTGAACAGCCGCACGATTCCGGCATTCGTGCCCTTCGCGGCGGCGTGCGCGGTCACCAGCGCCTCGGAGAACCGTTTCGATTCGTCGTACACGCTGCGCGGGCCCACGGGGTTCACGTTGCCCCAGTAGTCCTCGCGCTGCGGGTGCACCAGCGGGTCGCCGTAGACCTCGGAGGTGGAGGCGAGGAGCAGGCGCGCCCCGTCCCGGGCGGCGATGCCGAGCATGTTGCGGGTGCCGAGACTGCCGACGTCCAGCGTTTCCAACGGCATGCGCAGATAGTCGGCGGGTGAGGCGGGGCAGGCGAAATGCAGCACCAGGTCGTAGGGGCCGCGCAATTCGCTTGCGCAGGAGGCGTCGGAGATATCCAGCGGAAAGAACCGGAACGCTCTGTCCTCTTCCAGGTGCGCGATGTTCCGCAGTGCCCCGGAGGCGAGGTTGTCGGCGCAGTCGACCGTCACTCCCCCGGCCAGCAGGCGTTCACACAGATGTGAGCCGAGAAAGCCGGCTCCGCCTGTGACCAGGGCGTGCCGCCAGGGAAACCGGTCGGGTTCCGAGGACACCATGTATCCCATCTCCTTTCAGAGATCCGGACGTTCCTGAACGCACGGGCTCGGGCCGCTGTTGCGCGGCGGTCCGTCCCGGCGGCGCGGAGCCGCGTTCCTGCCATTCGCTTCTCCCCCTGGATCTTTCCTGAGTAATCCATCCGCGCATCTTCGGGACTACCGTTGGAATGAATCCGGGAACAGGAGGCGATCATGGGGCAGAGCCTGGACGGTGTTCTCGACCCGCTCCTGCGTCCGCGCAGTGCGACGGGACGTGTGCTGGTCACCGGGTGGTTCAGCTTCCCGGACGGCGAGGTCACCGCCGGTGACTTCCTCGCGGAGCGGGCGGTGGCCGACGCGCTGGGCCGTTTGGGTGTCCCGCACGACTCCGCGTGGAGCCCGCACTTCGCCCCGGGCGCCCTCACCCTGGAGGCGGCGCGCCCCGAACGGTACGAGCAGGTGCTCTTCGTCTGCGGCCCGGTGCACGGGGCCCAGCTCACCCGGCTGCACGAGCGCTATGCCTCGTGCCGGCGGACCGCCGTCGGGGTGAGCGTGGTGGACGGGGAGTCCCCGGCGGTGCGCGGGTTCGACCGGATCGTAGCCCGCGACCGCGACGGCCAGGGCCTCCTGGCCGATCTGGCGCTCTCCGCGCGGACCCGGCCGGACCGGCCCGTGGTGGGTGTCGCCCTCACGCACGGCCAGGGGGAGTACGGGCGGCGGCGCGAGCACGACCGGGTCGCCGAGACGCTGTACGGCTGGCTGCCCACCAAGGACTGCGCGCCGGTGGAGGCGGAGACCCGGCTGGCCCGTGGCGACTGGCGGCTGTGCCGGACCGGCGACCAGTTCCTCTCCCTGCTCGGCCGGCTCGACCTCGTGGTCACGGACCGCCTGCACGGGATGGTCCTGGCGCTGAGCACGGGCGTACCGGCCCTGGTGGTGGACCCGGTACGCGGCGGGGCCAAGGTGTCCGCGCAGGCGAGGGTGGTGCGCTGGCCCGCGGTGATCCCGGGCGAGGCGCTGACCGCGCGGGCGCTCGACTCGTGGTGGACGTGGTGCCTGTCCCCCGCCGGCAGGGCGGCCGCCGAGCGCCGGCGCTCACTGTTCCGCTGACGGACGCCGCGTCAGTTCTGCTGGCCGATCGGCCGGACCACCAGCGTGTTCACGTCCACGCCGGGCGGCTGCGCGATCGCCCAGACGAGCGTCTCCACCAACTCCTCGGCGGAGATCATCGGACCGGCCGCCGCCGCACCGCCGGGACGCTCGTCCCAGAACGGGGTGAGGACGCGTCCCGGTGCGATCAGTGTCGTACCGACGCCGTACCCGGTGGTCAGCATGCGGACGTTCTCCGCGAGACCGGTCACCGCCCACTTGGTCATCGAGTACAGGTTGCCGGGCGTGTTCTTGTACCCGGCCACACTGCCGATGAGCACGATTCGCCCCCGCGACTCCTTCAGCGCCGGGAGCGCCGCCCGTACGAGCAGCGCGGGCCCCAGCACGTTCGTCAGGACCATGCCGCGCCACTTCTCGGGGTCGCCGGTCTCGACGTGGGCGTCGGCCGAGTACCCGGCGTTGGCGATGGCGTGGTCGAGCCGGCCGAACGTGCGCACCGTCTCCTCGACCGCCGCCGACACGTGCGCCCAGTCCCCGGCGTCCCCCTCGAAGGTCAGCAGCCGCTCCCCCGCGTCCGCCTCCTCGGCCAGCACGGCGAGTTTTTCCGCGCTGCGCCCGGTCGCGGCGACCCGGTGCCCGAGGCCGAGGAGCCTGCGTACGCTCGCCGCCCCGATGCCGCTGGAGCCGCCGGTGATGAAGGTGACGGGCGCCCCGGCGTCCCGCGTGGTGGTGGTGTCGCCGCTGGTCATGTTCTCCCCGTGTCCGTGCCGTGCCGCGCCCGTCGGCGTGCCGCCGTCGTCGTCGCGTCCGACGCTAGATCGCCGGGGACGTGCGCGTCCACCGACGGGCCGGGCGGCTACCAGCCGCGACGCGGTTGCACCGGGCCGAGTTTCGCGGTGAGTGCCGCGAGGAAGACCGGGAGTCTGTCGACCATCGCCTTGGGGACCGGTGTGGACTGGACGGTGCCCTTGCTCACGTCCTCCACCACCAGGGTGTAGGTGCCGTTGTCCTCGATGAGTTCGGCGGCGAACAGCAGTGTCTGCGTCGAGGTCTCCATCAGTGCTCCCCCGAGCGCTCGTTGAGCCAGGCCGACCACATGTCGGTGGCCCGTTGTCCGTCGGCGTCCTCGGCGAACAGGTGGTGGCCGAGCCAGATCGGTACGTTCCAGGTACTGCCGTTGAAGAACCGGTACAGGGCGTCCGGGCCGCGCAGGCCGAGGAAGTCGGCGCTGAGCCAGTCGACGGCCACCTCCACCGGCTCGGGTCCCAGAAGCGTGAACCGGTCACCGACGGACGCGTCGTCCGGGACGCCGAGGCGGCGGCGCAGGGCCGCGAAGTCGGCCGGGTCGCCGGTCGGTTCGGGGCGGTGGGCCCGTACGTACACGGCGGGGCGGCCGGCGAAGTGGCGCAGGTATTCCGTCAGGGCGTGCTGGTGGAAGTCGACGTACTTCTCGGCCACGTCCGTCTTGGCGTCCCAGTTCCAGGCGTCGTCCACGACGCCCGTGTGCACCCAGTGGATGCCCATGCGCAGGTGGCTCGTGCCGCCCTCGGCCGGCTCGACGCGGTAGCTGAGCGTGTTGGAGAACCCGCCGTCCTGTGTGGCCCGCAGCGCGAGGTGGTGCGGCGGCTCCCAGGCCACCACGGTGGCGTCGCCCCGGGTGACCTTTCCGCCGACGCGCGGTTCGATCTCCATCGGGTAGAGCCAGCCGAGGTTCCCGGCGGCGGTGGCGACGGCGTTCCACACCTGCTGGGGTGCGGCGGGCAGGTCCTGTTGCCTGCGGACTCGGAATTCTCGGGCCATGGGCGGTGCTGCTCCTTCGTCGTCGTTCATGGTCGGCAGGTGAGCGGGAGGGCCCGCAGCCTTCGTTGCAGCGGGTTGGGCCGCCAGTCCAGCTCGGCCCCCTCGGCCTGCCGCAGCCCCGGCAGCCGGCGCACCAGCGTGCCGACGGCCACCTCCGTCTGGAGGCGGGCGAGGGGGCCGCCCAGGCAGAAGTGCGGGCCGTGGCCGAAGCTGAGGTGGCGGTTGCCGGCGCGGGTCAGGTCGAGCCGGTCGGGGTCCTCGAAGCGTTCGGGGTCGCGGTTGGTGGCGCCGAGGAAGAGGTACGCCAACTCGCCCTCGCGCAGGGTTCGTCCGCCGATCTCCAGGTCCTCCGCGACGACCCTGACGATCGCCTGGGTCACCGTGTCGTAGCGGGCCAGCTCCTCGACGGCGCCGCGCATGAGACCCGGGTCCTCGCGCAGCCGGGCCAGTTGGTCCGGGTGGCGCAGCAGGGCGAGCACGGCGTTGGTGATGAGGTGCGTGGTGGTCTCGTCGCCCGCAGTGATGAGGACGAAGCAGGTGGAGAGCAGTTCGGAGTCGGTGAGCCGGTCGTCGTGCGTCTGGGTGGCGACCAGGGCGCTGATCAGGTCGTCGCCGGGGTCGCGCCGGCGCTGCCGGATGAGGCCGGACAGGTAGTCCTCGTACTCGTCGATGGCCTTCTCGGACGCGGCGATGTCCTCGCTGAGCCGGCCGAAGCGGCTGAACCAGCCCTTGACCCGCGGCCGGTCCTCCTCGGGGATGCCGAAGAGCTCGCAGACCACGGACATGGGCAGCGGGGAGGCGACCGCCTCGATCAGCTCCATCTCCGGCCCGGCGGCGACCGCCGCGTCGATGAGCCGGTCCACGAGGTGCTGGACGCGGTCGCGCAGGGCCTCGACGCGGCGGGCGGTGAACGCCCGGTTGGCGAGTTTGCGCAGCCGGGCGTGGTCCGGCGGGTCGGTGTTGCTCATCACCCGGCCGAGTCGGTCGGTGAGCCGGCTGAATTCCTTGAGGTCGCCGCCCAGCGCGCTGTAGGCCCGGGTCATCCTGTCCCGGTCGTTGGAGAGCCGCGGGTCGCCCAGCGCCGCCTCGACGTCGGCGTACCGGGTGAGGTACCAGACGCCCTGGGGGGTGCGGTGGACCGGGTCCTCGCGCCGCATGCGGGCGTAGAGCGGGTAGGGGTCGCGCCGGGCCTCGGGGGTGAGCAGGGCGGCGCCGAGGTCGTGGACCGGGGCGGGGCCCGCGGTGTCGCGGGCCCCGGCCGGGGTTTCGGTGGTGGTCATGTCGGCCGCGTTACCGCTGGGCGTCCATGGCGTCGGCGAGGCTCTTGGGCCGCATGTCGGTCCAGTTCCGCTCGATGTGCTCCAGGCAGGCGGCGTGGGTGTCGGGGCCGTGGGCGACGGTCCAGCCGGCGGGGACGTCGGCGAACTGCGGCCAGAGCGAGTGCTGGTTCTCGTCGTTGACGAGGACGAGGAAGGTGCCGTCCTGGTCGTCGAAGGGGTTGGTCATGGGTCAGTCCTCCTGAGGGGAAAGGGTGATGTCACCGGTGTCTCCGGTGGCCTCGGCGATCCTGGCGGCCAGGACCGGTCCGATCTGGGCCAGCGAGCCGGCCCGGGTCATCTGGTCGTGCCGGGTGGTGATCTCGTGGGATTCGATCCGGCCGGTGACGTACGGGCGCCAGACGTCCGGTCCGGCGTCGTCCTGGCCGCGGTCGATCGTGGAGTTGAAGAGGAGCAGGTCGCCGTCGTGGCGGCCGGGGACGAAGTCGACCGCCAGCTTCGCGTTGTTGATCATGATGTCCACGATGACCTCGACCTGCCGCTCGTCGAGTCCGGCGAGGGCGCTGCCGCGCCGGTTCAGTACCTCGGCGACCTCCGCGTAGGTGATGTCGCGGTCGCCCAGCTCGGCCGGGTCCACGTCGAGCACGCCGACGAGCACGTCCCGCACGGTGGGCACGGGCTCGTCCTCGAACCGGACGTCCTTCACCGGGTAGGCGTCGAGGACGGCCAGCAGCGCGGTCCGTTCGCCGCGCGCCCGGAGTTCGCAGGCGAGGGCGTGGGCGATCAGTCCGCCCGCGGACCAGCCGAGCAGCAGGTACGGCCCCTGCGGCTGGATCTTCTGGACGTGGTCGGCGTAGTCGGCCGCCATCTCCTCGTACGACTCCGGCAGCGGTTCGGGGCGTCCGAGGCCGCGCGCCTGGATGGCGTAGACCGGGTGCTGCGGGCCCACGTGGTTGAGCAGACCGCTGTACGACCAGCTGATGCCGCCGCCGGGGTGCACGCAGAAGAGCGGTGTCTCGGTCCCGGTCGAACGCAGCGGAAGGAGTACGTCGAGCGCGTCGTCGGGGTTGTCCATGGCGAGGCGTCCGGTGAGCCCGGCGACGGTCGGCGCCTCGAACAGCATCCGCAGCCCCAGTTCCAGCCCCAGGGTCTCGCGGACGCGTGCGGCCAGCCGGGCGGCCAGCAGCGAGTGTCCGCCGAGGTCGAAGAAGCCGTCGTCGATGCCCACGTGTTCGCGTCCGAGGACTTCGGCGAAGAGCTGGCACAGCAGCTGCTCCTGCGGGGTCCGGGGCCCGCGTCCCACGCCCGACGCCCCGTAGTCCGGGGCCGGCAGTGCGGCCCGGTCCAGCTTGCCGTTGGCGGTCAGCGGCAGCGCGTCCACGGTGACGAAGGCCGCCGGGACCATGAAGTCGGGCAGTTCGCGGCGGAGCCGGCCGGACAGTTCGGCGGTCTCCGGCACGGCGTCGGGGGCGGGCACCAGGTAGGCGACGAGGCGCTTGTCCCCCGGCCGGTCCTCGCGGGCGACGACGGCCGCCTGGGTGACCCCGGGACAGCCCGCCAGGACGGCTTCGACCTCCCCGGGCTCGATGCGCTGGCCGCGCAGCTTGACCTGGTGGTCGACGCGCCCGGCGAACTCCAGCGTGCCGTCGGGACGCCACGAGGCGAGGTCGCCCGTGCGGTACATGCGGCTCCCGGCGGGCCCGTACGGGTCGGCGGTGAAGCGCTCCGCGGTCAGGCCGGGCCGGCCGAGGTAGCCGCGGGCCACGCCCGTACCCGCGAGGTAGAGCTCGCCGACCAGGCCGGCCGGCAGCGGGCGGAGCCGGTCGTCGAGCACGTAGGCGCGCATGTTCGCCATCGGCCCGCCGATCGGCACGGTCGCGGCGTTCTCGGGGAGGCCGCGCACCGGATGGCGGGTGGCCAGGGTGGTGGCCTCGGTGGGTCCGTAGCCGTTGACGACCTCGATGCCGGGGCAGGCTGCGAAGACCCGGGCGACGGCGGCCGGGGAGACCACGTCGCCGCCGGTCCACACCTCGCGCACGCCGGCGAGCAGCCCGGGGCGTTCCTCGGCGACGAGCCGGAACAGGCCGGCGGTCAGCCAGAGTCCGGTCACCCCGTGCGCGGCGACGGTGTGCTGGAGCAGGTCGAGGTCGAGCTGTCCGGGCGGTGCGACCACGATCCGGCCACCGCTGAGCAGCGGCACCCACAGTTCGTATGTCGAGAGGTCGAAGGCGGTCGGGGAGTGCATCAGCACCCGTTCGTGGCCGCCGCCCCGCCACTCCGGGGTCAGTGCGAGGCCCACCACGTCCCGGTGCGTGACGGCCACGCCCTTCGGCCGCCCGGTCGAGCCGGAGGTGTACATGATGTACGCCAGCTGTCCCGGTCGGCAGGGCACGTCCACGGCGTCCGGCTCGTGGCGCCCGGACCCCTCCAGCGCGGCCAGGACCTCCCGGGTGAGCACCAGGGTGGCGCCGCTCTCCCGGAGGATGAGGTCGATGCGGGAGGCCGGGAAGCGCGGGTCCAGCGGGACGTAGGCGCCGCCCGCCTTGATGACGGCCAGGATCGCCACGACCAGTTCGGCCGAGCGGTCGAGCATGACGGCGACCGGGGTCTCGGGCCGTACGCCCTGGCGGATCAGGGCCCGCGCCAGCGTGTCGGCCCGCCGGTCCAGCTCCGCGTAGGTCAGCTCGGTGCCGTCCGCCACGACGGCGACGGCGTCGGGGGTGGCCCGCACCTGCCGGGCGAACAGCGCCGGTACCGCGTCCGGGGGCAGCTGCGCGCCGGTGTCGTTGAACTCGTGGAGCAGCCGGTGGCGCTCGGCGGCGGACAGGAGGTCGATCCGGCTCACCGGCCGGTCCGGGTCGGCGACCGCCGCCCGCAGCAGACGGGCCCACCGCTCGAACAGCAGCTCCACGGTGGCGGCGTCGAACAGGTCGGTGGCGTACTCCACCGCACCGACCAGCCCGTCGGCGCCGCCGTCCGGGCGGAACCGCTCGGCCAGGCTGAAGGTGAGGTCGACCCGGGAGGTCCCGGTCGGTGCCTCCAGGTGGCCCGTTTCCAGACCGGGCAGTGCGAAGTCGCCCAGCGGCGCGTTCTGGAGGGCCAGCATCACCTGGAACAGCGGGTGATGGGCCAGGGACCGCACCGGGTTGGCCACCTCCACCAGGTATTCGAACGGCACGTCCTGGTGGTCGTACGCGGTGAGGGCCTTCTGCCGGACCCGGCCGAGGAGTTCGGCGAATCCGGGGTCCCCGCCGGTGTCGGTGCGCAGGACGAGGGTGTTGACGAAGAAGCCGACGAGCTCGTCCAGCGCCTGGTCGGTGCGGCCGGCGATCGGGCTGCCGATGGGGATGTCCGTGCCGGCGCCGAGCCGGGTGAGCAGCGCGGCGAGTCCGGCCTGAAGCACCATGAACATGCTGGCGCCGCGTTCGGCGGCCAGGTCGCGCAGCGCCTGGTGCAGCTCGGGGTCGAGCCGGACGACGACCCGGTCGCCGCGCTGGGAGGCCACGGGCGGCCGGGGCCGGTCGGTGGGGAGCTGGAGCTGCTGCGGGATGCCGGCGAGCTCGTCGCGCCAGTAGGCGAGCTGCCGGGCGAAGAGGCTGTCCGGATCGTCGGCGTCGCCGAGCAGGTCGCGCTGCCAGCGGGTGTAGTCGGCGTACTGCACGGGCAGCGGGGACCAGCCCGGTTCCTCGTCCCGGCAGCGGGCGGCGTACGCGGTCGCGAGGTCCGCGGAGAGCGGTCCCATGGACCAGCCGTCGGCGGCGATGTGGTGCACCACGACGAGCAGCACGTGCCGGTCGGGGGCGAGCGCGAACAGCTCGGCCCGGACCGGGGGCTCCGTCGCCAGATCGAAGCCGCGCCGGGCAGCTTCGGCCAGGCGCCCGGGCAGCGCGCTCTCGTCGAGCGCCACCACGGGCAGCGCGGGACGCGCGCGCACCGGGTCCAGGACGACCTGGTGCGGGGCCCCGTCGGTCTCGCGGAACACCGTGCGCAGGCTCTCGTGCCGTGCGACGACGTCCGCGAGCGCGGCGTGCAGCGCGGACCGGTCGAGGCCGCCGGTGAGGTTCAGCGCGAGCGGCATGTTGTACGTGGCGCCGGGCCCGTCCATCCGGTGCAGGAACCACAGCCGGCGCTGGGCGAAGGACAGCTCCACGCGTTCCGCGCGGGGCCGGGCGGTCAGCGCGGGGCGGGCGGCCCCGGCCCCGTCCAGGCGGGCCGCGAGACCGGCCACGGTGGGGGTCTCGAAGAGGGTGCGGACCTCCAGCTCGGCGCCGAGGGTCGCCCGGACCCGGGAGGCGAGACGGGTCGCGAGCAGCGAGTGGCCGCCGAGGTCGAAGAAGCTGTCGTCGACCCCGACCTGGGCGAGTCCAAGGACTTCGGCGTACAGCTCCGCGAGCAGCTGCTCCTGCGGGGTGCGGGGCGCCCGCCCGCCCACGGCGGGGCCGAGGTCGGGTGCGGGCAGCGCACGCCGGTCCAGCTTCCCGCTGGCCGTCAGCGGCAGGGCGTCCAGCGCCATGAACGCCGAGGGCACCAGGTGGTCCGGGAGCCGTTCGCGCAGCCAGTCGCGGAGTTCGCCGAGGAGGGCGCCGGTGCTCCGGCTGCCGGTCGGGCGGTTGGTCAGGGTGGACAGCGCCCGGTCGGCGTTCCCGGCCGGGCGGTATGCGACCGGGGAGCCGTCCGGGCGGGCGAACACCACGTCCAGGGCGTCGTCCGAGGCGGCCGACCAGGTGACGGACACCGCGCGGCCGTACGCCCGCCCGAGGGCGTGGAAGTCCTCGGGGTCGGGGAGGCCGTTCTCCTCCTCCGGGGCGTGCAGCCGTTCCAGCAGGTCCGCGAGGGCCCCGTCCTCCTCGTGCAGCGCACGGGCCAGGGCGGCTTCCCGTACGACGCGGCGGTTCGGGACTCCGGTGATCCGCAGGACGTCGGCGGACGGTTCGGCGAGCAGGTCGCGCAGGGCGTCCGGGCCCGCGATGTCCCGCTCCCAGGCCAGCTCGGCGGTCCGGGGCGCGGGCTCCGGAGCGGCCGGTGCCTTGTGCAGGGTGACGTCGTAGCGGTAGCGGCTGAGTTCGTTGTGGTGGCGGCCCCGTTTGACCTCCACGTCCACCGCACCGATGTCCGTGCCCTGCGACCGCAGGACGGTGAAGAAGTCCGGGTCGACGAGGAGTTCCTTCTCCACCCGGACCGTCTGCTCCACCGCACGGCGTACGGCGGCGGGGTCGGCGTCGTCCCCCGTCCGGTGCAGCTGGACGGCGGTGGCGAAGGGACGCAGCAGCCGGAGGTTGCGTACGTCTCCGACGAACAGCGTGCCGCCGGGGGCGAGCAGCCCCATCAGCTTGCGGATGACGTCGGCGAGGTAGTCGGCGGAGGGGAAGTACTGCACCACCGAGTTGATCACGATGGTGTCGAACACCCCGGCCGGCATGCCGTCGGTGTCGTGCGCCGGACGGGTCCGGAGCACCACGCGCCCGGTGAGCCCTTCCTCCCGGGCCACCTGGGCGGTCAGTGCGTCGATGGCGGTGGCGGAGAAGTCGGTCGCCCAGTAGCTCTCGCAGTGGGGTGCGATCCGGGAGAGCAACAGGCCGGTGCCGACGCCGACTTCGAGCACCCGGCGGGGGCCGAGGCCGAGGATGCGGGCCACGGTGGCGTCGCGCCATTCCCGCATCTGCTCCTCGGGGATGGGCTGTGCGTCGTAACTGCTGTTCCAGCCGACGAAGTTGTCGCCGAAGGGCGCTGTGTCCGGGGCGATGGGCAGGGCGTCGTAGATGTCCTGCCACTCCCCCACCTGGTCCGCTTCGATGCCGCTGTCCCGGGCCGTGTCCTGGTGGGGGACGACATAGCCGACGAGCCGGTCGTCCTGGGCGAGGACCGCACTCTGGGCGACGGCGGGGTGTGCGGCGAGCGCGGCCTCGATCTCGCCGGGCTCGACGCGGAAGCCGCGCACCTTCACCTGGTCGTCGGCGCGGCCGGCGTACTCCAGCTGTCCGTCGCTCAGCCTCCGGACCAGGTCGCCGGTGCGGTACATGCGCTCACCGAGTGCGAACGGGCAGGCGACGAACCTGCCGGCCGTGAGCGCGGGCCGGTTCAGGTACCCCCGGGCGAGGCCGGCGCCCGCCACGTACAGCTCCCCGGTGACGCCGGGCGGGACCGGACGCAGCCGGTCGTCCAGCACGTACACCCGGGCGTTGGCGATGGGCCGGCCGATGGGCGGCACAGCGGTCCCGGGGACGAGCGGGTCGCTCATGGTCGCGCAGACCGTGGTCTCGGTCGGACCGTACGCGTTGATCATCCTGCGTCCGGACGCCCACCGTGTCACCAGCTCCTGCGAGCACGCCTCACCCGCCACCACCAGCGTCGACGCGGACACCGCCCCGTCCGGCACGGCGGCCAGGACGGACGGCGGCACCGTGACGTGCGTGATGCCGAGGTCCGGGTCGGTGAGTGCGGCGAGGGGCCCGGCCGCCGGGGGCAGTACGAGGGCCGCGCCGCTGAGCAGGGCGGTGCAGAGCTCGGACACCGAGGCGTCGAAGCTGGGCGAGGCGAACTGCAGGACACGGCTGTCGGGCCGGACCGCGAAGCGCTCGATCTGCCCGGCCACCAAGCTCGCCACACCACCGTGTCCGACGACGACACCCTTGGGGCGGCCGGTGGAGCCGGAGGTGTAGATGACGTACGCCGGGTGCCGGACATCGAGCGCGACGTCCGGGTCGGTCTCCGGCCAGTCGCCCTCCGCCACCGTCGCAGGGTCGTCGACGACCAACGCCGGTCGGGCGTCGTCCAGCATGTAGGCGATCCGCTCGGCCGGATACGCCGGGTCCACCGGCAGATAGGCCGCACCGGCCTTCAGCACGCCCAGCACCGCCACGACCGACTCCACCGACCTCGGCAGAGCCACCGCCACCACCTGCTCGGGACCCACCCCGCGGGCGATCAACGCGTGGGCGAAGCGATTGGCCCGGGCATCGAGTTGACGGTACGTCAGCACGTCGCCGGCGCAGACGAGTGCGGGCGCGTCCGGGGTCGCCGCCACCTGAGCCGCGAAGGCCCGGGGCAGTGAGACCGCGCCGACGTCACGGGCGGTCGCGTTGTCCCGTTCCAGCAGCCGGTGCCGCTCCTCGGCGTCGAGGAGGTCGATCCCGCCGATCGGCTGTTCCGGGTCGGCGGTGACGGCCTTCAGCAGGAGCGTCCAGCGCCGGACCAGCGCTTCGACCGTCGTGCGGTCGAACAGGTCGGTGGCGTACTCGACGGCGCCGACGATCCCGGCCGGGGCCCCGTCCGGACCGAACCGTTCGACCATGCTCACGCCGAGGTCGAACTTCGCGGTGCCGGTCGCGACCGCGTAGGTCGTGACGTCCAGGCCGGGCAGCGAGAACCGGCCGGTCGGGGCGTTCTGCACGGCCAGGATGGTCTGGAAGAGGGGGTGGTGGGAGAGCGACCTGGACGGGTTCAGCGCCTCCACCAGATGCTCGAACGGCACGTCCTGATGCGCGTACGCCGACAACGCCGTCTCCCGCACCCGGCCCAGCAGCTCACCGAAACCCGGATCGCCACTCGTGTCCGTCCGCAACACCAGCGTGTTCACGAAGAACCCGACCAGATCGTCCAGCGCCTCATCCGTACGCCCCGCGACCGGACTCCCGATCGCGATGTCCGTCCCCGCACCCAACCGCGTGTACAACGCCGCCAGACCCGCCTGCAACACCATGAACAGGCTGGTCCCGGTCTTCCTCGCCAACTCCACGAGCGCACGGTGCAGTTCGGCTTCGAGTTCCAGACCGATGTGGTCGCCCCGCCGGCCGGCGACGGCCGGACGGGGGCGGTCGGTGGGCAGCGGAAGCAGCTCCGGCAGGTCGGCCAGCTGCCGCTTCCAGTAGCCGAGCTGTTCGGCGAACCGGCTCGACGGGTCGGCCGGGTCACCCAGCAGGTCGCGCTGCCAGAGCGTGTAGTCGGCGTACTGGACGGGCAGCGCCGGCCTGTCCGCCGGCCGGCCTTCGCAGCGTGCCGCGTACGCCTCGGCGAGGTCGCGGGCCAGCGGCCCGGTGGACCAGCCGTCGGCGGCGATGTGGTGCATGACGAGAAGCAGCACGTGCTCGTCGGGCGCGACGGCGAACAGCTCGGCCCGCAACGGCGGTTCGGCGGCCAGGTCGAAGGGCTGCCGGGCGGACTCGGCGAGCCGGTACGGAAGTGCGTCCGCCGGCACCTCCTCCGGGCGGGCCCGGAGCCGGACGGTGTCCGGTTCCAGCAGCCGCTGGCAGGGGACGCCGTCGACCTCGTCGAACACCGTCCGCAGGCTCTCGTGCCGGGCCACCACGTCGGCCAGCGCCCGGTCGAGCGCGTCGTGGTCGAGCGTTCCGGTCAGCTGGAGCGCCAGCGGAATGTGGTACGTAGCGGCGGTGGCGTCCATGCGGTGCAGGAACCACAGGCGGCGCTGGGCGAAGGAGAGCGGCACCGCGTCGGGCCGCTCGTACGCGGTGAGCGCCGGGCGCACCCCGTCGGCCGCCGCGAGCATCCCGGCCAGGCCGGCCACGGTGGGCGCCTGGAAGAGGGCGCGCAGCCCGATCTCCGCCCCGAGTACCGAGCGCACCCGGGCGACCAGGCGCGTGGCGAGCAGGGAGTGCCCGCCCAGGTCGAAGAAGTCGTCGTCCACCGAGACCCGGGGGACGTCGAGGACCTCGGCGAACAGCTCGGCGAGGATCTGCTCCTGCGGGGTGCGCGGCGCCCGGCCGCCCCCGGTGGGCCCGGCGTCCGGCGCGGGCAGCGCCGCCCGGTCCAGCTTCCCGTTCGGCGTCAGCGGCAACGCGTCCAGCAGCACGAACGCGGACGGCACGAGGTAGTCCGGCAACCGCTCGCGCAGGTGGGCGACCAGCTCTGCGGGGCGTACGCCCGAGGCGGGTGCCGGCACCACGTAGCCGACGAGCCGGTCCTCCCGGGCCACGACGGCGGCCCGGGCGACGCCGGGGTGCGCGGCGAGCGCGGCCTCGACCTCGCCCGGCTCGATCCGGAAGCCGCGCACCTTCACCTGCTGGTCGGCGCGGCCGGCGTACTCCAGCTCGCCGTCGGCACGACGCCGGACCAGGTCGCCGGTGCGGTACATCCGCGCGCCCGCCGGACCGAACGGGCAGGCCGTGAACCGGCCCGCGGTCAGGCCCGGGCGGCCCAGGTAGCCGCGTGCCAGGCCGGGCCCGGCGACGTACAGCTCGCCGGTCACGCCCGGCGGTACGGGGCGCAGCCGCTCGTCCAGCACGTAGGTCCGGAAGTCCGCGACCGGACGGCCGATGGGCGGTACACCGGCCCCCGGGACGAGGGGGTCGCTCATGGTCGCGCAGACCGTGGTCTCGGTCGGACCGTACGCGTTGATCATCCTGCGTCCGGACGCCCACCGCTCGACCAGTTCGGGTGAGCACGCCTCACCCGCCACCACCAGGGTGGAGGCGGTGAGCCGGGCGTCGCCCAGCGCGGCGAGCGCCGAGGGCGGCAGCGTCACGTGGGTGACGGCGAGCCCCGGGTCCGTCAGGGCGTCCAGCGGGGCGTCGGCGGGGGCCAGGACGAGCGCCGCGCCGGTCAGCAACGCGCTGCTCAGGTCCCAGAACGACGCGTCGAAGCTGGGCGAGGCGAACTGGAGCACCCGGCTCCCCGCCGCCACGCCGAGCCGGTCGGCCTGCACCGCGGCCAGCCGCGACACGCCGGCGTGGCTCACGACGACCCCCTTGGGGCGGCCGGTGGAGCCGGAGGTGTAGATGACGTACGCCGGGTGGCGCACATCGAGCGCGACCCGCGGGTCGGTCTCCGGCCAGTCGCCCTCCGCCACCATCGCGGGGTCGTCCACCACGAGGGCCGGACGGGCGTCATCGAGCATGTACGCGATGCGCGCCTCGGGGTACGCCGGGTCCACCGGCAGATAGGCCGCACCGGCCTTCAGCACACCGAGCACGGCGATCACCGACTCCGCCGACCTCGGCAGAGCCACCGCCACCACCTGCTCGGGTCCCACCCCACGCGCGATCAAGGCATGCGCGAACCGGTTGGCATGGCGGTCGAGTTGTCCGTACGTCAGCTCTTCGCCGTCACAGGCGAGCGCGACCGCGTCCGGGGTCGCCGCCACCCGGGCGGCGAACAGCTCCGGCAGGTTCGTCCCGGGCTCCTCGGCCGCCACGGCGGGCAGCAGCTCGCGGCGTTCCTCGGCGGACAGCAGGTCGAGCGCGCCGATCGGGCGCTCCGGCGCGGCGACCGCCTCGGCCAGCAGCCTGGTCCACCTGGCGGCCAGCGCCTCGACCGTCGCGCGGTCGAACAGGTCCGTGCTGTACTCCACGGCACCGCTGAGGCCGGCCGGCTCGCCGTCGGGGCCGTGCTCCTCCGCGAACCCGAAGGTCAGGTCGAGCCGTGCGGTCCCGGTCAGGACCGGCATCGCGGAGACCTGGAGGCCGGGGAGGTCGAAGGCGCCGCCCGGCGCGTTCTGCACGACGAGACCGGTCTGGAAGAGGGGGTGGTGGGAGAGCGACCTGGACGGGTTCAGCGCCTCCACCAGATGCTCGAACGGCACGTCCTGATGCGCGTACGCCGACAACGCCGTCTCCCGCACCCGGCCCAGCAGCTCACCGAAACCGGGATCGCCACTCGTGTCCGTCCGCAACACCAGCGTGTTCACGAAGAACCCGACCAGATCGTCCAGCGCCTCATCCGTACGCCCCGCGACCGGACTCCCGATCGCGATGTCCGTCCCCGCACCCAACCGCGTGTACAACGCCGCCAGACCCGCCTGCAACACCATGAACAGGGTCGCCCCGGACCGGCGCGCCAGCTCCGTCAGGCGGCCGTGCAGTTCGGCGCCGATGCGGAGTTCGATCACATCACCGCCGTACGACATGACGGCCGGGCGGGGCCGGTCGGCCGGGAGCCCGAGCTGGTCGGGCATGCCCGTCAGCGTGCGGCGCCAGTGGGCGACCTGGCGGGAGAAGAGGCTGTCGGCGTCGTTCTCGTCGCCGAGGATCTCGTGCTGCCACAGGGTGTAGTCGGCGTACGTCACCGGCAGCGGCGGCCACTCCGGCGCCCCGCCGCCCTGCCGGGTGGTGTAGGCGGTGGCCAGGTCGCGGGCGAGCGGGCCCATCGACCAGCCGTCGCCGACGATGTGGTGCATGACCAGGAGCAGCACGTGCTCGTCCGGCGCGACCGCGAACAGTTCGGCGCGCAGCGGGACTTCCGCGGTCAGGTCGAAGCCGCGCACGGCCGCGTCCCGGAGCAGCGCGGGCAGCTCGGGCTCGCCGGCCGGCCGCACGGTCAGCGGTGCGCCGACCTCGGCGGTGTCCAGCACGCGCTGGTGCGGGATGCCTCCCGTGTGCGGGAACACCGTGCGCAGGGTCTCGTGCCGGGTCATCACGTCCACCAGGGCCGCGCCGAGCGCGTCCCGGTCGAGCTGTCCGGAGAGCCGCAGGGCCAGCGGCATGTGGTAGGTGGCGCTCGGCGCGCCGAACTGCTGGAGGAACCAGAGGCGGCGCTGGGCGAAGGACAGCGGCAGCATCTCGCGCCGGGGCCGGGGCACGAGCGCACGACGTGCCGTGCCGGCGTCCCGCAGCCCGGCCGCCAGCCCGGCCGGTGTCGGGGTGCGGAACAGGGCGCGCAGCTCCAGCTCGATCCCGAGGGTCGCCCGGACCCGCGAGACGAGCCGGGTGGCGAGCAGGGAGTGCCCGCCGAGCGCGAAGAAGTCGTCGTCGGCCCCGACCCGGGCGAGGCCCAGGACATCCGCGAACAGCTCGCACAGGATCTGTTCCTGCGGGGTGCGCGGCGCCCGGCCGCCCCCGGTGGACGCGGCGTCGGGCGCGGGCAGCGCCGCCCGGTCCAGCTTGCCGTTCGGCGTCAGCGGCAACGCGTCCAGCAGAACGAACGCGGACGGCACCAGATAGTCCGGCAACCGCTCACCCAGGTAGGCGGCCAGCGCGGCCGGGGTCGTCGCGGCCGGGTCGGCCGGGACGACGTAGGCGACGATCCGGTCCTCCCGGGCGAGGACGGCGACCTGGGAGACGCCCGGGTGCGCGGTCAGGCCGGCCTCGATCTCGCCGGGCTCGACGCGGAAGCCGCGCACCTTGACCTGGTGGTCGGCCCGGCCGGCGAATTCCAGCTCGCCGTGGGCTCCCCAGCGGACCAGGTCGCCGGTGCGGTACATGCGCGTGCCGGCCGGCCCGTACGGGTCGGCGACGAAACGTCCGGCGCTCAGCCCGGGCCGGCCGAGGTAGCCGCGGGCGAGGCCGGTGCCGGCGAGGTACAGCTCGCCGAGGACGCCGGGGGCGACCGGGCACAGGGCCTCGTCCAGCACGTACACCCGGCAGTTGTCGACGGGGCGGCCGATCGGCACGGGCCGGGGGCAGTCGGCGGGGTCGGCCGGGAGCGCGTAGGCGGTGATGACGTGGGTCTCGGCGGGCCCGTAGTGGTTGTGCAGCACCCGGCCGGGCCGGGCGGCGAAGCGGTGTACGGCGCCGGCAAGGCGCATCGCCTCCCCGGCCTGGGCGACGAGCCGCAGGTGCGGCAGGTCGAGACCGGTCTCTTCGGCGGCCTCGGCCAGCGCCTCGACCACGAGGTTCGGGGCGAACAGTTCCTCGACGCGGTGGCGGTCCAGCCAGTGGGCCAGCAGTTCGGCGCTGCGGCGCTGCTCCTCGGTGGGCACCATCAGGGTCTTGCCGTACAGCAGCGCGGACAGCATCTCCTGCACGGAGACGTCGAAGCTGATCGCGGTGAACTGCGCGGTGCGCGTACCGGGTGCGCCGCCGACGGCGCGGTGGTGCCAGGTCAGCAGGTTGAGGAGGGCGGCGGCGGGCATGACGACGGCCTTGGGCCGTCCGGTGGAGCCGGAGGTGTAGATGACGTAGGCCGGGTGGCGCGGGTCCACGCGCACGCCCGGGTCGTGCTCCGGGAACGTGCCGGCCGGGGCCACGGCGGCGAGGTCGTCGAGCACCACGGCGGGGCGTGCGTCCTCCACCATGTACGCGATGCGGGCGGCCGGGTAGTCCGGGTCCACCGGCAGGTACGCCGCGCCGGTCTTGAGCACCGCGAGGACCGCGACCACCAGCTCGGCGGAGCGCGGCAGCCGGAGGGCGACGACCTGCTCGGGGCCCACTCCGCGCGCGATCAGCGCGTGGGCCAGGCGGTTGGCGCGGCGGTTCAGCTCGCCGTACGACAGCACGGTGTCCTCGAAGACCACGGCCGGGGCGTCCGGGGTGGCCCGGACCCGCTCCTCGAAGATTCGGGGGAGGGTGGTGTCGGCGGCGGGGCGGGCGGTGTCGTTGCGGGCGACCAGCAGCTCATGGCGTTCACCGGCGGTGAGGACGTCGATCCGGCTGAGCGGAAGCGCCGGCTCGGCGACGACCGCCGCGAGGAGCCGCAGCCAGCGGGCGACCAGTGCCTCCACGGTGGCGGGGTCGAACAGGTCGGTGCTGTACTCGACGCGCCCGACGATGCCCTCGGCGGCACCGGGGCCGCCGCGCTCCAGCAGGTGGAAGCCGAGGTCGAACATCGTCGTCGGCGTTCCCACCAGGACGGGTTCGGTGGCCAGCCCGCTCAGCGCGAAGTCGGTGCGGGGCACGTTCTGGAGCGCCAGCAGCACCTGGAACAGCGGCTGGCGGGTGAGCGACCTGGACGGGTTCAGCGCCTCCACGACCTGCTCGAACGGCAGGTCCTGATGGGCGTAGGCGCCGAGCGCGCTCTCCCGGACCCGGACCAGCAGTTCGGCGAAGGATGGGTCGCCCGAGGTGTCGGTGCGGAGGACCAGTGTGTTGACGAAGAAGCCGATGAGGTCGTCGAGCGCCTGGTCGGTGCGGCCGGCGATGAGGCTGCCGACCGGGATGTCGTCGCCCGCCCCCAGTTTGTCCAGCAGGGAGGCCAGGGCGGCCTGGAGCACCATGTACACGCTGGCGCCGTGCTCGCGGCCCAGCCGGACCAGTCCGGCGTGGAGTTCCGCGTCCAGCTCGATCGCGAGCCGGCCGCCGGAGCTGGAAGGAGCGGCGGGGCGGGGGCGGTCGGCGGGGAGCCGGATCTGCTCCGGCAGGCCCGCGAGCGTCCGCGTCCAGTAGTCGGTCTGCCGGGCGAGCAGGCTGTCCTCGTCGGCGGCGTCGCCGAGCAGTTCGTGCTGCCAGAGGGTGTAGTCGGCGTACTGCACGGGAAGCGGCGCCCAACCGGGGGCCTCGCCACGGACGCGTGCCGCGTACGCGGTGGCCAGGTCGGCGGCCAGCGGGCCGAGCGACCAGCCGTCACCGGCGATGTGGTGCATCACCAGGAGCAGCACGTGCTCGTCCGGCGCGACCGCGAACACCTCGGCGCGCAGCGGCGGTTCGGCGGCGAGGTCGAAGCCTCGCGCGGCGGCGGCCGCCAGCAGCGCGGTCGGGTCCTGCCCGTCGGCCGGGGTGATCGCCAGGGCCGGGCGCGCGTCGCCGGCCGCCAGCACCCGCTGGTACGGCACCCCGTCCCGGGCCGGGAAGACCGTACGCAGGGTTTCGTGCCGGTCCGCGAGGTCGCCCAGCGCCGCTTCGAGGGCGGCGGTGTCCAGCGGACCGGTGAGCCGCCAGGCGAGGGGCATGTTGTAGACGGATTCGGTGCCCTCCAGCTGGCGCAGGAACCAGAGGCGGCGCTGCGCGGAGGAGAGCGGCACCCGCTCGGGGCGATCCGCCCGTTCCAGCGCGGGCCTGGCCCGGCCGGCGGCGCCCAGCCCGGCGGCCAGTCCGGCCACGGTCGGCGTACGGAACAGAGTGGGCAGGGCCAGCTCCACGTTCAGCGTGGCGCGGACGCGGGCGACGAGCCGGGTGGCGAGCAGGGAGTGTCCGCCGAGGTCGAAGAAGTCGTCGTCGGCGCCGACCCGTGGCACGCCCAGCACCTCGGCGAACAGCCCGGCCAGTACGTGTTCCTCGGGCGTGCGCGGCGCCCGGCCGGCCGTCGTGGCCGCGTCGGGCTCGGGCAGGGCGCGCCGGTCCAGCTTGCCGTTCGGGGTCAGGGGCAGCACGTCGAGCGGGACGAAGGCGGCCGGCACCATGTACTCCGGCAGCCGCTCGCGCAGGTGCGCCCGCAGCTCCTCGGTCTGCGGCGCGGCACCGGCGACGGGTTGCACGTACGCAACGAGCCGGGAGCCCCGGGCCCCGTCCCGCCGGACGACCACGGCGGTGCGGGCGAGGTCCGGGTGTTCGGCGAGGACGGCCTCGATCTCGCCGAGTTCGATGCGGAAACCGCGTACCTTGACCTGGTCGTCCGTGCGGCCCAGGAACTCCAGGTCACCGTCGGCGTTCCAGCGCACCAGGTCACCCGTGCGGTACATCCGTGCACCGTCCGCGCCGAACGGGTCGGCCACGAACCGCCCGGCCGTGAGACCCGGCCGGCCGAAGTAACCGCGCGCCAGCCCCGTACCCGCGATGTACAGCTCACCCGCCACACCACCCGGCACCGGCCGCAACGCACCGTCCAGCACATACAGCCGGGTACCGCCCATCGGCCGGCCGATCACCGGGCGCGGGCTCGACGCCAGGGGTGCGACGACCGAGTCGACCGTGCACTCGGAGGGGCCGTAGTAGTTGAGCGCGCGCACCCCGTCGGCGGCCCTCAGCCGCTCCCACAGCCGCTCGGGCACGGGCTCGCCGCCCAGCGCGACCAGCGCGGGGCGCCAGCGGGGGTGGTCGAGCAGACCGTGGTCGACCAGGACGTGCAGGTAGGACGGGGTGCCGCCGATGGTGTCCAGACCGGCCCGCGCGGCGTACGCGAGGTAGGCCGCCGGGTCGGTCCAGGTCGCCTCGTCCAGGACGTGCAGTTCATGTCCGGCGAACACGGCGAACAGCTGGTCGCAGGAGGCGTCGAACGACACCGAGGTGGTCAGCCCGACCCGCAGCCGCTCCCCCGTCGGCGAGACCAGGGGGCCCTGGTTGGCGTACAGGTTGACCACGCCGGTGTGCGTCACGGCGACGCCCTTGGGGCGGCCGGTGGACCCGGAGGTGTAGATGACGTAGACCGGCTGGGCGGGATCGACCGGCACCGTGGGGTCGGCGGCGGGGCAGCTCCCGACCATTTCGGAGGTCTCCGGGTCGTCGAGCACCAGCCGCTCGCCGGTCTCCTCCGGCAGCCGGTCCTGGACACGGCTGTCGGTCAGCGTCAGGACCGGCCGGGCGTCATCCAGCAGGTACGCGATCCGGGCGGCCGGATACTCCGGATCGACCGGCACATAGGCCGCCCCCGACTTCAGCACCGCGAGGATCGCCACCACCAGCTCCGCCGACCTCGGCAACGCCACCGCGACCAGCCGCTCCGGACCCGCCCCACGCGCCATCAGCGCATGGGCCAAACGGTTCGCCCGCGCATCCAACTCCGCGTACGACAGCGTCACATCACCGCACACGAGCGCCGTCAGGTCCGGAACCGTCCGCACCCGCTCCCTGAACAGCTCCGGCAGCGTCTCGGCACGGGCCGGCGCCTCCGGCCCGGACCCCAGGGCCGCGAGCGCGTCGTGCTCCTCGGCGGTGAGCAGGTCGAGCCGGCTGAGCCGCTGCCGGGGGTCGGCGACCGCGATGCGGAGCAGCCGCTCCCAGCGGGCGAGCATCGTCTCGACGGTGCCCGGGTCGTAGAGGTCGTCGGCGTACTCGACGGACCCGTCGAGGCCGTCCGGGGAGCCGTCCTCCGCGTACCGCTCGGCCATCGTGAAGATCAGATCCAGCTTGGCCGTGGCCGACGCCGACGGTACGTCCTCGACGCGCAGCCCGGGCGGTGCGAAGTCGGCCCGGGGCGCGTTCTGGAGCACCAGCATGACCTGGAACAGCGGGTGGTGCGCGAGCGACCGGGACGGGTTCAGCACCTCGACCAGGTACTCGAACGGCACGTCCTGGTGGGCGTATCCGGCCAGCGAGGTGTCCCGGACCCGGTCCAGCAGCTCGGCGAACGTCGGGTCGCCCGAGGTGTCGGTGCGGAAGACCAGGGTGTTGACGAAGTAACCGACCAGCTCGTCCTGCGCCTGGTCGGTCCGGCCGGCGACCGGGCTGCCGACCGGGATGTCGTCACCGGCCCCCAGCTTGCTCAGCAGCGCGGCCAGCCCCGCCTGGAGCACCATGAAGAGGCTCGTCCCGTGGGCGCGGGCGAGCTCGCGGAGCCCTCGGTGCAGCTCGGCGTCCAGGCCGGCGCGCACGGAGCCGCCCCGGTGCGAGGCGACCGCGGGGCGGGGCCGGTCGGCGGGCAGCTCGATGAGCTCGGGGAGCCCGGCGAGCTGCCGGGTCCAGTAGTCGGCCTGTCCGGCGAGCAGGCTGCCCCGGTCGGCGGAGTCGCCGAGCAGTTCGTGCTGCCACAGGGTGTAGTCGGCGTACTGGACGGGAAGCGGCGCCCACTGCGGGGCCCCGCCGCCGAGGCGCGCGGTGTAGGCGTCGGTCAGTCCCTGCGCGAGGGGGCTCAGCGACCAGCCGTCGCCCGCGATGTGGTGGAGCACCAGGTGGAGCACGTGGTCGTCCGGTGCCAGGGCGAACAGCCCGGCGCGCAGCGGCAGGTCGGAGGCCAGGTCGAACCGCCGGTCCCGGGCCGCCGCCATCAGGTCCGTCAGGCCGTCCTCGGAGGCCGGGCGCACGGTCAGGCCCGGGCGGGCGTCGTCCACGTCCAGCACGCGCTGGTGCGGCACGCCGTCCACCGCCGGGAACACGGTGCGCAGGCTCTCGTGCCGGGCGACGACGTCCGCGACCGCGGCCTCCAGGGCCTGCCGGTCCAGGTCGCCGGTGAGCCGCCAGGCGAGGGAGATGTGGTAGTTCGCACCCGCGCCTTCCAGCTGGTGCAGGAACCACAGCCGGCGCTGCGCGAACGACAGCGGGATCAGCTCGGGGCGCTCGCGGCGCGCCAGCGCGGTCTGCGCCGGTCCTGCGGCGCCCAGGGCGGCGGCCAGGGCCGCCGGGGTCGGCGCCTCGAAGAGCGTGCGCAGCGGCATCTCCACGCCGAGCGTCGCGCGGATGCGGGCGGCGAGGCGGGTGGCGAGCAGGGAGTGCCCGCCGAGGTCGAAGAAGCCGTCGTCCACACCGGCCGACGGCGCGCCCAGGACCTCGGCGAACAGCTCGCAGAGGAGCTGTTCCCGGGCGGTGCGCGGGGCGCGGGACGCGGTCGCCTGGGTGGGGCCGGGGGCGGGCAGGGCGCGGTGGTCGAGCTTGCCGTTGACGGTCAGCGGCAGGGCGTCCAGTGTGACGAACGCCGAGGGCACCATGTGCTCGGGCAGCCGCTCGCGCAGGTACGCCCGCAGGGCGGAGGGGTCCGGAGCGGCGTCGGAGGCCGGTACGAGGTACGCGGCGAGCCGGGTGTCGTCGGCCCGGTCCCGGCGGGCGAGGACGGCGACCTGCGCGATGTCCGGGTGTGCGGCCAGGGCCGCCTCGATCTCGCCCAGCTCGATGCGGAAGCCGCGCACCTTCACCTGCTGGTCGGCCCGGCCGACGTAGCTCAGGGTGCCGTCCGCGCTGCGGCGCACCACGTCGCCGCTGCGGTACATCCGTGCGCCCGCGGGTCCGTACGGGTCGGCCACGAAACGCCCCGCGGTCAGCCCGGGCCGGTTCAGGTAGCCGCGTGCCAGACCGGCCCCCGCGACGTACAGCTCGCCGGGGACCCCCGGGGCGACCGGACGCAGGCCGGCGTCGAGGACGTACGCCCGGAGGTCGGGGAGGGCGGCGCCGATGTCGCCGGGGACGGTGGCGGTCCGGCCGAGTTCCGCGTACGTGACGTGCACCGTGGTCTCGGTGATGCCGTACATGTTGACCAGGCGCGGCGCGTCCTCCGGGTGGCGTTCGTACCAGTCGGCCAGCCGGGCGTGCTCCAGTGCCTCGCCGCCGAAGACGACCGTGCGCAGGGCGAGCCGCCGGCCGGTCTCCGGGGCCTCGGCGTCGGCCTGTGCGAGCTGGTGGAAGGCGGACGGCGTCTGGTTGAGCACCGTCACCCGTTCGCGGGCGAGCAGGTCCAGGAACCGGCCGGGCGAACGGCTGGTCTCGTGGTCCACGACCACCAGGCGCCCGCCGTGCAGCAGGGGTCCCCACAGCTCCCAGACGGAGAAGTCGAAGGCGTAGGAGTGGAAGAGCGTCCACACGTCGTCGGCGCCGAAGCCGAACAGCTCGCGGGTGGTGTCGAAGAGGCGCACCACGTTGCGGTGCGGGACCACGACGCCCTTGGGCTTCCCGGTGGAACCGGAGGTGTGGATGACATAGGCGGCGTGGGCCGGGTCGACGGCGACGTCCGGGTCCGTGTCCGGCAGCCCGTCCAGGTCCGCGGTGTCCAGCAGCAGCCGGTCCTCGCCGTCCGCGTCCACCCGGCTCGTCGTCAGGAGCAGGGAGGGCCGGGTGTCCTGGAGGAGGTAGGTGATCCGGGCGGGCGGGTAGGCCGGATCCACCGGCACATAGGCGGCCCCCGCCTTGAGCACCGCCAGCACCGCCACGACCAGGTCCGCCGAGCGCGGGAGCTTCAGCGCCACCAGCTGCTCGGCTCCGACGCCCCGTTCGATCAGGGCGTGCGCCAGCCGGTTGGCGCGGGCGTTCAGAGCGCGGTACGTGAGGGTGGTCGCGCCGTCGGTGAGGGCGACGGCGTCGGGGTCGGCCCGCACCTGACGCTCGAAGAGGGCGGGCAGGCTGTGCCGCGGCGGTTCCGCACTCCGGCCGGCCGGCAGCAGTGCCCGGAGTTCGTCGGCGGACACCACGTCCACCTGGCCGATGCGCCGGCCGGGGTCGGCGGCGACGGCGCGCAGCAGCCGCAGCCAGCGTTCGACGATGCCGGTGACGGTGGCCGCGTCGAACAGGTCCGTGCTGTACTCCACCACGCCCGACAGGCCGCCTCCGCCGGGCTCTTCGGCGAGGACGAAGGTCAGGTCGCACTTGGCCGTGCCGGTGGGGACCAGGTCGGACGCCACCCGCAGGCCGGGCAGGTCGAAGACGCCGGACGGCGCGTTCTGGAGGGTGAGCATGGTCTGGAACAGGGGGTGGTGCGCCAGGGTCCGCGCCGGGTTCAGCGCCTCGACCAGGTGCTCGAACGGCACGTCCTGGTGCGCGTACGCGGCCAGCGCCTCGGAACGGACCCGGCCGAGGAGTTCGGTGAAGGTCGGGTCGCCGGACAGGTCGGTGCGCAGCACCAGTGTGTTGACGAAGAAGCCCACCAGGTCGTCCAGGGCCTCGTCGGTGCGTCCGGCGACCGGAGTGCCGATCGGGACGTCGGTCCCGGCGCCCAGCTTGCCGAGCAGCGCGGCCAGACCGGCCTGGAGCACCATGAAGAGGCTGGCCCCGCCGTCGCGGGCGAGGGCGCGCAGGTCCTCGTGCAGCTCCGGGCCGACGCGCACCGGCAGCTGGGCGCCCCGGTAGGACATCGCCTCGGGCCTGGGCCGGTCGAAGGGCAGTTCGACCTGGTCGGGCAGGCCCGCCAGGCGCTCGCGCCAGTAGGCGAGCTGGCCGCCCCGGAGGCTGTCCGGGTCGCCGTCGTCGCCCAGCAGTTCGCGCTGCCACAGGGTGTAGTCGACGTACTGGACGGGCAGCGGCGACCACTGCGGCTTCGCGCCCTCGCGCCGGGCCGCGTAGGCGGTCGTCAGGTCCTGCGAGAGCGGGCCCGTCGACCAGCCGTCGCCGGCGATGTGGTGCACGACGAGCAGGAGGACGTGCTCCTCGGCTCCGAGCCGGAACAGCTCGGCGCGCAGCGGCGGTTCGGCGGAGAGCTCGAAGCCCCGCGCCGCCGCCTCGGCCAGCCGGGCGGGCAGTTCACGCTCGCCGGTCCCGGTCACCCGGAGCCGGGGCCGGGCCGCTTCGGGGTCCAGCACCCGCTGGCACGGCACTCCGGCCACCGAGGGGAAGACGGTGCGCAGGGTCTCGTGGCGTTCGACCACGTCCGCCAGGGCGGCTTCGAGGGCGCGCTCGTCCAGGCTTCCGGTCAGCCGCAGGGCGAGGGGGACGTTGTACGTGGCGCTCGGGCCCTCCATGCGGTGCAGGAACCACAGCCGGCGCTGCGCGAACGACAGCGGGACCGGCTCGGGGCGCTCGCGCCGCCCCAGCGCCGGGCGCGCCTGGGCGGCCACGTCCACCCTGGCCGCGAGCCGGGCCACCGTCGGCGCGTCGAAGAGGTCGCTGAGCCGCAGCTCCACGCCCAGCACGGAACGGGCCCGGGCGATGAGCCTGGTGCCGAGCAGGGAGTGCCCGCCGAGGTCGAAGAAGCCGTCGTCCAGCCCGACCTCGGTGACGCCCAGCACCTCAGCGAACAGCCCGGCGAGCTGGTGCTCGACCGCGCTGCGCGGGGCGCGTCCCGGCGCGGTGGGCCGGCGCTCGGGGGCGGGGAGGGCGCGCCGGTCCAGCTTGCCGTTCGGGGTGAGCGGCAGGGCGTCCAGGACCACGATCGCCGACGGCACCATGTACGCGGGCAGCCGGTCGCGGAGCCAGGTCCGCAGGGCTTCCGTCCGTACGTCCTGGCCGGCGGCGGGCACCACGTAGGCGACGAGAAGGGGTTCCTCGTCGGTGCGCATGGTGACGGCGGTGCGGGCGAGGTCCGGGTGTTCGGCGAGGACGGCCTCGATCTCGCCGAGTTCGACGCGGAAACCGCGTACCTTGACCTGGTCGTCCGTACGGCCCAGGAACTCCAGGTCACCGTCGGCGTTCCAGCGCACCAGGTCACCCGTGCGGTACATCCGCGTACCGTCCGCGCCGAACGGGTCGGCCACGAACCGCCCGGCCGTGAGACCCGGTCGGCCGAAGTAACCGCGCGCCAGCCCCCTCCCCGCAATGTACAGCTCACCTGCCACACCACCCGGCACCGGCCGCAACGCACCGTCCAGCACATAGAGCCGGGCGTTGGTGACGGGGCGGCCGATCACCGGACGCGGGCTCGACGTCACGGCCGCGGTCACCGAGTTGACCGTGCACTCGGAGGGCCCGTACAGGTTGAGGCAGTGCGTGCCGTCGGCCGCCCGCAACCGCTCCCACAGGTGCTGCGGGACGGCCTCGCCGCCGGCCGCCACCAGCGCGGGGCCACCTCGCGCGTCGCTCAGCAGCCCGTGTGACAGGAGGTCTTGGAGGTACGAGGGGGTGGCCTCGACATAGTCCAGCGCACGGTCCGCCGCGTACGCGACGAACGCCTCCGGGTCCGTCCAGGTCGCCTGGTCCAGGACGTGCAGTTCATGGCCCGCGAAGGGGGCCATCAACTGGTTCCAGGAGGCGTCGAAGGACACCGAGGTGGTGAGCGCCACCCGGAGCCGTTGCCGGTCCTGCGACAGCGGCGCGAACAACGCCGTCCGGTGGTCGGTGAGCAGGTCGGCGAGGCCGCCGTGGGTCGCGACGACGCCCTTGGGGCGGCCGGTGGAGCCGGAGGTGTGGATGACGTAGGCGGGGTGACGTGCGTCGACCGCCACCATCGGGTCGGTGGCGGGGCGGGTGTCGAGTTCCGCCGCCGTCTCCGGGTCGTCGAGCACCAGCCGGTCGCCCGGCCCCTCGGGCAGACGGCCGCGGGTGCGGGCGTCGGTCACCGTCAGCACCGGCCGGGTGTCGTCCAGGAGGTACGCGATCCGGGCGGCCGGGTACTCAGGGTCGACCGGCACATACGCGGCACCCGACTTCAGCACCGCGAGGATCGCCACCACCAGCTCCGCCGACCTCGGCAACGCCACCGCGACCAGCCGCTCAGGACCCGCCCCACGCGCCATCAGCGCATGGGCCAAACGGTTCGCCCGCGCATCCAACTCCGCGTACGACAAGGACACATCGCCGCACACGAGCGCCGTCAGGTCCGGAACCGTCCGCACCTGCTCCCGGAACAGCTCCGGCAGACTCGCGTCCGGCGACGTCTCCGTCGGCCCGGTACCCAGCGCCGCCACCTCGCGGTGCTCCTCGGCCGTGAGGAGGTCGACCCCGCCCACGGTCTCGTCCGGATCGAGGTCCGCGACCGCGTCGAGCAGGGCGAGCAGCCGTCCCTGGTGTGCGGCGAGGTCGTCGTCACCGTACGCGTCCGGCGCACCGTGCAGCCGGAGCAGCGGGGGGTTGCCGTCCCGGTAGTCGAACAGCCAGACGGCAAGGTCGGTGGTCGAGCCGGAGACGAAGTGGTGCACGGACGCGGGGTGTCCGGCGAAGTCGGGCCTGGCGTTGAAGGCCATGATGTTGACGATCAGCGGGAACGCGGTGCCGATGCCACCGGGCGCGCCGAGGTCGCGGAGCAGGTCCTCGCCGCGGTACCGCTCGTGCGCGACGGCCGCCTCGACCTCGCGCGCCACCTGGGCCACGAGCTCGCCCCACGGCATGTCCGGGCGCACGGTCAGCCGCAGCGGCACCACGTTGGACATCGTGCCGGGCACGGCCATCAGGTCGCGTCCGGGGCCCCGGCGGGCGGTGACGGGCAGGGCGAGGACCACGTCCCGGGCGCCGCTCAGCCGGTGGGCGTAGAGCGCGGTCGCCGCGATCACCACGCGGGACCACCGGACACCGGCCCGGGCCGCCGCCGCCCGCAGCGCCTCCGGGTCCCGCAGCTCCCGCTCGCCGGCCACGCGCAGGACCCGGTGCGGATCGGTCGCGGAGGTGTCGGTGAGCCGTGTCGGGGCGGGCAGGTCGGTGAAGCGTTCGTGCCAGTAGGCGCGGTCCGCCGTGAAGGAGTCGGAGGCGCGGTAGTCGGCGTCGCTGTCGACCAGGTCCCGCAGTGCGCCGAACGGGGACGGCGGGACGGCGGCGTCCCCGGCCAGCGCCGAGTACACCTCGCCGACCCGCTGCCGGATCATCGAGCTGCTGATCGCGTCGAGGACCACGTGGTGGTAGTTCAGGTACCAGAAGTACTCCGTCGGTGAGAGCCGGATCAGCGCGTGGCCGAACAGCGGATCACGGGACAGGTCCAGCGGGCGGGCGAGGTCGCGCTCCATCCATTCCCTGGCCGCCGCCCCCGGGTCCGGCTCCGCGCCGAGGTCGAGGTGGACGGGTGCCCAGTCCCAGGTCTCGCGGAGGATCTGGCGCGGCCCGTCCCCGTCGTCGGTGAAGGTCACGTGCAGGGCGTCGACCTCGCTCACCACCCGGCGCAGCGCGGCGTCGAACAGCTCCGGGTCGACCGGCCCATGGATCTCCAGGCACTCACCGACGCGGTAGCCCGGGATCGGCGTCGGCGAGCTCTGCTCGGCGAGCCAGATCTCCCGTTGGGCCGCGGTCAGGGGAAGGACGTCGCCGTCGCGACGGGACATGGGGGTACCTCCAGAGGTAAGGAGAGGGCATGCGTGCAGGGCGCGCCGGCCGCGGTGGTGTCACGCGGCCGGGCGCGGGGCTGATTCCTGCGGTCAGGCGGCGAGTTCGCCGGCCTGGAGCTGCCAAAGGGATGCGTAGAGCCCGTGCTGGGCGAGGAGTTCGTCGTGGGTGCCCTGCTCGGCGACGATGCCGCCCTTGTCCAGGACGTAGATGCGGTCGGCGTGGCGGACCGTGGAGAGGCGGTGGGCGATGACGATCATGGTCCGGTCGGCCGCGAAGCTGTGCAGCGTGCGCTGGATGGCGGCCTCCGTCTCGTTGTCGACGGCGGAGGTCGCCTCGTCGAGGATGACGACGGGCGAGTCCTTGAGGATCGCGCGGGCCAGCGCGATCCGCTGCCGCTGGCCCCCGGAGAGCGCGGCGCCGCGTTCGCCGATGACGGTGTCGTAGCCGTTCGGCAGGGTGGTGACGAAGGTGTGGGCCTCGGCCATGGCGGCGGCCCGGACGACGGCCTCGTCGGAGGCGCCGAAGCTGCCGTAGCGGATGTTGTCGGCGATGCTGCCGTCGAAGAGGAACGGGTCCTGGGCGACGAATCCGACGGCCTGGCGCAGGTCGTGCCGCCGCAGGTCCTGGACGTCCCGGCCGTCGAGCAGGACCCGGCCGGACTCGGCGTCCTGGAAGCGCATGAGCAGTTTGGCGATCGTCGTCTTGCCGGAGCCGGTGGCGCCGACCAGGGCGGTGACCCGACCGGCCGGGACGGTCAGCGAGAGGTTGTCCAGGGCCGCCGGGCGGCCGGGGTAGGCGAAGGTGACCTCGTCCAGGACGATCTCGCCGCGCACGGTGGGGAGTTCGAGCGGCTCCTCGCCGCGGTCGGCCTCGACGGGCAGCTCACGCAGCCGCTGGACCCGTTCGTAGGAGGCGAGGGTGCGCTGGTACTGGTCGGCGATGCCGCCGAGCCGGCTCATCCGCATGAGCAGCATCTGAGGGAGGCCGATCAGCGGGCTGAACACCTCGAAGCGGAGGGTGCCGTCGAGGACCGCGCGGCCGCCGATGAGCAGGGTGCCGGCCATCGACGCGGTGGTGCAGGCCCGGACGGTCTCGCCGTGGCGGAGGGTGCCCCGGTCGGTGCGGTGGCTGCTCTCCTGGACGGCGTCGCTCAGCTCGTCGACGCGTTCGGCCTCGTACGCCTCGGTGCAGAAGCTCTTGACGGTGGCGCCGGCTTCGAGCGAGTTGATCACCTGGCTGCCGAGCCGGGCTCGGTGTTCGCCGGTGGCGGCGTAGTCCGTCGCGGCCCTCTCCTGGTGGCGCAGCGACAGCCAGGCGATGACCGGGATCGGGAGGAAGGCGATCCAGGCGATCTGGGGTGCCAGCAGGAGGAACGCGGGCACGAGCAGCGCCAGGCTGGTGCCGAGTTGCAGGACGTCGTTGGCCGGGCCCGCGAAGAAGGCGCCGAGCTGGCCGACGTCGTTGGTGAGGGTGCCGGCCACCCTGCTGGTCCGCTCGCCCTCCAGCTGGCTCAGTTCGAGGTGCTGGACGTGCCGGTAGGTGCGTCCCCGCCAGTCGTGTTCGATGTCCTGGCCGAGCCGGCGCCATTGGAGGTTCGAGGCGTACGAGAGTCCCGCGACGGCGGCGCAGGCGGCGGCCACCAGTCCGGCCAGCCCCCAGAGCTGGGCGGATGCCGTGGTCAGGCCGAGGCGGGCCAGCGGCGCCGCCTCGCCCTTGATGAGGACCAGTCCGGTCCATCCGAGGAAGGTGCCGAGCGCCATTTCCGCGGCCTGGCAGGCGACGGACAGGGCGGCGGCCCGGTAGAGGCGGGGGCGGTGGGGTCCGACGATCTCCAGCAGGGGGTGCCGCTCGGCGTCGGGTCCGGCCGCCTCGGCCGTGCCGCGCCACGCTTTCCGCAGGACGACCGCGGTCGCCGCGGCCACTCCGCCGACGGCCACGAGCTGCCGGGTCAGCGCCGATCCCTTGACCAGCGCGGTGCCGGCCGCGACCCCGCCGCCGACGGCGAGCACCGGCCGTACCACGAGACCGCGATCCGCCCGGGGGGCCGGCACGGGCCGGTCCGTCGCCGCCCGTCCCGCTCCGGCCGCCTCCCGGGCGAGCCGGGCGACGGTGCGGCCGATGATCCGGCCGACGTCCGCGGCGCGCAGCCGTGCGTCGTGCCGGACGAGCACCCCGCCGGTGACCGGGCTGGCCTGGGCCTCGGTGATCCCGGGGATGCGGCGCAGCGCGGCGGCGAGGATCTCGGCCGTCCGGGGGCGTCCGACGACGAGCCCGACGTCCCAGCGCTGGCGGCCCGGTGTGACCGAGCGAGGGGTCGCGGCCGGTGCCACGGAGCGGAATCCGGACGCGGCTCCCAGGAGCGATGGCATGTGTACGTTCACCTGATTTGCGGAGGTCGCGGAAGGCCGTCACGGAGTCGACGGGTCGGGGCGACGAAACGGGAAGGGAGATGCGGAACGGGCCGGCGGCGGCGCCGGAGGGGGTACGGGGCCGGGGCGGCCCGAGAACGGCCGCCACCCTGGCGCGCCCCGCCGCAGTCGATCGGCGGGCTCACCCGGTGGCGGCCGCGGGCCGGACAGGCCGTCAGTGCGTCTTCGCGGCGGCGCTCTCGGCGGTCGCGCGGATCTTCGGGGCCCTCCGGTCCCCCTTGGCACCGGCTCCGGTCGCATGCTGACCGGGCACCGAGTGGCCCTCGGTGTCGCCGGCGGCGATCTGGGCGGCGACCACGTCGGCGGCGACCTCGGCCGCGAGGTCGTGGATGTTCTCCCCGGCCTCGTGGGCCGCCTTCTTCACCTCCATCGCGATTCCGACGGACGCTTTGACGACTCCACCCACCAGTGGCTTCAGCAGACGCTTGGCCAGCGGCGCGACGATGAGCCCGACGAGAAACGGCGGTACTACAGGCGGCATGACGCTCCATCCTCTCCACGCATACGTATGACAGGGAACCCGGGCACGACGAGAAGGGGAGCGGCGCACCGCCGGGCGGAAATCGGGAATTCCGTTTCGAATTCCGGTACGGACCGGAAAACCGGCACGGTCCCGGAAGCCGAATGTCCGAACGACGGGAACACGCCGTCCGATCCCTTGATCACGGTAGTCGAACAACGCCCGCCTCGGCCAAATGGATTCCTCCGGGTTCACTCGTGTGAGTGTGGGTGGCCATTTCCCGTGTCCGGAATTGAGCGTCCCCGGCACACTCGCGAAATGATTATCCGACTATCCTTTTTGCAATGTGCTTTCTGGCACATGCCCCGACGGCCCCGCCCCGACTCGTACGGGTGAATCAGGTTCGGCCGCCCCGGTGCGCCCCGGACCGTCCCGGCCGCGCCCGGCCCGGGCGGCCCGGCGATTCCGGGCACTCGAACAGGCTTTCCGCGCAAGGAAGTTGGATCATCGCGACCGCTCCCCGGTGGCACCATGGCGCCATGCTCCGACGCACCCCGCCGGCCGCCCTGACGGCCGCGCTCACCGCCTCGGCCCTCGCGCTGAGCGGCTGCGGCGGCGTCGCCCGCTCCTCGACGACCACCCCGCTGGTGGACCGCGGCACCGTCCGGATCGCCGAGGCCGGAGAGACGCCGAGCTTCGACCCGTACTCCACCTTCGGCGCCTCCCAGGCCCATTACGCGTACGACTCCCTGGTGAACCCCGCCCCCGACGGCGGACTGGTCACCGGCCTGGCGACCTCCTGGCGGGCGACGGCCACCCGTGCCGTGTTCACGCTCCGCGCAGGCGTCACCTGCTCCGACGGGACCCCCCTCACCGCCTCGGCGGTCGCCCGGTCGCTGACCTACGCGGCCGACCCGGACCACCAGCTCGCCGGAGCCCGTACGGTCCTGCCGAACGTCCCGCTCACGGCGCGCGCCGACGACCGGACGCGCACGGTCACGGTGGTGGCCGGCGCCCCGTTCCCCTTCCTGCTCCGCACCGTCGGGGTGCTGCCGATCGTCTGCCCCGCGGGCCTGGACCGGCCCGGCTCGCTCGCCCGCGCCACCCAGGGCACCGGCCCCTACGTGCTGACCCGCTACACCCCCGGCGGGCCGTACGAGTTCACCGTCCGCGACGGCTACACCTGGGGGCCGGCCGGTGCGACGACCGCCGCACGCGGCCTGCCCGGGCGGATCGTGCTCTCGGTGGTGCCCCAGACGTCCACGGCGGCGAACCTCCTGCTGACCGGGGGTGTCGACATCGCCCGGGTGAGCGGCCCCGACCGCGCCCGGCTGACCGGCCACGGCCTGGCCGTCTCCGAGGTCGCGACCGTCATCGGGCTCACCTTCTTCAACCAGCGCCCGGGCCGGGTCCTCGCCGACCGGGCGGTGCGCCGGGCCCTGGTCTCCGCTCTCGACCGCGAGGGGCTCGCCAACGTCGCCGTGGGCGGTACCGGCAGCCCCGCCGAGGACTTCGGCGCCGAGGGGGCCGTCTGCCATGCCGACCTCGCCGACGCCAACCTGCCCACGGCGGACGCCGCGGAGGCGCTGCGGGAGGCGGGCTGGACCCGTTCGGCCGGCGGTTCGCGGACGAAGGACGGCCGGGCCCTCCGGCTCCGCCTGATCACCAGCCCCGATCTCGGCCCCACACTGGCGTCCGTCGCCGAGCTGATGGCCCGCGAGTGGAGGGCGCTCGGGGCGGAGGTCGAGCTGATCACCGAGAGCCTGCCCGCCCTGGTCAACGCGATGTACACGACGGCCGACTTCGACGTGGTGGTCGGCAGCACGCCGGGCTTCGCCCTGCCGGCGGGCTTCATCCCCTTCTTCTCCGGCCCGGCCCCCGCCGAGGGCCTGAACTTCGCGGGGGTAACCGATCCCGAGTACGACGCCCTGGTCGCCCGGGCCCTGCGGGAACCGGACACGACGGGGTGCGCCACGTGGAACAGGGCCGCCGCCGCGCTCTTCCGCTCGGCCGCCGCGCTGCCGATCGCCGAGGGCCGCAGCGGCGTGTACGGCCACCGCACCACGTTCACCACCACGTTCGGCGGCCGGCTCGTCCCCACCAGCATCCGCCTCCACCAGTGATCCCGGTGCCCGCCATGACCGTTCCCCCACTGCTGCGGCACCCCTGGACGGTGTTCCTGGGCCGCCGCGGCCTCCGGCTCCTCGTCTCCCTCGGCATCGTCGTCACCGCGTCGTTCGCGATGATCCGCCTCATCCCGGGCGACCCGGTGCGGGCCGCGCTCGGTGTGGACGCCGCCCCCGACCTGGTCGCCGCCCGGCGGCACGCGCTCGGGCTGGACATGCCGTTCCTGGCCCAGTACCGGCAGTACCTCGGCGGTCTGCTGCACGGCGACCTCGGGACCTCGCTGGTCACCGGGGCGCCGGTCGCGGAGCTGGTCCGCACCCGACTGCCTGCCACCCTGGAGATCGCCGGACTCGCCTTCCTCACGGCGCTCGCCGTCGCCCTGCCCGGGGGACTGCTCGCCGCCGTCCGCACCCGCGACGGCCGCCGCCCGCGCACCGAGCTGGCGTTCACCACGGTCACCGCGGGCCTGACCGGGGTGCCCGACTTCGTGCTGGCCGCCGGGCTGACCGCCCTGCTCGCCGTCGGGCTGCAGCTGCTACCGGTGGCCGGCGCGGCGGGCGCCGCCTCCCTCGTGCTCCCGGTCCTCGCGCTCTCCCTGACCCCCACCGCCGTACTCCTGCGCATCGTCAGGGTGGAGGCGCTGAAGGTACTGGACGAGGACTATCTGCGTACCGCCCGGAGCAAACGGCTGTCCGCCGCACGCCGCTATCTGCGGCACGCGGCACCGAACATGGCGTCCGCGGCGCTCACCGTCGCCGGAAGCCTGCTGCCCGCCCTGATCGCGGGCACGGTCCTGGTCGAGAAGGTGTTCGCCTGGCCCGGCATCGGGTCCGCGATGGCCCAGTCCGTGGTGGCGCAGGACTATCCGGTGGTCCAGGCCATGGTGCTGGTGCTCGGCACCACCGTGCTGCTGGCCGGTCTCCTGGTCGATGTGCTGCTCGCCCTGCTCGACCCCCGCTCGGCGATCCGGGAGATGTGATCATGAGCTTTCCCACCGGTTTCCGGCGCTCCCCCATGGCCTGGGTCACCGGGGCCATGCTGGCGTCGCTCGTCGTGCTCGCCGTGGCCGGCCCGCTGTTCTGGGGCGCGGCGGCCGAGCGCCCCGACCCCTCGGCCGTGCTGCAAGGGCCCTCGGCGGCGCATCCGGCCGGCACGGACGGCCTCGGCCGGGACCTGCTGGCCCGCATCCTGGCGGCGGCCCGGCCGTCGTTGCTGCTCGCACTGGCGTCGGTGCTCCTGGGGGCGACCGCGGGCGTGCTCCTCGGAGCCGGTACGGCGGTCGTCGGCCCGCGCGCCCGCCGGCTGGCCGCCGGGCTGATCAACCTCCTGCTCGCGTTCCCGGCGCTCCTGGTCGCGATGTTCCTCGCGGTGGTGTTCGGCGCGGGCACGGCCGGGGCGGTGCTGGCCCTCGCAGCCGCGAGTGTGCCCGGCTTCGCGCGCCTGGCCCAGACCCTCGCGGCGGGCGTCGCGGGCACCGACCACTTGGCCGCCGCCCGGGTCCTCGGGCTGGGCCGGCTCCGGCTGCTGTGGCGCCATGTCCTGCCGAACATCGCCGAGCCGCTGCTCCTGAGCGTCACCACGGCGGCGGGCACCGCCCTGGTCGCGCTCTCCGGGCTGAGCTTCCTCGGGCTGGGCGTCCGGCCCCCGGGCTACGACTGGGGGCAGCTGCTCAGCCAGGGGCTCGACCGGATCTACGCCGAGCCGCTGCCCGCGCTCGCCCCGGGCCTGGCACTCGTGTACGCGGCCCTGACGTTCCAGCTGCTGGGCGAGGTCCTCGCCGGCGGCGCCGCCCGGCGCGGCCGGGTGGCACGCGTCCCGGCACAGCGCTCCGCCCCGAGCGGTCCGGCCGAGGACGGGCAGGTCCTCCAGGTCGACGGCCTCACCGTCGAGCTCCCGACGCCCGCCGGACCGATCCGCCCGGTGCGCGGGGTGAGCCTGTCGCTGGGACGGGGAGAGATCGTCGGGCTGGTCGGCGAATCGGGGTCGGGCAAGTCGCTGACCGCGCTGGCCGTCGCCGATCTGCTCCCGTACGGCGCCCGGGTCTCCCGGCGTACGCTGCGCCTGCTCGGGACCGACCTCGGCGCACTGACGCGGAAGGAGCGGGACCGGCGTCTCGCGACGGGCCTGTCGGTGATCTTCCAGAACCCGGCGTCCGCGCTCAACCCGGCCCTGCGCATCGGCACCCAGCTCACCGAGGCGGTCCGGGCGCATCGCGGGGTGGGCCGTGCCGAGGCCACTGAACAGGCCGCCGAGGCCCTGCGCCGCGTCGCCCTCCCCCCGTCACTGCTGCGCTCGCGGCCGTACGAGCTCTCCGGCGGCCAGCGCCAGCGGGTGATGATCGCCGCCGGGCTGATGGTGCGGCCGGGGCTGATCATCGCGGACGAGCCGACGACCGCGCTCGACGTGACGGTGCAGCGGCAGATCACCCGGCTGCTCGTGGATATCCGGCGGGACACCTCCGCCGCGATCCTGTTCATCAGCCACGACGTCGCGCTGGTCGCCGAGTTCTGCGAACGGGTGCTGGTCATGTACGCGGGCACCATCGTCGAGGCCCTGCCCGTCGGCCGGCTCGCCACGGGCGCCCGACACCCCTACACCCGGTCGCTCGTCGCGTCGGTCCCGGACCTCGCCGCCGACCGGAACCGCCCGCTGCCGACGGTCGAGGGCGCCCCGCCCGATCCGCACGCGCCCGCGCGGGGCTGTGCGTTCGAGGCCCGCTGTCCGCGCCGCCGCGACCGCTGCGCCGAGCAGGCTCCGCCGCTGGACGACCTGGGCTCCGGCCACCGGGTCGCCTGCTGGTACCCGCTGCCGGTGCCGGCCGCCCCGGAGACGGTGACCGCGTCATGACGGCGCTCCGGGTGGACGGCCTCACGGTCCGGCGCACCGGCCCCCGTGGCTCGTTCGCCGCCGTGGACGGGGTCTCGCTGGAGATCGCGCCCGGTACGACGCTGGGCCTCGTCGGGGAGTCGGGCTCCGGGAAGTCCACGCTGGCGGGCGCGATCGTGGGGCTGGTGCCGGTACGGGGCGGCCGCATCCTGGTCGACGGGGAGGAGGTCCGCACCCGCACCGTCCGGGACCGGCGCCGGCTGGCCCGCCGGGTGCAGGTGGTCCTCCAGGACCCGGACACCGCGCTCGATCCCCGGATGACCGCCCGTCAGACGCTGGCCGAGGCTGCCACGGTGTTCCGGCGGCTCGACCGGGCGGGGCGCAGGGAGCGCGTCGCCGAGCTGCTGGACCTGGTCGGCCTGGACGCGGGGCTCGCCGACCGCCTGCCCCGGCAGCTGTCCGGGGGGCAGCGGCAGCGGGTCGCCCTGGCCCGTGCGCTGGCCGTCGAGCCGGGGCTGCTGATCGCCGACGAGATCACCTCGGCGCTCGACGTCTCGGTGCAGGCGTCCGTCCTGAACACGGTCCGCCGGCTCCAGCGGGAGCTCGGTCTGTCCATGCTGTTCATCGGCCACAACCTGCCGGCCGTCTGCCATGTCTCCGACGCGGTGGCGGTCATGCGGCACGGCCGGATCGTGGAGACCGCGCCGACCGCAACGCTTCTGAGCGCACCGGCCCACCCGTACACCAGGACGCTGCTGGACTCCGTACCGTCCCTGGGCACTCGGCCGGCCGGGAAAACGGCGCCCTGACCGCAGAACGACGTCGCGACTGGAAAACGACGCCGCGACCGGATATGGACGTCGTGACCGCTCGGAATGCATTTCCGCCATTCCTCTGTCAAGCCGCCCCGTCATTGCTCACGCTCACGGATTACCGCGCACTTTTCCCACGGGATTTCCGTGAGACGATACGGCGGCTTCGGAATGCGACGGGGCCTTTCTCGGACCGCTTTCGAAAGGTACGGAACATGGGAGCTCTCGCGCCCGGCCAGGCCCTTCCTCACCAGCCCCTCCCCCGCCAGAGCCGGTTCCATCAGACCGGCGCCGGGCTGTCCGTGCCGTTCGCCGTCGCCGGGACCGGGATGCACCTCCCGCCGGCGGTCGTCACCAACCAGGAGCTGACGCGCACCCTGGACACCAGCGACGCGTGGATCACGAGCCGGACCGGCATTCGCGAACGCCGCTGCCTGGCACCGCACTTGGCGACCTCCGACATGTGCGTCGCCGCCGCGGGCCCGGCGCTGGAGGCGGCCGGGGTCGAGCCGGCCGGGCTGGACGCGGTCATCGTGGCCAGCTACACGGGCGACCAGCCGCTCGTGTCGACCGCGCTGATCGTCAAGGACGCCCTCGGCGCCCACCGAGCCCTGTCGCTGGACGTCACCCAGGCCGCGTGCGCCTCCGGCATCCAGGCCATGCTGATCGCCGCGCACCTCCTGCAGAACCCCTCCATCGAAACGGTCCTCCTCCTCGCGGCCGACTGCGCGTCCAGGATCACCGACCCCGCCGACCGCACCACGCGCGTCTTCTTCGGGGACGCCGCGGCGGCCGTGGTCCTCACCCGCAGCGAGACGCCCGGAGCCGGTCTGCTCTCGTACGACCTGGGCTCCCAGCTCTCGTACGACGTGCAGATCCCCGCCGGGGGCTCCCGGCTGCCGGCGAGCACCGCCACCGTCGCCGCCGGGGAGCACTACCTGCGCATGGACGGGCGTTCCGTGTGGAACACCGCGACGACCCGGCTCCCCGAGAGCATCCGCGGCGCCGCGCACCGGGCCGGGGTGCCCGTGGACCGGGTCCGGCACTTCTTCCTGCACCAGGCCAACCTGAACATCCTCAACGAGACCCTGAGCGCCCTCGACGTCCCCCGTGACCGCGCCGCCGTCACGATCGACCGGCTGGGCAACACCGGTTCGGCGGGGGCGTTCACCGCGCTGCACACCACGGTGACCGAGGGCGCCCTGCTTCCGGGGGACGTCTATGTGCTCTCCGGCATCGGCGCGGGCTTCCAGTGGGGCAGCCTCTGCCTGCGCCACGCCTGAGTCAGCGTGTCGTCCGGGGTGTCCACGGACGAGTGAACTGCCTGCCGTAGCGTGGCGCACCCTCGGCCGCGAACGCCAGCATGGGCGCATGATCATCACGCGCTCCGGGGCCGATCGGGCCGCCCAGGCCCGGGCGGCCGAAGCCCAGCTCGCCGACGACGGAATCGACGGGGTGGTGTTCGGCTGGGTCGACAACGCCGGGCTCACCCGGGTGAAGTCGGTCCCCCTCAGCGGGCTCGTGCACGCCGCCGAGTTCGGGGTCGGCGCCCCGCCCTGCTTCGACGTCGCCCTGGTGGACGACTCCTTCACCTCCGCACCCTCCAGTACGGGCGCGGTGGGCGACCTGCGCCTCGTCCCGGATCTCGACCGGCTCACGCCTCTCGCGGCCCAGCCGGGCTGGGCGTGGGCCCCGGCCGATCGCCACACCCAGGACGGTGCCCCCCACCCCGGCTGTCAGCGCGGCTTCGCCCGCCGGGCCGCGGAGGCCGTCGAGCGGCGGGGCCTGACGGTGAGCGCCGGGATCGAGGTCGAGTGGACGGTGGCCGACGCCGCCGGTGATCCGGCGGCGACCGGGCCCGGGTACGGCATGACCCGCTTCATCGAGCACTCCGACTACCTCCGGGACGTGCTGCGCGCGCTCACCGCCCAGGGGCTCACCGTGGCGCAGCTCCATCCCGAGTACGCCGCCGGGCAGTTCGAGGTCTCGGTGGCCGCCGAGGGCCCGGTCGAGGCCGCCGACACCACGATGCTGATCCGCCACACCATCCGGGCCGTCTCCGCCCGGCACGGCCTGCGCGTCTCCCACGCCCCGGTCTTCACCGAGGGCGCGCTCGGCAACGGCGGCCACCTCCATCTCAGCCTCTGGCGGGACGGTCGCAACCTCGGCCACGGCGGCCCGGGACCGCACGGGCTGCACCCCGAGGCGGAGCACTTCCTCGCCGGCGCGCTGGCGGAGCTGCCCGCGCTGCTCGCCCTCGGCGCGCCGGGCGCCGCCTCCTATCTGCGCCTGGTCCCGGCCCACTTCGCCGGGGCGTACCGGTGCTGGGGGCTGGAGAACCGTGAGGCGGCGCTGCGCCTGATCACGGGCTCTGCCGCCGGGGAGGCGAACGCCGAGTTCAAGTGCTTCGACGCCGCCGCCAACCCGTATCTCGCGGTGGGCGGTCTGCTGGCCGCCGGGCTCGCGGGCCTCGATGCCGGGCTGCCCCTGCCTCCCGAGACCCGGGGCGACCCGGCAGCGGCGGCCTCCGCCGAGCGCCTCCCGGTCAGCCTGTCGGAGGCGGCCGACGCGTTCGAGAAGTCCGCGGTGCTGCGACGGGCGCTCGGCCGCGAGCTGTACGAGGCGGTGCTGGCGGTGCGGCGGGCGGAGGCGGAGGTGTTCGCGGGCCGCCCCGACGCGGAAATCATCGAGGCAACGCGCTGGCGGTACTGACGGCCTGTCAGCTCCGCTCGTCCAACTCCTGGGTCATGTAGACCGCGCCGGGACCGTAGCTCGCGGGAGGCGGGATGTCGGGCCGGGCGCGGTAGCCCAGCGCCGGCCACTTGCTCTGAGTACCGTGCACGGCGACCAGGGAGAGAGTCCGGTATCCGGCCGCCCGCCCGACTTCCTCCAGGTGCCGGAGCATCCGGGGAGCCAGGCCGCGGCCGCGCATCCGCTCGGCGATCACCAGGTCGTGCGCGTGCAGGTTGGTCCCGGGGGCGGCGGCCGCTTCTCCTTCGAGCAGGCTCAGGTCCGGGCAGCGGCCGAACGGGTACGGCAGGGCGAGCAGGTAGCCGCCGAAGGCACCCTCGCACTCCAGCACGAAGCAGGTCGACGGCGACGCTCGGTGCCGGGACCGCAGCGCCTCCTCGCCCTCGGTCAAACCGCTGGCCGTGTAGGCGCGTCGTTCATGCGCCACCACCTCTTCCCAGTCCTCCTCCCGGAGCGGGCGAATCATCGAGGAGTGCGTCATGAGCCACCCACGCAGGTGTACGGCAGGGGCGCGAAGCCGTTGAAGCCCCGGGTGGTGTAGGCGGTGGCGTACGCGCCGCAGGAGTGGACCCAGACCGGGTCGCCGGAGGCGACCGCGTGCGGAACGCGGACCGTGCCGCCCTCCCGTGCGTACGCGTCGTCGCTGTCGCAGGTCGGCCCGGCCACCAGGGCGTCGACGAACCGGCCGTCCGGGTGGGAGGGGAACTCCAGCCGGTACCGCAACTGGTCCATCTCGTAGAGGCCGTTGAACTTCCCGCAGCTGAGGTAGAGCCAGTCCTCCCGAGTACCGTCGAGCCGTTGACGGGAGGTGAGCCGGGCGACGTGGGCCCGGATCGCCCCGTGGTCGGCGACCAGGTGCCGGCCGGGTTCCAGCAGGAAGCGCAGCGGTCCCGGGTTGGCGGCGCGCAGCCGTTCCATGCCGTCGCGGATCACCCGGAAGATCGTGCCCATCGGTGGTTGCAGCGGCCGCCCGTAGCGGTCGAGCACGCCGAGCGCCGGAAGCCCCCCGCCGAGATTGATCCGGTCCGGCACGATGCCGGTCCGGTTGAGCGCGCCCACCAGGGCGGCCAGCGTCTCGATCGCCTCGCCCCATGCCTCCGCCGTCATCTGCTGGGAACCGACGTGCGCCGAAAGCCCGGACGGCACGAGGCCGGCGGTCCGGGCGGCTCCGAGCACGCGCAGGGCGTCCTCGGGTGAGCAGCCGAACTTGTGGCTGAGCCCCCACAGCGCACCGCTCCCAGTGGTGGAGACCCGGCAGAACACCCGTGAACCGGGCGCGTGTCGCGCGATCGCCGTCACGTCCTCGCGGCTGTCGGTGGCGAAGTCGCGTACGCCCAGCCGGTACGCCTCGGCGATGTTGCGGTCGGACTTGACGGTGTTGCCGTAGTGGATCAGCTCCGGCCCCACTCCGGTGCGCAGGGCCTGCGCGATCTCCTGCGGGCCGGCCGCGTCGAAGCCGGACCCGAGCCGGGCGAGATGGCCGAGCACTTCGTCCACCGGACACGCCTTCATCGCGAACCGGACGTCCACGCCGGGCAGTTCGGCGCGGACGGCGGCGTACTGGCGTCCGATGCCGTCCAGGTCGTACACCAGGGTGTCCTCGGACGCGGCGGCGAGCGCGGCGCGCAGCGCGGACGACTCGGCCGGGGTGTGCCCGCCGGCTCTGCTCCGGTCGCCCGCCCGGCGCTGCGCGGCGATCTGACGCGTGTAGGAGCACTGAGGCGTCACGTACGAACTCCCGATTCGGTGGACTACCGGCGCCACGTTCCTTCTGGCAGCCATGAGATGAAGGAGGCGGCGCGCGGACCGGCTGGGGGTTTCGCCCCGTATCGCCTCCTCGTCCCACTCTATGGAGACAGGGGGCCGCGCCTGTCGTGTGTCGGAGGCGGTCGCCGCGTGCGACACCGCTCGCCGGGCCCGGTGCGGCCGGGCCCGCACCGGACGACGGCGTCCGCGTGCCCGGCGGGCGGAACCACTCGAACGGCTCCGGTGCGCGCCTCCCCGCGCTTGACGATCTTGGCGGCCGCCAGGCGCGGCGTCCGACCGAGGCCGTCCGATCGGCGCCTGGGACACCTCGACTGTTCGGGGGCGTGTTAGCATTCGTGGCGCAGAGACAACTGGGTCGATGCCGGACGAAGTGGGAGGTGAGATTGATGACTGCCGTAGAGACCGCTGCCGTATGCAGCGCCCTCCGGACCATCCTCACGTCCCGGGCCCCGGTCTGACCTGAGCTCTTCGCTCCTCCGCGGGGCCCTCGTTCAAGGGTCTTTACGTTGTCTCAATTCTCGTACCATCACCATGACCAGCCGTATTCCCTCGCGGATTACGGCTGGGACGAGGCGTGGGATCACGCCTTCGCCCCCTGTCGCGGGGCCGGGCTGATCCCGGCCCGCGTCGTGCGCGCCGAACGCGGCTCGTGCGAAGCGGTCACCGACGCCGGAATCCTCCACGCGGAGATCCCCGGCGGCGCCGAGCAGGTGCCCACCACGGGCGACTGGGCTGCCCTGTTGCCTGCCACCACGAGTCGCGGACCGGTGCTGCACACGGTCCTGGAGCGGCGCACCTCGCTCGTGCGGTCCACCGCTTCGCGTACCTCCCAGGGCCAGGTACTGGCCGCGAACGTCGACACCGTCGTGGTGGCGGTGTCACTGGCCGTGCCGCGGAACCACGGCCGGACGGAACGCATGCTCGCCCTGGCCTGGGAGAGCGGCGCACAGCCGGTCGTCGTACTCACCAAGGCCGACCGGTGTGCCGACCCGCAGCAGGCCGCGGCCGAGGTGGCCGAGGTGGCGCCGGGCGCGGACGTGCTCGTCACCAGTGCCGTGACCGGGGAGGGCCTGGACACCCTGACGGCCGTCCTGAACGGCACCGTCGTGCTGCTCGGCCCTTCGGGGGCGGGCAAATCCACCCTGGGGAACCAACTCCTCGGCGAGGAGCGGCTGGCGACCGGCGCCGTGCGCGACGCGGACGGGAAGGGCCGGCACACCACCGCGTGGCGGGAGCTGGTCCCGCTGCCGGACGGCGGGGTCCTGCTGGACACCCCCGGCCTGCGGGCGATCGGTCTGCACGACGCCCGCACGGGGCTTGAGCAGACCTTCGCGGAGATCGAACTCCTCGCCCGGGAATGCCGGTTCACCGACTGCGGGCATGGCAGCGAGCCGGGTTGCGCGGTGCTGGCAGCCGTCGAGTCCGGTGAAGTTCCCCGGCGCCGGCTGGACAGCTACCACCGGCTGCTGCGGGAGAACGCCTACGCGGCCTCGCGCACCGACGCCCGCCTGCGGGCCGGCCGCGAGGCCACCAAGAAGGACATCACCCAGCATCTGCGCGCGACCTACCGGTTCCGGGACCGCCAGCGGTGAGCGACGAGCACAGCTCCGCCGCCGTCCCCGCCCCCCTCACCTCAGAGAACGGAACGACCATGACCACCTGGAACACCCGCCCCGAGACCCCCGACGACATCCCCGCCATCCGCGAGATCAACCTCGCGGCCTTCCCGACCCCCCAGGAGGCCGACATCGTCGAGGCCCTGCGCGCCGACCCGAAGGCATGGATCGACGGCCTCTCCATGGTCGCGACCGGCCCCGACAACGCCCCGGTGGCACTCGCACTGCTGACCCGCTGCCACGTCGACGGCGAACCCGCGCTCGCCCTCGCTCCGTGCGCGGTCCTGCCCTCGGCCCAGCGCACCGGTGCCGGCTCGGCGGCCATCCGCGCGGCGCTGGACGCCGCCCGGGCCAGGGGGGAAAACCTCGTCCTGGTGCTGGGGCACGCCGGCTACTACCCCCGGTTCGGCTTCACGCCGGCCTCCGGCTTCGGCATCCGGGCCCCCTTCGACGTCCCGGACGAGGCCAAGATGGCCATGGTCCTGGACGACACCCGCCCGGTCCCGACGGGCACGATCCAGTACCCCGCCGCGTTCGGCGTCTGACCCCTGCCGTGGGGGCCCCGCCCCCCGGCGCCGGCGCCCCCCCCGGGCCCGGGTGCCGGCGGCCCCCGCCCGACCCACGGGGCCGCGGGCGCGCCCGGGGCGCCGACCCCGCGGAGGAAA